>CAVSMM010000008.1:0-133834 GCA_963729165.1 uncultured beta proteobacterium
TACGCTGGTCTACGGCAATCGACGCCAGTCATCAGTGATGTTTCACGAAGCGCTGGAGGATTTAAAAGACCGTTACCTGACTCGTTTCAGTCTGTACAACGTTTTTTCGCGCGAGACGCAGGAGGTCGATCTTTCAACGGCAGAATCGACGCTGCGAAAGTCAGAGAGTTCCTCGATTCGCTGCTGCCTGCCGAAACGATCGACGAGGCGTTTGTCTGCGGCCCGTTGACGATGATTGACGAGGTCGAGGTGGCTCTGCTCGCCGCTGGAGTTCCCGCGCGCACATGTGCACGTCGAGCGATTCGGCATTGCGGCCGGGCCGGCACAACCAATCGATCACGCCGACGCCGCGCAGTCGCATATCGAGTTGCTAATTGACGGCGTGCGGCGATCAATCGATTTCAATCCTGGTCAGCAGTCCATCCTCGACGCAGGACGTGAAGCCGGCATCGACTTGCCCTTCTCGTGCAAGGGCGGAATGTGCAGCACCTGCCGAGCAAAAGTTCTTGAAGGGAGGTCAGGATGGCGAAAAACTATGCGCTCGAGCCGCACGAGGTAGCGGCCGGCTACGTGCTGACGTGCCAGTCGTACCCGCTTACGGAGCGCGTCGTGATCTCCTACGACGCACGCTAAGAGTGGCGCGTACTAAAGCGGCAGTTTCGATACGGCAGCGAGCAGCGATCGCGACGCTGCGGCGCGCGAATTTGCCGACAAGGGTTACGCCGCCGCATCGATTGCCGACGTTGCGCGCGCATGTGGCGTTTCGAAGGCATTGATGTATCACTACTATCGCGACAAGGAAGATCTGCTGGCCGACATCACCGAAAGTTACATAGGACGGTTGCAGGACATTATTGAGGGCGTGAAAGGTGAAGCGTTGTTCCCGCCATGCACCTGCGGCGGCTGATCGAACTCTTCATGGCAGAGTACGAGCATTCGGCCGCGCGGCACCGGGTGTTGGTGCAGGACGTCAAATATTTGCAGCGAGCCTACAGAGCTCGCGTGCTAAAGAAGGAGCGCAAAGTCGTGCAGGGTTATGCAGAAGTGATTGCCCGGATCGCGCCGCAGACAGATCGCAAAGCGCTTATAAAGCCATTGACGATGATTCTGTTTGGAATGATCAACTGGACCTTCATGTGGTTCAAAGATCGCGGCCCGCTGACGTACGCCGAGATGGCCCCGGTGGTCGCTGATTTGTTTCTGGGCGGGGTCGCTCGCGTTCGCGCGCCCGCACACACGCCGGTACGTCGGGTCAAACTCGCGCATCGGCTGCGCAGCTGGAGGCGCGGGCATGAACGATGTTTTTTGTGTGATGGGCTTCGCACGCCATTTGGCCGCTACGGCGGCGCGCTATCGAGCGTGCGGGTGGATGATCTTGCCGCACATCCGCTGAAAGCGTTGATGGCGCGCCACCCGCAACTCGATTGGGGCGCCGTCGATGACGTTTACTACGGCTGTGCAAACCAGGCGGGGGAAGACAACCGCAACATCGCGCGCATGGCTGTGTTGCTGGCGGGACTGCCTGACCGGTACCCGCCGCGACCATCAATCGATTGTGTGGATCGAGCATGGACGCAGTGGGAATCTGTGCTCGCGCGATCCGATCTGGCGAAGCCGACTGATGATTGCCGGGGGCGTCGAGGGAATGTCGCGCGCGCCTTTTGTAATGCCCAAAGCAGATTCGGCTTTCTCGCGCACCAATTCGGTTTTCGACACGACGTTGGGCTGGCGTTTCGTAAACGCGCAGATGAAGGCGCAGCACGGCATCGACTCGATGCCCGAAACGGCGGAAAACGTTGCAAAAGATTTTGACGTTGCGCGCGCCGATCAGGATGCATTTGCGTTGCGCTCCCAGCAGCGCTTTTCGCGAGCGATAAGAGCGGCTTTTTCGACGATGAGATCGCTCCGGTGACCGTCGCGGCCAAGAAAGGCGAAGCAGTCATCAGCAAGGATGAGCACCCACGCGAGACGACACTCGAGGCACTGGCGAAGCTCAAGGGGGTTGTGAGGCCGGACGGCACCGTGACTGCGGCAATGCGCCGGGCATCAACGATGGTTCGGTAGCGCTATTGATTGGCAGCGAATCAGCGGTGCGCAAGCATGGTCTGCGGCCGGTCGCGCGGCTGCACGGCATCGCCGGCCGGAGTGCCGCCGCGCATTATGGGCATCGGACCGGCGCCGGCAACCCAGAAGCTGCTTGCCCGCTTCAAACTCAAGATTTCCGACATCGACGTCATCGAATTGAACGAGGCATTTGCAGCGCAGGCGCTCGCGGTTACGCGCCAGTTGGGGTTGCCGGACGACGCGAGCACGTCAATCCAACGGCGGCGCGATCGCGTCGGGTCATCCGCTCGGGGCCTCGGGCGCACGCCTTGTCCTTACTGCGGCGCGCGAACTGCAACGCACCGGCGGGCGATACGCAATTGCCACGATGTGTATCGGCGTAGGGCAGGGTATCGCCCTGCTTGTTGAAAAGGTTTGATTTTGCTTAGATGATACGTTTACGAATAACAACTAGGAGACGAAATGAAATTCACACTCAAACTGTTGGCGGCAACGACCGTCGGCGTCGTGTTGCCGGGGCATCGCTCGCACAAGACATCAAGGTCGGCGTCACGGTTTCAGCGACCGGACCTGCGGCGTCGCTTGGAATTCCCGAGCGCAACACTTTCCCGCTGTTGCCGCAGACAATCGGCGGCAAGAAGGTCAACTACATCGTGCTCGACGACGCGTCCGATACCACGACGGCAGTGCGCAACGCACGCAAGTTGATCAGCGAAGACAAGGTCGATGTTCTGGTGGGTTCGACGTAACGCCAAACTCGCTGGCCATGATCGACGTGGCATCTGAAAGCGAGACACCGATGATTTCAATGGCCGCGTCGAGCCGCATTGTTGAGCCCGTTGATGCCAAGCGTCGCTGGGTCTTCAAGACGCCGCAGAACGACCAGCAGATGGCGCTCGTGATCGTTGCGCACATGCTTGGGCAAGGTATCAAGACGGTCGGCTTCATTGGATTTGCCGACGCGTACGGTGAGGGTTGGTGGAACGAGTTTTCGAAGATTTCGGAGACACGGGGACTGAAAGTTGTCGGCAATGAGCGCTATCAGCGTGCTGACACATCGGTTACCGGCCAGGTGCTGAAACTCGTCAGTGCGAAGCCCGATGCAATTTTGATTGCCGGCTCCGGGACGCCGGCCGCGCTGCCGCAGAAAGCGCTGAAAGAACGCGGTTACGGCGGCAAGATTTATCAAACCCACGGTGTGGCCAACAATGACTTCCTGCGGGTATGCGGCAAGGATTGCGAAGGCACTTATCTGCCGGCCGGTCCGGTGCTCGTCACCGAACAATTGCCGAATGATCATCCAGTGAAAAAAAGCGCGATGGCATATGTCACCGCGTACGAAGGTGCGCAAGGCAAAGGAAGCGTGTCGACTTTCGGCGCACACGCGTGGGATACCGGCGTGCTGCTGCAACAGGCGATCCCTGTCGCTTTGAAGAAAGGCCAGCCCGGCACCAAGGAGATTTCGCGCAGCGCTGCGCGACGCGCTCGAAGGCGTCAAGAACGCCGCGGGCGCGCACGGCATCTTCAACATGAGCGCCAACGATCATCTGGGGTTGGATCAGCGCGCCGCAGTGATGATTCAGATAGTTGATGGCAAGTGGGTGATGCAGAAGTAGAACCGCGACCGAGGCCGGTGATCGACTGAGGCCGCGGAACAAGTCGCGGCTTTTTTTCATGAATCTAGACATCGCGCTGCTTCTCGCACAGGACGGCATTACCAACGGCGCGATCTATGCGTTGCTGGCGCTCGCGCTGGTCCTTGCTTTCTCGGTCACGCGGGTGATCTTTATACCGCAGGGCGAATTCGTTGCTTACGGCGCGCTGACACTGGTCGCGCTGCAAGCGGAAGGCTTCCGGAACCGTAATCCTGCTGATGATTGCCGGAGCCTTGGTCGCGTGCGCGGAACTGATCACCGCTGCGCGCAAGCGGCGCTGGCAACGAAGTCCGTCAATGCTCGCGTGGAATGTCGTCTATCCGTGGCGTTTTCGCGCTGCTGAAGCTTGTTCCGTTGCAGGCCTGGCCGATGGCGGCACAGGTTGCGCTTGCACTGGCGATCATCGTGCCAATGGGGCCAATGGTGTACCGGCTTGCGTATCAGCCGCTTGCCGAAGCGTCCGTACTGATGCTGCTGATCGTCTCGGTAGCGGTGCACGTCGTGATGGTTGGGCTTGGCTTGCTGGTGTTCGGCGCCGAGGGCTCCCGCACGCCAGCATTTTCGGACGGCACCGTAACGCTCGGAACGCTGACCGCGAGCGCTCAGTCGCTGTGGGTGATCGGCTGCTCGCTGCTGTTGATCGTGGCGTTCAGCGTGCTGTTCGACCGTACCGTGTACGGCAAAGCATTGCGTGCACTGCAATCAATCGTCTCGGCGCGCGCTTGATGGGCATTCCGACAGAGTTCGCCGGCAAGCTGTCGTTCTTTCTATGCGCGCTGATCGGTGCGGTGTCCGGCATCCTGATCGCTCCGATCACGACGATCTACTACGACACCGGTTTTCTGATCGGGCTGAAAGGATTCGTCGCCGCGATTATCGGTGGCCTCGCGAGCTATCCGTCGCTGCAGTCGGCGCGCTGCTGGTGGGGTTGATCGAATCGTTCTCATCGTTCTGGGCCAGTTCGTACAAGGAAGTGATCGTCTTCACGCTGATCATTCCGGTGCTGCTGTGGCGTTCGCTGCGCACCCATCACGTCGAAGACGACGAATGAAGCTGCAGGTCGAAAAATCGCATGGTTGTCGCTGCGCTGGCCTCGGCCTGCTCGCTGCACCGCTCGTGCTGTCCGAGTTCTCGATCACACTGCTCAACTACATCGGCCTCGCTGCGTTGGTCACTTGGGCTTGGTGCTGCTGACCGGTGTCAGCGGACTGACTTCGTTCGGCCAGGCGGCATTCGTTGGACTGGGCGCGTATACGACGGCGGTGCTGACGACATCGACAGCGTTGCCGGGTGCGCTCGCGTGGCTCGGGTGCGTCGCCCTGGCTCGCGCTGATCGCAGGGCTGTTGCTGACGTGGCGGTTGCCACGACGCTGGGTCTGATCACGCTGCGATTGTCCGGGCACTACCTGCCACTCGGGACAATCGCCTGGGGAATCAGCCTGTATTTTCTGTTCGGCACATCGGAGACGCTCGGCGGACACACCGGCCGCGGCGGTTTGCCCCCATCTCCATGTTCGGCGAGTCGCTCGAATCCGGGCGCGACATTTTCTATTTGATCTGGGCGTTCCTGCTCGCGGCGGTACTGACGACTCGCAATCTGCTCGACTCGCGTGAGGGCCGTGCAATCCGCGCGTTAAAGGGTGGCCGCGTGATGGCCGAATCGATGGGTGTGAACACATGGGCGTCGCGCATGATCGTTTCGTGTCGCGGCAATGATGGCGTGTGCATCAGGATGGTTTACGCACACATGCAGCGCTTTGTGAATCCGACGCCGTTTTCGTTGCACGCGGGGATCGAGTACCTCTTCATGGCGGTCGTCGGCGGGGCGAGTTTCGTGTGGGGCGCACTGGTCCTCGGGTCTTCGGTGATTACCGTGTCGAATCAATGGCTGCGTGACTGGCTTCCGCAGATCGTTGGTCAGGCGGGAAACTACGAGACGATCGTGTTCGGCGTGCTGATGATCGTGATCCTGCAGCGCGCGCCCGACGGACTGTGGCCGGCGCTGAGAGCGGGTCGCACCGGACGCGGCTCGCGCGTGAGCCGGAGGATAGGCCCTGTCGGCAACCTTCGCTCGCGCGCGAACCGTACGCCGTCGCACCGCGAGATGCTGCTCGATTGAAAGCGTCACCAAACGGTTCGGCGGCCTGGTCGCGGTCGATCAAATGACGCTGAACGCATGCTCCGGCGAAATCGTCGCGTTAATTGGGCCGAACGGTGCCGGCAAGAGCACGGTGTTCAACGTGGTCTCCGGCGTACTCGATGCAACATCGGGAGCGATTTCGATTTCGCGGCCGCAGCATCGCCGGCTTGGCGTCGCGCGATATCGCAAAAATGGGGTTAGCCGTACGTTTCAGCATGTGCGGTTGTTCCGCAGATGAGCGTGATCGACAACGTCGCGATCGGCGCCCATCGTCGTGAGTATCCGGGCTTGGTGGCCGGCGTCGTCGCCGGCGCATGGCGACTTGATCGTCGCAACGAATCGAAATCACTGGCCGAAGCGGCTCGGCAAATTGAGCGCGTCGGGCTTTCCGAGCAATCGTCGATGCAGCCGGCTCGCTGCCTCTCGGCAAGCAGCGGACGCTCGAAATTGCGCGCGCGCTCGCATCCGACCCTGCCTATTGCTGCTCGACGAGCCTGCGGCCGGTCTGCGCTATCTCGAAAAGCGGCGCTGGCGGAGCTGTTGCGCAAGCTGCGTGATGAAGGGGTTGGCATACTGCTCGTCGAGCACGACATGGACTTTGTGATGGGCCTTGCGGACCGCGTCTATGTCATGGATTTCGGTCAGAAGATCGCCGAAGGCACGCCGGTCGAAGTGCAGCGCGATCCGCGCGTGATCGAGGCATACCTGGGTGGAGTCGATCGAGACAGGATGAGGCAGTGCGTGAGTGAACGCAGCTTCTCCAGGTGCAGGGACTTGTCGGTCGCGTACGGCAAGGTGGCGGCGATGCCAACGCAGCCTGACCGTCGGCACAGGGCCAATCGTTACAGTGATCGGACCCAATGGCGCGGGAAAGACGACGCTGCTTGCCGCGATCATGGGGGCGCTGCCTATCAACGGGGCGCTCGTGGCGCGATTCGATTCGCGCGGAGGCGTTTAGTGCCGCCGATGCATCGATCGAGCGATGGTCGCGCGCGGCATGACGCTGGTGCCGGAGCGGCGTGAGCTGTTCGGCGAAATGAGCGTGGCCGACAACCTGCTGCTCGGCGCGTTCAGTCGCTATCGCTCGGGCCAGCGTGATCAAGCGCAGACGATGAAGAAGTGTTCGTACTTTTTCCGCGCTTGCGAGATCGGCGCTTGCAACTGGCGGGCACCTTGTCGGGCGGCGAGCGGCAGATGCTCGCCGTCGGGCGCGCGTTAATGGCAGGCCGAAACTGCTGATGCTCGATGAGCCGTCGCTTGGCCTCGCGCCGCTGATCGTGCGCGAGATCTTTCACATCATCGTCGAGCTAAGCGGCGCGGCGTCGCGATTCTGCTGGTCGAGCAGAATGCGCGCGCCGCGCTGCAGACGGCTGATTACGCCTACGTGCTCGAAACGGGCGAGATTGCGCTCGAAGGTCCGGCGCGCGAGCTCGCGCAACGATCGACGCGTGGTCGAAAGCTATCTCGGGCTAGGCGGTCGCCGTCCCGGTGCAGTCCGTCGATTAAGGTTGCTCAGCTTATTGCGCATGAAGTTCGGCTATCGGCAAAGAAGCTGACATCGCCAGCTCCTCGAGAGTTTTAGAAGATCGGAGGACGAATGCGCCTGCGCCGTTCAACTCGGACCGTCATTAGCAACCTGAAGCGAGCAAGAGTATGTAAGCAGCGAGCGGTGCGCAACAGTTCTTACTCGAAGCTGATCTCAAGCGCAGGCAACGCGTTGAATTGCGCGCTCCACCTTTCTCCGGTGGCCACTGGCCAGGCGTCTGTCCAAGTGCCCGTTGTAACCACGTCATTGGCAGCCAGGTCAGGCGCACCCGGGCACGATCGCAACTCCGTCACGAAGTGCAGCAACGCATGCAATGGACTATCCAGCACATTAGCGCCTGAGCCTTCCTCCACAAGTGCGCCGTTTCTTTGCAGACGGACACGGGCGCTCGCCAAAGTTCGATGAAGTTGCTCGCTGTCGCGTGCCAGTTTGGCGATCGGTGTCTTTGGCCCGACGAGCAGTCGGCCGTGCAAACCGCCGTCTGCCACCGTTTCCGGTGCAATGAACTTCCAGCCTGGCGAGTGTGACTGGACGATCTCGAAACCCGGTGCCACCCAATCCAGCGCATTGAACAGGTCGTCGAGCGTGGCAGGGCGCCGCGGCATCGCCCTGAAGCCGAACACCGCTTCGGGTTCAATGCGCGGTTGGCACACATGAGCAAGCGGCACGTTGCCCGCACCCTCGCAATAGGAGATCGTCGTGTTCCAAACGAAACCCCAGATGGGTGCGTACACGTTATAGCGGGACCAGATGGTGCGGTTCGTGAAGCCGACCTTGTAACCCACCGGAACTTCACCGCGTGCGATGCGTAGACGCCGAACGGCGAGCGCGATACCGTAGGCGGATTGCAGATCGCTGAACGCAGGGCCATCACGGACCGGCCAAAGAGCACCGCTGTCGTTGTGGTCAAGTATTTCTTGTGGTTTCACGTCCGGCAGTTGCCGCGCAACGTCTATCGTCCGAAAATCCGAGCGAAGGACGCAGCTGAAGCTATTCCGCGTACTCTTCCTTGAATACGCGATGCTGCTTCTTCTTCCTCCAGCAGGTCGGCGAATTTGATTGTTGCTTCGCCCGGTGCGAGCCAAGCGGTAAATCTGACTTCGGCAGGCGGCTCGATCGCAGCGATCTGTGGACCTCGGCTTGTTGGTTCAAACGACGAGAACGTCATCGTCCGAAATTTCGAGCGGCGAAGGCGGCTTGATGCTGCTACGCATACTCGATCCTTTGAATATTCGATCGCTGCTTCTTCGCAGCCAGCTCGGTGAACTTGATTGTTGTTTCGCCCGGCTCGAGCCGAGCGTAATTGTGGACTTCGGCAGGCGGCTCGATCGCCGCGACTCTGTGGACTTCGGTAGCCGCCTGGCTGTCGATTGCAGCCGGCGCAATATCCACGTGTTCTGCAGGCGCTGTTTCGATGGCGCGACTGCGCGCTAGAAGCGTTCGACGCATAAGCACGGCACCGAGCAGCAAGCCGAGCAATACACCGCCGATCAGCGCGGCCACGACGTTGCTCGCGGCCTTGCTGATAAACGCACCCGCCACCCGATCGTTTTGCACGGGCGCCGTCGAAGGCTCGAGCTGCGAAGCGGCGGCCACAGAAGCCGCGGACGGCGCAGGCACCGCCGCCGCAGCACTCGCAAGCGAACCATCGGACACCCGCAAGCGCGATCGGGCTTCCCGGCGGCAAAGAGCTGCCTGGGGCAGGATCCTGCGCGAGTACTTCGCCGGTCGGAGCGGCGCTCGCCACTTCGACGCGCTCAACTTTGAACTCGGTCAACACATTGGCTGCATCGGCGTAGCTGCGGCCGATCACATTCGGCAGTTCGCGCGTCTCGTTGACCGCGGGCGCCGTCGTAACAACGGTCGGGGGCTCGGTGCTGCTGGAAGCCTGAGCGCTATCGGACGCGCGGTACGTGACGAAACTCTTTTCGATCTCGGTCACCCAGGGGTCGTAGACCAACGCCCGCGATTTGGGATACGTGATGACGAGTTCGGCCATGCGCTCCGGGCTGACGAACTGTTTGCGGTAATAGGTCTTTCCGCCTTCCACGCCGCTCACCACGAACCATCCGTCGCCTTTCCTTTTGTAAGTGACGCTCCGGCCATGCTCCTTAAGGCGCTGTTGCCAAGCCGATTGGACCGTGTCCTTCTTCGAGTTGATTCGGGCGGACGCACGCATGCGGAACTCTCGGTCGAGAGAATGCAGCTCGACGACGCCGTTGCGATGCGAGGCCGTCACCAGGTCCGCTGGATACTTGAAGGCGTATCGGTCGTCCTGATAGGTCTTCCAGCCGCGTTACATCCAGCGGCTCGTTGCGCCGCTCGCCTTCGCTCTTCCGGCTCGCAGCGGTTTTTGATGGCGCCGCGCTCTTGGCCGAAGCCGCGGCTGCCTTTGAAGTGGACTTGCGCGCTTCAGCGCGCTGGGGCGTGAGCTTCTTTGCTTGGGGGCTGACCGGGCTCGCCGTTGTCGGCATGGCTTCGGTGCTGTCGTTCGGCACCGACGGGGCGGGCGGTGGCGTCGTTTCTACCGGCGCAATATCGATGATAGGGGCGAGATCACGGCACGCGCCAATGGCGCGCGCGAATTCGCGTTGGTAAGCCGGCAGCGTGTCGCACCGGGTCGGCTGTGCGACGGCTGCTGTCAGCGGGCAGGCGACCAACAGCATTACGCAGGCTCGCAGGGTTTGTTTTGCTCGCATCAGTGTGTCCAACCGTCGCCCAATCGACAGCAAATAGCGGACCAGACCGCCACGCTACGCCTAATCAAACTTCCCACCCTGCGATTGCGTCGACTCGACCAGGCGCCTCGGGCGTTAGCTTCGGCACGACCGCGCGCTGGAGATGCTCACCACACCGTTGCGTTGACCGGTTCAATCCGCCATGGACAGCGGTCCCTAGAAGAACCTTGCAGCTTGAGCGTAATGTCGCTTCGGGCACGCTACGACAGTGCATTTCGCTAATGCTGCCCAAGGAGTTTGCGACCCTTCGGCCAATCGTCTATCGTGAGCCTCGCGTTGGGGGTACTCGCATGTCGATGCAGTTGAGAGAGTCCCCTTGAACCTGATGCGGTTAAGACCGCCGGAGGAAAACGATGAGCGCCAATCCGAAGTTCCTGGCCGCAACGGCGCAGGTCGATCAGGCGGCAATTCAGCCGCTGCCCAAATCCCGCAAGATCTATATAGAAGGCTCGCGCGCCGATCTGCGCGTGCCGATGCGCGAGATCTCGCAAGTCCGAGACTTCGGCCGCATTCGGCAGTGAACAGAATCCGTCGATCTGTTTACGACACATCGGGGCCGTACACCGATCCGACAGTGAAGATCGATATCCGCTCGGGGCTTGCGCCGTTGCGTGCACGATGGATTGACGAGCGTGAGGACACAGAAGAACTGCGGGTCCCTCATCGCGCTTTGGTAGTAGATCGGTTAACGATCCGAAGCTCGCGGAGTTGCGGTTCAATTTGCACCGCCGACCGCGCCGCGCGCGAAGCGGCATGCAATGTGACCCAGATGCACTACGCACGGCGCGGAATCATGACGCCGGAGATGGAGTTCATCGCGATTCGCGAGAATCAGCGCGCGCGATGGGCTGCCCGAGGTGCTCACTGCGCCAGCATCCAGGGCCAATCGTTCGGCGCATCGATGCCGACTACGATCACGCCCGAATTCGTGCGCGACGAAGTCGCGCGCGGCCGCGCGATCATTCCGGCGAACATCAATCATCCGGAAATCGAGCCGATGATCATCGGCCGCAATTTCCTGGTGAAGATCAACGCCAACATCGGCAACTCCGCGGTCGCGTCGTCGATCGACGAAGAAGTCGAGAAGATGCGTGGGCGATCGCTGGGGCGCGGACACGGTGATGGACCTGTCGACCGGCAAGAACATTCACGAGACGCGCGAGTGGATCCTGCGCAATTCGCCGGTGCCGATCGGCACCGTGCCGATCTATCAGGCGCTGGAAAAAGTCGACGGCAAGGCCGAAGAGCTGACGTGGGAGATCTTCCGCGACACGTTGATCGAACAGGCCGAGCAGGGCGTCGATTACTTCACGATTCACGCCGGCGTGCGGCTGCCGTTACATTCCGCTGACGGCGAAGCGCATGACCGGCATCGTGTCGCGCGGCGGCTCGATCATGGCGAAGTGGTGCCTCGCCCATCACGAGGAAAGCTTTCTGTACACGCGTTTCGAAGAGATCTGCGAGATCATGAGGGCGTACGACGTGTCGTTCTCGCTCGGCGACGGCCTGCGGCCGGGCTCGATCGCCGACGCGAACGACGAAGCGCAGATTGCCGAGCTGGAAACGCTCGGCGAGCTGACGAAGATCGCGTGGGAGCACGAAGTGCAGACGATGATCGAAGGGCCGGGCCACGTGCCGATGCACCTGATCAAGGAGAACATGGACAAGCAGCTGAGGTTTGCCACGAAGCGCCGTTCTACACGCTTGGGCCGCTGACGACCGACATCGCGCCCGGCTACGACCACATCACCAGCGCGATCGGCGCCGCGATGATCGGCTGGTTCGGCACGGCGATGCTGTGCTACGTCACGCCGAAGGAACACCTGGGCTTGCCGAACAAGCAGGACGTAAAGGAAGGCGTCATCGCGTACAAGATCGCGGCGCACGCCGCCGATCTGGCCAAGGGTCATCCCGGTGCGCAGTACGCGACAACGCGCTGTCAAAAGCGCGTTTCGAGTTTCGCTGGGAAGACCAGTTCAACCTCGGCCTCGATCCCGAAAAGGCGCAGGAATTTCACGACGAGACGTTGCCGCAGGAAGGCGCGAAGCTCGCGCACTTCTGCTCGATGTGCGGCCCGCATTTCTGCTCGATGAAGATCACGCAGGACGTGCGCGACTACGCGGCGAAGCAGGGTGTTTCGAACAGACGAGGCACTGAAAAAAGGCATGCAGGAAAAAGCGGTCGAGTTCGTCAAGAAGGGCGCGGAGATTTATCACCGGGCTTAACGCCTGAGTTGCTTGGTGTTTGCACTCGGTTGAGCGCGCCGTCGACGTGTCGTCGCTGCGTACAATCTTTTGCTCTTGATCCGTTGATACGACCCCTTGAAGAACAAGAAGCTCGTTGTCGCGACGCTGGTGTTCGCCGTGCTCGCCGGCGGCGGCTGGTACTGGTGGTCGAATCGGCAGACCGAAGCGCCCGCGTTTCGCACGGCCAAGGTCGAGCGCGGGCCGATCACCGCAACCGTGTCGTCCACCGGCACGTTGAATCCGGTGACATCGGTGCAGGTGGGCACGCAGGTATCAGGGCAGATTCAGCAGCTCTTCGTTGACTTCAATTCGCCGGTAAAAAAAGGCGAGCTGATTGCGCGCATCGACCCCGAAACGTTTACGTATCGCCTGCGGCAAGCAGAAGCGGATCTCGAATCGGCGCGCTCGAGCGTGGGGCGGGCTCAGGTCGCACAGGTCATCGCCGATCGCGATTTGAAGCGCACGAAGGAGCTTGTGTCGCGCAACTTCGTGTCGCCGGCCGAGCTCGATCGTGCGCAATCGACCTTCGATCTTGCCGCCGCCGAGGTGCGCACCGCACAAGCTGTCGTGCAGCAGCGTGCCGCGCAAGTGGCGACAGCCCGAGTCGATTTGTCGCGCACCGAGATTCGTGCGCCGGTCGATGGCGTCGTGATCAAGCGCAGCGTCGATGTCGGTCAAACGGTCGCCGCGAGCTTGCAAGCACCCGAACTGTTCGTCATCGCAAAGGATTTGCGCGACATGCAGGTCGACACGTCGATCGATGAGGCCGACGTCGGGCGCGTCAAGCCCGGACTACGCGCGACCTTTACCGTCGACGCCTTCCCGGGTCGGCAGTTTGCGGGCGAAGTGAGAAGCGTTCGCAAAGCGGCGCAGAACGTGCAGAACGTTGTCACCTACATCGCCATCATCTCCGCGAATAATGACCGTGGAGAGTTATTGCCGGGTATGACCGCCAACGTCCGCATCGTGACCGATACGCGCGACTCGGTGCTCAAGGTGCCGAACGCTGCGCTGCGCTTTCGGCCTCCGGGTGAGAGTGCCGCAGCAAAAGGTGATGCCGCAAAGAGCGAAGGCCAGGGCAAGGCCGTGCAAGGTGCGGAGGCAAGCGCGAGCAAGGGTGCTGGTAGTAGTGGAGGCGGCGGAGGTCAAATGAATCAGTTCCGCGAGCGCATCGTGACCGAGTTGAAGATGGATGCCGAGCAGCAGCAGCGACTCGATCCGATCTTCGCCGAAATGCGCAACAAGTTCATGGGTCTGCGCGATCTGCCAGAAGAAGCACGCGCGCGGCAGAGCGCTGCGATTCGCTCCGACATGCGAGCTCGTGTCGAAGAAATTCTGAAACCGGAGCAGAAGGCGCGTTACGGCGAGATTGTCATCGAGCTGGCCGGCCGTGCGGGCGGCGGTCAGACCGCACGTGGTCGCATTTACCTGTTGGAAAGTGGCAAGCCGAAGGCGATAGACGTCCGGGTCGGTTTATCCGATGGAGCGATGAGTGAGGTCGGCGGTGATGGAATAGCCGAAGGCGCCGAAGTCATCATCGGCCTGCAAGGCGGAGCACCCTCGACCGCACCCGCCCAGAAAGGCAGCCCGCCGAGGATGTTTTTCTGATGGCTGAGCCGCTGATCCGCGTTGTCGGTCTGACCAAGGACTATGTGCTGGGCGACAACGTCGTGCATGCGCTCGCGGGTGTTTCGCTGGACATCGCTGCGGGCGATTTTGTCGCGGTCATGGGGCCATCGGGTTCTGGCAAATCCACGTTCATGAACATGGTCGGCTGTCTTGACCGTCCGACGTCGGGCAACTACTGGCTCGCCGGCGAAGACGTTGCGCGCATGAATGCGGACGATCTGGCAGCAGTGCGCAACCGGCGCATCGGTTTTGTATTCCAGCAGTTCAATTTGCTGGCGCGCACCAGCGCGCTGGAGAACGTCGAGTTGCCGCTGATGTACGCCAACGTTTCGGTCAGTGACCGCCACGCCCGTGCGTTGGAAAAGTTGAAGCAGGTCGGGCTTGGCGATCGTGCCGATCATCAGCCTTCACAACTGTCGGGTGGGCAGCAGCAGCGCGTGGCAATCGCGCGCGCATTGGTCAACAATCCCGCGCTGATTCTCGCCGACGAGCCGACCGGCGCGCTCGACTCGCGCACCAGCGTTGAAATCATGGCGCTGCTGCAGGAACTGAACGCCGGCGGCATGACGATCGTGCTGGTGACGCATGAGCACGACGTGGCCGCGTTTGCCTCGCGCGAAGTCCATTTTCGAGACGGCAAAGTGGTCACGTGATCAGCGGCAGGAGCCGCGCTCGGCGCTTGATTCGCTCGCTGAGCTCGACGTCGGAGTGAGCGCATGAACGCACTGATGGTGCTGCGCGTCGCGCTGAAGGCGTTGCGCGTCAACAAGCTGCGATCGAGCTTGACGATGCTCGGCATGATCATCGGCGTTGCCGCCGTGATCGCAATGCTCGCAATCGGCGGCGGCGCGCAGGAGCGCGTGCGCGAACAACTGAAGAATCTAGGCTCGAATCTGATGCTGATTTTGCCGGGCTCGACGACCGCGAGCGGGGTTCGGCTCGGTGTCGGTGCGGCTCAAGTATTGACCGAGGAAGACGCGCAGGCGATTGCGATCGAGGTGGAAGGCGTTGTGGTTGCTGCGCCGACACTGCGTGGGTCCGGGCAGGTGTCGGCTGGCAACGCTAATTGGGCGACGCAATATTACGGCACCAACAATGATTACTTGATCGCGCGCGACTGGCCGTTGGCGTCGGGGCGCTTGTTCGAGCCCGCAGAGTTGTCGGGGGCAGGGAAGGTGGCGCTGGTCGGACAGACCACTGCGCGACAACTATTCGGTGACCTGGATCCCATTGACCAAATTATTCGTGTCCGCAAGGTTCCGTTGACGATCATCGGAGTGCTCGATCGCAAGGGGCAGAATGCGTTGGGGCAGGATCAGGACGACATCGTGCTGATGCCGCTGGCGACCGCGCGTAACCGCGTGCTCGGGCAAACACAGGGACGGCAGCGGCGCGTTAACACGATCTCGGTCAAAACCGCGGACGGCGCTGACATGAAAGCCGTAGAAGAGCGCATTCGCGAGCTGTTACGGCAGCGCATGAAAGTACAACCCGGCGCCGACGAGCCGTTCACGATTCGTAACCTGACCGAGATTCTGCAAGCGCAGGAGCAGGCGAGCCGCGTATTGACGTTGCTGCTTGGCGCTGTGGCGTCGGTCAGTCTGCTGGTCGGCGGCATCGGCATCATGAACATCATGCTGGTCAGCGTGACCGAGCGCACGCGTGAGATAGGGTTGCGGATGGCGGTCGGCGCGCGCGGTGTAGATATCCTGAAGCAGTTTCTTGTCGAAGCGATCACGCTGTCGATGATCGGCGGCGCGCTTGGCATCCTGCTCGGCGTTGGCGCATCTTTTGCGGTCGGCGAGTTTGCCAACTGGCGTACCGAGATCACGGCATCCGCGATCCTTCTTGCCGTTGGGTTTTCCGGTGCAATCGGAATATTTTTCGGCTTCTATCCGGCGCGCAAGGCGTCTCGGCTACTGCCAATCGAGGCATTGCGGTACGAGTAACGGCTTGAATGAAAAAAGGCGTCTCCGCGACGCCTTTATTGCATGCTTGTATCAGCGGCGATGCGCGAGCATCGCAGGATGCTTGCCCGCACTGCGCCGCACGTTTCGCGAAACCTCATCGCTTGGCTGGTACTCGCGCTGGTAACCGACGTCGCTGCCGCAAATTCGTTGTCGGCCGCGTTCAGTGAGATGGATCTGCACCGGCGGCTTTGGATGGCCGCCATTGGTGGATTCAGTCTTGCCGCCGCGTTCGCAATGCTGGCGTTCGAGCTGCGGTCACGGCGGATCTCGATCGCGCTGCGCCGCCTGACGGATCTGGCAGCCACCGTCGACGGCAGGCTGCCGGAAGAAACGCGCCGGCAGCGCGTGGCGACCGAGCTGACGCGCTTGTCCGACGAGATTTTGTATTCGTCGCAGCGCATGGGCCGCGAAAAGCGCGAGCTTGCAGGCCGGGCGGCCACATGGGAAGCCATTTTTGCGGCGTCGCTCGAAGCCTCGATCGCGCTCGACAAGGTCGGCGTCATTACGCATGTCAATCCGGCGGCCGAGCGCCTGCTTCGCGTTACCGCGCAGGAAATCGTCGGCAAAGCCGTTGGTCGACGTGATGTTGCCGCCGACTCATCGATCGCCCGACAACGCCAATTTCGCCGGTGACTTGGCTGGCGGGCGAGCTTCGGGACGACGCCAGGAACTGGTCGCGCAGCGAAACGATGGCCGTCAGTTTCCGCTGGAGGTGTCGGTCGCCGAATTCAAGAACGGCAATGAGATTGGCTACATCGTCGGCGCACGCGATATATCGTCGCACCGCCGGTTGCGTGCCGAGCTTGCGCGGGCGCGCGAGATTGCGCCCGACGCTTCGGTCAAGTCAGCGCCGCGCACCGGCTACACGCTCGAGGAGATCTGCGGCGAGCCGATCCGGCGCCTGGCGGTGCGTGCGCAGCGCAAGGGTTTGCGCTTTCGGTATGAAGATATGGAGCTGCAAGGTTTGGCGCTGATAGGTAACGCGGCGCGACTGCGGCGCGTGCTCGCCAATCTGATCGATAGCTCGTTGCAGGTGTGCGAATCCGGTGAGCTGATTGTTCATCTGACGCTGATTCCGCTGGAAGATCAAGAACTGCGGCTGTCGGCGTCGGTCACCGCCACCGGGATGACCGATGAACAGGCGGCGCTGATGGTGCAGCCCTATGTGGTGCAGCCGTTTGCGGGCTCCGGTCACAGCGGCGCGGTGACTGATCGACGCATTGAATTCTTTGGAGCGCGCGTGATGGTCTCGCGCGCCGCCAACGGGGGCGTGACGTTCCAGTTCAATCAGCGGTTCGAAGCGGACCTGTCGCGTTTGTCGATCGATCTGTCGTCGACGGTACCGGCCAACAGGCCACCGGCGAGCGGCAGTGCGACGCGCTCCAAAACGCCGCCGGTGTCGCAGCCGAATGACGAGGCGGATTTCAAGCGCGCAGCGGTACGGTTGCGCAAGAACGCGGAAAGAATCAATCTCGGCGCACTATGGGCCGAAGCTCATCGCCTAACCGGCGCGTGGCAGCGCCACGCGGCAGCCGGCGACTCTGAACGGTGACACGGGACTCGTCAGCGCGCTGTCGCATGCAGCGCGTGGCGGCGACACGACCAGCGCCATTTTGCTGGCGCGCAAGCTGGCCGATGCACTCGAGCGCGTAGCAGCGCATTAGTGGCGTAGCGAATGCCTCACGCTAACATCGCGCCCGATGGAATTCCTGACTATCGTCAAGGCGGCGATCCTCGGCATCGTCGAAGGCCTGACGGAGTTTCTGCCGATTTCATCGACCGGGCACCTGATCGTTGCCAGCTCGCTGCTGAAGTTCAGCGGCGAGAAAGTGGCGACGTTCGAGATCGCGATCCAAACCGGCGCAATGTTCGCGGTGATCTGGGAATATCGGGCGAAATTGTTGGCGACAGCCGCCGGCATCGTTCGCGAGCGCACATCGCAGCGATTTGCGATCAATGTGGCAATCGCGTTTGCACCGGCGGTAGTCTTCGGCCTTGCGCTGGGTGGGTTGATCAAGGCGCGGCTTTTCCATCCAGTGCCGGTTGCGCTCGCGTTCGTCATTGGCGGGTTGATCATTCTGTGGGTCGAGCGGCGCCACCACCGTGCCTTCGGCGAGCGCGATCTGGAAGGTGCGCGCGTCTCGAGAGTCGAGTCGGTCGACGACATGTCGCCGCTTGACGCGCTCAAAGTCGGGCTCGTGCAATGCGCTGCGCTGATTCCTGGCACCAGTCGCTCGGGTGCGACGATCATCGGCGGCATGTTGTTCGGCATGTCTCGCAAAGCAGCGACGGAGTTCAGCTTCTATCTGGCAATCCCGACACTGATCGGCGCCGGTATCTATTCGATGTGGAAGCAGCGCGGTCTGTTCGTCGACGCCGACGTTCCGGTGTTCGCCGTGGGGCTGATCTTCGCGTTCGTGTCCGCGTTGATATGCATTCGCTGGCTCATTCGTTACCTGACGACGCATGACTTCACGGTCTTCGCGTGGTATCGAATCGCGTTTGGCGGCGTCATCTTGTTGACTTCGTATCTGGGCTGGGTCGACTGGGCGCGATGATGGACGAAGCGGAAAAGTGGCGCGGAGTCGACCTGACGCTCGCGATAGGCGCCGTCTGTGATCGTCGCTTACGGCGTGCTGGTGCTCGACTGGTCGGTGTTTGTCGTCATCGCGCTTTTCTGGTTTGAGAACGTCGTGATCGGCGTGCTGCAACGTTGCGAAGATGTTGATCAGCGGCGCGCGTATGGGAAGCCTCGGCCTGATCGCTGCGTTCGCGTTAGGCGTGTTCTTCACCGTGCACTACGGCATGTTTACCGTGGTCCACGGGGTGTTCGTCGCCTCGCTGTTCGGTAAAGCGGAGCTCGGCGGCTCGCTGAGCGGGTTATTCGAGCCGCTCGGTACGCATGCTGGGTTACCTGCTGACGGACCGCGATGGTTGGTTTGCCGCGGCCGGTATCGCCTTGCTGCAGACCGCCGCGTTCTTTCGCTGGTGGGTCGCCACGCGCGAACAGCCTGCGCCGTTGCCGATGCTGATGTTTGCTCCGTATGGCCGCATCGTCGTCCTTCACGTTACCGTCATCGTCAGCGGCATTCTGGTTGGCATGTTGCAGCAGCCAGTGCTCGGAGCGCTATTTCTAATCGTGCTGAAGTTGGCGTTCGATATCGCTTCTGTCAGCAAGACGAACATTGGAAAGGGACGATCGCCGCTGCTGCCTGTCCACCGTCTTATCATTTCTCGGGAAGACGATGCAACGCGCCCGTGACGAAGTGCAGGAGCTGTGCGCGTTGCTGCGTTCACGCTTTCCGATCATTCTGATCGCGTCGCACGAAGAACCACGCATTCTCGAGTTGCTCGCCAAGGCGGCGAACCTGGAGAGCCAGGTACTGATGACGTGGAGCATCACGTGCGGCATCCGCCGCCACGGCAAGGAAGAAGCGATTTATCAAACCAACGATCTGCTCGACGTACTGAAGCACATCGACAAGACCGCGCAGAACGGCATTTACGTGCTGTGCGATGCGCATCCGGGGTTCAAGGATCCGATCTCGATGCGGCTGATCCGCGAGATCGCGCTATCGCATTCCAAGTCAGCTCGCACGCTGGTGTTCATCAGCCCGCGGCTCGATGAATTACCGTCCGAAGTGCTGCGGCTGTCTGCCCACTTTCATCCGCAGCTCCCCGATCGCGATGCGATTCGCGCCATCGTCAACGAGGAAGCGAAGCGTTACGAAAATCAAACCGGCGAGCGGCCGCGCGGTGACAAGCACGCGCTCGAGATGCTGATCATGCATCTGCTCGGCATGGAACAGGATGACGTGCGGCGACTGGTGCGGCAGGCGCTGCGTGACGATGGCGCGATCAGCCAGGACGACCTTCGACGCGTTCTCGCGACCAAGTACGAAGCGCTCGGCGGCGCCGCCTCGCTGGCGTACGAGGAGAGCAAGGTCAAGTTCAGCGACGTCGGTGGGCTGGCTCGGCTGAAGCACTGGATATCGTTGCGCCGTAAGCCGTTTCTCGATCCAAGTGCTGCCAATGTCGATCGACCGAAGGGCATCGTCTTGCTTGGCGTGCAGGGCGGCGGAAAGAGTCTGGCGGCGCGCGCGGTAGCCGGCGAGTGGGGCGTGCCGTTGATGCGGCTCGATTTCGGTGCGCTCTACAACAAGTACTACGGCGAAACCGAGCGCAATCTGCGCAATGCGTTTGCTGCTGCAGAGGCGATGTCGCCGTGCGTGCTGTGGGTCGACGAGATCGAAAAGGGAATTTCAGTCGATAGCGGTGACGGGGACGGCGGCGTATCGCGCCGCGTGCTCGGAAGTCTGCTGACGTGGATGTCGGAGCGCACCGAGCCGGTGTTTATCGTTGCGACGTCGAACGATATTTCGCAGCTGCCGCCCGAACTGATCCGCAAAGGACGTTTCGATGAAATTTTCTTTGTCGATTTTCCAAGCGACGAGGCGCGCGTTCAGATCGCGACGATTCATCTGAAAAAGCGCGGCTACGATCCGGCGCAGTTCGACGTGCGCGGGCTTGGCCAAGTTGTCGGAGGGATATTCGGGCGCCGAAATCGAACAGGCGATCGTCTCGGCGTCGTTCGAAGCGCGCGCGCGCAATGAAGCACTGCGCCCGGCAGATATTCTTGCCGAGATCGAGCGCACGCGGCCGCTTTCGGTCGTAATGGCCGAGAGGATCGACGAACTGCGCGCGTGGGCGGCCGAACGCGCCGTGTTCGCCGACGACGACCTCAGCGTGTCACGGTCGTCGGCAGAAAACTAGATCGTAAGTCGCGTGGCCTAAGCCGCTCGCCGCGCGCGTGGAACTTGGTCACGGGCCGCGCACAGAGTGGATTTTCCGGAGCCGGCGAATAACCCGTGTGCAGATTGACCAGCTGCGGTTTCCGCACCGAGCACTTGAAGTGCTTGTTGCGCGTAGTCTTCCCAGTCGGTGGCGAAGTGGACGTAGCCGTGCGGCTCGAGCCGGTCCGCCAGCGCTGACACAAACGCGGGCTGCAGCAACCGTCGCTTGTGGTGCCGCTTTTTCGGCCACGGGTCAGGGAAAAAAATGTGGATACCGGCCAGCGAGCTCGGCGCAATCATGTCGCGCACGACCTCAACCGCATCGTGATGCACGATACGTACGTTGGTGAGTCCGTGTTCGTCGATGCCTTTGAGCAACGCTCCGACGCCTGCAGAAAACACTTCGATGCCGAGAAAGTTGATGTCTGGCCGCGCTTGAGCGATCGCAACCGTCGTTTCGCCCATCCCGCAGCCGATTTCGAGGACCGTAGGCGCGTCGCGGTTGAAGGTTTCGGCAAGATCGAGCCGAGTGGCTGCGTACGCAACGCCGAACGACGGAAGCAACTGATCAAACGCCTGCTGCTGGGCTCGTGTAATGCGACCACGCCGCAGCACATAGCTGCGAATGTGCAAGTGTGCCGGGTCGCCGGCCGTCGGGTGCTCCGAAGTATGTTCCGGCGTCGTATCGACGTTTGCCGGTGGCCGATTGTTCAAGCCGCTTTGCTCGGTGCGATGACGCCGCTGGTCGGTGAGCTCGGGCTCGCGCTGTAAAGCTTCTTTGGCATACGGCCGGCGAGGAATGCTTCGCGGCCGGCTTCAACGGCCTTGCGCATCGCACTCGCCATTTTGACCGGATGCTTTGCGTGTGCAACGGCGGTGTTCATCAGCACTCCGGCGCAGCCGAGCTCCATCGCAATCGTCGCATCGCTGGCGGTGCCGACCCCCGCATCCACGATGACCGGCACCGTGGCCTTCTCAAGGATCAGCTGAATGTTCCACGGATTCAGAATCCCCATCCCCGAACCAATCAGCGACGCCAGCGGCATGACAGCGACGCAGCCAATCGACTGCAGCGTCTGCGCCTGAATCGGGTCGTCGCTGCAATAGACCATGACTTCAAACCCCTCTCGCACAAGTTGCTCGGCGGCCTTGATCGTTTCGGGCATGTTCGGATACAGCGTTTGCGGATCGCCAAGCACTTCGAGCTTCGTGAGTGCATGGCCATCGAGCAGCTCGCGCGCCAGCCGCAGCGTACGCACGGCATCGTCGGCCGTATAACAGCCGGCGCTGTTGGGCAACATCGTGTACTTCGACGGTGGCAGCACGTCGAGCAGATTGGGCTCGCCCCGCGTCTGACCAATATTCGTGCGGCGGATCGCCACCGTGATGATCTGTGCGCCGCTCGCCTCGACTGCCGATTTTGTCTGGTTAAGGTCCTTGTACTTGCCGGTGCCGAGCAGCAATCGTGAACCGAACCTGCGCGCGCCGATGATCAAGTCATCGTTCATCAGCCGCCTCCGACCGCGATCACGATCTCGAGCCGATCGCCGCTGCTGAGCTCGGTCGAACCGTGCTGGCTTTTCGGCACGATCTCGCCGTTCCGCTCGACGGCAACGCGTTTGCCGGCGGTGTCGAGCTGCGCGAGCAACTGCGCAACAGTCGTTGCGGGCGGCAAGTTGCGCCTATGTCCGTTTACCGCAACCGAGATAGAAGTTGTGCTCATTACCAGTTAGTTGGAGCGGGTGATGGGGATCGAACCCACGTCTTGAGCTTGGGAAGCTCAGGTCCTGCCATTGAACGACACCCGCGCACCCGAAAATCGAGCCAGACATGAATTTACATCAGGGTTAGCGCCAACGCCGGCGCTGTAAGCAAGCCCCCAGGCCCACGACTAAGCCCCCGACTTCAGGTGTTTGCGTGAAGTCGGGGACGGGACGGGTTGCTGACCTAGGTAGCGCAATCCGCCCGGAAGAGCACCTTAACCACGTGGGAGATGGACAAAATGAAGAGAGCATGGTTGGCAATTCCGGCAATGGCGTTGTGTATGGGCTTTGCGCCCGTCGCTTCGGCACAAGAGGAAACATTCAAGTTCGAAGATTTTTTCAAGATGGCCGATACGAACAAAGACGGCATGATGAGCAAGCAGGAATTCATGAATGCTGCTGGTATGCGCTATGACGCGATGATGGCCAAGATGAAGAAGATGCCTGGCGACAAGGGCAAGATGATGATGAAAGGTGACCTGATGACCAAGGATGGCACCAAGATGTTCATCGATGAATGGAAGGTGTACAGCGGCTCCTAGTACGACACGGCAGTAAAAAGGGTCCGCAGCTAGCGGACCTTTTTTTGGGCGCAGCAGATGCGCTGCGACTATCAGTTGGTCGAGCCCGATGGGAGCGTAGGACGCGCCGCGTATTTTCCATCGAACAACGTTCGCCATTCGGCTTCCGGTGTGTCTCGAACCTGCCATAGCTGGCGGACGGACTTGTCCGGCATGGGTGTCCAGGTGATTCGATGACGCGGTGCGTTCTCCTGCGCAACGTTTTGCAGCGTCATGCTGCCTGCTTCGAATTGGCCTTCGAGTGCGAGGCTTTGTCCCCGCGAATCGATCCACGTCTGGTGCCAGCGTTGAGTAGTCGGGTTGTAGAAGTTCAAGCTGTTGCCCCTGAAGCCACCCGTTCCCGACCACTCCTCGCTAATGGCACATCCGTTCAGGATCGAACGAATGCTGTTGCGCCCGGCAATCTTGTCACCCTGGCTGACGTCCCACTCGCCAAGCCAAAAATCGAACTGGCGGTGCTCCGGCGATGAACAGTGCGACGAGGCGACGTTTGACGGCGTTTGCGCCGATGCGGTGACGGCAACCAACAGCACGGCGCAAAGTTTCAGGTGGTGTTGTGGCATTCGCGCATCCATTTGTATTTCTGCTGTGACATTTCAAAGTTGAGACATTCAGAAGGCAGTGCGATCGATCGTAGCGTTTGGCTCTGATGTAGAGGGTGCAGATGTTGCGAATTGAATGCGTCTCTCGTGCTCGCTGATAAATGCCCGCTGTTGCTTTTCGGTTGCATCGATGTGATTAGCAAGTTCTGCAACGCACCTTCACTGCGCGCGCGGATAGCCTCGTCCGAGTTGTTTGAACGACTCAGAGGAGACACATGTTCAATCGAACGCAACTCAGCATCGCCGTCAGCGCAACGCTCGCCAGCGCCTTTGTTGCGACTGCGACCGATGCATTAGCGCAGACCCCGCAACAACTGGATCGTGTCGAGATCACCGGCTCGAGCATCAAGCGCATTGGCGCTGAAACGGCGTTGCCGGTGCAGGTCATCACCCGTGAGGAGATTCAGCGCACTGGTGCATCGAACGTAGAGCAGCTGATGCAAACGGTGTCGGCGAACGCGAGTTCCGGGGGGCTTGACGAATGCTTCTGCATCCGGGTCTACAACACTGGGTATCTCGGCGATTTCACTGCGAGGACTTGGCTCGCAAAGAACGTTGGTGCTCATTAACGGCAGGCGCGTTTCTCCTTATGGCTACGGTTTTACGAACGACAGCGTCTCGGTCGATATCAACAGCCTTCCGCTGGCGGCGATCGATCGCGTCGAGATTCTGAAAGATGGCGCATCGGCGATCTATGGGTCCGATGCAATTGCCGGCGTCGTTAACTTCATTCTGCGTCGTGAATACACCGGCATTGAAGCGACGGCCGAATACGGCGCGGCCGACAGGCGACTCCGGCTCTGTCACGCGCGCCAGCGCCACGTTTGGCTTCGGTGATCTCGCTAAGGATCGGTACAACGCCTTCGCCGTAGTCAGCTATCAGAAAGAGAAGGCGCTATTTGGGCGCGACCGCGCCTTTGCAGCGTCGGGAATCAACGTGGATAACCTTGAACGACACGACGTCCGGCAATACGTTTCCGGCGAATGTCGCAGCGGTCGACGGGACGGCGGGCGGCAATCCGTCGTATCCAGGCTGTCCGGGACCGTACGCCACCGTCAGCCCGCTCTTCGAACAGTTCGGAGTTCAAACCTGCCGGTTCGATCCTTCACCGATACTTTCGCTGTTCCCGGAAACCGAACGCTACGGATTTTTCGCCAGTGGGCGCTTCGACCTTACGCCAAACGTTCAGCTGTTTGCCGAAGGATCGTTTTATAAGAGCGAGCAGAACACACGCATTCAGCCGACGCCTATCTCCGATCAGTTCACGATTCCGCTGAATAACCCATTGGCCGGTACGTTTCCGTACAGTAACTTTGTTGGCGGCACGCAACTGCCGCCGGGCCAGGTAAGCGGCATTCCTTATTCGACGATTCTGCTGACGTCGACCAGCCCGCACTACCCGACCGCTTTCGTGCAATCGCAAACGGGAGGCGCGACGCCCGATCTTCTGGTTCGGTGGCGAGCATCGGCAGTGGGAGATCGCGACACGACGGATACGTCCGAAGCGTCGCGCCTGGTATTGGGTGCGCGAGGCACATTTTCAAACTGGGAGTATCAGACGGCGCTTTTGTATAGCGCGAGCGACGTCAAGCAAACCGTCAACGATGGCTTCGTCCGCCTTACCGAGATCATGCCGCTGCTGAACAGCGGCCAGGTCAACTTCTTCGGGCCGCAGACGCCGGCAGTACAGGCCGCACTTGACGCCACCAAGTTCACTGGAGATGCGCTGAAGACCCAAACGAGCTTGTTCAGCCTATCCGGCACGGCATCGACTCAGGTGGGGCAGCTAGCAGGTGGCCCCATTGGTCTGGCCTTCGGTGCCGAGGGACGCAAAGAAGATTACCAACTCGATCCCGCATTAGCTTTGCAGCAGGGCGATCTTACGGGCTTCGGCGGTAATTTCTTCCCCGTGGACCGGGACCGCAACGTGTACGCATTGTTCGCCGAAGTTGCGGCGCCGATTCTGCGCTCGCTTGAACTGAGCGCCGCAATTCGGTACGACGACTACGAAGGCGTCGGTTCGTCGACCAATCCGAAGGTCGGCATTCGCTATCAGCCTATACCGCAGCTGTTGCTGCGCGGGTCAGCGGGCACAGGGTTTCGCGCTCCGAGCCTGCTTGACCTTTATGCGCCGCAGACTACCGGTGTAACACCGCCTGGGTTAAACGATCCGATTCGTTGCCCGATTACCGGGTCAGGTCTCGACTGCGTCACGCAATTCCCGATCACCAATGGCGGCAACAGTGGGCTGCAACCAGAGGAATCGCGAAACGTGACGCTCGGCATCGTCGTCGAGCCGACCAATAACGTTTCCTTTGCGATTGACTACTTCAATATCAAGCTGGAGGAAGTCATTGCGCAGGGCATTCCTGCCGCGACCATTCTCTCGGACCTCGGACGCTACGGCTCACTTGTAACGCGCGGAGCTCCACAAGATGTGGGGGGCGTGACGATTCCCGGACCGATCATCGATATCAACCAAACCAATATCAATCTCGGCAAGGCATATGTCTCGGGCATAGACGTCGATTTCCGCGCCTCCACGCCGAAGATGACGTATGGGCAGCTCGGGTTCTCGCTGAATGGCACGTACTTGACCAAGTACGACACGCAAAACCCAGATGGCTCTTTCACCAGCGTCCTCGATACTGCGAACAACAACACCGGTGGGGTGGTGGTCCGCTGGCGTCACTATGCAGCGGCCACATGGACCTATGGCCCGTGGGCAGCGACATTCGCCCAGCAGTTTCAGAAGAAGTACTACGATCTGCCAGGGTCCTTCGAAGACCCAACCGATCCGGCATTCATACCGCGTAAGGTCGGTGCATACGAGATCTATCACTTGCAGGGCGTGTACACCGGTTTCAGAAATCTGACCCTGACCCTCGGCGCGCGCAACATCTTCGACAAGGATCCGCCCTACACGAACGCCGGAGGGCAGACATCGTTTCAGGCAGGCTACGACCCGCTGTATGCCGATCCTCGAGGACGATTCATTTACGGTCGAGTGACCTACAAGTTTCTGTAAGTCGGCATCGCCGCGCAAAACCCGCCGTTGGCGGGTTTTGCGCTGACTGGTAATGCGCTCCTCGTAGGGCGAGAACGCTACTTTGCGGGCCGTGGTGCCACGATTTGCAATACTGCATCGCACTATGCGTTCTGCAAGAGATCTCTCGCCGCGCTTGTTGCCAGGCGACTAACGGGCATTCGGTTCCGCCATTTTTTCGTTGCGGATTCGCACCTCGAAAAAGCCAGTTCACACCGCTTTTGTCACGTTTCATTCACATTGCGCTAGCATCCGTGTCGGCCCAACAACAATGCCTGTATACGCAGAGATGACGAGACACGATAATGTTTTGAAGAGGTTTCGGCCTCGTGGCTTCGATTGCTTGTGCGGAAACGTGAGAATGGCAGCGCGAGCGCTGACAAGCGTTTATGACGAGCACCTGAAGCCGAGCGGGCTCCGCTCAACGCAACTCGCTGTTCTTTGGGCGGTGGTAGCGGTAGGTGACGGTACTGTGGGAAAGATTGCAAAGACCATAGCAATGGATGATTCTTCCCTTACCAGAACGCTGAAATTGCTCGAGCGCGACAAGCTTGTCTCGCTGCGCTCAGGTAACGATCGGCGCGAAAAACAGGTACACGCGACCGTGCGCGGGCGCCGGGCATTTTCTGTCGCGATGCCGCTCTGGGAAAGTGCGCAGAAGGACACGCTGAGGCGCCTGAAAGGTCGACGCCTGACCGATATCAACTCCGTGTTGCTCAACCTTTCCAGCGCGCAGCGCCGCTGATTTTTTTGCCCACAAATCTGTATATACAGACAACTGATGCGCGCACCGATTCTATTGACGACTTCGGTTCCTGAATTTTTCAGAGCGCAGACTGCCAATGACAACCGCTGCGCCGATGGCGCTTTCGACCAGCGCGCTGATCGCGATGTCATCGTCTGGTGTCAGCCGGGCCAGGCATCGGTTGCTGCGAGGGTGCAAGGTCCGCTGTCGGTAAGAGCCGTCTGGCATGGTGCCGAGAACTACCTGATCGGTCGGCGCACGCTGTGCGTCGACGAGGACAGCTATCTCGTCATCAATGGAGGTCGTGAGTACTCGGTCGTTGCCCAGCGTCGCGATACTGCCGAGTCGCTGACGATCTTCTTTTCGAGCGAAACGCGGCGCGCCTACGAGACGAGGACTTGCGACCGCGAGTTTTTTGCCGAGCACCTGCGTCCTCACGGCGATGTCGTCACGCGGTGTCTGCAGAAGGTGCTGGAAGCACGTCGCTGCGGCCATACCGACAGCGACTGGTACGCGGAGCAGATACATGATTTGTACGCGAACCTGGTAGCTGCGGACGACGAGCTGCATCGCAAGGCGGTTGCTTTTGCGCCTGCCAGTTTGCCCACTCGGACCGAGCTTCTTCGGCGCGTGATGACGGCGACCGACTACGTGAATTCCCACTACATGAGTGCGGTGTCGCTGGACGACATGGCCTCGGCAGCGCACCTTTCCAAGTATCACTTGGCACGTCTGTTCCGGACGCTGCACGGCGTCTCACCGGCGGCGTACCTTCGCATGAAGCGAATCAGGGCCGCCGAGCGTCTTATCGAGCGCTCGAATGCCGATCTCGCCGAGATTGCCGAACGCTCGGGATTCGGATCGCGCTGGTCGATGTTCCGCGAACTGCGTCGCCGCCGCGGCATGAGCGGCCAGCGTATTCGCGAGTCGTGGATACGTTCAGACGCCGGTGCGATCTCTACGTTGACATAAATGATCGAACGCCTGTGCCTGATCGTCGGCGCCGCGGACGCATGCCTGCCGGGGTTGCGTGAGGCGTTCAGGTCGCACAATGTGCGAGCCATGGCAGTCAGCGATTCGCGGGCTGCTGCAAGGCTGTTCGAGCAGATTCGAGTTGACGCGGTCGTGCTCAATGCGGACGCCTTCGGTGACGACGCGTTCGAGGCATTGCGCACGCTGGTGCAGCAACGATGCGCGCCAGTGGTCGTGGTCGCCACCGCGCGCGATGAGATCGATCAAATACTGGCGCTCGAACTGGGCGCCGCGGATTTCATCGCCAAACCGGCATCCCCTCGCTTCATCATTGCCAAGGTCAAGCGATTGCTGGGTGAACATGCGGTCGCGTTGAACCCGTTGGCGACCAGCGCTGAGCTCGGACCGGTTCACATGGCGGGCGACTTGACGACGCTGACGGTAGGTCAAATCACGCTGCGACTGACGCGCGTGGAATTTGCAATGCTGCGATTGCTGCTGGTTCGCTATGGACACGCGGTCAGCCGCGAAACAACCGCCAGGTTCATCGGGTCCGCGGGCAGCGGTGGACGCAGTATCGATGCCCTGGTGTCGCGCATCCGCTGCCGGCTCAGAGCGGCGGGCATTGAGGACGTGCATATCGAGAGTCAGCGCGGCACCGGCTACTACCTGGTGATCGACTCTCTGCCGCCAAAGCTGGGAAACGAGCTCGCCGCGCTGGCGGCGTGAGATACAATCACCTAGCTGGTGCCGCCGTAAAGGCGCAGCACGCGCAGCGCGTGCAGTACGATCCAAGGCTTCGCCTTCGACCACGCCACTGCCGACCTTGGCCGTATCCGCTGGTTCTTCGCTGTGCCGCATCCGATGACGCCATCGGATCGCCGGCTGTCGCCGGCCATTCTGTTGGCCGCTCTGGGCGTCGCCTACGGCGACATCGGCACCAGCCCCCTGTACGCATTTAAGGAGAGTCTGGCCGGCAAGCACGGCGTCGGCGTCTCGACCGATGCCGTCTTTGGTGTTTTGTCGATGATCTTCTGGGCCGTCACGCTGATCGTATCGATCAAGTACATGCTGCTGGTGCTGCGCGCCGACAACGACGGCGAAGGCGGAATTCTGGCGTTACTGGCGCTTGTACTGCGGCAAATTCCCGCTGCGGGTCGCGTCCGTCGGGCGGCAGTGGGTGCCGGTCTGCTCGGCGCGGCAATGTTCTTCGGCGAATGCGTCGTGACGCCTGCAATTTCGGTGCTGTCGGCCGCTGAGGGGTTGCAGGTCGTGTCGCCCGCGTTCGGGCCTTATGTCATTCCACTGACGCTGATCGTGCTGATCGCGCTTTTCTTGCTGCAGAGTAAGGGCACCGCACTGGTGGGCCGTGCATTCGGGCCGATCATGCTCGTGTGGTTCACCGTTCTCGGTGGGCTCGGACTGTGGCAGATCGTGAGCCATCCGCAGGTACTGCTCGCGCTGGACCCGCTGTACGCCCTGCGCTATGCGGCGAGCTGAGCCCGGCAAGACGTTTTTTGCGTTGGGTGCCGTGTTCCTCGCGCTCACCGGCGTGGAAGCGTTATATGCCGACATTGGCCATCTGGGTGCGCACCCGGTTCGCATGGCCTGGTTCTGGCTGGTGATGCCGTGTCTGATCCTGAACTACTTTGGCCAAGGCGCGCTGGTCTTGTCGGACGCGAAAGCGGCCGCCAATCCTTTCTTTCTGCTTGCGCCGAACGAATTGCAGTTACCGCTGGTGTTGCTTGCAACCGCGGCCACCGTCATTGCATCGCAGGCGGTTATCTCCGGCGCGTTTTCGATTGCAAGCCAGGCGATCAAGCTTGGCTTCCTGCCGCGTATGCAAACCGATTACACGTCTAAAACCGAGGCCGGGCAGATCTACATCCCGTTGGTCAATTTCATGTTGCTCGTGGTTGTCATCGTGCTGGTGCTCGGATTCGGCAGCTCATCGAATCTTGCCGCTGCGTATGGGCTTGCGGTCGCATCGACGATTGTCGTTACAACACTTGGGGTCAGCATCATTGCGCGTTTCAAATGGGACTGGTCACCCTGGCGCGTGCTCGCGACGTTTGCTTCCACTGCTGGCGATCGAGCTGATGTTCGTTGCTGCCAACAGCGCAAAAATTCCTAACGGCGGCTGGTTCCCGATTACCTTTGCTGCCCTGCTGTATCTCGTGTTTGCCACATGGAAGCGTGGCCGCTCACTCGTCAATCGACAGCTGAAGAAAGGCGGGATCGAGCTTGGGCCGTTTCTGAAGAGCCTGTCCATTTATCCGCCACAGCGCGTGGAAGGCACGGCGGTGTTCATGACGCTTGAGCTCGGCTACGTTCCGCATGCGCTTCTGCACAACCTCAAGCACAACCGCGTGATGCATCAGCGCGTGGTGTTTTTGACGGCCATCAGCCGGACCGTTCCGCACGTTGACCCGGCTTACATGACGGAAATTCAGGATCTCGGTGACGGTTGTTACGCGGTCAAGGTGATGCTTGGATTTCAGGACCCGTTTGACGTGACGTTCTTTCTCGGCGTGCTGACCCGGTACCACGATTTCGAACTGATTCCCGCCGAAACCTCGTTCTTTCTGTCGCGGCAGGCAGTGGTTCTCGGTGCAACCAGCACGATGTCGGCGTGGCGTCGCCGCCTGTTTGGCTGGATGCTGCGCAACGCACAGCCGGCGTCCGATTTCTTTCGCATTCCACCTAATCGCGCGATTGAGATCGGGGCGCAGGTGGTCATTTAACAGCCGGCACAATCATGCAGGTCGAGCCGTTCTTGATAGAGCCGCAGCGAGTGCGCGACAGAGCGCGCGTGATCGAGCTGCTGCACGAGGCGGAGTTGGCGGATCACGACTGGCGCAGCGGCCAGGCGGCCGTCGATTTTCTCGTGATGCGCGAAGCGGGCCAGGTCGTGGGTGCGATCGGCCTGCAACATGCGGGCGGCGCCGGCCTGTTGCGATCGCTCGTTGTCTCCCGGGCCCTGCACAGGCAAGGCCGCGGCGCCGCGCTGGTCGCGGCGGCCGAGCAGCTAGCGGTGCGTCGCGGAATGGACGACATGTATCTGTTGACGACGACGGTGCCGGCATTTTTTGCGCTGCTCGACTACCTGCGCGTCGAGCGTGCGAGCGCACCCCCGGCGGTTCAGCAAACCGTGCAGTTCTCGACGCTGTGCCCAGCGTCGGCTGTCTGCATGCACAAGCGGCTGCGCGTCACGCCGTGACGGGCGTTGCCAGTAGCACGTTGCGGTGCTGCGAGTAGCGGGGTCTGCGACGATGCTTTTCAGTTGATTGCTTGCCGCAATTGAGCGGTGTCATGCTGACTCGGAAGCCCTGAGGGGCGGGAGCAGTTATGGATCGGGACGTCGCGTCTTGATCCTTGTTCCGGGGTGAATCGCGTGGTCAAGATCAGGTCTACGGCACGAAGCCACACCGTCCCCCGAGTGCGACGCTCGGCGTGGACCGCGCCGCACCGAGGAACGTTGGCAACCGATAGGGTCGGTCGAAGCGTTTAGTGCGCGAGCGTCGAAATAGAAGGCACGCCCGGCAAGCGTGAATCCTGATTCTCGGAAGAAATCGACATCCAAAAATAAAGCGGCCGGCAGTAGGTTTTATCCCACCGCCGGCCGCAGCAAGAAACACCGGTTTTAGCGAACCAGCGCAACCTGCTCGGGGGCCGTGCGCTTGGCCGTCGGCGCAACTCGCTCACCCACGATGACGACTCGTTCCATCTGGATCGTCGGCATCGTGACGGCTTGTTGCACTGCTGGCCCAGCTGACAGTTCCTGGACACCTACCACCGCCGCCAGTGCGAGTGCGCTGACCGTGGCAGCAAAGAACAGCGTGGTTTCGAATTTCGTGATCATGGCCTGCTCCTAAGACATTGCGTAATTTGTCGATGGACGCAATGTAGGCAGTTCAACCACCGCAGGCCACGCGTTTGCGATGAAGTGCAGGAAAGCCGGCGTAGGTTGCATTTTGCAGGGGCGGACGGGGACGAAACCGCCGATAGCGCGACGAATCGCCGCCTCCGGCGGCTCATCGCACCGAGCGGCGAGGCCTAGCCCTCTTCGCCGCGCTTCATTCTCATTCGCTGTTCCGCTGTACGGTGTCGAATTTTCCACATTGACAACTGCTCGCGTCGCTGCAGCGGGGTTAACGTTTCGCGGCGAATTTCTCGCAGCAGCTTCTGATAGTTGACAAGGCGATCCGCTGTGACACCGGCGCGTACCGCACATCCAGGCTCGTCGCGGTGTCCGCAATCGCGAAAGCGGCATTGCTCGGCAAGGGCCTGGATGTCGTCGAATGTCGCTGCCAGATCGTCCTCATCGATATCCGGCCGTAGCCCGCGCAATCCCGGCGTGTCGATCACGCAGGCGCCCGCGGGCAATCGATGCAGTGAGCGCGAAGTGGTCGTATGCCGGCCACGGCTGTCATCTTCCCGCACGGCGCCCGTGTCCTGCACTTGTACGCCGAGCAGTGTGTTGGTCAGCGTGGACTTTCCGGCACCGGACGAGCCGAGCACGACGGTGGTCTGGCCTGCGCCGAGGTAGGGCGCGAGATCGATTGCGGTGATCGCTGCTCGCGCATCGACGGCGTGTACAGCGATGTCGCGCGGCAACCGTTCGCGCAGCGCATCGAGCCGCGTCTCAAGGTCATTGCATAGATCGCGCTTGGTCAAGATCACGATCGGCCAGATGCCCGCCGGTTTGACCATCGCGAGGTAACGCTCAAGCCGGCGCAGATTGAAGTCGCCGTCAAGGCCCATCACCAGCATGGCGCTATCGACGTTGGTCACGAGCGGTTGGCGTGCGCCCGATGAATTGCGTCGCACGACTTGCGTGAATGGGACCATTCGCTGGTGGACCCACAGCGTTTTGTGCACGTCGTGTTGCACCGACGAGCCAGTCACCCACCGCCAGTGCGTCACCGGTCTCAAGCAGCGCGCGCAACAGTCCCGGCAGCGGCCGCGCGAGATGCTCGTGTGCGCCGTCCGTCACGCGCACGGTTTCGCGATGCACTTCTATCAATCGCATCGGCGCGCCAGGCCCGCCGATCGCGGCCATCGACTGCGCGATGGCCGGCGTGAAACCGATCGGCCGTAGCCGATCCATCAAAGTCGTATCCATGTGTTCCGAATCCTCGAGACAATGCGCTGCGAAAACGACGCGTGCAGAAGCACGCGCTTCGTATCAACGTGGAGTGTCGCGGCCGCTTGCGCGGCGCAAGAATCGGAAAAGCCCGAGTCAGCGCTGGTGCGGCCGACTAGCGAACAAGATCAGTTTTTCTCATGGCGCCTCCTGGATGAAGCGCGCTCGATCGAGCGAGGGCGGAAGCTTGGCGGAAAGCGGCCTTGCGGTCAATAACGAAAATTCACTTCACTAGCACGTGTCTGTGATGGTCCGCTCCCACCAGCCGGAAAATGTTCTCGTAAAGGACCGCTGACGCCGGAGACCGAGACTCCCGCCGTTCTGACCTCCTGCGTTCAATTGATCCAGAACGTGGAGCCCGCACGGCACAATGCAAAGTCATGAATGCGCCCCTCCATTGCCTATCAGCTGCGCGAAGACGAGATCGAACTATCCGCAATCCGCGCTCAGGGTGCGGGCGGGCAGAACGTCAACAAAGTATCGAACGCGATTCACCTGCGTTTCGATATTCGCGCGTCGTCACTACCCGACTGAATCAAGCAGCGATTGCTTGACGAAACGCGACCAGCGCATCACCGATGACGGCGTGGTCGTCATCAAGGCGCAATCCTTCCGCAGCCTGGAAAAGAATCGCGAAGATGCGCTCGCGCGGCTCGACTCTCTCGTCGCGACCGCGGCTGTCGATTGCACGCAAGCGCCGTCCAACGAAGCCAACCGCTGCGTCGCAGAAAAAGCGGGTTGAGTCGAAAGTGCGGCGCGGGCAGATCAAGGCCCTGCGCCGGGGCGCATTGACGACTAGGTCAAACGAAGTACATCACGGTCACGAAGTGACTCGCGCTGCCGCCCATCACGAATAGGTGCCAGATGCCGTGCGCGTATCGCCAGCGGCGGTCGTTCAAGTAGAACACGATGCCGGCGGTGTACAGCGCGCCACCCGCGGCCAGCCAACTGATGCCTTCGACGCCCAGCTTGTCGATCAGCGGGACCAACGCCGTAACGCCAATCCAGCCCATGATCAGATACGGAATGGGCGAAGGATCTCCGCCATCGTTGCGTTGCCAGGTCTTGAACATTCCATAGAGCGCCATCGCCCAGATCGCCGCAAACAACGTCCAGCCAAACGGACCGCGCAGGCTGACCAGCATGAAGGGCGCATAGCTGGCGGCGATCAATACATAGATCGCGGCGTGATCGATCTTGCGCAGCACGATCTTCGCTCGGCCACGAAACGAGTGGTACAGGGTCGAAGCGGCGTACAGCAAAACGAGGCCGGCTCCGAATGCGCTGAACGCGATGATCTTCCAGATATCGCCTTGTTCACTGGCTTGTCCGATCAACACAGCAGCGCCTGCAATCGCGAGCGCGGTACCGGCCAGGTGCGTCAGGCTGTTGAAACGTTCGCCGTAATACATGCACGCAAACATAACGTCTTCGCGTGACCTTCCAGTCGGGGAAAAGCACTTAAAACGCCGGCAGCCGGGTGCCGTGCGATTAACCCGCAAATCGACGGTTTAAGGCTAAAGCGGCGGCAAGGGTGCCGCTTTAGGCAGCGGTGCCTGTGTCGGGCGGGGTGGGCTGGCTCTGCTGATCGACGGGCGCTGGTTCGTCCGGAGCGCGCTGTACTTTGCGCTGACGCTTCTCGTCCTGCTTTTTCTTACGCGCGATCTCGCGCTGGCGCTTCTCAAATGAATAGTTTGGCTTGGCCAGGAAAGTCTCCTCGAACAGAATGGCGGCCGAAGCTTACCGCGGCGCGGTCAAATGCGCGCATATCACGGGAAAGCGCCCTGAAGGCATCGTGATTGCCCGGGCAGGCACAGTGCTCGCGTTAGCGAGCGCTTGCGCCTCTTTGTAAACCGGAGAGTGAACGGCTGCGTTAGCCTACGGTCTTAGGCGCCCCTGAGCGCCTGGATGTAATTCGCAATGCATTCGACTATAAGGGAGACGATTGATGAATCGAGTCAATGTGCGCACGTTGGCGCATGCAGGAGCATTCGCCGCCGCCGTATTGCTGGCGAGTTCGGCTGTCGCAGTCACCAAGGACGAGTATCGCGCTACGAAGGATCGCATCGGCGCCGACTACAAGGCGGCCAAAGCGAAGTGCGATGCGTTATCCGGGCAACCGAAAAACGTGTGCGTAGCCGAAGCGAAAGCTGCTGAAAAACGCGCCAAGGCACGCGCTGAAGCCGACTACGAGAACACGCCAAAAGCGCGCGAAAAAGCCGTGATCGCCGATGCCGAGGCAACCTACATGGTGGCCAAAGAGCAGTGTGCGGCCAAGACCGGTAACGACAAGGACGTTTGCGTGAAAGCTGCGAAAGCTGCTGAAACAAAGGCCAAGGCAGATGCCAAAGCCGCGCGCAAAACGACCGTCGCCAAGGCCGATGCCAAGGACACGAAGCGTGATGCGGATTACAAAGTTGCGCGTGAAAAGTGCGACCCGCTGACCGGCGCTGCGAAAGACAAGTGCGTTGCCGATGCAAAGGCCAAATACGCGCAGTAGTTAGAGATGTTTTTTCATTCGATGAGAAATCGGCACGTCACGGCGTGCCTTTTTTTTGCGCCTCACCCACACTAAGGAGCGCCTACCGGGTGACAGGCCCGCCACTGCAGCCTAAGCTGGTCGCATTCAAGAATCACGAACCACGCCGAAAAATCAGGAGACTCGTCATGAAGCGTTGTGTGAAGCCGCTCAGCACTATTGCTTTTGTACTCGCTGCGTCTGCAGCTTTGGCGCAACCTTGTCCCGAAAAGAACGTTCTGTATTGGCAGGCGTTTCCTCCCGGCGGAGAGTCCGATCTGTCGGCTCGACACCAGCAGGTCGTATTGAAGAAGAAGTGTCCGGCCATCGATACGATCATTCAATATAAAGCGGGTGCAGGCGGTGGTTTGATGTGGGCGCAGATGAATGCGCTTCCGGCCGACGGTCTGAATATCGTGGGCGTCAATTTGCCGCATATCGTCTTTCAGCCGCTCGAGGGACAGGTTCAGTACAAGACGGAAGACGTCACGCCTGTGTACTGGTTTCACTACACCCCTGATGCACTGATAGTGCGCGACCAGAGTCCGATCAAGTCATTCGCCGATTTCGTCAAGTTCGCGAAAGAAAATCCTTCGAAACTCAGCCTTGGCGGATCGGGCCTGAATTCAGCCAACCATGCCGCGCATGAGCGGCTGAACGCCGCGTTTGGGATCAAGACAACTTACATTCCCTTCAAAGGCACCGGCGACCTGACGACCTCGGTATTTGCCGGGCACGTCGACGGCGCGATGAGCTACACGGCGTTCGCCGTCAACAACAAGGGCAAACTGCGCGCGCTTGCAGTTGCGATGGACCAGCGTCATCCGCTGCTGCCCGATGTGCCGACCTTCAAGGAGCTCGGCGTCGACTGGATTGACGGCGCCTATCGCGGCATCGGAATGCCGAAGTCCTCGACCGCCGAACAGCGCAAGCGCATGTCCGATCTGTGGGCCGCGCTGAACAACGACCCCGAGATGAAGGATCTGGCAGCGAAAAGCGGTTTCGAGCTGGTCAACGTCGGCGTCGATCAGATGGACGCCTTCATGAAAGAGCGCGTGAAGATCTACACCGACGGCGCCAAACGAATGGGCTTGGCTAAGTGAGCACCGAAGCTCAGTACTTGCCCATGTAGTCGCCCTTACCGAGCTCCAGGCCGTTGTGACGTAACAGCGCGTACGCGGTCGTGACGTGAAAGAAAAATTGCGGCAAGCCGTAGCTCAGCAGGTACGTCTGGCCGTCGAAACGTCTTTCCTTCGGAGTTCCAGGCCGCGTGACGATCTCGCGCGATTCGCTGTTGTCGAATTGCGTTGGTGATAGGCCGCCGATAAAGCTCACGGTCTTCTCGATCAAGGCCTGCAGATCGGCGAAACTCTTCTCAGTGTCTGGAGACGACGGCACTTCGACGCCGGCGAGCCGCGCCGACACGCCGCGTGCGAAATCGCATGCAATCTGCACCTGCCGTCGCAGCGGAAACATGTCGGGAAACAGCCGGGCTTGCAGCAGCGCGTCGGCGTCGATTTTGCGTTGCTCGACATGAGACTCGGCTTTTTGCAGCAACGCGCTCAAACTTCCGAGCATCTGCGTGAATACGGGAACGGAGGCGGCGTGCATTGAGATCGACATTCGGTTTAGTCCGGTTGAAAGAGGTACGCGAAGCATAAGACGTAGAAGCAGGTCATTTGGACGCGACAACACGGCGGATAACCTGCGCGAACAGCGGCGCCGTGACGATCATCAGCGTCAACACAATTAACGCTGCGGATATCGGGCGCGTGATGAAGATCGCGAGACTGCCGCGCGACAATGTCATCGACTGGCGCAACGCGGTTTCGAGCATGGGTTCGAGCACCAGGCCCAGCACCAGCGGTGCGATCGGGAAGTCGTACTTCTTCATCAGATAGCCGACCACACCGAACGCGCTCATGACCCACAGATCGTCGGCGCTGTTGGCCTGGCTGTAGACGCCGGCGATGCATAACGCCAGGATCACCGGGTAGAGCAGCGTATAGCGGACGCGTAACAGCGTGGCGAACATGCTCGCGAGCGGCAGGTTCAGCACAAGCAGAATGACGTTACCGACGTACATGCTGGCAATGACGCCCCACACGAGGTCCGCGTTCTTCTGAAACAGCTGCGGCCCCGGCTGTAGGCCGAACATGATCAGCGCGCCCAGCATGACGGCAGTGGTGCCCGAGCCCGGAATACCCAGCGCAAACATCGGCACCATCGCGCCGGTGGCAGCGGCGTTGTTGGCCGCTTCGGGTGCTGCGACACCCTCGATCACGCCGGTGCCGAATTTCTCCGGGTGTTTTGATATTTTTTTCTCGGTGGCATAAGCCATGAACGAGGCGATCGTGGCGCCGGCGCCCGGAAGCACACCGATGAAGAATCCGATCAAGGTGCCGCGCACGATGGCCCAACGACTCGCGATCCAATCGAGATACGTCGGCATCAGATTGCGGATGTTGAGCTCGACCTTCGGCGGCTTCAATGCCTGCTCGACACTCGCGAGCACTTCGCCGACGCCGAACAGCGCGACTGCAAGCACCAGGAAATCGATGCCGTCCATCAGCCACAACTGGCCAAACATGAACCGTGTGTTCCCGACCTGCGGATCGACGCCGATCGTGGCAATCATCAGGCCGACGAGCCCCATCATCAGGCCCTTCACGAGATCGCCGCCGACCAACGACAGCGACGTGAGGCCGACCAGTACCAGCGCGAAATATTCGGGCGGCCCGAAGTACAGAGCGACAGCGGCGAGTGCCGGCGCCATCAGCATCAGCCCAAGCGTGCCAATCGTGCCCGCCAAGAACGAAGCGATGGCGGCCATGCCCAGTGCCGCACCCGCACGTCCATTGCGCGCCATCTGATAGCCGTCCAGGCTGGTCATCACCGTCGATGACTCACCTGGGATGCTGACCAACACGGAAGTGAGCGTGCCACCGTACTGCGCGCCGTAGTAGATGCCCGCGAACATGATGATCGAGCCGGTCGCGTCGCCACCAAACGTCAGTGGCAACAGGATCGCGATCGCCGCGGTCGGCCCGATGCCGGGCAACGCACCGATGACCTGACCGACCAGGACACCGGCCAGGCAGAAGCCGAGGTACTTGAGCTGCAGCAGAACCTGGAAGCCTTGGGCAAGATGCTCGAGTGCATCCATCAGTCAGAATCCCCAAGGGCCTTTGGGCAGCGGCACCTGCAGCCACAGGCGAAACAGTCCAAAGAGAACCGCGACGGTGCCGATGCTCACGCCGAGCGACGTTCGCCAGGATTCCTTCTCCACTGCTCGCAGCAGAAACAGAAGATAGGCTGACACCGCGACAACGAATCCGAGCTTTTCGATCACCGCAACGCACACGATCAGACCGAGCGTTACCGCCACGACCTTGCGCCAATGACCGGTGCGCGCAGCGGCAGCAGCGGGTGCGCGCAGGCTCGTCACGACATGGATGGCGGAAAGGACCAGCAGGCCCACGCCGAGCCAGAGTGGCAGGAAGCCCGAGCCCGGCGCGTAATCGCCCATGTAAGGGAGACCAAGCGCGGTTGCGATCCACAGCGCTGCGAACAGTCCACATAACAGCCCGGCGACGATTTCGCCGCGCCACGTCATGCGGTCGATCCCGAAGCGCTCCGTCGAACGCGCCGCCAATCCACATCGGCGCCCAGGCCGAGACCCGTCGGAACAGTCATATACCCCGGCTCTGAACGCAGATCGTTGGTGACGATGTCAGCGTGCGTGCCCATGGGTGCCATCGAGCCGATCTCGCAAGGCATCGCAAGTCCCGACGTACATGCCGCGAACTGAGCTTCCGCGATGGCCGCGAGACCCATTTCAAACACGTGGCCGAGGACCGGAGTCAACCCGGCCGACGACAGCATTGCGCAGATCGCACGCGCGCCGTCGAAACCGTGCTTGGTCACCTTGACTTTTACGCGGTCGGCGGCGCCGAGGCGGATCACATTCATCGCGTCATACGGCGTCGCCACCATGTCGTCGGTCATGATCGGAACTCCGACGTTGCGACGTACCTCGGCCAACCCGAGCATGTCGTGGCGCGCCACCGGTTGCTCGATGTGTTCCGGCCGATAGCGCTCGATGGCGCGCGTCAGCCTGATCGCGTCGGCCGCAATGTAATGATCATTTGCATCGACTCGCAGCGCCATCGATTCACCGATTGCGGCGCGCACGGCAGCGACCCGGTCGATGTCGGCTTCTACGGTTTCGCCAACCTTGATCTTGATCGCGAGAAAGCCCGCCTTCAACTGTGCAGCAGCTTCGGTCGCCATCGCGTCCGGCGTCATGATGCCGACGACCGGACCGATCACCGGAACGCGTTGCAGCAACTGGCCACCGAGGAGATCAGCGATCGGAACCCCGATCGCCTTGGCGTGCAGATCGTAGAGCGCATTGGTGACGGCGGCCTTGGTCCAGACGCGTCCCTTCAGCGCCATTGCGACAGCTTGTACCGCGCGTGCGCGCTCGCGCACTGGCATGCCAATCAGCGCCGGCGCGACGTAACGCTCAACCGCGCCGACGATCTCTTCCAGGAACTCCTCGGGCTTGCCCGGTGGCGCTGAAACGACTTCTGCGTTGCCCTCCAGACCGTCGATGTCGGAGAGCAGACGTAGCACGACCGAAACGTGGACGCGCGTGGCGCCCTCGGAAATGCGGAACTCGCGCGTCCCTTCGACCCGCACCGGCACTGCTTCGACGGCGCGGATCGTCGGCGAAGCCACCAACGTCAGATCACTCCGAGGCGCTTCAGCATGTCTTTGTACAGCGCCTCCTGTGTCTCCAGGAACTTGTAGTAATCCTGTCCACCGACCACGTGCAGCGTTGCTGAGTTCTGCTTGATGTAATCAGTGAACGTCTTGGACGAGGCGACTTTCTGCATCACGCCCTGCCAATAGGCCACCGCGTCGGGCGGCACATTCTTCGGGAGCGCGACGCCGCGCCACATCTGGAACGGCACCACATCGATGCCTTGTTCTTTCATCGTCGGCACGTTGGGCAGATCGGTGAAACGAGTCGGACGAAAAACGCCGAGCGCGCGCACCTGACCGCTGTTCATCTGGCCCATGAATTCCAGCGGGTTGCCCGATGCCAGGTTGACGTGGCCGCCAAGCAGGGCAGTCAGCGCCTCGCCGCCGGAATTGAAGCGCACGACATTGAGCTTGATGTTCGCTGCCGACTCGAAGACTGCGATCGACATGTCGTCGGCCGTGCCGGCGGAGCCGATCGAGATCGTCTTCGGAGGCTTGCTCTTGGCATCCTTCACCAAGTCGGCCGCGGTCTTGTACGGCGAATCCTTGCCAACGAAAAGCAAGTAGTCGTCGAGCATCAGGTTCGTCACCGGCGTCAAGTCGCGCCAGCCGCGCGCGTCCTTCACCGTCAGCGGGGTGATCTGCGTCTGCGGATTGAACAGCACCAGCGTATTCGGATTGGCATTCTTCGTCGTCAGCACGTACGCGACACCGACTGAGGCGCCGCCTCCGGGCTTGTTGACGGCGGTGACGTTGACCGGGACCAACTTTTCCTCGGTCATGATCTTGACGATGACGCGCGCCAGCAGATCGGCGCCGCCACCCAGGCCGTAGGGAATCACGAACTCGACATCACTCGTCGGTTTCCAGTCCGCCGCCTTCGCTCCAGATACCGCCACGACTGCGGCAAACGCGAATGCGATCCACTTCAGTGCATCACTTGTTTTCATGCTTTCCTCCTTGGAGCGGCAATAGCTGGCGACACGCAATCTGTCCGCAACGATAGCTCATACTGAAGCCCTGATGGCAACGGCTGATCTTATCGATTCGCGTGCGGCGTGGCTAAGGCTGGTCGCCGCACTCGCGCTCAGTACGATCGGCGGCGTCGGCATGTGGTCGGTGGTCGTCGCCTTACCGGCGATACAGGCGGAGTTTGGCGTCACGCGCGCGGCGGCTTCGTTTCCATACACGCTGACGATGCTTGGGTTTGGTGTCGGCGGCATCATGATGGGGCGGTTGTCCGATCGCTTCGGCGTTCGCATACCGCTGATCGGCGCTACCTGTGCCCTGGCGATCGGCTATGTCACCGCGAGTCTGTCATCGAGCTTGATGATGTACGCGATCGTGCAAGGTGTTCTGATCGGCATGCTCGGCAGCTCCGCAAGCTTCGGCCCGTTGTTGGCTGACATTTCGCATTGGTTCTTGCGGCGACGGGGGCTCGCCGTTTCAATCGTCGCGTCCGGCAATTATCTGGCGGGCGCGGTGTGGCCACCGATCGTGCAGTACCTGATCGAGACGGTCGGCTGGCGTACCGCGCATCTCTACATCGGCGCGATTTGTTTGCTGACGATGCTGCCGTTGACGTACGCGATGCGACGAGCGCCACCGCACTCGGCCACTGACGCGAGCAGTGCTGCTGCGGCTTCGCGTGCACCGCGGTCGATTGGAATCTCCCCGTTTGCATTGCAGACGTTGCTGATGGTGGCTGGCGTCGCGTGTTGCGTGGCGATGTCGATGCCGCAAGTGCATATCGTCGCGTACTGCGCGGATCTCGGATACGGCCCGGCGGTCGGGGCGCAAATGCTGTCGATCATGCTCGCCTGCGGCATTGCCAGCCGTCTCGCATCGGGCTGGATCGCCGATCACATCGGCGGCCTGCGCACGTTACTGCTCGGCGCAGCGCTGCAAGGCGTGGCGTTGCTGTTTTACATTCCGTTTGACGGACTCACATCGCTGTTCATCGTGTCGGCGATGTTTGGTTTGTTCCAAGGTGGAATCGTGCCGAGTTACGCGATCATCGTGCGCGAGTATTTCGCCCCGAACGAGGCGGGAGCACGCGTCGGGCTGGTCATGATGGCCACCCTCTTCGGCATGGCGCTTGGTGGCTGGATGTCGGGGGCGGTGTTCGACCTCACGGGCTCCTACCGTGCCGCATTCCTCAACGGGCTGCTCTGGAACCTGCTGAATCTTTCGATCGTAATCTGGCTGCTGCGCCGGCCAGGACCGCGTTTCGTTGCTGCATAGAGAGCGCAGCGCACGAGGCATCCTGCAACGTGCGAGCGATATGCGCCACACATTGCGCGATCGGCTCGTCAACTAGTCGTCCGGAGAAATCGTCGGCTTACGTAGCGTCAATTCGCGCTCAAACGCGACCCGCCGCGATGAAACGACAAAAAGCGGGGATGAGCTGCAGGAAGCGCAGATTTCGCGACCAAAACGCACCTGCAACTCACGACGCGCTTTACGCAGTTCATCGCAAGTCGCTCGCGCGACGCCCTGCCGCTGCCTACATTTCGGTCCATCGCATCGAACCAAACAAAAAGGACCGACCATGAAAACCATCTCGACCCAAGCCCGAATCCTGGCAGCGCTTTCAGCTCTTGTGATGAGCACCGCGGTGCTCGGGGGTACCGTGACCGCAATGCAGTCCGCACCGAAGGCAGAAATGCCGACCATTTTGATGGAGCGCGTCGTTATCACAGCAACCGCTGCCAGCTAAGCAGACGCACTGGCGCGTGCAGCGCCCGGTCCTGCTGCGCCGCAGGCGCGGCTGATAAACAAAACCCGGCTTCGGCCGGGTTTTTGTGTATGGGTTGTTGTCTAATCCTTTCCTTGCAGATGCATTGCAGTTAACAGCATCGCGAGCTGTAGGTGGAGAACGTACCGAATGATGGTTGCGGTATTTGCCGCAATGGCGCTGGCATTGATCTGTGGCTGGTTTGGCCGCCGGTCTCTTGCGATCGCGTTCTTCGTTTTGTGTCTGGCATTGTCGATCGGGCTCTTCCTGTTTGAAATTTACAGTCCCGAGTCTGGATTCCGGATGCCATGGATCCAGACCGAATCCAGTCGCATGCTGCCCGTGAGGTCTTGATGAACTCGCAACGGCTGCTCGCGCTGCTGAATTACGTCTATCTGTTGCTGGTGATGGCCGTGATCGCCGGCATTCTTACGGCGGCCATGACGCTGCAGTACGTAAAGGGCGAGCTACCTTGCCCGCTCTGCCTGTTGGAGCGCGTCGCGATGCTGGGCGTGTGTTTCGGAATAATGATGAACTTCCGCCGCGGATTTTCGTATCAGAACACCGGGTTCAGCCTGTTGTTTGCAATCGTGCTGCTAGTCATTGCCGTGCGTCAGAGCCTGCTCGACATTTACCCGCGGCCAGGCCATGAATACATCGGAAGCGCGATCTTCGGCATCCATATGCCCGTGTGGTCGATCATCATCGCGTTGAGTCTGCTAACAGCGTATGCAATCAAGCTTGCAGTTCTCGGTGGCGATGAATACTTGCGTCAGGCTGACCTGGGCGAGTTTCCTGCGATTCGGAAAATCTCTGACGTCCTGAGCCTTTACATCATTGCGATCTGCATCATCAACCTGGTCTCGGTGATACTGCAATGCGGCTTCGGCGAGTGTCACACGTTCAACTACAAGTTGCTGCAGTCGTAAGCGCGAGTTTTGACTCGTCGATCGAGTAACACGCGAGCACTCGACCTGCCGCGTCGAACAGCGTATTCGCGTTCTCTTCGCTGACGATGCCATTATTGATGAAGTAGTCGACAAAGCGAGACGTGTTGAAGAAATACGATCTAGGCAGATCGGCCAAGGCCAGGTAATGCACTTCGTACGTGTATCGCGCGAGTTCGCTGACCAGTCCCAGTTTTTCGTCGAAGTGTGGCCGCACGTTGGTGCGGACGTACATCTGCATCTCCTCACCAGGTAGCAGTTTCGAGCACATCAGGTTGGACAAATAGTCGCCGACCCGCGCCAGTGTTTTGCGCGCGAGCGCTGACGGAAGCTCGTTGGAGCGTAGAGAAAGGCTCGCTGTCTCTGCGTCTCTGGCGCGTACGCTTTCGGGCATCGCTGCGATTGTCTGCACGAAACAAGCGCCGAGTTCAGCGCGCGCTTCCTTGTAGGCCGTCTTATTCTCGTCGGCCACGCGCAGGAATTTTGCAGCATGCGCGAGATGCCCCCACTCGTGCATGACGCGCGCGCCGAGGAACAGCCGGAAGTACGGGGGCGCCGCCGCCGTCAGGCAGTCGAATGCTTCTTGTTTTAGCTTGTGCACGACCGCACGGCGAGCCGGATCGATGTAGGTGCCGCCTTCGAGCTCCAATACGGCGTAACTCTTCGGCAACGCGTCGATATCGGTGACGCGCTCGAGAAACTGCCGCGAGCGCTCATCGATCGTGCGCAAGTCCTCGTGCAGACTCGCGACAGCAGCATCGCTGGCGCTGACCAGCGCGCGCCGCATCCAGCGTGGATCATTCATCTCGGGCGACCACACCGTCGTACCGTCCGGCGCCACCACGATTACATGCGCACGCGTTTGCTGCAGCCAGTCGCACAGGGTATCGACGGTGCGTGAGCGAGCGGGCACGCTGGCCGGCGCGGTGACTTGCATGGCAGTGTTAGCGGCACTCTCGCCGGCGTCGCAGACAGCGGCTACCTGCGCCTGTAAACGCTTCGGTACATACAGATCGGCGCCTTCGACGGCGAGATAGGGCTCGGTTGGGTCTTCTTGCGGTTCGCGCAGTGGAATGTGCAATAGCTGATCGATCCAATCGAACGCGCCTGCCAGAGCAGTGAAACACGTTGCGTCCGGCCGCTTCGCTCGCGCTGCGGCGCCGGCAAACGCGCTCCGGCTCGCACTGTCGCGGTCAAACCAATAGCTCAGGTTGCAAACGAGCGCCGCACGTACTGAAGGCAACAGCGCCAGTCGATCCACATGCACCAACATGTAAGCAACATACTCAGGATGCGTGTTCAGATCGGACGCGTACAACACCGAAGACGTTCCGATGAACGGCTCCATGTACGGGAAGATGCCGCGCTGCTCGGAGATGATCAGAAGATTCGTCTGGCGCGGCGGAAACCATGAGCCGGGCGCACGCGCGAAAAGATCGCGGCAGCGTTGCCAGTAAAGCGCGGTGCCGCGCTCGAGACAGTCGATTTGATCGGCCGACAAGCGGCCATCGTTGATCAGCAGTTCGGCGAACTCCGGGTCGAGCCCGTACTCATCGAGCGCCTCGGCAGGAACCACGACGAGGTTCGGGTGCGCCAAGGTAAAGCGACGCATCGCACGGGAGATCGACATGCGATTGACTCTATCACTGCAATATCGCCAACATCGAAGAAAAAAAACCCGTCGAAACAGCGGGAAACACATGCGAATTCCAGCGAGCGTCTGACCTGGTTTCGCGTTAATCCGGTCGGATTAGCGGAGCCGTTAAAACCCAGCAAATACGCGGCTTTGGCGACGGTGCGGAGAACCAAGGGGTAGTCACTAATCATCCTTACCCACGAGTTATTTTTTACTCGAACGCAGGCACAGTTTGCCTCCGGTAAGCCTTGCAAATCCCTTAGGGAGAGAACAATGACGGACAGACTTAACGCACGCATCGCGATCCCACTGCTCGCAGTGGTGGGCGCGCTTTCGGGCTGCGGTGGTGGGGATACGGGAAACACCGCAGCACCCGCGCCGGCTCAAACAGCCGCGGCAACGTGCGCGACGCCGCCGCAAGCTTTCACTGCGACCGTGTGGCCAAGCATGGCCAGCACGTGCGTAGTCTGCCACCGTGCAGGCGCAGTCGCCAGCGGAACACGGCTCGTATTCGCAGCCGGCGGCTCGGCGGAAATGAATTACGGAGTGCTGCGCACCTTCGCGGCCGCCAACAGCGATCTGCTGATGTCGAAATCGATCGGCCTGCCGACGCATACCGGCGGCAAGGTTTATGGCGATGCGAATTCGCAGCAATACAAGGATCTCGCAGCGCTTCTTCCGAAGTTGAAAGAAAGCTGCAGCAGCGAAGTACTGGCGACCGGTCAGTTCTGGGCCGATGTCAAGTTTGCGGACAATGCGACGACGCTGCAAAAGGCGTCCGTAATATTTCGCTGGACGCAATCCCTCGGCAACTGAATCGGCGGCCGTGGCCGGAGGCGGCGAGGCAGTGCTGCGTCAGCAAATTCGTGCGTACATGGACAACGGTCCAGTATTCGACGCCTTCCTGAATGAAGCCGGACAAGTTCAATTCCTAACCAACGGCGTCGTAGTGTTCGGCAACGATCGCGGTTTAGATCCCGCCGACTTCCCGCTGGCTGCAGACGTGATCAACAACAACAATCCGCCGGCGGGTGTTCGTGCACGGTTCGAGACCACGATCCGCAACGAGCCGATCAACATGATGAAGTACATCGTGAAGAACGATCGGCCATGGACCGATATCGTTGCCGGGCAAATACACCGTTGTGAACGGCGTGACTGCACCGCTGCTCGGCGCAACGGTGCAAGGCACGTTCATGAACCCGGCGGACGACAATGAGTTTCTGCCGGCGACCATCCCGAACGCGCGTCTTGGAGGCATGCGTGAGCAGGCCGGAGCGATGACGACGCACGCGATGCTCGATCGTTTCCCGACCACTGAAACCAATCGCAATCGCCATCGCGTCAGTGAAATGGCCAAGCGTTTTCTGGGCGTGTACATCCCACTGTTGGCCTCACGCCCGCTGGAGGATGGTCAGTTCAGAGTCACCGTGATGGACAACCCTGGTTGCGCCGTCTGCCACGACATCATGGATCCGATGGCCGCGGCGTTCCAGAACTGGGCGCCAGACAACCGCTTCCGTCCGATGGGGATGGGTGCCACTGCGCATGCGCTGCCGAACGTCTACCTGTCGACCAATTACATGAACGACGCCAAAGGCAACGAGTTCTACAGAATGGGCGACAACTGGTTCCGCGACAGCAAGGCGCCAGGCTATGGCAGCACCGCGATGCCGAACGGTTACAACAATCCGAAGGCAGCTGAATGGCTCGGCGACCAGATGGCGGCCGATCCACGCTTCGGGATAGGTGCGGTGGGCTTCTGGTACAAGGCGTTGTTCCATCGTGACGTGCTGCAGCCGGAGACGGATCGACCGGCCCGGACGCCGCTGGCCGACTCGCCGCGTACAACGCGCAGCAAGAAGAGTTCAAAGAACTCGCAGCGCGCTTCGCGGCCGGCGGCTACAAAGTCAAGGACCTGCTGGTTGATCTGATGCTGAGCAAGCAGGCCCGCGCCAACGGCATCAGCGGAACGGTGAGCGCCCAGCGTGCAACGTCCCTTGCAGCCATCGGTGGCGGTAACCTTTTGTCGGCGTCAAGGCTGAACCGCAAGTACATCGGCGTACTGGGCTCAGCTCATGCCGGTTTCAACAATCCATACGCGGGTGCAGCACTTCAGTACTCTGAGTTTGATGGCGTCGCTCGCACGAGTATGGCTCAGCACTTCACGTCGAGTCAGGTAAGCGCCATCGACGGTGCAGCCGTGCAGAACGCATGCAGGTGGGTAGCTGCCGACTTTGCGAAGCCCGTGGCAGACCGCTTGTTGTTCCCGCTGGTGACAATGGCTGACACGCCGGCGACCCAGGCGGGCACTGACAAGATCCTGGCGAATATCGTGCACCTGTTTGACAAGCTGTGGAATCAGCGCGTCACGACTACGGATCCGGAAGTGCAGCGCATGTACAAGCTGCTGGTCGACATCTACAACGATCGCGCCACTGCTTCGCCACGGCCTCTGAACTGCCAGTTGAATGCGGCTAACGATCCAAGTGGCATGGGACGGGCATGGGCAACGGGTGGTCTCGTTTACATGACTAGCGATCAAGCCTTCGTTTCGTTCTAACCAGTTGCCGACTAAAGGAGTGATTTAAATGGACCGCAGAGAATTCCTCTTAAATACGGCAAAGGCAGCTGGAGTAACACTGCCATGGTGGGGGCTGTTACCGATCTCCGCCAATGCCCAGACCGCTGCTTCGAAGATTCTTGTCTACTATCACTGTGATGGCGGACCGACATGGGATCAATTCGTCGATCCCTCGAATGAGCCCCGTTACAACTTGTATTCGCAGCAGGGCATAGCGATTCCTGGAAGTGGCAATCTTCGTTGGGCTCCGATCGGCAACAACACGGCGTTCTTCACCAGGTTCCGCGACCAGTGTCTCGTGTTGAACGGATCCAACACCCAGACGAATAGCCACGAAGACGGACAGCGTGTTCAGGAGTCCGGCAAGCTTGCGATGGGCTTTGCACCGATCTGCGAGTTGCACGCGGCAAAGTATGCGGGCGGCGCCCCAGCGGGATGGATGCTTAGGGATGGCGGCACGGTGAGCACTGGCGTCTACCCGGCCACCGCGATACCGGATCAGAATCAGCTGCGCGCGATGATCGACCCGCTCGCCGTCAATGGTACGAACGACTACGTCAAGCGGGCTGATTTCGCCAAGACGGTGGACGCTCGCGCCGCGCGCCTTGAAGCACTGAAGGCAAACGGAGTGATATTGCCGAAGGAGCGTGCGATCACTGAGGAATTCATTGCCGGCAAGGAAGCGCGTATTCGCCTGGCGGCTGTCGCGCAGAATATTCCTGCGGCCTTTGGTCAGTTTCCCGATATCGAAGTCTCGCTGATCGCTGCGCAGTCGGGCATTACGGCGGCGATTCAAACGTCAAGCGGGGGATTTGACACCCACGGCAGCGTTGCCGACAACGACGGTGCCAACGGCTCGTTTGCACGTATGACCAATCGAATTACCTATCTGTGGGACGAGGCGGCCCGCCGCGGTATCGCCGACCGGCTGTATGTGGTGATAGCGGGCGAGTTCAGCCGCACCGAGCTGAACGGTAGCAACGGCAATGATCACAAGAACGTCGGTTCGGGCGCGTTGATCATGCTTCCCCCGGGTTCTGGATTAGGTAATCGCGTCGTCGGTTACACGGGCCCGATGCATACTTCCAGGGCAATTAACCCGAAGACCGGCGCGCCTGATCCGAACGGCGTGATGATCACGTCGGCTCACATGCACGATGCGCTCCGTACCTATCTCGGAATCCAGCCGACGAACCCCGCGTTGGGGCTCGGGGTGCCTGCGAACGAGAAGCTCGATCTGTTCAACCCCAGTATGTCAACGGGCTACCCGACGCTTACGGTTTGATCAGCCTTCGAGATAAACCGCGCCGTTACCGCTGCAAGGCGGTCCGGCGCGCGTTTACGTTCTGTGCGCTAGCTTTTGCTTGTACCGTCAGCGCCGCAGCGGACCTGCGCGGCTTCATCAGTGAGGGTGGCGCTGGTGTGCTGCAGTACCAGCCCTGCAATGGGGCCGTAATGTCGCAGCAACTGTTTCCGATCGACGATAAAACGCCAAACGGCTCACTGCGCTCGGGAGTGGGTGCGGTTCGCCAGATCATGCTGCACAGATATAGGCCGCTCTACGTCGAGATGCGCGGCGAACGCGGAAAGACGAACGCGACCGCGTATCAGTTTCAGCGAGCGGTTGGTACCGTCGAGTCATGCAAATCTTTGCCACGCGACATAGCGCCGAACGTGCGCTTGCTCGCCACTGGAGAAGCGCCTTCATGGCGTCTCGTCGTTACAGATGCCGCTGCAGTCCTTGAGTTGCCCGATAAGGTAACAGTGAAGCTTCCGCCTGCGGCATTCAAGACGGCCGGCACGCACCAAGCAAGCAAGGCTGCTCTAGCTCAGACTTACGAAGCTCAGTCGGCAGACGGCACTGCGATTCGCGTATGAAGTGAATCCTCAGATGTGCAGCGATGGCCGGTCAGAAACCGCGTACGGCGCCCGCGTCGCCGTTCGTATTGAAAAGCGCGTGCTGCAAGGCTGTGCGGCGCGGTTCTAAGCGAGGCAATCGGTAGCCAACGAGGCTTGTCCGCGGAGCGGGTACATTTCGACCGCTCATGAAGCTCGCAACTTTCAACGTCAACGGCATCACATCGCGGCTGCCGCGTCTTCTCGAATGGCTAGAAGAATCTAGTCCGGATATTGCATGCCTGCAGGAACTCAAAACATCTGACGCGACGTTCCCCGAGCTCGCAATCAAGAGTGCGGGCTATAGCGCTATATGGCACGGGCAAAAAGGGTTCAACGGTGTTGCGATTCTTGCGAAGGGCGCTGAACCGATAGAACGGCGGCGCGGATTACCAAACGACCCCGACGACACGCACAGCCGGTATCTGGAGGCGTCGGTTGACGGGCTCATCGTCGGATCGATCTATCTACCGAATGGCAACCCGCAACCCGGGCCGAAGTTCGATTACAAGTTAGCCTGGTTCCAGCGCCTGATTGATCACGCTGCGCAGTTGTATGACTGCGGAGACGAAGTCGTGTTGGTAGGCGACTACAACGTCGTGCCGACCGACAATGTGCATGACATCTATTCCCCGCGGTCGTACCTTGACGACGCGCTGTTGCAACCGGAGACCCGGGCGGCCTGGAGGCGGCTGCTTGAGCAGGGCTGGACCGATGCCATTCACACGCTGCATCCGGACGCGGCGATGTACACGTACTGGGACTACTTCAGAAACCGGTGGCCGCGCGATGCGGGACTTCGGATCGACCATTTGTTGCTCAATGAAAGAGCTGCAGCACGGCTGAAACAGGCGGGCGTCGATAAAGCGATGCGCGGCCGGGAAAAGCCCAGCGACCATGCGCCTGCCTGGGTAGTGCTCGAATAGAGTCGCCGTGAAAGATTTGATGCTCCGTTGCGACGAATGTGGGGCTAATGCCACCGGGCAAGGAGCAGAAATGATTTTAAAGATCAAGTTCATCGTCGCTGGCGTCGTATTGAGCGTGTTTGCGCTCGCGTCAGAAGCCGGCGAGTTCAATGAGGTCAACGGTGTCGCGATCAAAGGCTACGATCCGGTCGCGTTTTTCAAGGACAACAAACCGGTTCGCGGCAAAGATGACTTGCGGTTCCAATACAAAGGCTCGACGTTCGTCTTCGCGAACGCGGACAATCGTGCGGCCTTCGCAGCGGAGCCCGAAAAGTACGCTCCGCAGTACGGTGGTTACTGCGCGTTCGGAACCGCACGAGGCTATAAGGCCGACATCGATCCTGCGACTTTCACTGTCATCGACGGTCGGCTCTATTTGAACTACAACGCGCAGGTTCAGAAAGAGTGGGCGGCTGACAGGACGCGCTTTATCCGCCAGGCCGATGAACGCTGGCCGACGGTGGCGAAGACGGAAAAAGTCTTCCGATAGGAGCGGCTACTTGCCGGATGCCTCTCTGAGCGTCACTGCCAGATTGAAAACCGGCTTCTCGCTCGTGTGATCTTTCCGGTCCGCCACGAAGTATCCGTTGCGTTCAAACTGAAACTTGTCGTCCGGCTTTGCGTGCGCAAGCGACGGTTCGACGTAGGCGCGCAGCACTTGCTTGCTGTTCGGATTGATCAGCGCGCGAAAGTCTTTGTCACCGGCGTCCGGATAGGGGTCGGTGAAGAGTCGATCGAACACCCGGACTTCTGCGGAAATGCTGTCGGCCGCTGATAGCCAGTGGATTGCAGCGCGGGTCTTGACGCTGTTGGCGCCAGCCGAGCCGCTCTTGGTCTCGGGTAAGTACTCGGCGTGCACTTCGATGACGTTTCCCGCCTTGTCTCTCACGACACTGTGCGCCCGGATCACATACCCGTACCGCAGTCGCACCGGCTGGCCGGCACCGCCCGGGCCGAGCGCGAGGCGGTAGTAATCGGGCGGCGCGTTGTCCATGAAATCCTCGGCCTCGATCCACATCTCGCGGCCGATGCGCAAGGTGCGCGTACCGAGCTCCGGCTTATGCGGATGCACGGGTGCCTGCGTCTCCTCGGTCAGATCGACGGGAAAGTTATCGAGCACGAGCTTGATCGGCCGCAGCACGGCGGTGGCGCGCGGCACGGTCGGTTCCAGATCGTCGCGCAGCGCTTGTTCGAGCAGCGCGTAATCGATCCACTGCGGCGACTTGCTGACACCCGTGCGGTCCATAAAGAGTTGCAGGCTTTGCGGTGTATAGCCGCGTCTGCGCAGCCCGACGATGGTCGGCATGCGCGGATCATCCCAGCCGTCGACGAGTCCTTCATCGACCATCTGAAACAGCTTGCGTTTACTGGTGACGACGTACGTCACCGCCAGGCGATTGAATTCGTGCTGATGCGGCAATAAAAATGGGTTCGCTTTGCCGAATTTTGCAAACGAGTCGAGCGCGGCCTGCAGCAAAGGCGTGAAGCACTGTGTCTGCTCGCGCAGCAGCTTAAAAAATTCGTCGGCGTCCTCATTTGCCAAACCCGCGGCCAGATCGGACTTGATCCATGACGCAAACATCGCATCGACGCGCCGCTCATAACGGCTCGCTCCGAGCTTGTCGCGATACCGGCTGCACAGCAGAGCGAACTCGCGACGAGGCTCGGCACCCGCTTCGTAGATCTCGCCGATCATGCGCTGCGCTGCTTCGTATTGCGGGCGGCGCAGCAGCGGCACGATGCGTTCGAGCACCCAGTCGTACCAGGGGCGCTGGTCTTCGAACTCCAACGTGCAGATCGAATGCGTGATGTTCTCCAGCGCGTCTTCGATCGGATGCGCATACGCATACAGCGGATACACGACCCACTTCGTACCTGTCATATGGTGCTCGGCGAAGCGGATACGGTAGATCACCGGGTCACGCATGTTGATGTTGGGGGATGCCATGTCGACCTTCGCACGTAGCACCATCGTGCCTTCAGCGTGTTTGCCCGCGCGCATTTCGCGGAACAGTCGCAGTGACTCCGCGATCGGTCGATCACGATATGGCGAGTCGCTTCCGACCTGCGTCAATGTCCCGCGATTGGCGCGTATGTCATCCGCACTCTGTTCGTCGACATATGCGTAACCGGTTTCGATCAAGTACTCGGCGAAGCGATACATGTCCTCGAAGTAATCGCTTGCGTGATACAGATTGGATTCTTTGCCGTGCTCCCAATCGAACCCGATCCAGCGCACCGATTCGAGAATCGAATCGACGAATTCCTGGTCTTCCTTGACCGGATTGGTGTCGTCGAACCGCATATGGCAGCGCCCGCCGAAGTCGCGCGCGAGCCCGAAGTTCAGGCAGATCGATTTGGCGTGGCCAATGTGCAGATAGCCGTTCGGCTCAGGCGGAAAACGCGTGCGAATTCTTGCTGGATCGTCCGGTGCGTGCGCGTGCACATCGTAGGGCCCCGGGTGGCCCGCCCAGTGGCGCGGCTCGTACGTGCCGCGCACAAGGTCTTCAGTGATGATGTTGCGGATGAAGTTGGTCGCGTGCCCGGCGGATTTGTCGTCCACCACCTTGGTCCGGCCGCTGCCTTTGCTATCAACCTTGCCGCCGCTGGCGGCCCCGTTATCCATCGATGCTGCTCACGCGCCGTCGACAAAAGGCGCAATTGTAGCGATGCGATCGGTGCTAGATGGCCTCCGTGCGCAGTTGCAGCCAAGTCGCCGCCGCGCCGCTGACATGCGGCCCGACTCTGCGCCGCACTTCGGCGTGATAAGCGTTCAGCCACTTGACTTCATCGTCGCGCAACAACGAACGCTCAATCACACGCGTGTCGATCGGCGATAGCGTCAGCGTTTCGAACTGCAGGAATTCGCCGAATTCGCTCGGCTCCTGCAGCGTCGCCGGTACGTTGAGAACCAGATTTTCAATCCTCACGCCCCAGCGCCCCGGTCGGTAGATCCCCGGCTCGTTCGACGTGACCATGCCGGGTTCCATCGCCGTCTGCGGCTCGGGAGGCAAATGCGGCGTAATGCCGTGCGGTCCCTCGTGAACATTCAGAAAATAACCGACGCCGTGCCCCGTGCCGTGGCCGAAGTCGGCACCCGCGGCCCAGATCGGCGCGCGCGCGAGCGTGTCGAGCATCGGACTGCGCGTGCCACGCGGAAACTTCGCCATCGACAGCGCGATCATGCCTTTCAGCACCAGCGTGTAGTCGCGGCGCTGCTCGGCAGTCGTCTCGCCCACCGGTACGACGCGCGTGATGTCGGTCGTGCCGTATTCGTACTGGCCGCCGGAATCGATCAGCAGCAAGCCTTTGCCGACCGTGCCGCGCATGCAGATCGTTGCGTGCGAATCCTCGGTGGCGCGATAGTGCGGCAACGCGCCGTTGGCGTTAAAGCCCGCGATCGGATGAAAGCTCGGGCACACATAGCCGGGTCGCCGCTCGCGTGCTTCGACAACTTTCTGCCCGACCGTCATCTCGGTAATGGTCTCGTGGCCAAGCGCTGCTTCGAACCACGAGAAAAACTCCGCAAGTGCTGCGCCATCCTGCTCCATCGCATGACGAATGTGATGAGCCTCGGCCTCTGTCTTTCGGCTCTTCGCCAGCGTCGACGGATTGATCGCTTCGATGATCTGCACATGGCCGGGTACCGACTGCTGCAAGCCGAGCGTGATACGGCGCGGGTCGACCAGCAGCTTCGCATCGGCCGGGAGCGATTGCAGCGATGCAACGGCGTTGTCGTAGCGCGCCAGCGTGATGCCGTCTGCGGCCAGCCGCGTTGCAAGCTTTTCGTTGACCTTGCCTTCGGCGACGAACAGCGTGGCGCTTTTCGCATCGAGCAACAGATGCGAAATGAAGACCGGGTTGTAGCTGACATCGCCGCCGCGCAGATTGGTGAGCCACGCGATGTCGTCGAGGGTCGAAATCCAATGATGCGTGGCGCCGTGCTGTTTCATTTGCTGCCGGACAGCCGAGAGCTTGTCGGTGCGCGGAGTGGGTGCAAACGGCGCCAGATGCTCGTAGACCGGTTGTGACGGCAACGCGGCGCGGTCGTCCCACACATCGTTCAGTACGTCCAGGTCGGTGCGCAGCCCGATGCCGCGCTCGCTGAGTATCGACTGCAGCGCGCGCGCACTGGCCAGACCGAGCACCGCGCCGTCGACCGCGACTTGTCCTCCCGACGCGATGTGTTCGGCGAGCCATTCGAGATGCGCCGGACTCCCGGCGCCACCAATCTTCATCAGCTCGATGCCGGTGCCGGCGAGCTGGCCTTCCGCCTGCGCCCAGTAGCGGCTGTCGGCCCATAGGCCCGCAAAATCTTCGGTGACGACCAGCGTTCCGACCGAGCCAGTGAATCCCGAGAGCCATTCACGGCCCTGCCAGCGCTCGGGTAAATATTCGGAAAGATGCGGGTCGCTCGATGGCACAACGACCGCTGCGACGCCGTGGCGCTGCATCGCGCGGCGTAGTTTTTCGATGCGGGAGCGAACGGTGCCGCGGCGGGCGTCGATGGTGTCCATTGCAGGCTCTGACAAAACAAAATCGAAGTGTAGAGCCGGAGACTGTCGCTATGGTGATCCGCGGCGACTACCGAGCCGCTGCGACCAACCCGCGATTCGTCGCTCCATCATTCGTACTCCGGTTTCGTGCACGCGTTGTCGAAACTCTGCCGGCAGCGTGTGAACGGCGCTGTCGTGCTCGACCAGGTCGCTCCGCCATCGAGTGTGACCGCGCCCACCAAGCCGTCGAAAGCCCGCTGGACCAGCGATCCTGTTGCCAGACTGCAACGATGTCGGCGGCATTTGCCGGATTGACCGCCGCGTAAGGCTCGACCTCTGCGTTGCGGTATTCGGTGCCTCCGAGCGCGCTCCCCCCGTGCAATTACCGTTGTCATCGAAGAGGTTTCCGATAGCGTTTGAATAAGATGCGTTCTGACAGCGCACCATCGACTGTGACGATTAGCCGTCTCGCGGGATGCATACATGCTAACGATCATCCGGAAAACCAGTGAATTCCGTGGCGTCAATGGTTAATCGTGAGTATTCATTCTGCCCTCGCGTGAGTTACGCTGGAGCCGTTTCCGATGCGCATCATGGTTGCATTCGACTGCTTGTAAATGGCGTCTGAATTGATCCGCAAAGCCAAAGTGCCGACGCTGGCCGGCGCCGACGCGGAAGGCGTTTCCGCGGCGTGCGATCAGTGCGGTGATCCGCTGGCAGGGCTACGGGTCGTGCAGCGTCCTGTTGGCGCAACGATGCGCGCGTTCTGCTGCAACGGCTGCGCGTTTATTGCGGAGCAATTGTTCCTGGCGCAGGCAGGCAGCCGCGATCGCGCGTTGCTCAACGCGTCGATCGCCGCTGAAGCCGAAGCAAGTTCCGCAGCGATTGAGGCCGCCACTGCGGCCGGTTCGCATCTGCAGCTTTCGATTCGCGGAATGGTGTGCAGTGCGTGCGCGCTGATGATCGAGCAAAGCCTGCGCACGGTGCCAGGCGTGATCAAGGCAAGCGTCGATTTCGCAACGCACACGGCGTACATCGCGTTCGATCCGAAGCAAGTCACTCGCGGCGAGCTGCAGCGTTCGATCGAGCGAGACGGCTACGACGCCGGCAGAGTGCCGCGCGACGATGCGCGAATCGATGCGCAAGTTCGACGGATCGATCTTCTGCGAGTGGTCATCGCGTGGCTGGCAGCTACGCAGGTGTTGATGCTGTCGCTGCCGCTGTATGTCGCATCGCCCGGCGCAATCAGCTCCGAGATCGAGCGTTTGCTGCAGGGCGCGAGCTTCGTGCTCATCTTGCCCGCGCTGCTCTTTTCAGCGCAGCCGCTTTATCGTGCCGCTTGGAGTCAGCTTCGAATGTGGCGCATGGCCGCGATCGGCCTCGAACTTCCGACGGTAATGGCGATCAGTGCCGCGGTAGGTGCAAGCGCTTTTGCCGCTGTCACGGCGCGCGGCGCAATTTACTTCGATGCGGTGGCTCTTGTCATTGCGTTGGCGATCACGTCGCGCTGGGTTCTTGCGGGCGGCGTGTGTATTGCGCGCTCGCATTGCGACGCTGCGCGCCGTCAATCCACCAGTGCGCTGCGGTTGGTCGCGTTTCCATCGTCGCTCGCCACCGAGTCCGTGACCGCGCAACAATTGAAGCCGGGCGCGCGTGTTCTGGTGCCGCCAGGCGAGGCGGTGCCGTCGGACGGCGTGGTCGTGCACGGCCGTTCGAGCTCCTCGCAGGCGTCGCTCACGGGTGAATCGTTGCCGGTCGAGAAATCCGCCGGTGCACCCGTGCTGGCGGGCGCGATCAATCTTGATCAGCCGTTGGTCATCGAGATCGGGCGCGGTGGCACCGAATCGAGCTCGCTTGCGTTGCAGAGGATGGCCGAAGAAGCCGGCAGAGAGCGCCCGCGTACCGAGGAGCTTGCCGCGCGTTTCGCTGCACCTTACCTGTGGCTGATGGGTTCAGCCGCGCTGATGACTTTGCTGGGCTGGCTGCTCGTCGATCCTTCGCAAGCCGTATCAAGCATGATTGCGGTGCTGATCGCTGCCTGCCCGTGCGCGTTGCTCTTAGCCTCACCGGCCGCCACTGCGGCGGCGCAATCCGTGCTGGCACGCCGCGGTGTGCTCGTCTCCCGCAACTGTGCGATCGAAGCGCTTGCAGACGCAAACGTGCTCGCATGCGACAAGACGGGAACGCTGACGACGGGCGAGCCGCGCTTGTTGCGGCAGCTGCTGCTGCGTACTGCGGATCCCGAATACACATTGGCGATTGCCGCTGCAATGGAGACATTGTCAACGCATCCTTATGCGCGCGCGCTGATCGGCGCGGTGCAATCGCTCGGCAAGTCGCTGCCGCCACTGACAGACGGACGGGTCGAGGCATCGGCAGGCATCGAAGCCACCGTCGGCGGTCGTCGCTACCGGCTCGGCAAGATGGAATTTGCACTGGTCGACAAGCAGGCTGCGCAGCGCGCCGATGTCGCGGCGATTGCGGCGCGCGAAGGACTGCATGCTGCCAGCACGATCGTGCTGGCGGATGCCGAGGGGCCGGTGGCGCTGTTCGTATTTGGCGAGCGGCTGCGCGACGACGCGGCGTCGCTGATCGACACGGTCGCCGAGCGCGGTGTCGAGCCGATCTTGATCTCGGGCGATCGGCGTGCGCCGGTGCACGCGGTTGCCGCGGCCCTCGGCATCGAGCGCGCACTTGCGCATCAAACGCCGCACAGCAAGTGCGAATGGGTCGTGAGTCAGCAGCGGGCCGGAAACAAAGTAGCCATGTTGGGTGACGGCATTAACGACGCACCGGCGCTGGCGCGCGCCGATGTGTCGATCGCATTGGCCGATGGATCGGCAACTGCGCAGCAGCGGGCAGATTTGATCGTGCAATCTTCTCGCCTGACGGATATTGCGTTTGCCTTCACGGTGGCGCGCAAAACGATGCGTCTGGTGCATCAGAACCTGGGTCTTGCTCTTGGCTGTAACGTAAGCTTTATCGCGCTCGCAGCGCTCGGAATCACGTCGCCGGCGGTTGCGATCGTGGGCACTGCGGGCAGTGCATTGCTGGTAATCGGTAACGCCGCCCGACTGCTGCGCAGTAACGATATCCGCCAGGGCGGAGCAAAGCGCACACGGGTTGGCTCACTCGGTCTACGCGGAACAAGCTGATCGCCTAGGCTCGCAAGTATCATCTGGCGCTTGATCAGTCGAGGCGCGCACTGCGCCTGCAGTCATGAAAAGCGCAGATATCCGGGAAAAGTTCCTGCGGTACTTTGAGTCGAAGGGCCACACGATCGTGCGTGCGTCGAGTCTGCTCACGGCATCGGACGATCCGACGTTGCTGTTCGTCAACTCCGGCATGGTGCAGTTCAAGGACGTGTTCACCGGCCGTGAGAAGCGGCCCTACACGCGAGCGACCACTGCCCAAAAGTCGCTGCGCGCCGGCGGCAAGCACAACGATCTCGAAAACGTCGGGTACACCGCGCGCCATCACACGTTTTTCGAGATGCTGGGCAACTTCAGCTTTGGCGACTATTTCAAGCGCGACGCGATTCGCTTTGCATGGCAGCTGCTGACCGAGGTGTATCAACTGCCCAAAGAGAAGCTATGGGCCACCGTGTATGTCGACGACGACGAGGCGTACGACATCTGGACAAAAGAAATCGGAGTGCCGGCGGAGCGCTGCGTGCGTATCGGCGACAAACCGGGGCAGCCGAAATATGTGTCGGACAACTTCTGGCAGATGGCCGACACGGGACCTTGCGGGCCTTGCAGCGAAATTTTTTACGATCACGGCCCTCAGGTCGAAGGCGGTCCGCCCGGATCACCCGACGCCGAAGGAGACCGCTACATCGAGATCTGGAACCTGGTGTTCATGCAATTCGATCGCGATGCCGCCGGTGTTCTGACGCCGTTGCCGCGTCCGTGTGTTGACACCGGAATGGGTCTCGAGCGGCTGGCAGCGGTGATGCAACATGTTTACTCGAATTACGACATCGATCTTTTTCAGAATCTGATCAAGGCCGCCGCGCGCGAAACGCACACGAGCGATCTCGGCAGCAATTCTCTTAAGGTGATCGCCGATCACATCCGGGCATGTTCGTTTCTGATTGCAGACGGCGTGATCCCCGGCAACGAAGGTCGAGGCTACGTGTTGCGGCGAATCATTCGCCGCGCGTTGCGTCACGGTTACAAGCTGGGTCAGATCGCAGCCGTTCTTTTTCAGAATCGTCAAAGACGTTGCAGCCGAGATGGGTGTCGCTTATCCGGAACTCGTCGAGCAGCAACCGCGCATCGAATCGGTGTTAAAGCAGGAGGAAGAGCGCTTCGGCGAGACGCTTGCCAACGGAATGAAAATTCTCGACGCCGCGCTGGGCCAGATGAAGTCGGGTGATGCGCCGATGCTCGACGGCGAAACGGTGTTTCTGCTGTATGACACCTATGGGTTTCCGGTCGATCTCACCGGCGATATTTGCCGCGAGCGTGGCGTCGCGATCGATCACGCGGGCTTCGGCGAAGCGATGGAACGGCAGCGCGGGCAGGCGCGCGCGGCGGCGCGCTTCAAGCTGGCGAGCGGCTTCGAATATGTTGGCGACAAGACGCGCTTCACCGGCTACTCATCGCTGGCGGATGACGCGAAGGTGATCGCGCTCTATCAGGAAGGCGCACCGGTGCAACGGTTGCAAGCGGGCGCCGACGGCATCGTCGTGCTCAACACAACACCGTTTTATTCGGAATCGGGTGGGCAGGTCGGCGACAAAGGCGTGCTCGAGTCGATCAGCGATCGGCATGTCGTTCGATTCGTGGTCGCTGATACGCAAAAGATTCAGGCCGATGTGTTCGGCCATCACGGGACACTCGAGTCCGGAACGCTGAATGTGGGCGACATCGTGCAAGCGAAAGTCGACGCGCTGGCACGCGAGCGCACGCGCAACAATCATTCGGCGACGCATCTGATGCACGCAGCGCTGCGCGGCGTGCTGGGCAAGCATGTGCAGCAGCGGGGCTCGTTGGTCGACGCCGAGCGCACGCGGTTTGATTTTTCCCACGACAAGGCGATGACGCCCGAAGAGATTCGCAAGGTCGAGGACATCGTCAATACGGCGATTCGGTCGAACGCACCGGTATCGGCCAACGTGATGAAGTACGACGACGCGATCAAGGCGGGTGCACTGGCCTTTTTTGGCGACAAGTACGGCGACGAGGTGCGCGTGCTGCAAATGGGCGAGCACTCGACCGAGCTGTGCGGCGGCACGCATGTCGCGCGCACCGGTGATATCGGGTTTTTCAAGATCGTTTCCGAGAGCGGCGTGGCCGCGGGCGTGCGTCGCGTCGAGGCGGTCACCGGGCGTGGCGCGGTCGACTACGTGCAGGCATTGGACCGCGACCTGCAGCACGCGGCGTTTTTGCTGAAAGCGCCGGCGTCGGAAGTTGCGCAGAAGATCACGCAGATTCAGGAGAACGTGAAGTCGCTGGAACGCGAGCTGGCGCGCTTGAAAAGCAAGCTCGCGGCTTCGAAGGGAGACGACCTTGCCTCGCAGGCGATCGATGTCAACGGCGTCAAGGTGCTGGCAGCATCGCTCGAAGGCGGCGACGCGAAGTCGCTGCGCGAGACGATGGATCAGTTGAAGGCCAAGTTGAAGAGCGCGGTGATCGTTTTGGGTGCCGTCGAAGGCGATCGCGTTCAGCTGGCGGCAGGTGTGACGGCCGATGCCACGTCCAAGGTCAAGGCAGGCGACCTCGTCAACTTCGTGGCGCAGCAGGTGGGCGGCAAAGGAGGCGGCCGCGCTGATATGGCGATGGCCGGCGGCAGCGATCCGAGCAAACTGATCAGCGCACTGGCGAGCGTGCAGTCGTGGGCGCAGCAGCGGCTGTGATCGATGCAGGTCGAATACCGGCGTGCGTCGCCGGATGACGCCGCGGCAATGGTGCGGTTGATGAGCGACCCGCAGGTTTTCGCCGGCTTATTGCAGACGCCGTATCCGAGTGTCGAAGCATGGCGCAAGCATCTCGAGCAGCAGGCTGAGCAGAACGACGGCTGTCCACTTGCTTGCGATTGACAATGGCGAAGTCATCGCAAGCGGCGGGATTCACGGCGTCGGCGTACGGATGCGCCGCCGCCACGTCGCGGGCCTTGGCATTTGTGTTGCCCGCGAAAGACAGAAGCAAGGCGTGGGCTCGGAGATGATGCGTAGCGTCTGCTCGACTGGTCGGACAACTGGGCAGGATATCTGCGCATCGAGCTCAATGTCTACATGGATAATGAGCGCGCCATCGCGCTGTATCGGCGATTCGGGTTCGAAATGGAAGGCACGCATCGCGCGCACGCGTTACGCGACGGCGTATACGTCGATACTCATGCGATGGCACGCTTCCATCCGAATCCGCCGCAGATACCGCGGTAGCTCCGACTATCGAGAAACGGAACTTCGATGCGAACACTCTTGGTGCTGTCTCTGGTGCTTACGCTGCCGGGTTGTGCGGTCGTTGCCGTCGGTGCTGCCGTCGGCTCCGCCGCCGTCGCCGTCGGATCGGCGGCCGTATCGGTCGGAAGCACCGCCGTCGGCGTCACCACGGATGTGGTCGTCGGCACCGCCAAAGTGATCGGCAGTGCGGTCACGCCGGGCGATTCGCAGCCCGCAGGCAAATAGGAGAACCAATGCTCGTCAGCAACCTCGAACTGGTACCGGGCCGTCGAATCGTGTCGCACTACGGAATCGTGCAAGGAAGCACCGTTCGCGCGAAACATGTCGGCAAGGACATTTTCGCCGGGCTGAAGAACATCGTCGGCGGCGAGTTGAAGGGATATACCGAGTTGATGCAGGAAGCGCGGCAGGAAGCAGTTGACCGCATGATCGCCGAGGCGCAATCGATGGGCGCCAACGCAATCTTGAACGTGCGGTTTGCGACGACGTCGATCGCTGCCGGCGCTGCCGAAATACTGGCCTATGGAAGCGCGGTCCAGCTTGACGGGAAGCTAGCCCGTGCTCGACCTGATCGAGTTTGGCCTATTTATTACATTGCTGATCGTCGGCTTCTTCGCCGGCTCGATCGTCGAAAGGCGCCACTACGCATCGATTCGCAAGCGCGAGCGCGAGTATGCAGACGTACTCGCGTTTGCGGTGCGCTTTCCGCCGGATCGCGTCACGCCGCAGCGCGCATTTCTGGTCCACGGGACGGTCGTCATCAGCTCCGACTATTTCAAGACGTTCGTCGCGGGCTTGCGCAACCTTTTCGGAGGTCGCGTGCGCACCTATGAAACGCTGATGGAGCGCGCGCGCCGCGAAGCGTTGTTGCGGTTGAAACACGATGCGCGGCGGCAGGGCGCCAAGCTGGTGATCTGCGTGCGCTTCGAAACAACAACGATATCGACCGGCTGGGCGGCGTCGATCGAAGTGTTTGCGTTTGGCACCGCGCTGATTCCGGAGCGCGACGCTGCGATTGCGTTCGGAGCTCGATCCGCCGTGCCGGCCTAGTCTTCGCGCGTGAAGTTCGAGAACCGCGCGCCCGCCGAGGGCATCAATTCTTCACGTGAGAATCCGCTGATCGAGCTCGGATGGCTGCTCGCGGGCAGCCTCGGCGGCATTGTCGCCCTGGTGATCGTGACGTCACTCGCGGCACAGTGGATCGCTCCCCGCATACCGTACCGTTACGAAGCGAAGCTTGCAGCGCACGCTGCCGCAGTTCGCTACGGCGCCCGACACCGAAGCGGGCCGCCAGGTGCAGGCGGAACTGCAGGGGCTGGCCGATCGACTCGCAGCCGGCTTGATATGCCCGACGGCATGGTGGTGCGCATCGGTTATCGCGACGATCGAACCGTGAATGCCTTCGCGACAATCGGCGGCCAGGCGGTTTTCTTTCGCGGGCTGCTGAGCAAGCTCGACAACGAGAATGCACTTGCGATGGTGATGGCGCATGAGCTCGCGCACCTGAAGTATCGCCATGCGTCGGCCGCGCTCGGCCGGGGCGTGGCCGTGGGCGTGATCTTGTCGGTCGTATCGGCTGAGCTAGGCCGTAACGCCGCGGCGGGTGTGTCTGAGCCAAGCCAGCATGGCGACGCTGCTGTCGTTCAATCGCGATCAGGAGCGCGAAGCCGACGAGGCTGCGTTGCGCGCGCTGCACGGCGAATATGGGCACGTCGGCGGCGCGATCGATCTGTTCGACATACTTGCGCGCCTACCAAACGAGCAGCGCGAATCGAAAGTAGCGTCGGTCGAGTTTTTGCGCACACATCCGTTGACAGAGAACCGAATCGCGGCGATCAAGCAATGGGCTGTGGAAAACGGTGCGGCGACGGATGGCCCGAGGCGCCCGCTGCCGCCGGCGATCGCGGCGCTTCGCAAAGCGGTGTCATCGTAGAATCGGACGACTGACTCGCCAATCCCCGTGCTGCAACCCATCACCGCCGACAAAGAGATCGACACGCGCGGGCTTAACTGCCCGTTGCCTATATTGCGCGCCAAGAAAGCGCTCTCGGACATGACGACGGGACAGGTGTTGAAGATCGTCGCGACCGATCCAGGTTCGATGCGCGACTTTCAGGCGTTCTGCAAACAGACCGGCAACGAGCTGCTCGTGCAGCACACGGTAAATCAAGAATTCATTCACTTCCTGAAGCGCAGATGAGCACCCCGACTCCACCACCGCGTTGCGCCGCGCCGCCGCACGTCGACTTTAAAATGATGTTCTGGCTGCTGCTGGTGCCGATCTTGTTGATCGTCGGCTACTTCGCGGTCGTGCTGAACTGGAATTACTCGACCGGCGAGCGTGCGGGTTGGGTGCAGAAGCTCAGTCGCAAAGGATGGCTCTGCAAGACATGGGAAGGCGAAATGGCCATGGTGTCGATGCCGGGCGCCATTCCCGAAAAATTTCTGTTCACGGTGCGGGATGACGCGGTGGCCGAAAGCATCAATAAGGTAATGGGCAAACGCGTCACCTTGCACTACGAAGAAAAAGTCGGACTGCCCACCAGCTGCTTTGGTGAGACGCGGCACTTCGTTACCAGCGTTCTTCAGGTTGAAGAGATCCCGCTGGCGCCGGGAGTCGTCGTGCCGAACCGGCCTGCGACCCCTCCAGGTGCGCCGGCTGCGCCTCCTTCGACGCAGCCAGCCCCGCCGCCACCCGTGCCGTCAACCGCAGCGCCGCCGACCGCGCCCGAGACGTCCCCCGCAAAGAACTAGACGCAACTGGCGCGATCGGCGTTCCTTTTCGCTGCGCTACGCCGTGCCAGCACCCACAATCATTTCGCACGGACCGACGAACCCGCTCTTGGTTTCGAACTGACGCAACTCACGTTCGATCTCTTCCCACGTTTCGGCGCGCTCGGTTTCGCTGAGCGTGCTCATCATCTGATGCAGAGCGCCAAACGATTCACGCTCGAAGCGCACGCATTCAGCTGCGCTCGGTAGCCGCACCGGAGAGTCGACCTTGCGCACTTCGATGTCGCGCAGGCCGGCGCGCTCGTACGCCGCTGCCAAAACGCCGTCGCCGCCGAGTGAAAACGGACCCGGTTGGCCAGGCTGCGGCGGCGGAAGCTTGGCGCGCCGGCGAATGATGCCGACGGGAATTGAGAAAAACTGATTTTTGTCGGGCGTTGAATAGACGATCGCCGCGAAGCGGCCGCCCGGTTTAAGCGCATGCCGGATGCCGGCCAATGCACGCTGCTGGTCCGGAAAGTAAATCAGTCCGACGCGAGAGATTGCGGCGTCGAAGCTGGCGGCTGGCAACTCGCTCAGGGCTTCGCCGTCGAGCTCGCGTGTCTCGACGTTAGACAGGCCGGCTGCGCGCGCATCGGCGCGGGCGTGATCCAGCAACGCCGGCGCGATGTCGGTAGCCAGCACGTGGCCGCTCGCACCGACCCGTCGTGCCGCAGCGATCGACTGTTCGCCGGCACCGGCTGCAACATCGAGTACGCGACTGCCTTGCTTGATGCGTGCAAGGTCGAACATTTGCTCGGTGGCAGCGCCAAGCCATTCACCTAAAAATGGTCCCCATTGCCGCCATGCATCGGCCGCCGCCTGCCATTGCGCACGCGTCGTGGTCTTGAATTTTGCTGCATCGAAAACGGGTCGGTCGTCCATGTGAGCCTCCTCTGAAGTGAGGAACGAAGCGTCGATCCTGTGCGCTGTGGCGTCTAGTCAATAATCTGGACTTGTCGCGCCATGGTGGCGGCTCTAGGCTGCATCGCATGATCAACTACGGACAGTTTTGCACCGTCGCGCGCGGTGCCGAGGTATTCGGCGAACGCTGGACGCCTCTGGTCGTGCGCGAGTTGCTGTGTGGCAGCACGCGCTTCAACGACATTCGCCGCGGCGTGCCGCGCATGTCTGCGACGCTGCTCGCACAGAGGCTGCGCAAACTCGAGGAGATCGGCGTCGTTGAACGTGCTCGAGGCGGCAGTGCCAATGAATACCGGCTGACTGCGGCCGGTGAGGAACTGCGCCCGATCGTGATGGCGCTCGGCCACTGGGGTGCTCGCTGGATCGGCAGCCGGTTGCAACCCAATCAGCTCGATGCCGGCTTCCTGATGTGGGACGTGCGGCGTTTCGCGAAGCTCGACGAGTTTCCGCGCGAGCGCCGCGTCGTGATTCAGTTCAGTTTTTCGGATGCCCGGCCACGCGAGCGTATGTGGTGGCTCGTCGTCGAACATGGCAGCGCAGACCTGTGCCGTGACGATCCCGGGCACGAGATGACGTTGATCGTCGAATCGAGCGTCTTGGCGCTGACCGACGTGTGGACCGGCGAGCGCGAGCCTTCGGAGGTGCTACGCAGCGGTGAGCTGCGCGTCATTGGACCGGCGAGTGATGCAAAGCAACTGTGGTCCTGGCTCGGACGAAGCGCGTTTGCATCGACACGCGCCGAGCGGCGTACGGCGTTGGCCGCATAGCCGCGCTGCAGGTCCGCTTCACGCTGCAGGAAGCCGCTTCCGCTGCTCTCTGACTTTTTGCAAGGTTGCACCAAAGCCGTTCAATCGTTCTTTTTCCTGCGCGACGACAGCCGGCGGAGCGCGCTCGACGAAACTTGCGTTGCCGAGCTTTCCTTCAGCTTTGCGAATTTCGTTTTCCAGACGTGCGATTTCCTTGTCGAGCCGTTCACGCTCAGCACCGACGTCGACCTCGATCCTTCAGCAGCAGCCGGTAGTCGTCAACGACCTTGATCGGCGCAGCCTGGCCGTTGGCAGCCGCATTTACATCGGCGACAACTTCAATGTCCGACAAGCGCGCCAATGCCTGTATGTACGGCGCCAACGACGCCAGCGTTGTCGCATCTCCCGAAGCCACCAACGGCACTTTCTGCGCAGGCGACAGGTTCATCTCGCTGCGCAGGTTTCTCAGTGAATCGACGATGCGCTTTAACAGCGCGACCGCGGCGTCGGACTGTGCATCGATTTTTTCCGGCTGGCTCTTCGGATACGGCTGGATCATGATCGACGTCTGCTGGTCCGCGGTGCGCTTGCCTGCGAGCAACGAAACCTTTTGCCACAGCTCTTCGGTGACGAACGGAATGATCGGGTGCGCGAGACGCAATGCAGCTTCGAGCACCCGCACCAGCGTTCGGCGCGTGCCGCGCTGCGTCGGTTCGTCGCCGGTCGCCAACTGCACCTTGGCGAGCTCGACGTACCAATCGCAGTATTCATTCCACACAAAGGAATAGATCGCGTTGGCGACATTGTCCAATCGGTAGTCGGCAAAACCTTTCGCGACCTCGGCCTCGGTGCGTTGCAGCTCGCCGATGATCCAGCGATCCACGAAGGACAAGTTCACCGGAAGGCTTTCGTCGATTCCGCAATCGTGGCCTTCGGTGTTCATCAGCACGAAGCGCGTTGCGTTCCACAGCTTGTTGCCGAAATTGCGGTAGCCCTCGCAGCGCTTGATATCGAAGTTGACCGTGCGGCCGAGCGTGGCCGAAGCCGCCATCGTGAACCGCAGTGCATCGGCGCCGTACGGCGCGATGCCATTCGGAAAATGCTTGCGCACCTTCGCCGCGACTTTCGGCGCGTCTTCGGGCCGGCGCAGGCCGCTGGTGTTCTTGGCTACCAGCGATTCGAGATCGATGCCGTCGATGATGTCGAGCGGGTCGAGCGTGTTGCCTTCGCTCTTCGACATCTTGCCGCCTTCGGCATCGCGGATCATGCCGTGGATGTAGACGTTGCGAAACGGAACGCGACCGGTGAAATGCGTCGTCATCATGATCATGCGCGCGACCCAGAAGAAGATGATGTCGTATCCGGTAACGAGCACGTGTCGACGGCAGATACAGGTCGTAGGCGACCTTATCTTTCACGTTCGGCCAGCCGAGCGTCGAGAACGGCAGCATCGCCGATGAAACCCACGTATCGAGCACGTCCGGGTCGCGCGTGAGTCGGACGCTGTCGCCGGCCTGCGCCCGCGCGTCGGCTTCGTTACGCGCAACGAACACGTTGCCCTGCTCGTCGTACCACGCCGGAATCTGATGGCCCCACCACAGCTGGCGCGAGATGCACCAGTCCTGGATGTTCTCGAGCCACTGGTTGTAGATCGTCTTCCATTGCTCGGGGAAAATGTTGACCTCGCCGCGCGCGACGACGTCGAGCGCGACCTGCGCGATCGATTGCCCCGGATGAAGCGTTCCCGCCGGTGCCGGCTTGCTCATCGCCATGTACCACTGCTCGGACAGCATCGGCTCGACCACTTCGCCGGTGCGTTCGCAGCGCGGCACTGTCATCTTGTGCGGCTTCTCGTTGACGACCAACCCAGCAGCGCGCAAATCGGCAAGCACGGCTTTGCGCGCGACGTAGCGATCCATCCCGCGATATTTCTTCGGCGCGTTGTCGTTGATCGTCGCGGTCAGCGTGAAAATCGATATCGGCTGCAGCCCATGCCGCTGGCCGACCGCGAAATCGTTGAAGTCGTGCGCCGGCGTGATCTTCACCGCGCCCGGTGCCGAACTCCTTATCGACATAGTCATCGGCGATCACCGGGATCGTGCGATCCGTCAGCGGCAATGCCAGCGATTTGCCGACCAGGTGACGATAGCGTTCGTCATCGGGTTGACAGCAACCGCAACGTCGCCCAGCATCGTCTCGGGCCGCGTGGTTGCCACTGTGATCGATTCGTTGCCCTCGACAGCGGGATAGCGAATCTCCCAGATGCGCCCGTCTTCCTCCTCGGTTTCGACTTCGAGATCGGCGACCGCGGTTTGCAGTTTCGGATCCCAATTGACGAGCCGCTTGCCGCGGTAGATCAGGCCCTGTTCATACAAGCGCACGAACGTTTCGACGACGACCTGCGACAGATCCTCGTCCATCGTGAAGTACTCGCGGCTCCAGTCGACCGAAGCGCCAAGGCGGCGCATCTGCTGCATGATCGCTGCGCCCGAAACGTGCTGCCACTTCCAGACTTCCTCGACGAACTTTTCGCGGCCGATCGCGCGTCGATCGACCCCCTTGGCTGCGAGCTGTCGCTCGACGACGATCTGCGTCGCAATTCCCGCATGATCGGTGCCCGGCAGCCACAGCGTGTTGAAGCCGAGCATGCGGTGATAGCGAGTCAGCGCGTCCATGATCGTCTGATTGAACGCGTGGCCCATGTGCAGGATGCCGGTGCGATTCGGCGGCGGAAGCTGAATCGAAAACGACGGCTTGTTCGGATCTTTGCCAGCGGCGAAGTAGCCGCGCGATTCCCACAGCGGCGCCCAGCGCGCTTCGATCGCCGCAGGGTCGAAACTTTTTGCGAGTTCCACGCTGGGGTCTTCGTTGGGTTGAGCACTCATCTTTGAAGTTTAGGCGATCGAACGTACGATCTCGATTCTCGCTGCTGGGTGCTGCCCCCTCATGAAACCTGCACATGTTCTGATTCCTTCTTTCGTCGCCGTCTCGCTCGCAACCGCCGCGAGCGCTGCGGATATTGCCGGTGTGAAAATCCCGCCTCCGTTTTCGGCGGGCACGACGATCGACACGTACTGGAATGTCAAGGTGCCCGATCCGTATCGTGCCCTCGAAAGCGTCGCAGATCCGAAGGTGCAGCAGTGGATGCGAACGCACGCCGACGCTACGGCCGCGGTCCTGGCGAAGATTCCGGCACGTAATGCGCTGCTGGCGCGGATCCGTGAGCTGGAATCAGCGGCGCCCGGTGCGGTGAGCAGCATCCAGCGCACACCTGCAGGACGTATTTTCTTCCTGCGCCGCGAGCCGTCGGACAATCAATTCAAACTCGTCTGGCGCGACGGCGTAAACGGGGCCGACACGGTGATCGTCGACCCGGAGGCGATCTCAAAAGCGGTTGGGCAGCGGCTCGCAGTGTTGGATTACAGGGCGTCACCCGACGGGCGCACCCTTGCCTACACGCTTCAGGTCGGTGGCAGCGAGATCGGGCTGCTGCACGTCGTCGATGTTGCGTCGGGCAACCCGGTCATCGAGCCGATCGATCGCATCCGCTTTTCTCAGGTATCTTGGCTCGACGACAACAGCGGCTTCTTCTACTCGCGGCTGCGCGAAGGCTTCGACAAGTTGCCGGCGACCGAGCGCTTCGGAGATCGCACGCGGTACTTCCGATCGATCAAGAACGGAGATCATCGTCCGGTTTTCAGCCCGATGATGAATGCCGATTTAAAGCTGCCGATTTATGCGGGTGGCAACGTATTTCAGATCCCGGGCACGCAAACGGCGGCTTGCGTCGTTTCGCTCGGCGTCGACCGGTATCAGCTCGCTTATGTCGCGCCGCTCGCCGATGCGAGCGCAGGCAAGGCGAAATGGCGTCAATTGGTCGAAGTGAAGGACAAAGCCGCCTTCATTTCGTTCACGCCGGATGCAATGTATTTCCGGACGTCGTCGGATGCCCCGCGCTACAAGGTCATGCGAGTGAGGCTGGCGAATCCTGACCTGGCCAAGGCGGAAACGATCGTCGCTCCCAGTCGCGACGTTGTCGTGTCGATAGCCGCTGCGCAGGATGCGCTGTACGTGACGCAACGCCGCGGCGTGACGACTACGTTGCTACGTGTCGCCCACAGGTCCGGCGCGCAGGCCGAGGAAGTGGCGCTGCCCGTCAGCGGCTCCGCTTCGCTCGTCGATGCCGACGTTCAGCTTCCGGGTGTGGTGGTGTCGCTCGCCGGTTGGACGCGCACGGCGAAGCCGTACCACTACAACCCGGTTGACAAGAACCTTGTTGCGTTCGATTTCGTGCGGCCCGGAGCATTCGACGCGCCACAAGACATCGAGGCCCGTGAAGTGGTCGCGAAGAGCCACGATGGGGTCGAGATTCCGGTTTCGGTGCTCGTGCGCAAGAACGTCAAGCTCGACGGCAATAATCCGACCATCGTGTTCGGCTACGGCGCCTATGGCATCACCCAGAATCCGTTTTTCAGTCCAAGCGTGTACGCGTGGCTCGAGCGCGGAGGTGTGTATGCGATAGCGCACGTGCGCGGCGGTGGCGCCTTGGGCGAGGAGTGGCATCAAGCGGGGCGCAAGGTCACTAAGCCGAACACGTGGAAGGACGGCATCGCGGTCGCCGAATATTTGATCGCCAATCGCTACACGTCGCGCGAGCGGATTGGTATTTACGGCGGCAGTGCCGGCGGCATTTTCGTCGGGCGTGCGATCACCGATCGTCCTGATCTGTTCGCGGCTGCCGTGCCGGTGGTCGGCGTGATGGATATGGTCCGAGCGGAGGTAGACCCCAATGGCATGGCCAACATTCCGGAATTCGGCACGGTCAAGACAGACGAAGAGTTCCGTGCATTACTGCAGATGAGCAGCTATCACCACGTCAAAGATGCCGTGAAGTATCCGGCGGTAATGTTGGTACACGGCGTCAACGACACGCGCGTCGAAGTCTGGCAATCCGCAAAGTTCGCGTCGCGGTTAGCGGCCGCGCAGGGAGAAGGCAAGCCGGTGCTGATGCGACTCGACTACGAGCTCGGTCATGGAGGAGGTGCAACACGCAGTCAGCAGCAGGCGCAGACGGCGGATATCTGGTCGTTCTTCCTGTGGCAGTTCGGCGTGCCCGAGTTTCAGCCGAAGTAGCGCGACGTCACTTCGACGCCGAACGCTGACGCTCGAGCTCGGCAGCAATTGCGCGGGAAATCGTTTCTCGCACAGTGGTATCGAGCGCCGGACGAAGATCGGAAATCAATGCGGTGAGCGCACGCACAGCGTCGGGTGGAGCGCGCGCACCAGCGTGGGTTGCAAGCGCTCGCGCACCTGACGCTCGAGCTCTGAGGACAGTTGCGGCTGCAGTTCACGCAGCAGGCTCTCGCGCAGCTGCTCTTCCATTCTTTCCCAGTCGATCGCAGGCGGGGGTGCCACTTCAGGCGGTGGTGTGGGCGTGAACACGGGTGCGACAGATGCCACGGACGCAAACAGCGTCGACGGGGGTGGCGCAGGCTTCGGGCGCGCCACCGCTTCAGGTGCAGCCGGTTCCGGCTTGGGCATCAGCAGTGCAGCGACCGGGGGCGGCGGCGAAGACACCGCCGGCGCGACCACCGGTGGCGGCGGTTGCGGCAGCGAAATATCGAGATCCAGCGATGGGAGCGTCAGCCGCTCGGTCAGCACCGGGATCGTGGCATCGTCGGGCATCACTTTGCCGCCCGGCTGTGTCAGCCGCTCGAGGTCAGTGCGACTTGCGTGAGCTAGTCGCCATTTTCTGTCACTTCGATTGCGGTCGGCTGAAATCCGCGATCGCGATAGGACTTGAAGCGCGCACGTGCGAGCTGCCGATCGCCCTCGTCGCTTGATACGACTTCGATCACCCGCTCGTAGCGCGCGAAGAAACCTTCGAAGTCCGGAGGAACCTCGTCGTCGAGCGTCAGCAGCACGTCACTATCTGGTGCAGAGCCAGAGTCGGGCGCCAGAATCACCGGTGTCGTTGCTGCGAATGGGGAGCCGGCATAGACGTGCGGTACAAAATCCAGCGCGGAAAACGTCCAGAGTGCCTGATCAAACTGGGCCAGTCGATCGGCCTGACGCGCGTAGACGACCGCGCGCTTCTGCGAGGCGCGCGCCTTCCGGATCACGCGGCACGCGTAGTGCACGCGATGACCGACGCCAATGTGAAAGTCAATACGTGTCACCAGACCTCGAGTTACTTCGCTCGGTCTATCAAGAACTGCGACAACAGAGGCACCGGCCGGCCGGTGGCTCCCTTGGCGGTTCCGCCCTTCCATGCAGTACCGGCAATGTCAAGATGCGCCCATGGGTACGCCTGCGTAAAGCGCGCCAGAAAACACGCAGCGATCACCGCGCCCGCCCCCGGCGTTCCAATGTTGGCCATGTCTGCAAAATTGGACTTGAGCTGTTCCTGATAGTCCTCATCGAGCGGCATACGCCATGCCGGATCACCGGACTCGCGGCTGGCGATGATCAACTGATCGGCGAGCTGATCGTTGTTCGAAAACAGGCCCGAGTTGACGCCGCCGAGGGCAACGACGCACGCTCCGGTCAGCGTGGCGATGTCGATGACCGCCGCGGGTTTGAAGCGCTCGCTGTAAGTAAGCGCATCACAAAGAATCAAACGGCCTTCGGCGTCCGTGTTCAGGACCTCGATCGTCTGGCCCGACATCGACGTGACGATGTCCCCGGGCTTGACCGCGCCCCCCGATGGCATGTTCTCGCACGCAGCAACCACACCGACCACGTTGATTTTCAGTTTCAATTCGGCCAGCGCGCGCATCGTGCCGATGACGCTGGCGGCGCCGCACATGTCGAACTTCATTTCGTCCATCGCGGCGCCCGGCTTAAGCGAAATGCCGCCGGAATCGAACGTGATGCCCTTGCCGACGAGCACGATCGGCGCACCCTTGGCCGCGCCCTTGTACTTCAGCACGATCAGCCGCGGTGGCTGCGCCGAGCCCTTCGCGACCGACAGAAACGATCCCATTTTCAGCGCCTCGAGCTGCTTCGCTTCGAGCACTTCGATATCGAGCTTCCACTTCTTTGCCATCTGGCGCGCTTCGTCCGCCAGAAAGCTGGGCGTGCAAATGTTCGGCGGCAAGTTGCCGAGCCGCTTCGTCAGCTCCATGCCGTTGGCAATCGCACCGCCGTATCGCAATCCGCGCTCGGCGCCCGCGTTGTTCCCTTTCAACAATAAGCCGACACTGTTGGCGGAGGTCGTGTCCGCCTCGCGCTTGCTCTTCAGCTCATCGGTGCGAAACGCGGTCTCACGCGCTGCAATCGCGAGACTGCACGCCTGCCACTCGGCACCGCGCTTCTTAACGTGCCAATCAAGTGCCGCCAAGGTGACGTTCTTCGCGGCGCCGTTGAAAGCTTTGACGCTTCCTCGGACGGCGTCGACAAAGTGACGCTCGTTGAAATCGTCCTTCGAACCAAGCCCGGTCAACAAAACGCGCCGAGCGGCGACGCCGCCAAGCCCGAGCAGCGGCAGCAACGCGCCGCGCTTGCCGGTCATATCGCCACTCTTGATCGCGGCTTTGATCGCGCCCTTGCTTGCGGCGTCGAGCGACTTAGCGGTCGGTGTCAGCTCGCCATCGGCATGGACACCGACCACGATGGCATCTGTCTTGATTGCCTCGGGCCGGCCGACCGCTGTGATAAATTCCATCGGCGTTTCTCCTTCGCCTTTCTCGTTGTAGTTTGCAAGTTGCCCAACTGCTTTGCCTACGAGGCGTTTAGCGATCTTATGCAGCGCAATGTCGCTCGCAGTGGGCGAGGCAGTATATAGCCCCGAAGAGCGCGATCCGGCCGGCGATCTGAGCCCGTCGCAATGATTTTCCAGCGCTCGATCGTCTCGGAGTTGACCAGCACCGCGAGCGCGGTATTCACCGTCCTGTTTTCGATTATTTTTTCAGTCGGCCTGGTGCGCATCCTTGGCCAGGCAGCCGGCGGCCGAATCGACAATCAGGCGGTTTTCGAGCTCGTCGCGCTGACGGCTTTAGTGTGGCTGCCGATCATTCTGACGTTGACGCTGTTCGTGTCGGTCTTAATGACGCTGACCCGCGCTTATCGCGATTCCGAAATGGTCGTGTGGTTTACCTCCGGGCGCAGTCTGACGGCCTGGATCGGGCCGGTGCTGAGCTTCGCCTGGCCGATTGTCGTGTCGATCGCGCTGCTCGCATTGTTCGTCACGCCATGGTCGAACTCGCAGATCGAAGAAATGCGCGAACGGTTTGCCCAGCGCGATGACGTGAGCCGCGTCGCGCCGGGGCGCTTTATCGAATCGGGCGGCACCGATCGCGTGTTCTTCGTCGAGTCGGTCGATGTTCTTGACGGCCAGGTGCGCAACGTTTTCGTCAGCATGCGCAGCGAGGGTCGCGAAGGACTGATCGTCGCTGCAAAAGGCGTGATTGAACTCGCCGACAACGGCGATCGCTTTCTGGTGCTCGAGCAGGGACGGCGCTACGAGGGAACACCGGGCAAGCTCGAGTATCGAACAATGGAGTTCGACCGGTATGCGATTCGGCTTGAAAGCCGGGCCGATCAGCCGATCAGCGAGCAGCGCGCGAAATCGCTGACCTTGATGCAGCTGCTGTCGGAACCGACGCCGCTGAATCTGGGAGAGATCATGTGGCGTATCGGGCTGCCGATCGTCGCGTTGTTGGTGAGCCTGCTCGCGATTCCGTTGGCGTACGTGAATCCACGGGTGGGACGCTCATTCAATCTGATCGTTGCGGTGCTGCTGTTCACTGTCTATCTGAACGTGTTGAATACCGTGCAAGCCTACGTGCAGCAGGGACGACTCGACTTCAACATTGGCGTGTGGATCGTGCACGCGCTATTTCTGCTGCTGGTCGTCGCCTTGTTCACGCGCCGCGTGTACATGCAGCGCTGGTGGCCGCGCTGGGCGCAGTCCGGCAAGCGCGCATCGGCGGCGCAGCCCGCGTGAGGACCATCCGCCGCTATCTGTGGCTGGAGATTGCCGGTGCGAGCCTGTTCGTGCTGTTTGCCCTGCTGGCGCTGTTTTTGTTTTTCGACATGGTGGCGCAGCTCGACGAGATTGGGCAGCGCGGCTTTCGCTTCCGCGACGCGCTTTTTTACGTCGCGCTGACGCTGCCGTCGCGCACGTACGAGCTGATGCCGATTGCGGCATTGATCGGGACAATCTACGCGCTGTCGAAGCTCGCGGCCAATTCGGAATTCACGATCATGCGAGTGTCCGGCATGAGCACGCGCCGGCTGATGAACAGCTCTGATCGGCATCGGGCTGATCTTCGTGGCATTGACTTACGTGGTGGGCGAATTCATCTCGCCGCCAGCCGAGCAACTGGCGCAGAAAGCGCGACTGCAGGCAACCGGTTCGCCGGTGAGCGTGCGCGAATTTCGCTCGGGGGTTTGGGTGCGTGACGTCGTCAAGCAGCCCGGTGCGGGAGGCGTTGCGGCGTTTCGCTTCATCAACGTGCGACAGGTCGCGCCTGACTCGACCACAAAAGATTGGAGAGTGTTCGAATTTGATCGCGATTACAAGCTGCGTTCGATCATGACCGCAGAGACCGGACGGTACGATCCCGAGAGCCGGCTGGACGCTGTTCAACGTGGTCGAGACACGGTTGCCGGGGCCGATCGCCGGCGCCACGGTGCCGCAAATAAAAGCTGCGCGCACAGAAGTCGTGAAGTCCGAGCAGGTGGTCTGGCCTTCGGAGTTAAAGCCCGACATTTTCGGCGTCATGATCGTGCAGCCCGAGCGCATGGCCGGCTGGGATCTCGCGCAATACATCCAACATCTGGCAGACAACCGTCAGCAAACAGAGCGCTACGAGATAGCGTTCTGGAGCAAGCTGTTCTACCCATGGGCTGTCGTCGTGATGATGGTGCTCGCATTGCCGTTCGCATTCCTGCACGTACGCTCGGGCGGCGTCAGCTTCAAGATTTTTGCCGGCGTGATGATCGGTGTCGCGTTCTATGGGCTCAACAAGTTGTTTGCCCATCTTGGATTGCTGAATACCTGGCCGCCCATCATCGTCGCCGCGCTCCCGAGCCTTGTGGTGCTGGCGACTGCGATGAGTGCGTTGTATTGGATCGAGCGCCGGTAGCGTGTGCAGCAGCGGCTGGCGCAGCTGCGCCGCCTACGTCGTCGGGCACTTCGTGCCAACGCTGCGCACGGCGACCACGAGCTCAAAGTGCAAACGTTACTACACCATCGGCGCTTCTTGCCCGCCGACCGCCGCATAAAGGCCGCGTCGCTACGAGCTACGACTAAAGCTGCGCAACTGCACCAGCCGCTGCTCGCGTGCGACAGCGGCGCGACCTGAAGTCGCTGGCCTATGCCCAACTGCAGGCGAGACGGCGCTACTCCGAGCTTCGGCCCAGCTGGCGCTGCCTTCGGGCATCCTCGAGGACGACGACGCCAGGAGCGCCGCGTCAAGCGCAACGGCCTGTGAGCCGCGGATCTGCCAGGTTCAGCGGTCCAGCGAGGGTCGATCGCATGGTCGAACACACCGGATGCAACGCGACTGCGCAGCGCCACGTCGTCTTGTCCAACATGCGAATCGTAGCGGTGCACCAGCCACCTTAACCTGCTACCGGCGGCAAGGTTGTCGATACTGCGCTGGCCATGCGCACCTGCACGTCATGCGGTTGGAGATCGTGGCTAGGACGATGTGGCCCATGTCTTGAGAGACGCCATCGACCGTCACTCGTGTTGTCTTTGGCGGTTCTTCAGTCGTGTCGGAGCGCCGCACCATGATGCGGTATTCGGTTTAGCGATAACGATACGTCAGCTTGTATTCGTTCCACGCCGGCGGGTAGGCAGGGAGTGATGTGCAATTTGTCGCCCTCGAGCTTCAGCCCCAGCAGAGATTCGACGATCAATCGGTACATCCAGCCCGCCGAGCCGGTGTACCACGTCCATCCGCCTCGACCGGTGTGCGGTGCGACCGCGTACACGTCGGCCGCCACTACATACGGCTCGACCTTGTAGATCGCGACGGCTTGCGCCGAGACCCCGTGATTGACCGGATTGATCATCGAGGTCAGCTCCCATGCGCGGCGGCTGTCGCCAAGTGCAGCGAATGCCATCGCCGTCCAGATCGCCGCGTGTGTGTACTGTCCGCCGTTTTCTCGCACGCCCGGTACGTAGCCGCGGATATAGCCGGGGTCGAGATCCGACTTATCGAAGGGCGGATCCAGTAACTGGATCAGGCCGTGGTCGTGGCGCACCAATCGCGCATACACCGCGTCCATCGCCCGGCGTGAGCGCTCGGGTCGCCTGCGCCTGACAGCACCGACCAGCTTTGCGAGATCGAATCGATCTGACACTCGGTATTGGTCTTCGAGCCCAGCGGAGTGCCGTCGTCGAAATACGCACGCCGATACCAATCGCCGTCCCATGCATTTTCTTCGATTCGAATCGACAGCTGCGCTGCCTCGTGTTCGCAGCGCGCCGCAAACGAGGTGTCGCCGCGCATCCGGGCAATCGGTGCGAACTGCCTCAGCACGTGAACCAGAAAAAATGCGAGCCATACGCTTTCGCCTTTGCCGCGCATGCCGATCAGATTCATGCCGTCGTTCCAGTCGCCGGAGCCGATCAGCGGCAATCCATGCTCGCCGAATTTCAGGCCGTGCAAGATCGCGCGTACGCAGTGCTGATAAACATCGGCGCTCTCGTCGGATCGCACCGGCATGTCGTAGTACGAATCGTCTTCGGCGTTGACCGGCCGGCCTTCGAGAAAGCGCGAGATCTCGTCGAGAATGGACTTGTCGCCGGTCGCGAGGACGTAGCGGCTCACCGCCAGCGGCAGCCACAAATAATCGTCGGAGCAATGCGTACGGACGCCGCGGCCTGATGGCGGATGCCACCAGTGCTGCACGTCTCCTTCGACAAATTGACGGCTTGCACACAGCGCGATTTGCGCACGCGTAGCACGTGGTTCCGTGTGAACCAGCGCCATCACATCCTGCAACTGGTCGCGAAAGCCGTAAGCACCGCCTGACTGGTAATAACCGCTTCTTGCCCACAGGCGACATCCCATCGTTTGATAGATGAGCCAGCCGTTGGTCAGAACATTAAGCGCTGGATCGGGCGTCTCGACCTGCACCGCGCCCAGCGTATGCCGCCAATGCTGCAAGACCGCTTCGAGCGCTTCATGCGCAATCGCAACACCGCGAAAACGCTGCACCAGTGCGTTTGCTGCAGCGACGTTGTTCGCAGCGCCGAGGCGAAACACGACTTCGCGCTCCTGATCGGGTGTCAGGTCGAACGTCACCTGCATCGCGGCGCACGGATCCAGCGCCGCGCCGACGCGACCCGACAGGCGCGTGCGTCGTAGCGCCGCCGGGTTGCGCCAGCTGCGGTTGCGGCCGATGAACTCGGTTCGATCGCCGGTCACCGTGCGCGTCGAATCGTCGACATCGAAGAAGCCGATCCATTCGGCGAATTCAATGTTGTATGGGTTGCGCGCGTAAATCGCGCCGGACTTTGCGTCGATCTCCGTGCTCACATGCATCGCGGATTTCGTGCGCAGGTCGCCCAGCACCCACTCGACATAGCCGGTTACGGAGAGCCGGCGCGGCCGGTCCGATCGGTTCGTGAGCTTCAGCACCGAAAATTTGATCGACGCGTCGAGCGCGACGAAGACCGTCAACTCCGAGTGAATGTCATCCTCGATGCGCTCGAAGACGCTATAGCCGAAGCCGTGGCGCGTGACGGTGGGCGCGATATCGTCCGGCGCCGAGATGGCAGACGAGCTGGGCGACCAGAACTTTCCGGTCTCTTCATCGCGGATGTAAATCGCCTCGCCGTTGGCTTCCCCGATCGCGTCGTTGTGCCATGGCGTCAGGCGGTACAGATGCGCATTCGTGCTCCACGTGTAGGCCTGCCCGGTTTCGGACACGACGGTTCCGAAATCCGGATTCGCCAACACGTTGACCCACGGTGCCGGCGTCGCTTCGCCCTCGGGTGGCGCGATGACGTACTCGCGCCCATCGGGCGTGAACCCGCCGAGTCCGTTGAACAGGATCAGGTCGTCGACGATCGGCTGCAGCGGTGGCTCGGGACGATAAGTGCGCGTCGGGGTCAGGCGCGGCACACGCACGTCGAGCGGAGCGCGGCGGCTTACTTGCTCGGCCAGCGTTCCGCGCGTATCCGAGATGATCACGCGCGCGACCGATTCGAATAGCAAGCGGTCCTCGTTCGAAATCTGCTCAGCCTGCCGAACGAATATTCCGCCGGGACGATCGACGAAATGCGCTTCGACGCCCGCTGCGATCAGGCCGAGGATCTGTTCCTGCAGCTGCTGGCGATACACATCATGGTCTTCGTTCCAGATCACGAGGTCGACGGCAAGTCCCTTCAGCCGCCAGTAAGCATGGGCCTGCACCAGTTGCCGCACCAGATCGATGCTCGTGGCTTTCGAAATCTGCAACAGCACGATCGGCAGATCGCCCGAGATCGCGTATCCCCACAGAGCCGACTGTCCGCGCCGATTCCGCAACAACACGCTCGGTGCGCCGCGCAGCGATGCGTTCGCATACAGCACCGAGCTTGCGAGCCGGCCGTAAAGCTGCGCGTCGGCCTCGGTCGCGTTGAGTTGACGCAGCACCACCTGGCTGTGGGTCCATGTCAGATCGAACACGCGATCGGCGAGCCGGCGGTCCTGATATTTTTCGATCAAGGCCATCACCGCGTCGCGCGTATCGCCAACACCGCACACGATATCGACTGTTGCCGAGTCGCCGGTCTCGATCGTGACCTGCTGCCGAATCGAAGCGATCGGATCGAGTACCGATCCGGCCGAGCCGGAAAGCGCACCACGTTCGAGCAGTGCGCGCGGCGCGGCGAGCGTGCCTCCGCGTCCGATAAACCGCACGCGGTCGGTTTCGAACGACGGTGCAGCGGCGTTGCCGTGCACCGTCATCAATTGAAACGATATCGGCGTGTGCTCGTCGCGCGAGCGCGGCCGCCGCGTACACAAGATGGCGGCGCGCCGCGCGATGATCTCAGTCTGCACGAACAGGTTGCTGAACGCAGAGTGCAGTGCGTCGGCCGCAGGCGGCGCGAGCACCATTTCGGCGTAGCTCGTAATTTCAATCGTGCGGCGCGTGCGGCTGCGGTTGGTGATGCGCACGCGACGCAGCTCGATGTCGTCTTCCGGTGAAACGACGATCTCGGTGTGCGTCTCGATATCGAGATCGCGTCGGCGAAACTCGGCGCGGCCCTCGGTGAAGATCGCCTCGTAGTGCTCGGTCACGCGCAACGTGGGTTGGTGTGCAACCGACCAGAACGCGCCGCTGGCAACGTCGCGCAGATAGCAGAACATTCCCCAGTTGTCGCAGGTCGTAGTCTTCACGCCAGCGCGTAATCGCGAACTCTTTCCAGCGGCTGCTGCCGCCGCCCGCGTTGGTCACCATCACGTTGTAGCGACCGTTGGACAACAGGTGCACCTCAGGCACCGGCGTGTTCGGTGTGGCCAGCACGCGTATCGGCAGTTCGGCGCTCACCTGGCTGACGGCGCGATCGGGAGCGATCGTCGCCGTCGAATAGAACGCCGTCGCGCGCGGAATGCGCTCCTGCAGCAGCAACAACGTTGCCCTGAACTGCGGGTCCGATTCGAATCGCCTCTGCATCGGTCTGTCGAGCAGCGCATGCGAAAACGCGAGCAGGCTCATGCCGTGGTGGTGCGCCATGAAAGATTGAACGATGCTGCTCGACTCGCCGCGCCGCTGACGCGATGGCGTGTAATCGATCGCTTCGAACATCCCGAAGCGCGCATACAACCCCTCCTCGGCAAGCCTCAGCAGGTTGGCGCATGCTGCAGTCGGCGCCACCATCAGCGCCAGCGCAGATGCATAGGGCGCGATCACCAGATCGTCGGCGAGCCCGCGCTTCAGTCCCAGCCCCGGCACACCGAATGCGCGATATTGATAATTGTCATGCGCATCGACGGCGTTGTAGCCGCACTCGGAGATTCCCCATGGGACGCCGCGCTGGCGTCCATAATCGATCTGCCGATCGACGGCCGCATGGTAGGTCTGATCAAGCAACGTGTTCTCGTACGTCGGCATCATCAGCAGCGGCATCAGGTACTCGAACATCGAGCCGCTCCATGAGAGCAGCACCGGCTCGCCGCCGACCGAGGTCAGCAGCCGTCCCAGGGCAAACCAGCTTTCCTGCAACTGCCTGCCCTGCGCGATCGCAACAAAATTGGCCAGGCGCGCTTCGGACGCCAGCAGGTCGTAGAAGCTCGCATCGGCACGCGCATCTCCGACGTTGTAGCCGATCACGAACTGGCGGCGCACCCGGTCGAACAGGAAGGAATAGTCGATCTCTGACAGCGCACCCGCGTGCCGGATGAGATCGTCGATCGCGGCGATTCGCTCGCGAGCGTGCTGCGCACCCTGCGCGAGCGATGCCGATTCGGGCAGCGCGGCGTCACCTGCTGAGTGCATCGCAGCCAGCGCGCGCAGCGTCAGCGCGCCTGTTACTTCAGTCGCGAGCGCAGCGCCGCTGGTTTCACTCGTGGGTGTGGCGAGCCACGGAGCAAGCAGCAACAGTTCGTCGCGCAAACCCGCGCATTGACGCACGAGCGCTTCTGCCCAGCCATCGATTTCCATCACACGCTGATCGGAAACGTCCGGTACCTCGGGCCCGGCGAACACCGGTGGTGTCGGTAATGCAACCGGCAGTGCGAGGTAATGCTCCGCAATCTCGGCGGCGTGAGTCGCGAGTTGATCGATGTGGCTCCATACCGATTCAAGCGTCGCCGTTTTGCTCGGCGACTGCTCGCTCGAGCGCGGCACCGAAGCGAACGACGGGCCGCGGCGCCTGCGGGCCGGTCGCTTCGCGCAGGACGTCGAATGTGTCGCCGATGCCATCGAGCCAGCGGGGGTGCACGATCGGTTCATCGGGAAGCGCAGCGAGCCCAACACGCAGCGTCAACACGCTGCCGACCAGGTTTCCGCTGTCGACCGTAGAAATGTATCGCGGGTTCAGCGGTGCCAGCGTGCGCGTGTCGTACCAGTTGAAAAGATGGCCTCGATGCCGCTCGAGCGACTGCAGCACGCGCATTGAGTTTGTGATGCGCGTCACGAACTGTCCGCCCGTTTGATAGCCAAGATCGCGCGCGGTCAGTTCGGAGAGCAGGGCGAGGCCGATATTGGTCGGCGACGTGCGATGTGCGATGACGACGCCACTTTTCTGCTGCACATTGTCGGGCGGCAGCCAGTTCTCTTCGGCGTTGACGTATGTCTCGAAAAATCCCCACGTCTTGCGCGCAAGCCGGCGCAGAAACTTCACCTGTGCGACCGATAGCTCTTCAATGCGCGGCGCGAACGGCCGGCTCATCCACCACGCGAGTGCGGGCGAAACCAGCCACAGCAGCAGAATCGGCGCGGCAATCCGCAACGCCGAGACATTCATCGCCGGCATGACGGTCCACGTCAACACTGCGGTCGCCGGTGCGATCCACATCGTTTGATAGACCGCCGCCAGGTCAGTGCTATGACTCTCTTCGAGCTGACGCTCGACAATGCTCGAAGGCTTCCATTCGAGCAGGCGTCGGCGCGAAATGAGCGTGCGCCAGAGGGTGCGCGCGATGGCGTCGACAGAATAGAAGGCTTCGTAAGGCAGCCATGCGAGCGCAAGCAGCGATTGCGCAAATTGCGTTTGCGCGGTGCCTGCGACGGCGATCAGGTGTTGTTCGATCGGCGTCTCGTGCGGCTTGCGCAGCAGATCGGTCAACGACGTGGCGACCGCAGGCAACAAAAGTACGGCGAAAACCACCGCGGTCCATAGCCACGGATACGGGAGCGCGGCCCAGCCAAGTAGCAGAACCAACAACAATGACGCCGGCACGAGGCTGCGCCGCAGGTTGTCGAAGATCTTCCACTGCGACAACCATGACAGGGGGTTCGGTACGCGACGTCCGTCGGGCAGCGGTACGCGTCGGCGCAGCCAGCCGATCAGTTGCCAGTCACCTCGGATCCAGCGATGTCGGCGCGCGACATCCGCGCTATAGCGCGCCGGAAATTGTTCGTACAGCTGCACGTCGCTCAGCAGGCCCGAGCGCGCTAAACAACCTTCAAGCAGGTCGTGGCTCAGGATGCGGTTGTCCGGGAATCGATTGGCGAGCGCACTTTCGAACGCATCAACGTCGTAGATGCCTTTGCCGATGAACGAGCCCTCCGCAAACACGTCTTGGTACACATCCGACACAGTGCGGGTGTAGGGATCGAGTCCGGGTTCGCCGCTGTATAGCCGCGCATAGGGCGAACGGCGAGTTTCCGGCAGGCTGACCGCAATGCGCGGCTGCAGAATTCCGTAGCCGGCTGTGACGACATGCCGCGGTGCCGCGCGCCGCGGGCGATCCGGATGGGCTGGATCAAAATGCGGCTGATCGAACTGAGGCCAGTTGAGCGGATGTGCCATTGCGCCGACGAGCTGGCGCGCGCTATCGCGCGGTAACTGCGTATCCGTGTCGAGCGTGATGACGTACTTCACCTGCAACAACGGTTCGGTGTCGCCGACAATCAACGAAAACGCGTCGCCGGGATTCCCTCGCAGCAGTGCATTGAGGTCGCCGAGCTTGCCTCGTTTGCGCTCGCGGCCCATCCAGGCGCGTTGCTGCGGATTCCAGCGGCGCGGACGATGCAGCAGATAAAAAATATCGCCGCCCGGTTCCTTTCCATTGCCATAAGCGCGATTGAGCGCATCGATTCCATCGCGCGCAAGCTGCAGCAGCGGTTCGTCGGTGGGTAGCGATTCCTGATCTGCATCCGGGAAATCCGTGAGCAGCGCGAAGTGCAGATTCGCATCGCGGTTGGCAAGAAAGCGCACTTCGAGCGCTTCGATCAGCTTTTCCACGCTCGCGGTATCGGTCAGCAGAGTGGGCACTGCCACCAACGTGCGTGCCGTCGGCGCGATGCCTTCGCTGTAATCCATCCTTGGCAACGACCGCGGCTTCACCAGCAGCGTGACGAGCCAGTTGACGGCCGACACCGCCAACTGACTGGTCGCCAGCAAAAACAACAGGATGACGAATCCAAGCAGTGCGATCGATGCAGCGTCGCCGGGGTACGCCAGCTGCGGAGATACGCGCACGGCGAGGCCGACGGTCAATGCGGCAGTGATCGCGAAAATCGTCCCGAGATAAATCGGCAGCGGGTATCGACGACCGAACATGCGAAGCGCCTGGAGCGGAGAGCGCTTGACACCGACGGCGCGCTCCAGCGCGGGCAAACCCTCGTCAATCAGATAGAAACCGGCTTGTCCGGTGCGCGGATCCGTCTTGTCGACGCGCGTGCGTGCGAGTTCGACGGCCTTGGCCGCCACTTCGGACTCTGACGCCGTGCTGCGCTTTGCAGTCTGTTCGGTCGCGTGGCGGTAACTATCGCGCGTTGCGAAATCCATCGCCGCGTGAACGCCCGCGGGGTCGTCGCGCAATATCTTCTCGACGACACTCATCTGTTCGACAAACTCGCGCCAGTCGATCGCACTCAGCAACCGCAGGCTGCCAATGCTGTTGCTGATCGACACCTGATGCGAAGCCTGCAGCTGGGCTTCGAGCTGCACCAGCTGGTCGATCGTCAGATGCGATTCGGCAAGCTGCTGCTCGATCCACGTGAGCGCCAGCGCCAGCGCCGGACTCTGGCCCTGCAACCGGCGCGTCAGCTCTGCCACGAAAGCGCTGCCGAGCGGCGGCGACGAGCGCGCCATGTCGGCAATCACCAGGATCAGACTCTTGGGATCGCTTTCGGCCATCTCCATCATCTGGTCGGCCCAGACATTCGCTAGATCGCGATCTGCGCGCGCCGCCGCCATGCGCACGCCGACACGACGCAGGTTCTCGATCAGTGCGAGCCGCAGCATGATCGGAATCGCCCATAGCTCTCCCAGCTTCAGTGGCGTGACCGTCTGATACGCGGCAACGAACCGGCTCAGTCGCTGCGCGTCCACCAGGCCATCGCCGTGCGAGATCGTTTCCAGCGCAATGTCGTAGACGCGCGGCAATCCTGCGGAGGGCCCGCTTGCCAACCGCGGAAGCTCGCGGCTATACCCTCGGGGCAGATGCCGCTTTGCAGTGGCGATCTGCTCTTCGATCAAATGAAAGTTATCGATCAGCCATTCACCGGCCGGCGTGATGCGCTGGTGGACCGATAAGGACTCGGTCAGCAGACTGCACACCTCGATCAGCTTGCTCTCGTTGTCAGCCAACCGAGCGAGCAGCGGTTCGCGCGTGCGCCGCGACGTTATCTTGTGCGTGGCCGCGAGCGTCTTGCCGTACTGCTCCATCTGATCGGCGCTAAAAAGCTCCGACCGCAACGGCGCTTCTTCGACCGACGACGCGAGCGACAAGGCGCTGGTAGAAAAACGCGTCTTAAATTGGGTCAGGTGCCCGAGGATGGAACTGCTGCTCGCCCTCAATTAAGACGTCCAACACGTTGGTGTGCGAGGAGGCAGGATACCAAGTTGCTGGCGTAGGTTCGAGACGCCAAGCTGCAACTGGCGCTGCACTATCCTGCTGCCGTACCCGTTCGCATAAACGACATGCCACCGCTCCCGTCAGATGCCTTTGTGTTGTTCGGCGCCACCGGCGACCTGGCGTACAAGAAAATATTTCCTGCGCTGCAGGCGATGATCCGGCACGGCGAGCTCGACATGCCGATCCTTGGCATTGCGCGTGAGGGTTGGTCACTCGCGAAATTACGGCAGCGCGCACGCGAGTCGCTGCAGAACAATGGCGGCCTCGATGCGGGCGCTTTCGCGAAGCTCGCAGCGCAATTGCGATTCGTCGAAGGCGACTACGCGGAACCCACTACCTACGACCGCCTGTGCGAGGCGCTCGGAGGGGCCGAACGGCCGCTGCACTACCTGGCGATTCCTCCAAGCATGTTCGGGCCCGTCGTGCAGGGCCTGGCGCACGCAGGTTGCGCCGCTGGTGCGCGCGTGATTGTTGAAAAGCCATTCGGCCGTGATCTTGAATCCGCGCGGGCATTGAACAAGACACTGCACGAGGTCTTTCCAGAGTCAGCGGTGTTTCGCATAGATCATTACCTTGGCAAGGAAGCCGTCCAGAACCTGTTGTACTTTCGTTTCGCCAACGCCTTTTTAGAGCCGATCTGGAATCGCAACTACATTGATAACGTGCAGATCACGATGGCCGAAAGCTTTGGCGTGCAGGGCCGCGGAAGCTTCTACGAGGAAGTCGGAGCGATTCGCGACGTCGTGCAAAACCACTTGCTGCAGGTGATTGCGTTGCTGGCGATGGACGCACCCGTCGGCAGTGATCCGGAGTCGATGCGCGCCGAAAAATTGCGCTTGTTTCGGGCGATGTGCCCGCTGCAACCTGCGCAGGTCGTACGCGGGCAATTTCGCGGCTATCGCGCGGAGCCTGGCGTGGCGCCCGATTCGCAGGTCGAAACGTTCGTCGCGTTGAAGCTGCGGATCGACACGTGGCGCTGGGCCGGCGTGCCGTTTTACATCCGTGCGGGTAAGCGCATGCCGATCACAGCCACTGAAGTCAAGGTCGATCTGAAAACTCCACCGCTGCCAATCTTCGACCGGATTGATCCTGCGCAGTCGAATTACTTCCGCTTTCGTCTCAGCCCGGAAGTCGTGATTTCGATTGGTGCGCGCGTCAAGCGACCCGGCGACGAGATGCTGGGGGAACCGGTGGAACTCGTCGCGCGCCGTTCGCCCGCGAGCAACGACCTGCCGTACGAGCGGCTGCTGGGAGACGCGGTTCAAGGCGATACTTCTCTCTTCACGCGCGATGACAGCGTTGAGGCCGCGTGGCGCGTCGTCGACCCGATCCTTCACAATCCTCCACCGGTCGCCGAATACGAGCCGGGTACATGGGGCCCGCCGGCGGCGGCAAAAATCGTCGCCGGCAATGAGGGCTGGCATGACCCGCAGCCCGAGGCGACTGCATAGAAACGGAGTGCGCATGAACAACACACAACGCCTGCACAACCTGGGCCAGAGCATCTGGCTCGATAACATCTCCCGCCGCATCCTCGACGATGGGACGCTGCGGCGCTATATCGATGAGCTCGCGGTCACGGGGCTCACATCGAATCCGACGATTTTCGACGAGGCGATCGGCGGCAGCGATGCGTACGACGACGCTATCCGCGACAAGGCCGGCAGCGGCAAGTCGGGCGAGGCGCTGTTTGTCGAGCTCGCGCTCGAAGATTTACGGCGCGCAGCGGATTTGTTCCGTCCGATCTTCGACGCCACCGGCGGTGTCGATGGCTGGGTTTCGATGGAGCTGTCGCCGTTGCTCGCCAATGACACCGCCGGCAGCATCGCAGCGGCGGCCCGTATCTACCGGCAGGCTGAGCGGCCGAATCTGTTCATCAAGATTCCGGGCACTCCCGAAGGCATCCCCGCGATCGAAGAATCGATCTTCGCGGGTGTGCCGATCAACGTCACGCTGCTGTTCTCGCGCGAGCAGTATCTCGCCGCCGCCGAGGCTTACCTACGTGCGATCGAACGGCGCATCGCCGCCAGGCTCGATCCGAAAGTTGGCTCGGTGGCCTCGGTGTTTGTAAGCCGCTGGGATCGTGCAGTGAAGGACAAAGTACCTGCCGAGTTGAACAACCGGCTTGGGATCGCGATCGCTGGCCGAACCTATGCCGCTTACCGCAAGTTGCTGGCATCGCCGCGCTGGAGGAAGTTGGCTGCAGCCGGCGCGCAACCTCAACGGTTGTTATGGGGCAGCACAGGGTCCAAGGATCCATCGGCCCCGGATACGCTGTACGTCGAAGCGCTCGCAGCGATCGACACGATCAACACGATGCCTGAGAAGACCTTGCTCGCGTTCGCCGATCACGGAAAGCTTAGAGGCGTGATGCCCCAAGACGGAGGCGACGCCGAAGCGGTGCTGGAGCGCTTCGCTCGGGCCGGCGTCGATTGCGATGCGTTGGCCGAGCAGCTGCAGCGCGAGGGCGCCGAAGCGTTCAATAAGTCATGGACCTCGCTGATGCAAAAGATCGCCGACAAGAGCGAGGCCCTGGTTCATCGCTGAGCGGCGCGCAGGCTGACCTCGTACGGTGTCGCGAATCCGCGCATTGGGCACCTCTGTTGCTCGCGAAGTGGTGCAAGCTACGAAGTGATCCGCTGAGGGGTCGATCAACCAGGCCCGCGCCGGCGGCTGACGACGACGGCCTTGCGGACGATAAAGCGGAGGCTCGAAATGCCTGAGAAAGCGACGATGGCTGAAGTCAACGTTCCCAATCAAGCGCTGGTTCTCGTGGGCGACGGCGAGAAGGCACTTTTTCTGCGCAACATAGGCGGTCCGCAGGACATCGAGCTCGAAGTTGAAAATCTTCTCTGGCATGAGAACCCGGCGACTCATGAGCAAGGCACCGATAAACCGGGGCGCGCATACGCCAGTGCCGGCACTGCGCGCAGCGCAATGGACCAGACCGACTGGCATCAGTTGGGCGAAGATCGCTTTGCCAGCGAGATCGCCCGCACGCTGAACTCGATGGCGCATGCGAACAAGTTCGAAGCGCTGGTGGTCGTCGCGCCACCCAAGGTGCTTGGCAACTTGCGCAAAGAGTTTCATAAGGAAGTCAGCGAGCGAATTACCGGAGAGCTGTCGAAGGAGCTGACCTCGCACAATCTGCCCGATATCGAGAAGCTGCTGAGCGCCTAAGGCTCCGACTGCCGACATGCGCAAGAAGATGTGAGCTCTTCAGCGTTTAGACTTGCGCGACCTATGGTGCCGTCGGATAAGTCTTGAACGTGAGCGCGCTCGCTGCTTTTAGACCGGCGGCATGCTGAGTGACTGTTCGCAATGGGCTGCGCTGCAGCGCCATGTTCGGCTGATCGAGCCGCGTCATTTGCGTGAACTGTTCGCCGAGGATCCGGGGCGCGGCGAGCGTTTCACTGCCGAAGCGGCGGGCCTGTATCTCGATTACTCCAAGAACCGCTTTAACGATGAAACGCTGCAGCTGCTATTCGAGCTTGCCGAAGCACGCGGCTTGCGCGCGCGCATTGAAGCCATGTTCAACGGCGAGAAAATCAACGTCACCGAGCAGCGTCCGGTATTGCACGTTGCATTGCGGGCGCCGCGCAGCGAGCGCATCCTGGTTGACGGCCACGATGTGGTGCCCGACGTGCACGCAGTTCTTGACCGGATGGCCGCCTTCACCGATCGCGTCCGTAACGGCGACTGGAATGGCTACCGCGGCAAGCGTATCCGCAACGTAGTCAACATCGGAATCGGCGGCTCCGATCTCGGGCCGGTGATGGCGTATGAAGCGCTGCGGCATTACAGCCGGCGCGACATGGTGTTTCGCTTTGTCTCCAATATCGACGGCACCGATTTCACCGAAGCGGTGCGCGATCTGCAGCCCGATGAAACACTGTTCATCGTTTGCTCCAAGACGTTCACGACGCTGGAGACATTGGCCAATGCACGCGCCGCGCGCCAGTGGTGCGTGAATGCACTCGGCGATGAAGCCGCGATATCGAAACATTTCGTCGCGGTCTCCACCAACAAAGCTGAAGTCGTCAAGTTCGGCATCGACCCCGCCAACATGTTCGAGTTCTGGGATTGGGTGGGCGGGCGATACTCGATGGGTTCTGCCGTTGGGCTATCGATCATGCTCGCGATCGGCGCCGAGCAGTTTCGCGCGATGCTCGCTGGCTTCCGCGCAATGGACGAGCACTTTCGCAGCGCGCCGCCGGCTCGCAACCTTCCGTGGCTGCATGGGCTGCTGGCAATCTGGAACAACGATTTCCTCGGTGCATCGACGAACGCGATATTGCCGTACGAGCAATACCTGAAACGCTTCCCCGCGTATTTGCAGCAGCTGATCATGGAAAGCAACGGCAAGCGCGTCACCGTCGATGGCGCCGCGGTCGGCTGCCAGACCGCGCCCGTCATCTGGGGAGAGCCCGGTACTAACGGCCAGCATTCGTTCTATCAGCTGCTGCACCAGGGAACGCGATTCGTACCGAGCGACTTTATCGGCTTCTGTCGCACCAACAATCCGCTGGGCGACCAGCATGATCTGCTGATGGCCAATCTGTTTGCGCAGGGTGAAGCGCTCGCGTTCGGCAAGACGCCCGATCAGGTCAGGGCCGAAGGAGTGCCGGCCACGCTTGTGGCGCACCGCTCGTTCGAGGGCAATCAGCCGAGCAACACGATCCTCGCGGAGCAGCTGACGCCGCAGACACTCGGCTCGCTGGTGGCGCTCTATGAGCACAGCGTGTTCGTGCAGGGCGTCATCTGGAACATCGATTCGTTCGACCAGTGGGGCGTCGAGCTCGGCAAAGCGCTTGCGACGCGTACAGCGGCCGAACTCTATAGCAGCCAAGAGCCTCGGCTCGCACACGACAGCTCGACCAATGCGCTAATCCGCCGCTACCGGGCCCAGCGCTAGTGCGTGGATGGGTTCACGAGTCGATCGCGTACGGTTGCGTCAGCACTTCCAGCAAGTGGCCGTCCGGACTGTCGAAGTAAAAACCGCGCCCGCCGTTGTGGCGATAGATTTCTCCGGCGCGCTTCTTCCCGGGGTCCGCCCAATACTGGAGTCCGCGCTCGCCCACCCGCGAGAAGATTGCATCGAAATCGTCTTCATCGATCAGGAAAGCATAGTGCTGAAACGCGACATCTCCTTCGACCTGATCAAAGTCGAGCGAGGCCCCGTCGTCGAGTTTGACGACCAGAAAGGGCCCGAAGCGGGTAGGCGTTGGCAGACCGAGGATTTCCGCCAGAAATGTTGAGGAGCGCTGCTGGTCGCGGCACCAGACGATGGTGTGGTTGAACCGGATGCTCATGCTGGCATCTCCCTTGCTGGAGAACGTTCAACTTGCCAATATATCGCTGACACCTCAGAACCACGGAGACGCCATGAATCGACACTTTTCGATTATCGCGACACTTCTTGCCGTCCTGTTCGCGGCGCTGGGTTGCGCAACCCCATCGAGCCAAAGCGACCCCAAATGGGTCACGCTGCTCGACGGCAGCACTGGCCTCGATAACTGGATCCGCGTCGGCGACGCCAACTGGCGTGTGGTGGACGGCACGATCCAGGCCGACCAAAAGACCGACAAGGCGAACAGTTTTCTGGTTACGAAAAACTCGTACACCGACTTTCGAATCCGCGCCGAGTTCTGGGTCAGCGACGACGCCAATTCCGGTATCTATATGCGTTGCGCTGACATCAAGAATCTGACCGATCGGACATGCTACGAAGCGAACATTTACGATCAGCGTCCGGACCCGACGTTTGGCACGGGATCCATCGTGCATCTGTCCCCGGTGTCGCCGATGCCGAAGGCGGGCGGCAAGTGGAACACCTACGACGTCACGGTCAAAGGCTCGCGTGTGACAGTTGCCCTGAACGGCGTCGTCACCGCCGATATTCAGGACAGCAAACTTGCGAGCGGCCCGATCGCCCTGCAATACGCGGCGGGTGTCGTCAAGTTCCGCAAGGTGCAGATCGCGCCGCTCTAGTCGAACCGATAGAGGCGACACCAGGCGTCGTCGCCCGCTCACCCGCCGCCAGGCGGGGTCTCGTCAGGCGAACCTCATTGTCATCGTGGCGATCAGCCGGGTCGTTCAGATTTTGTCTCCGCAGCCATTGCTTTGTAGATATTATTACTGTACTGTATTGATCTCTACAGAGAAAATTGAAAAGGGGACAAGATGCGATACCAGCTGGCACCTATCTACTGTCGCCCTTGGGTCTTGAACGGATTGTCGAAGCAGCTGATCGAAAGCCACTATGAAAACAACTACGGCGGCGCTTTGCGCAAGCTGAACGCAATCACGGAAAAGTTAGAGTCACTCGATTACGCCAGTACCGCACCGTACGTCGTCAATAGTCTGAAGCGCGAAGAACTGATCGCACTCAACTCCACATTGCTGCACGAGCTGTATTTCGCATGCTTGGGCGGGGATGGAAAACCGACGGAGACACTTAAGCAAGTGCTGGCTCGGGACTTTGGTTCGGTAGATCGCTGGCGCAGCGAGTTCGTTGCGATGGCGAACGGACTGGCAGGAGGTTCGGGTTGGGTGTTGCTTGTCTACGTGCCGCGCGACGGTCGGCTAATCAACCAGTACGCAGCCGATCACAGCCAGGCAATCGCGGGCGGCATTCCGATCTTTGCGCTCGACATGTATGAGCACGCCTACCACATCGACTTCGGCGCCAACGCGAAGGCGTACATCGAAGCCTTCTTACGCAATGTCGACTGGAAAGCGGTGCAGGGCCGTTACGAAGATGCCTCAAAGGTCGCACCGCCACGCCCACTCATACAAGAAGAGTTCGCAGATGTACCGGGCGTTTCGCCGGAAGAGGTCAAAGCGATGATCGACGCCGGTCAACCTGTCCAGATCATTGATGCGCGGCCGCAGTATTACGTTTCGCGCACGCAGGACATCATGGACGGTGCGCTATGGCGTGATCCCGATCGCGTGCAGGAATGGGCGGGAGAGCTCTCGAAGTCAGATCCCGTCGTCACATTTTGCGTGTATGGATTTCACGTCGGATGCCAAACCGCCGTTGCGTTGCGAGACGCCGGCTTCGATGCGCGGTACATGAAGGGCGGCCATTCGGCATGGAAGGCCATTGGAGGCGCCACGAAGATGTACAAGTAGTTGCTATAGCCGCTCGACAATCGTTACGTTCGCGAGCCCACCGCCCTCGCACATCGATTGCATTCCGTAGCGCTTGCCGGTGCGGCGCAGTGCGTGCACCAGCGTCGTCATCAGCTTCGCACCGGAGGCACCGAGCGGGTGACCCAGCGCGATTGCGCCCCCCGATGCGTTGAGGCGCGCAGCATCGGCGCCTGTGGCCTTCAGCCACGCCAGCGGCACCGACGCAAACGCTTCGTTGATCTCGAAGAGATCGATGTCGTCGAGCCGCAAACCCGCCTTCCGCAGCGCGATCGGTGTTGCCGGTATTGGTGCCTCGAGCATGATCACCGGGTCGTGACCGATGACGGTCATTTGATGAACGCGCGCGAGCGGCTTGGCCGATGGCCCCAGTAATTTCAGTCCGCGCTCGTTGACCACCAGTAGCGCCGCGGCGCCGTCGCAAATCTGGCTAGCGCTCGCGGCCGTGTGCCTTCCACCCTCCTGCAGTAGCTTCACGGCACCGATGCCCTCGCGTGTTGCGTCGAAGCGAATGCCCTCGTCGATCGTGTGCGCCTGGTCGGTCACTGCACCTTCGGCCGTGCGGGTCGGCAGCGGCAGGATCTCGGTATCGAAATTTCCGGCGCGGGTCGCTGCGCCCGCCCGCTGATGGCTGCGCAGTGCGTATTCATCGAGCTCGTCCCTGGCCAGTTCGTATTTCACGGCCAGCATCTCGGCGCCCGTGAATTGGCTGAACTGAACCTGCGGATAGCGCGCCTGCATTGCCGGGCTCATGTAACTGCCGAAGCCGTGCTTGAACGCGAGCGTTGCCGGCAAGCCCATCGGCACTCGGGTCATGCTCTCGACGCCGGCGGCAATCACCGCGTCCATGCTGCCGGACATCACCGCCTGCGCCGCAAAGTGCAGCGCCTGCTGCGACGATCCGCACTGCCGGTCGACCGATGTGGCGGGCACCGACTCGGGCAGACTCGATGCCAGCACGGCGTTGCGGGCAACGTTGTTCGACTGTTCACCTGCCTGCCCGACGCAGCCCATGATCACATCGTCGATCACGGCCGGATCGATGCCGGTTCGCGCAACCAGCGCGTCGATCACTGCAGCCGCGAGATCCGCCGGATGCCAGCCACTCAAGCGGCCGCCCTTGCGTGCGCCGGCCGTACGGACGGCGTCGACGATGAATGCTTCGCCCATTAATATTTCTCGCTAAGCTCTGGTTGCTTTCGAGCGAATGATCACGTAGGGTCTGAACAATATAGCGAAGGCGATTCGCGAACCGCGTATCGCACAGTTCTTACTAAAGGAGTTGACTATGGGCAACCGCGATCGGCAACGCAAGGAAGCGAAGAAACCTAAGCAACCCAAAAAACCCCCTTCACCTTCGTTGAACTAGATTGCTTCTAAGGAGAACCGTGTTCAGAAGCGCGATCGGACTGGTCGCTGTGTCGTTACTGTTGTCGTGCGCCAGTACACCGCAAGTGCCTGCCGCCGCGCGGACAGAGATTGCTCCGTCAGGAAAGCTGCGCGCGGCGATCAACTTCGGCAATCCGGTGCTCGCGGTCAAGGACCCGGTGACGGGCGAGCCACGCGGCGTCTCGGTCGATCTATCTCGAGAGCTCGCGCGGCGCCTCGGTGTGCCCGTCGAGCTGGTCACCTACGATGCCGCGGGCAAGGTGGTCGAGGGGCTGAAGGCAGGCGCTTGGGATGTCGCTTACGTCGCGATTGATCCGGCACGCGCAGTCGATGTCAGCTTCACCGCCGCGTACGTCGTGATCGAGGGCGCCTATCTGGTGCCGCAGAACTCTCCGATTCGCAGTAACGACGAAGTCGATCGGTCTCACGTGCACGTCGTCGTCGCCACTGGAAGCGCCTATGACCTGTTTCTCACGCGCAATCTGAAACAAGCGAAGATCGTTCGCGTACCGACGTCTCCTGCAGTCACCGATATGTTGGTCGCGCAAAAGCTCGAAGTCGCTGCAGGCGTCAAGCAGCAGCTGGAGGCCGATGCACGGCGTATCCCCGGGCTCCGACTGCTCGACGGCCGCTTCATGGTGATCAACCAGGCGATGGGAACACCCAAGGGCCGAGGCGAAGCGGGCGTGAAGTACCTGCGCGAGTTCGTCGAGGAGATGAAAGCTTCGGGTTTTGTCGCACGGGCGCTCGAGAGGCATCGAGTCGAGGGCGCGTCGGTTGCGCCAGCGGCCAATTGAATAGATCTCTCTGACCAAATCGAAGATTAGTGCACGGCACTTATCCTGGAAGGAATGCGATGACGTTCAGCCTGGTCGTGACATCCAAGCTCATGCTTGCCGCATGTTCCGCCTGTGTTCTGGCCGCGTGCGCCACCGCACCCACGAAGGAAGTGATTTCCACGAAGGCAGCTCCGGCAGCCATCGGGCCTTATTCGCAAGGCATCAAATTTGGCAACCTGTTGTTCCTTGCCGGTCAGATCCCGATCGATCCCGCGACGAACCAGCTCAATACCGGCTCCATTGAAGATCAGACCAAGCTCGTGCTGGAGAACCTGCGGGCGGTGCTGGCTGCGAATGGAATGACGATGGACGATGTCGTCTCCACTTCAGTCTTTCTGAAGGACCTGAACGACTTCGCGAGAATGAACACGCTGTACGCGACCTACTTCAAGGACAAGCCGCCGGCGCGTGCAACTGTTCAGGTAGCGCGTCTGCCGCGTGACGTTCTCGTGGAAATCTCTGCGATCGCCGCCAAGTAGCGCTGCCGTGACTCTGCGCCGCGAAACGACGGCGTTTGTGCGGTCACCGTTTGAGCACCAACGGACCTTTGGCGTCCTACGTTCGATGCTGTTGCATGGGCAACGCTGGGAGCTGTCATGCAAGCGAGCGCCAATGTCTAACTCAGATCCGGCGCCGTCTTCGTGTACCTGAACACTGACGTCCTCATCGTCGGCGCCGGGCCAACCGGGCTGATGCTTGCGAACCAGCTCGCGCGACGCGGCGTGCGTGCGCTGATCATCGACCGGCACGCGGGACCGGCTCTGCAGACGAGGGCACTGGGCGTGCACGCGCGCACGCTTGAGATCTACGCGCATCTCGGCATCGTCGATCGCGCTCTCGAGCTCGGCAAGCGTACGACCGGTGCCAACCTGTGGGCCGAAGGGCGGCGCACCGCGCGAGTTCCGATCGGCGACATCGGACGTGACCTGAGTCCTTATCCGTTTATTCTGATTCTTGGCCAGGATGACAACGAACGCCTGATGGGAGAGGCGCTGCGCAGGCATGGATTGACCGTGCGCTGGAACACCGAGCTCGTTGCCATGAAGCAAGACGCCACTCTCGTCAAGGCAACGCTGAAGCAGCCCGATGGAGGCCTGGCCGAGATCACCGCCGCATGGGTTGCGGGCTGCGACGGCGCGCGCAGCGCAGTGCGCGAGATGAACGGGATCGAGTTCGTCGGTGCGCCTTACGAGCATGTCTTCTTCGTCGCCGACACAGAAATGACGGGGCCGATGGCCCCGGACGAGCTCAACGTCTATTTTTGGCGCGAAGGATTTCATTTGTTCTTCCCGATGCGCGGGATCGATCACTGGCGCGTCGTCGGAATCCTCCCTGTGGAGTTGCGCGATAGAGAAGATCTGACCTTTGAAGACGTGATCCCGTCGGTGCGACAGGAGGCCGGAGCGAATCTGTCATTCAAGGCGTGCAGCTGGTACTCGACCTACCGCATTCATCATCGGTGTGCGGCCCGCTTTCGTGATCGCCGCTGCTTTCTGCTCGGCGATGCGGCACACATCCACAGCCCGGTCGGCGCACAGGGAATGAACACCGGGCTGCAAGACGCCTACAACCTGGCGTGGAAGCTCGCGCTCGTGGTGTCAGGGCGCGCCGATGCGGCGTTGCTCGACTCCTACGAAGCCGAACGCATTCCGGTGGCCAAGCGGCTGCTGAGCACGACCGATCGCGCGTTCCAGTTGGTTGTTTCAGATAGTCGCGTGGCCGGACTCTTCCGCACACGCGTGCTGGCGAATGTTGCGGCGTTTGCAATGCGCTTCGACAGGATACGAAAGCTCGCGTTTCGGACGGTCTCCCAGATCGGCATCCAGTACCGCAATAGTCCGCTATCGGAGTCGCTGGCGCGCTGGCATGAAGGCGCGCCGCGCGCGGGCGATCGTTTTCCGTGGCTGCGGGTCAAGCTGCAGCCGGATGGTCCGATCGAAGACCTGTTTGCAAAGCTCGACGACACGCGATTCCATCTGCTTTTGTTCGGTCAGCCTGCGCCGGTTACAGAGCTGCCGGAGTTGCGTGGCCTATTGGGCATCCATGCGGTGCCGAGCGATCCCGCCAACGACAAGGAACTCGCACGGCAGCAGATCCCGCAACCTTCCTTCTTTCTGCTGCGCCCCGACGGCCATGTCGGACTGGCGGGTACTCAACTGGATGTTGTCGCTGCGACTCGCTACGTTGCCGAGCGGTTGCACATTAGCGTGCCTGTCCATTAGGCACTCGGAACGTTAGCTCGTCGCAACCCCTGCGAGCAGCTTCGATTCCACCAGCACGTCGACACCTGTGCGCGGTCGGATCGCTTGCGCAGGAATATTTTCGCCCGCGCGCCAGCGCGCAATCGCCGTGCGCTTGGAATCGCCTGCTATCAGAAACAACACCTCGCGCGCGCGGCTCAGTCTCGCCGCACTGAGCGACACCCGCTCCGGCGGAGCCTTCGGTGCGTCGAACACGGCGAGCACCTCGGGCGCATCCGGTGCGATGCCCCAATCGTGATCCGGAAACAAGCTGGCGGTGTGGCCGTCGTCGCCGAGTCCCAGCAACACCAGATCGAACTCACCGACGTTGCGCAGCGTGTCCGCGTAGGCGAGGGCGGCCGCTGTCGCGCCGAGCTCAGCGGGAATCGGGTGCACTTGAGCTTTCGGGATCGGCACGTGGTCGAGCCATTCGTCAGCCGCCATCTTGCTGTTGCGCTCGGAGTCGTCAGGCGGCAGGCAGCGTTCGTCGCCGAAGTACACGTTCCAGTGCGACCAGTCTGCGGCTTGTTCGCGCAGTAATCGGTAGGCTCCGCGCGGCGTGTTACCGCCGGCAAGCACGATCAGGAATTCTCCACGCTGTTTGATTGCACGCGTGGAGGCGTCGATGATGCGCCGGCACGCAGTCCGCTCCAGTTCAGCGGCGTCGGCAACTGCGAGCCAGCGCACGTCGCTTGCGGACGCGCTCACCGCTTCGTGCTCATTGCTTTTTTATTTCGTGCCCGCCGAACTGGTTGCGCATCGCCGACAGCATCTTCGCGGCGAATGAATCCGAATCGCGCGACGCCAGGCGTGCAAGCAGCGCGAGCGTGATCGCCGGTGCGGGCACATTCAGATCGATCGCTTCGGCAACCGTCCATCGTCCTTCGCCCGAGTCGGGAACAAACGGCGCGATGCCATCCAGCGCGGGGTTCTCTTTCAACGCAATCGTCGTCAGATCGAGCAGCCACGAACGCACGACGCTGCCTTCGCGCCAGATCTCGGCCACCTGGTGCAGGTCGAGTCCGAATTCCGTCTTGTGCTGCATGATTGAAAAGCCTTCGGCATACGCCTGCATCAGCCCGTACTCGATGCCGTTGTGAATCATCTTCGTGAAGTGGCCCGCCCCACTCGGACCCACACGGCCCCAGCCACGATTCGGCGCCGGCGCCAGTGTCTCGAAAATTGGTTGCAGTTGTTTGACGACACCCGCTTCGCCGCCGACCATCATGCTGTAGCCCTCGGTAAGCCCCCAGATGCCGCCGCTGGTGCCGCAGTCGATGTAATTCAAACGTTGATCAACGAACTGTCGGGCGCGGCGCTGCGTATCTTTGTAGTTTGAATTGCCGCCGTCGACGACGGTGTCGCCAGCCGACAGCAACCGCAGCAGTGCCTTGATCGTTGCTTCGGTCGCGTCTCCTGATGGCACCATCATCCACAAGTTCCGCGGCGTTGAAAGCTTTGTTATCAGTGCATCGAGCGATGCAACCGACTCGGCGCCGTGTTGTTCGACGCGCTTGCGCGCATCCGGATTGAAGTCGAATCCGACCACTCGATGGCCACCGCGCAATAGTCGCAGCGTCATGTTGGCGCCCATGCGCCCGAGGCCGATCATGCCGAGCTCCATCGCTACTCCGAATGTTCAAGGTGAGTGGGCAGCGACACCCACGGATGCTTGCGTCGTTCGTAAACCGAGAACTGGGAGCGGGGAACTGAGAGTCCGCAAACGCGCCCACCGGCACTGCGACGATATCTTCGCGTCCTTCAATCCAATAGTGAACAATCGCGCCGCAGGTCGGGCAAAAATTGAACATGATCCTGTTGCCCGAATCGGCGACGCGCACATACTGCGTCGATTCCCCGTTGATCGACACGGATTCCTTGCGAAACCGTGCTTGCGCGCCGAATGCACTGCCGGTGCGGCGCTGGCACGCCAGACAGTGGCAGACGGAAACTCGAATCGGATCCTCGTTCACTGTTACGTTGAGCTGTCCGCAGCTACACGACGCAGTTCGCGTGTTCATCTGCCGTCGCTTCACTGCAAGTTGATTTCGCCGTCGAAACTTACTTTCAACTTCAGGCCGGCGACTTCGAGCGTCATTTTTGCCGGAAATGTCTCCGTCCCCGCGATCGCGCGATCGCCGGTCGCTTTCGCCACCGCCTGTTCGATCTCACGCTGCGAATTGACGCCGACCATTTTCAGAAACTTGCGGATACTGAGATTGAATGTTTCTTCGTTCATCGAGGTCTCCTGTTCTTTTAGGAAGTTATCTACTGACTGACTTGTCCGCGCACCGCCCATGCGCGCGCGATCAGCGGGATCGAGCCGTCGCCGGCAATCGGAAGCGTTTCGCGGATCCGATCGCGCAGCGCGTTGCGGCGCTCTTCGGTGAGCGACATCGCGTACGCCGGCGCCGGTCCCTGACCGCCCAGGAACGGGTTCCAGTAATCGTCAAAGTTTTTAAATGTGGTCGGGACATCGATCATCTGCGTCCGCACATCGTGCAGTCCTGCGTCTTGGAACAAACTGGTCAGCGCGGGCGGCTGGCACATCGGAAAGCGAGTTGCTTCGACGAGGTTGGAAGCGCTCGGATCGAACTCGGCCGCCGCATCCCAGAAGTAACGCATCAGCTCCATCTTGCCGGCGTAGTCCCACACGTAGGCAGCGACCGTACCTCCCGCTCGTACGACGCGCGCCATTTCCTGCGCCGCCAGCGACGGCTTCGGAACGAAATTAAGAACGAGACCCGACGCCGCAACGTCGAAGCGAGCAGACTCCACTGGAAGCGACTGAGCGTCACCCACGTCAAACGTGACCTTCGGATCGCAGACATGCGCCTTCGCAAAGTCGACAAAGCCTGCCGAGGGGTCAATGCCCTTGACGCTTCGCGGCTGCGATTGTTGCAGGATCGTTTGCGTCAGTGCGCCGGTTCCGCACCCGACGTCGAGCCAATCGAGTTGCGCAGGCAAGGCAAGCCACTGCAAAAAGTCCTTCGCGGCAAGTCGGCTCCAGCGACCTACGTAAGGCTCGTAAAGGTCGCCTACCGCAAAATTGTCGTTACGCTGTACGGACATTGACTCGCTACCCGCGCTGGATTGTCTTGTCGCAGCGTAGCGCGTTGTCTCCGATCCTATCGACTCTGACATGCGCCGCGCGCAGCCCGCCCAACGAGCGCATGGCGGAAACAGTCGGTCGTGTGATCATTGACAAGTCCGACCGCTTGCATGAAGGCGTAACAGATCGTCGAGCCAACGAATTTGAATCCGCGGCGCAACAGATCACGGCTGAGTGCATCAGACTCCGTCGTGCGCGCGGGAATTGCTTCCAGCGAACGCCGGCGGTTGTCCAGAGGCACGCCGTTGACGAAACCCCAGACGTAAGCATCGAAGCTGCCAAACTCTTTCTGGACAGCGAGGTAGGCCCGCGCATTGCGCACCGTGCTTTCGATCTTGAGTCGATTGCGAACAATCCCCGCGTTCAGCAGAAGCCGTTCGATGCGCACTGGTGTGAACCGCGCTACGCGCACCGGATCGAAGTCCACGAACGCTTTGCGATACGCCTCGCGCTTTTTCAGAATGGTCTCCCAGCTCAGACCGGCCTGCGCTCCTTCGAGCGTCAGATATTCGAACAAAGTTCTGTCGTCGTGCACAGGGACGCCCCACTCGGTGTCGTGATACGCGATACCGAGGGGAGTTCGTGCCCAGCTGCAGCGTGTAAGCGAATTCACGTTTCTTTTTGGCTTGTAGCGCGGTTCGCCGAGTCTGTGCGCGAATCAGGCGGGCGGTGTTGGTGAGTCACGATTATCGCCGTTGCGTAGCGCGGCCAGCACGCAGAGGACGATCGTGACGAATGCGAGCAGGTTCAAAGCGCGCCCGTGGCGTGCGAATACTCCCACTGCCCTCGCAAAGGATTCCAGCCTTGCGGCAGTACCGTCCAGTTCTGCGTTGCACCCGGCCAGCCGGGTGCTGTAGGTCTGCTCGAGCTCAGGCGCGCAGAATCAGAGAGCCCGCGATACCTCAGAGAGCGCTTCCGCGACAGGCTCCATATCCGAGGCCTCAACGGCAAAATCGCCCAGGGAAACAATTCCGACAAGCCGCTTGTCACGATTGACGACCGGTAACCGGCGCACTTGCCGCTCGCTCATTAGTCTTGCCGCCTCTTCGACCGATTCGTCCTCGTAGGCCCAGAACACACCTTCTGACATCACTTCGCGGACCTTGGTGCTCGGCGCCTTGTTATCCGCGACCGCGCGAATGACGATGTCTCGATCAGAAATCGCACCGATCAGGCGGTCGTTTTCTCCCACAGGTAGCAGCCCGAAATCGCCGCTGCGCATCTTCTGCGCCGCTTGGTGGATCGATGCATCGGGGCTGATCACAGTAACGTCCCGACTCATGATGTCTGCAAGTTTTTGCATATCGATCTCCTTGTCACGCGTTGCTCGCAGTAACGAGTAGCAAACACTTCGCCCGCATAGGTGTCCGGAGCATCCGGCTCTGAAAATCCTACAGCCGCTTTCGGCCAAGAACTTCGATGGGGACGATCTGCCCCTCCTGAAGACCGCGTGATGTGTTGGCCATCGCCTGAGGCGCAATTTCGCCGTGGATCAGCATGACCGCGCGATGCGGTGGTTTCTCACCGCGCTCGACCATCGCGCGCGAGCGGGCGCCATATGCGCGCGCTTCCTCGAGGGTGCTCTTCAACCGCGTAACGTCGAATCCTGCGCCTTGCAAGCCGCGCCGCGTCTCCTCCGGCGTCGACAGGAAGCTGGTGCGAGAGCTGCTCGCCCAGGGCGTTGGATAGTTCAGTTCTCCGCCTTCACCCTTCGCGACCTCCGAGAGCACCAGCCAGGCGCCCGGCTTGAGCACTCGATGTATCTCGCGGTAGAACGCGCCTTTGTCGGCGATGTTCATCGAAACATTCATCGAGTAAGCGCCGTCGAAGCTGGCATCGGCGAATGGCATTGCCAGCGCATCACCGACTTCGAAAGTGATCCTGTCCTCGAGATCGAGCAAGCGAGTGAGGTGGCGGGCGACGTCGCAGAATTCCGGCGTCAGATCGATCCCGGTGACTTTGCAGCCGAAGCGGTTTGCGAAGTAGCGCGCCGGCCCGCCGATGCCGCTGCCGATGTCCAGGATGTGATCCGCGGGACCGGCTTGCATCAGTCCGGCAATTTCCAACGTCGCCTCCTGGCCGCGACCATGAAACTGGTCGTAGGGCGCCAACGCCTCCATGCTCGGATGCTCGGGATCGACGCCATCCTCGATCAACGCCGCGTTCAGGCGGGACAGAAGATCGCCCCGGCTGTAGTGCTTCGAGACATCGCGATCAGTGTTCATCGGTCGACGAAGCCGTCATGACAATCTCTGGTCAGTCTCGTTGCATCGTTGCATGTTCGGTTTGCTGCGCACTCAAGCGAGACCTGGCGGCGTGCAGCAATGCCTTCGAGTAAACCTTGTGAAAACCCAGCAAGGCACTGAAGCCCCGTCCAAGTGTGCGCTTGCCGGTCTTGGCGTTTACTACCGGAACGACAGCTGATCCAAAGTACAGACGCGTTCGCGGACCGTTGTCCGTTCTCAACGGAGCGACCATCAGCCAGGATCTTGTGCGCCCAGTAAGGTCGCGCAGCAGCAACTGATTTTCAGATCGCTTCTCAACGCTCCACGCGGCGAACGCGTCGCGAGCTCCTGAAGCCAGTTGTTCAGCTTGAACGTCCGACGATGGTCTCGATACGGCCCACTTCAGGATCATTCTTTCGAGCTTGAACAAGGCAGTCGTGTAGAAGGCAGTCACAAACTGTTGATGTGACACAAGGCCTGAGATGTCGGTCGCGTAGCAATCCGTGTAAGCACCATTCGCTCGATAAGTGTCCAACAGCGCATCGTCAGGAAGCGAACAAGGCTGAATCGAAGACAAGGGTCTTGCTCCGCTATGACGTGCGGCAGGGCTCGGTGTGGTCAAGGCTCCGATCCGGACTTGAGCGGATAGCCCGCTTCACGCCAGGCTTTCACGCCGCCGTCCAAAGCCACCGCGCGCTGATAGCCCAGCTCGCGCAGCGTCGCCGCAGCCAGCGTCGAAATGCGGCCGAACTCGCAACACGCGACGATGCGCTTGGTCGGATCGGGCAGGTCTTCATTGACGCGCAGCTCGAGCTGGCCGCGTGGCAGCAGCCGCGCCCGCGGGATGTGCCCGTTCTCGTAGGCGTCACGCTCGCGCACGTCGAGCACGATGAAGTTCTCGTCGGCGGCTTCGACGCGCGCCTTCAGCTCGGCCAGCGACATGAACGGCACCGCAGCAGCAGCTTCCGCGAGCAATTGCGCGACCGTCTTTCCTCCGCTCATGTTGCTGCGTAGCGCCTCGGTGATGTGCGTCGGCATGCTCAGACTGAGGCTGCGCATCATGTCGACGAAAGCGGCGCGGTCGCGCTTCTGCAGGCGTGGGTTCTCGGCGAGCTCACGTGCGAGCGTCGACTCAACGCCGCCCTTGTAGTCGTGCGCCGGATGCACCTTCAGCGCCGGGTCCAGCCGCAGGATGCCGCTGAACAGGCTGTCGTAAAGCGCTTCCGGATCGCCAGTCGGCAGATCGGTGCGGCCGGTGCCGCCGAACAACAGCGTGTCGCCGGTGAACAGGTGGTCTTCCACCTGCAGACACATCGAGTCGCGCGTGTGGCCCGGCGTGTGCATCACCTGCAGACGCAGGCGGCCGACCAGAATCATGTCGCCGTCATCGAGGCGCATGTCGACGAACGGCGCCGGACTCTCGCGATGCATCACCACGGGTACGCCGAGTTGCCGCGCCGAGTTGCCGTGTGCCGGAAAAGTGGTCGGCGTGCGTGTGGGTATCGATCAGGTAGCGGATGCGCAGCCCGTCGCGCGCGGCGAGGCCAAGATAGCGGTCAATCTGGCTGGCCTCCGGATCGATCACGACGGCCGCGCATGTCTCGCTGCAGCCGAGGAGATAGGACTGACAACCGCCGGTAGCAATCTGCTCGTAGATCATCAGTGCGTCTCCGCATTGTGCGCAGCTGACGAGTCACGGCCTAAGCGGTTGGATTGCCTGTCGTCTGCTAGACCGTGTCGCGTCATGAAAGCTGCAGACGTCAGATTGCCGCCTGACGACCGAGCGAGTGCCGGCCACACCCACTGGGAAGCAGATGTCGATCGATCAATGTGGCTAGACGTCATCCACAGCGTCCGTCACATCGAGCATTTCGGCGACAGCGGCTCCGATCAGTTTGACCGAGTCGCGACTTGCATGACGCTCGATTACGACGAATTTAAGTGGCGCAACGCGTTCGAACGTCTTCCGTCTCCGCGTGAGCAGCATGCAGCGTCTCCAACAGTTACGGGAACTCACGCGACATAAGATCCATGCACCGACGAAGATGCCGAACACCGTCAAATCGAACAGGATCGCGCGCATCGAGTACTTCGACTCTTGAGTCGATTGCGAATAGACGGTTGATTCTCAGCTGACGTGTCGACCCGTAAGCTGCTTTGTGCTTCGCCATCCAGCGCGGAATCGACAGTTGCACTCGAATACCGCGGATACGACTGGTTAGATCGTTCGAAGTACGGCCCCGTCAGCCACCTCAGCGTGAGAAATCTCTTGTAACAAGCGTCGTGCGCGGCCCGGGACGACCCATGGGCATTGCGGCACGCTTGATGTTCCGCAGGCCGAAGTCCGTCCCAGCTGAACCTGTGTGATGCGGATGTCTCCTTGCCGGACGACTGTCGCTCCAACGCGAAGGTTTCAGGAATCTAGCGCGCCGGCACTTCGGATCGCGCAGTCTCCGATCGCCTCTTGCTCGACAGGAATCGACCGCACCGACAACACACCATTGATCGCTGCGATCGCGTCGATCACGCTTTGCGCGACCGGGCTGTCGACGTCGACCATCGTGTACGCCATTTCGCCGCGCGATTTGTTCAGCATGTTGTGAATGTTCAGTCCGGCTTTCGCCATCGCGGTCGAAATCTGGCCGAGCATGTTGGGCACATTGGCGTTGGCGATACCGATGCGATACGCCGATTCGCGCGCCATTTCGACTTGCGGGAAATTGACCGAGTTGTTGATGCCGCCGTTCTCCAGAAACTCGCGCAGTTGCTCGACGACCATTACCGCGCAGTTTTCTTCGGCCTCGGCGGTCGACGCACCCAGGTGCGGCAGCGCGATCACGCCGCGCACGCCGGACAACGCCGGCGACGGAAAGTCGGTCAGATAGGCCTTGAGTCGATCGGCGCGCAGCGCCTCGACGACTGCGGCTTCGTCGACGATCGCATCGCGCGCAAAGTTCAGCAGCACGGCGCCGGGCTTCATCACCGCCAGCCGCTTCGCATCGATCAGTCCGCGCGTGGCCGCCAGCAGCGGAACGTGCAGCGTGACGAAATCCGCCTGCTTCAGCACTTCGTCGATCGACTGCGCCTTGCGCACGGCCGACTGCAGCCGCCACGCGGCATCGACCGTGATTTCCGGGTCGTAGCCGATGACCTTCATGCCGAGCTTCAGCGCGGTGTCCGCGACCAGCGCACCGATCGCGCCCAGGCCGATGATGCCGAGCGTGCGGTGCGGCAGCTCGATGCCGGCGAATTGCTTCTTGCCTTCCTCGACGTGCGCCTCGAAGTCGCGCATCGTGCGGCAAGCCTGCGACGAACTGCAGCGCCGGCACCAGATTGCGTGCGCCGATCAGCAGCGCGGCGAGCACGAGCTCTCTGACTGCATTCGCGTTGGCGCCCGGCGCGTTGAACACCGGCACGCCGCGATCGGACATCGCGGCCACCGGAATGTTGTTGGTGCCGGTGCCGGCGCGGCCGATCGCCTTGACGCTCGTCGGAATCGCCATGTTGTGCATGTCGTGCGAGCGCACCAGGATCGCGTCGGGATGCTCGACGTGCTTGCCGACGACGTAGCGGTCGGGCGTAAACCGCAGCAGCGCCTGATGCGAGATGTTGTTCAGCGTGAGAATTTGAAACTTCGTCATTGCGCTAGTGTTTCTGTTCCAACTTGGTTGCGCTCGAATGCGCGCATGTAGTCGACCAGCGCCTGCACGCCTTCGATCGGCATCGCGTTGTAAATCGATGCGCGCATGCCGCCGACCGCGCGATGGCCCTTCAACTGCAGCAGACCGCGCTGTTGCGCGCCTTTCAGGAATGCGCCATCGAGCGATTCGTCGCGCAGCTTGAACGGCACGTTCATGCGCGAGCGGTCTTCCTTGCGCACCGGGTTGTAGTAGAGCTGGCTCGAGTCGAGCGCGTCGTACAGCAGCTTCGCTTTCGCGATGTTCTTTTGTTCGATCGCGGGCAGTCCGCCCTGCGCGAGCAGCCATTCGAACACCATGCCCGCGATGTAGATCGCATATGTCGGCGGCGTGTTCAGCATCGAGTCGCTCTCTGCTTGCTCCTTCCAGTGAAAAGCTGACGGCGTGATCGGTAGCGCGCGATCGAGCAGATCCTTGCGCACGATGACCAGCGTCAATCCCGCAGGGCCCATGTTCTTCTGCGCGCCGCCGTAGATCACGCCGTACTTCGATACGTCGATCGGCGCGCGACAGGATGTGCGACGACATGTCAGCCACCAGCGGCACGTCGCCAACGTCGGGCGTCCATTGATACTCGATGCCGCCGATCGTCTCGTTGGTGCACACGTGCACGTACGCGGCGTCGGGTGACAGCTTCCAGCTCGCGCGTTCCGGCACGTAGGTGAAGTTCTTGTCTTCGCTCGACGCCGCGATGTTGACCTGCGCGTACTTCTTTGCTTCCTTGATCGACTTCTTCGACCATTCGCCGGTGTTGACGAAATCGATCGTCTTGCGATCGCCGAGCAGGTTCATCGGCACGATCGCGTTCTCGCCGATCGCGCCGCCCTGCAGGAACAGCACTTCGTAGTCGTCGCCGATCTGACATCAGCGTGCGCAGATCGGCCTCGGCCTTGTCGGCGATCGAAATGAACTCGCTGCCGCGATGGCTCATCTCCATCACCGACATGCCGCTGCCATGCCAGTCGAGCATTTCTGCGGCGGCTCGCTGCAGCACTTCTTTCGGGAGCACCGCGGGGCCGGCGCTGAAATTGAAGACGGTCATCTTGATTGTCGGTTTCGTTTTGCACGATGCGGTTGATCGAAGGCGCCGCAGCATAAGCTGCTTCTTTTGCGTCATCTGCGGCATCAATAATTGCGATTGCCGGAACGTATTGATTTAACAAGGATGCAGCGCGGGAAGGAACCTAATTTGCCCCGAAGAATTTGGGCCAGACGAAGCAGGTCCAGTCCGGCGAAACCAAGGGAGGAAATATTTATGAATTATGTCGAAGGATTTGTCGCCGCTGTCCCGGCGGCCAACAAGGAAGCCTATCGCAAGCACGCCGCCGAGTCGGCGCCGCTGTTCAAGGAGTACGGCGTGACGCGCGTCGTCGAGACATGGGGCGATGACGTGCCCGACGGCAAGGTCACCGACTTCAAGGGCGCCGTCAAGGCGAAGGGCGATGAGGTCGTCGTGTTCGGCTGGTGGGAGTATCCGGACAAGGCCACGCGCGATGCTGCCAACAAGAAGATGATGGACGATCCGCGCATGAAGGAGATGGGTAAGCAGATGCCGTTCGACGGCCAGCGCATGATCTACGGCGGCTTTGCGCCGATCGTCGAAGAAAGCGCCGGAGGAAAGATGGGCTATGCCGATGGCTATGTGATCGCGGTGCCCACCGCGAACAGGCAGGCCTATCGCGACATGGCCGCCAGGGCTGCTGCGGTGTTTAAGGAATATGGCGCGACCCGCATCGTTGAAGCTTGGGGAGACGACGTGCCGGATGGCAAGGTCACCGACTTCAAGGGCGCAGTCAAGGCCACCAAGGACGAGAACGTCGTCTACTCGTGGGTGGAGTGGCCGTCAAAAGAAACGCGCGACAAGGCCTGGCCCAAGATCATGGAAGACGAAAGAATGAAGCCGGATCACGCAAACATGCCGTTCGACGGTAAGCGCATGATCTACGGCGGCTTCGCGCCGATTCTTGATCAGTAGTCGAGACGCCCGCGCTTTATGCGCGGGCTTTTTTTTGCCGGGTTGAAGGCGATACATGATCGATGAACCGCGGCGGCGGACCCCGGTCCTAATCGACATGGAAAATCTCAAGTTGAGTTTGCGCGAGGGCGAAATTCTTCTCGACCATCTGCTGGGGCAGGGCGTCGATATCGCACACGATTGCGGTGGCGTGCTCGCCTGCACGAGCTGCCGCGTCGTCATACGCGAAGGGTCCGAGCACTTGCAGGACGCCGAGCACCGAGGAGCTCGACCTGCTGGATCGGGCGGACAGCAGGGTCCGGAACGAGCGTCTCGCGTGTCAGGTGCGAGGCGGGGCTGAGCTCATCGTCGAGATTCCGCGCAGCGAAGCGCCAGTGCACGGGATCGTGCGTCCCGTTCTTGTCAGCGCACGCGCCGCAAAGCATCTGGCGGCGCAGCTCGCGAAGCATCCGGGCGCAGTGGCCGTGCGCCTGGCAGCGCTTCCGTCGGGCTGCTCAGGGTTTCGCTATCGCGTTGATCCGACCGATGCCGTGCAAGAGGGCGACAGCGTCTTCAACGGCAATGGTGTGCGCATCGTGGTTGACGCGACAAGCTTGCCGTACGTGCAGGGCACCACGCTCGATGTCGTCGAAGAGGGGTTGTCGCGGCGCCTGCGTTTCGACAACCCCAATGCAAGGCAGAGCTGCGGGTGCGGTGAGAGCTTTGGCGTATGAGCCAGCCACACTGTCATAGGTCATCGAGGTGCCCGTCACCATCACGAGCAGGCTTCGTCAGAAAAGCGTCGATGCGTCAGGGCAGCTGGGTAATCGCTGCCGACCAGGTCGCGGCCAACTTCTTGTAGCCACCCCGGTTCGGATGAATTTCGTTTTCCCAGTCATTGGAATTGCCCTTGCTACCGGGTTCGGCTGGTTCCATCGCAGTCAAGTGCAGCGTGTCGATCACATGAAAGTTGGGTAGGTTGATCGACTTCAGGCACGCCGCGAGTTCCTCCAGCAACAGGCGGCTTAACTCGCGCCATAGCGTCGGAGCGATCCCCAGCCAGACACAGGCCGGATGCAGCCACGGGCCGCCGCCAAAAAATTTCACCGGCGAATTGCGCGGCTGCACCAGCGCATAGGTGTGCATTACGAGGGGAACATCGATACTGTCGCCGTCCTGCTGATCACGCCCCTCGGTGACGATCTGCGAAACATTGATCTTGATGTAGCTCAGCAGATCTGCCAATGCCTCCTCGTTGATCACCGAACGCAGATTGGTCTGATCAATGTCCGCAGGTGTGTGCGGTTTGAGCAGGATGTCCGATCGCTGCGTCTTGGAATTCCAGATTGCATCGATCAGATCGTTGCCACCGCCCGAGAGGAAAATGGCGCTCCAGCGCCGCCCGCTCTTGTTGCGCAGATAGAAGAAAAATTGGGGGTTGCGGGTTGTCTCGTGCATGCGGCGCAGCGTGTCGCCGGGCCGCGCAATATTGAGCACGCACGCCGGCAAGGGCAGCGCCAGTGATCCCAGCACGTTACGAAACTTGGTGGACCCATAGCTCAACCAGGAGTCGCCCTCCGCCAGGTAAACCTGCGCGAACTGGTTGAGCGACTGCTGAAACTCGGGTCTCTCGAAGTCTGTCGCATCGACTTGAACAATGGGTGTCATCAGATTCTCCGACGCGGCGCTGCGTGATCTACGGCGGAGGTTTGTTTGCGGAAATTCGCTTGTGGAAGCATGCGCACATCCGACGGCGGCTGCAAGGGGGCGCGCGGTCGAATATTCACGCTGTAGACTGAACCGCTGATGAGTGGCGATTGACATCCTGCTTTATCCAGCGCATCGTGGCTCGGCCATGCACACCCGCTCGCTCTCGATAGCTCTCGTCGCGACGCTCGCCATAGCTCCGGTGGTGGCAACGGCCGAGATTTATAAGTGGGTCGAGGCCGACGGCTCGGTGCATTACGGAAATACGCCACCGGCGCGGACCAAGAATGCGCGTCTGGTCGGGATGGATGCAGGCACCGTCAGCGTGGTGCCGGGCATGTCGAAGGAGGAAAAAGATCGCTTCCGCGAGCGCGAAGATCAGCTGCGTCTGCAGCGTCTTGAACGCGAAGTCGAGGAACTGCGTGCCCGTGAACAAGCGCGCGAATACGCTCAACCGGAGATCATCTACACCGATGTGTATGTACCGGCCTACGGATACGGGCGCACCGTTGCATGGCCGCAATCCGGGTCACGTGAGGCCGCGCCCGGAACATCCGATTGCCAAACCCAGGCCGCCCCACCGGACGCCGCCCTTAGAAGAGCTGAGCGCCGCTCGTCCACCGACCGGAGCCCTGATCCGGCGCTAGTTGAACTTCGGACGACCGTTGCAATGAGGTTGGCAGTGATCGAGCGCGCTCGTCGCGATCGTCATAGCGGACGTGACATCAGGTTTGAGCGCACGCAGAAGTCGCCTACGTGCTGCCCATTCGCCATCGACAGATCACCGCGCCGAGACGTTGATGGGAGTCTCGCTGCTTACTGTGTCGCTCCTCGCCAGTGCGGCACTGATCACATCCTTCATTTCCGGAATCTTCGGCATGGCAGGCGGAATGATTCTGATGGGCGTGCTGCTGGCGCTGCTGCCGTTGCCCGCCGCGATGATGCTGCATGGAATCGTGCAACTGGCATCGAATGGGTGGCGTGCGCTGCTGCTCAGGAGAGAAATTGATTGGCGGGTTTTCATCGGCTATGCGGCGGGTGCCTTCGTTGCATTGGGGCTGTTTGCAATGGCCGGCTTCGTTGTTGGGAAACCGGCGGCGCTCATCGTTATGGGCCTTACGCCTTTCGTTGCACTCGCGCTTCCAGAGCGACTACACCTCAACGTCGAGCGGCGCTGGCATCCGTTCGCGTGCGGCATCGTGTGCATGGCGCTGTCCCTGACCGCGGGCATCTCGGGACCGCTGCTGGACGTTTTCTTTGTGCGCTCAGCGATGAGCCGCCATGCGGTCGTGGCGACCAAGGCGATCACCCAAAGCTTGAGCCACTGCTTGAAGATTCTCTACTTCGGCGGCGTTCTTGCGGTCGAAGGCGGAGCGGTTTCGCCCTGGCTTGCCGCAACGATGGTGCTTCTTGCATTTGCGGGTACATCGTTATCGCGGCCGGTGCTCGAGCGAATCAGCGACGGATCCTTCCGCTTGTGGACGCGGTGGGGCGTCCTGATGCTCGGGTCAATTTACCTTGTGAGCGGGGTGAACGCTGCGTGGTCCATGCATTGACGTCATGAAACCTGCAAACGTTTCGGCGGATTGACGAGACCAACAGCGCTCAGGAATCCTGTTTGCTTATGCGTTCGACCCCAATCGAATGTGGAGCAGCAGCATGAAAGCACTGTGTTGGCACGGTAAAAACGACATCAGGTACGACACCGTGCCGGATCCTGAGATCGAAGATTCGCGCGACGCGATCATCAGGATGACGTCGTGTGCGATCTGCGGCTCCGATTTGCATCTGTTTAACGGATTCGTGCCCGGCATGATGAGCGGCGACATCATGGGGCATGAGTTCATGGGCGAAGTGGTCGAGGTCGGCTCGGCGAACAAGAAGTTGAAGGTCGGCGATCGCGTCGTCGTTCCGTTCACGATCATCTGCGGCGAATGCGATCAGTGCCGGCGCGGAAATTTCTCGGTGTGCGAGCGGACGAATCGCAACAAGAAGATCGGCGACATGGTCTACGGTCACACCACCGCCGGGTTGTTCGGCTACACGCATTTGACCGGCGGTTACGCCGGTGGTCAGGCCGAGTACGTGCGCGTGCCCTACGCCGACGTGGCGCCAGTAAAAATTCCCGACGCCTTGACCGACGAGCAAGTCCTTTTCCTCGGCGACATCTTCCCGACCGGTTGGCAGGCCGCCGTGCAATGCGACATCCAACCGACCGATACGGTCGCCGTCTGGGGCGCGGGGCCGGTCGGCCAGTTCGCGATTCGTAGTGCGCTGTTGCTTGGAGCCGAGCAGATCATTGCAATCGATAATCAGCCGGACCGGCTCAGCATGGCCGAAGCGGGCGGCGCGATCACGATCAACTACGACGAAGTGAGCGTGCTCGATCGTCTGAACGATCTGACGCAGGGCAAAGGCCCCGAGAAGTGCATCGACGCGGTCGGCATGGAAGCGCATTCGCTGCGCTCGATCGATTCCGCCATCGACCGCGTCAAGCAGGCAATGATGATCGAAAGCGACCGCCCGCACGTGCTGCGCGAAATGATCTACGTGTGTCGGCCCGCGGGAGTGCTGTCGGTCGCCGGCGTGTACGGCGGTTTGGTCGACAAGATTCCGATGGGCGCGCTGATGAACAAGGGATTGACGCTGCGCACGGGTCAGACTCACGTCAACCGCTGGACCGATGACCTGTTGCGGCGGATCGAACAGGGGCAGATCGACCCGTCGTTTGTCATTACGCACACAGTCGATCTTGAAGACGGCCCAGAGATGTACAAGACCTTCCGTGCCAAGGAAGACGGCTGCATCAAAGTGGTGATGAAGCCCGGTAACGGAGCTCAGCGCGCAGGAACAACCCAACAGGTACTCCAATGAACAGACGTGTAAGAAGACGGTCCGGACAGTACGGCAGCGGCCGACCCATCAACGACGTGACGGCGCGCGGCCTCGGCTGGTTCAGTGTCGGCTTAGGTGTCGCTGAAGTGTTGATGCCGCGCACGTTGGCGCGCGCGGTCGGTCTGCCAGGTGCGGGCGCATTGCTGTTTCTCTACGGCCTTAGGGAAATCGCCACCGGCGTCGGAATCTTGAGGGCAAAGAATCCGACGCCGTGGCTGTGGGGCCGAGTGGCCGGCGATGCGCTCGACCTGGCAACCCTTGCGACACTGTCCCGTCCGAACAGGAAGCTCAGTGCCGGCCTCGGAATGGCGGCCGTTGCCGGTGTCACTGCGCTGGACTTCACGATGGCGCGCGCGATGAGCGAGCGCGATGAACGCCGTTCGCGGCCGTGGGTCGATTACAGCGATCGCAGTGGATTCGCGCGCTCATCTGATGAGATGCGCGGGCAGGCGCGCCGCGACTTTCAGACGCCGCGTGAAATGAGCATTCCCACACCTGCAGAGAATGAGCTTGAACTGACATGACATGGCGGGTGACCGGCGAGGCGGTGCGGATTCGGTTCCTCACAACGCGAGGGTTGCACTGCTGCTGATCGACATGATCTCGGACTTCGAGTTCGAAGACGGAGCGCAGTTGCTGCGCGCCGCTTTGCCCGCCGCGCGGCGCATCGCGCGGTTGAAGGAAAGGGCTCGCGCGGCGAAAGTTCCGGTGATCTATGTCAACGACAACTTCGGTCAGTGGCGGTCGGACTTTCGCCAGCTGCTCGATCGCTGCCTGCACGATGGCGTTGCTGGCGAACCCGTCGCTCGTTTGGTGACGCCTGATGCGGAAGACTATTTCGTCTTGAAGCCCGCCAGCTCGGGTTTCTTTGCGACGCCGCTTGAGGCGTTGTTGAAACTGATGGGTGTTAGAACACTGATATTGACCGGAGTGGCAACCGATCAGTGCGTTCTTTTCACCGCCGCCGACGCCTATGTTCGTAACTATCAACTCGTTGTTCCGAGCGACTGCGTGGCGGCCGTTAAGGCCAAGGACACGAAGCTTGCGCTGGCATATTTCAAACGCGTTCTGAAGGCAGACGTGAGACAGTCCGCTCGCGTTGCACTACGCCGCCACTGACGACCTCCGACAACCTGCGGCCCGACTGCGCCTCAGTCTCTTGGCTCAGTCTTCAGCTTCGGCCAGCCCAAGCTCGTCGATGATTTCCTGTTTACGCTCAGCCATTTGCTCGCCCAGCGCTTGCGTGTCCATCCCGCTTTGCCTCAGCTTCGGAAACATCACGTCTTCTTCCTCCTCGACATGATGAGTGATCGCTTCGTTTAGCGACTTCACTTTGGCATCGTAGTCATCGTCTTCAGGCGACATTTCTTCGATTTCAGCGATCAGCTGCTTGGCGTCCGAATGCTCCTCTTCGGCTTCATCCACAATTTCTGTGTCGCCACTCAGCGCTTGCCGCGCCGCCGGGTAAAAAATTTCTTCTTCGAGCTGCGCGTGTACGGTGAGCTTTTCACAGATCTCCGTTGCCACACTCTCTTTGGCGTCTAGATCCTCGCTCGTAGCAAGCTCCTCATACTCCGCAAAAAGTGCTTCGACTTGCCGATGATCATCTAGCAAAAGCTCAATAGCGTCGGTTGTTTCGGCTGCCATGACATGCCCTCCGGAAATTGAATGGAGCCTGCAGCAAAGGATGTGCCGGCCGAACACTTGAGCGTTTTGGATGCGAATAGCGACATCAGCGCGGCATGCGCATTGCTCAAGGCGAATTCGTCACATAAGTTCACCTAAGCACAATGATTCATCACGTGTCCGTCGGTACGAACGACATCAAGCGCGCACGCACTTTCTATGATGCCGTGCTGAGCCTAATGGGTCTGCGACTTCTAAGCGCTGACGACGAGTCGGCCGACTACGGCGTTGGTGCGGTGTTATTCAGCGTCGAGACACCGGTCAACGCTCGCGCTGCGGCACCAGGTAACGGTGTTCACATCGCCTTTCAGGCAAGCGACCGAAATGCCGTGCGTGAATTTCACAGAATCGGTCTGGAAAATGGTGGAACGGACGACGGCAAGCCAGGGCTGCGGGCACAGTACGACGCGAACTATTTCGGCGCCTTTCTGCTGGATCCGGACGGGAATAAGGTCGAAGCCGTAACGTTCTCGGCAGACTGATAAGCGCGCTCAGCTATTGGTTAACCAACTGCGCGGGCAACGGTGTAATGGTCTGACTGCCGCTTGCTGTAAGCAGCACTGCATCCGGAGTCACCTGCACTGAGGTCACTCGTGACGGCGTCGGCAAAGCCGACAAATCAACCAAAGGATTGATCAGTTTTTCAAGAACGATGGCCGGAATCGTGCCGATCGGATAGCCGGCAATGCGCAGATCTGCAATTTCCATAAGCAGATCACCATCGCTTGTGACGAGCCGGCCGCGAACCTTGGTACGGGCAAATCTGGGTAAGGTGAAGCCGGCGAATGCCAACTGGGCCTCGACCGTCATCTCGTACGGCGGTTGCAACGTAACGACGACATTATCCAAACCCGGCTTCGCGTCTAGAAACATAGCAATGTCGGACGGCAGGACCCGCACGTTTGCATCCGCTGCGCCCAGCGAGAGCAAACGTTTTTCCTTACGGTCGATCTTCACATCGGCCATCGTGACTTCAATCCGATCCAGCACCGGCGACCGTTCCCGCGCAACCCGGTCGCCGACCACATACACTTGTTTCAGATCGGCCACCTCGCCGCTAGTCCGCGCGTCTGCGACGTTGACGTCATAGCGCGCGGCCGGGCCGACCACGCGCGGCAGCTCTGCGCCGATGATCTGCTCGACGTGCGAATCGATCATCGACGCGCAACCGCCGAGCCAGAGCACGCCGCACAGGCACGCGCCTGGCGCCAACGCGCTGAGCCTCATCGTTACCCGCGCCCCTTCTATCGCGGATACTCGCGAGTCGGCGTGGAACTCGCCATCGCGTGTTGCTCCCTTGCGACCTGCTGCTTCGCTTTGTCGCCGGCGCGGTCAGCCGCCTCAGCCACCTTCGGCGCGGCTTGCTTGCCCTGCTCGTACCACTTCCTGACAATCTCATTGGCGGTTTCTCGTCCGCCCAGTCCGAAGGCGAGGCCGAGAGCGATTGCGAGCGCGCCGACGAAGCCCATGAAGAGCGTGTTGACGAGTGTCGCAGCAATGCCGATCTGATTAACCGCGATCACGATGGCGAACGCCCATACGGCTACGCTCGCGACCGTTGCCAAGCGCTCCGGGTTCTCGAATCCAGCCTCGCTGGTGGCGCCGCGCACCAGACTCGATACTGCTTTCGCAAGCAAGCCCCCAATAACCAGCACGACCATCGCGACCACCAGATTGGGCAGCCATAGCAGCAGTTGCCTCAGCACATCGGAGACGGCGGGCAGCCCGAGTGCGTCGAATGCAACGACAAGCACGATCAGGCGGATAAACCATTTGCCGATTTCGGCCAGGAAGCCCGAAGCATCGGTCTTGACGCCCATCTTCCTTACGAAACCGGCGAACCCAGCACGCTCAGCGAGCTGGTTGAAATTGACGGCGTGCAGCAGCGCAGAAATTCCCTTTGCAATCAGCGAGGCGACGAACCAGCCGATCAGCAGAATCAAGGCGAAGCCGATGATGCGCGGGATCGCGCTGAAAAACAGCGCCAGCGCGCCGGTGAGCGACGTCATCATCGCCGTGCTCCAGTCGTCTACGTTATTCGCCACAGTGGTTTGTGCTTGCGCAACTCCTATAGCGCTCGTGAAGCCAATGAGTGCCGCGGTCACGCGGGTACACGTTTTCATATTTACTTTCCTCAGAATGTGAAGTGTTTCTCTGCGAGCGAATTGCTCGCATCCGTCCAGCCGGAATACCGTCACGCTTAAGCGTGGCGTTTCCGCGAGAGCAAAAAGGAGTCCCGGATACGTAAGGTCATCCCGAGTACTTTTTGGCAGCGAATTGTTATTGCGAGCGGAGGAGCCTGGGTACGTGGGTGCCCCACGGGCAATCCACGCTAGTGCCTAAACTACAAGTCGGCCCAACTTCGACGATACAAAATTACCGCATCGGTTCAGCTGTATCGATCGGCTACGAACAATGCCCGGTGAAGCCGCACGCAGTGCAGAACTCGCAGCCGTCGCGCTTGATCATTGCGGCCGCACTACAACTCGGGCACACCTTGCCCTTGATCGGTGCGCTATCGTGATCGATCAGCTTCGTTGCGTTCGGTAGCGCGAGAATTCCGGCCGACTGAATCGCGCGGCCTTCGTCGTCGAGGATGCCGAGCACTTTGTAGCGATGCAGCAGCAGCGTCGCGATGTAAGCGACGGTGCTCGGGTATTGCGTCGACCGCTCCGCTCCTGGCATCGGCGCCCAGAACTCGCCGTTTTGCTCGCCGAAGTTCAGAAGCTTCTTCAGCTTGAGGCCTATCCAGTTCGCGTCGACGACGCGCATGTCGAGCGAGATCAGCTTGCACAGGCCATCGAGCACCTTCGGATACTCGCCGGCAAGCCAGATCGAATACGGGCGCCGGCTGCCATCGGGCAGATGCAGCTCTTTCACGCCGAGCACGAAGTCGTCGCCTGTATTGGCGTTGGAAATGTCGACCGTCCAGCTCATCGTGCCGAGCGGGCCGGCCTTCGGTTCCTTCTTCGAGAACAATGCGTTCAGCATCGGGGTCGGGTGCTGATCGAGATCGTCGAACACGCCGAGCTGTTCGCAGCGCAGGCTGACGATGTTGGCGAATGCAGAGACCACACCGCTTTGCCATTGACGCTCGCCGTCGGGCGGCATCGGAATCGAAAAGCCCTGTTCGTCGCGCGCGCGGGCGAGCGCGTCGAGTTTCATCTTCAGCCACGCCCGATCTTCGCTGCGCATGTCCATCGACAACGCTTTCGCAATCGCGCCGAGGCCGCGCGGCTGCTCGGCACCGTTGACCCAGACTTCGAACGGCACCGGCGGCTCGCCAACCTGGCCGATAAAGATCGCGAACGATTCCTTGCGCTCCGGAATCTCGACCATGTAGGTCCACGCGAGATTGCCGCCGGCGAGGTCGGGACGACCCGGCCACTTCAGACTCTCAAGTGCAGGTTCGGGCGTCGAGTCGAGCCGCACGCGACGATCGGGATCGTCCTTCAGGTCCTGCGGCTCACGTGCTCGCGAATCCTTTGGCACCTCGAGCACCGAGCCGATCACGTTGTTCGGCCGGTATGTCGTGATGCCTTTCAATCCGGCGTGCCACGCTTCCAGGTACAGACTCTTGAACTCCTCGAACGGATAGTCTTCCGGCACATTGACCGTCTTGCTGATCGCGGCGTCGATGTACGGTTGTACGGTCGCGCTCATCCGCATATGGTCGAGCGCGGACATCTGCATCGCGCTGACGAACGCGTCAGGAAGGTCGTGTGGCGTCACCGCCCATATGGCGGTACAGCCTGTACGCATAGTCCTCGACCGCGTACTCCTGCTTTGTGCCGTCCGGCATCCGTTTCTTGCGAACGTACGTCCACGAAAACGTCGGTTCGATGCCGCCAGAGGCGTTGCTTGCGAAGGCCAGTGAAATGGTGCCGGTCGGTGCGATCGATAGCAGGTGGGAGTTGCGAATGCCAAGCGTGCGAATCTCGCTCTTCAACTGCTCCGGCAAGCGTGAAGCGCAGTGAGGTGTCGCGAGAAACTTGTCCGCATCGAACAGGGGGAACGTGCCTTTCTCCTGCGCAAGTTCCGCCGACGCTTCGTAGGCTGCATCGCGCATCGTGCGCGCGATGTCCGCAGCCATGCTGCGTCCCGCGTCGTTGTCGTAGCGCAGGCCGAGCATCGTCAGTGCGTTGCCGAGTCCGGTGAAGCCGAGCCCGATGCGCCGCTTGTTCGCGGCTTCGTCCGCTTGTTCCTGCAGCGGCCACAACGTCGCATCGAGCACGTTGTCGAGCGCGCGTATCGAGACTTGCGCAACGTCCCGAAACTTGTCGAAATCGAACGACGCCTGTTCGCCGAACGGATCGTTAACGAACTTCGTCAGATTGATCGAACCCAGGCAGCAGCAACCGTATGGCGGCAGAAATTGTTCCCCGCAGGGATTGCTAGCAGCGATTGCTTCGCAGTACGACAGATTGTTATCTTGATTGACGCGATCGATGAACATCACGCCCGGCTCGGCGTGGTTGTAGGTCGACCGCATGATCTGATCGAACAGCTCGCGCGCGTTCGCTTTGCGATACATCCACGTGGCGTCCTGGCGCTGATAGCTGCTGGAAGTATCGAACGGCTCAGCTGCGTGCCAAAGCTCGATTTCGCCGTCGCTCTCCACGGCGCGCATGAACGCATCGGTCACCGCCACCGACATGTTGAAGTTGGCCAGCGACCCGTCACGTTTGGCGTTGATGAATTCTTCGATGTCGGGATGATCACAGCGCAGCACGCCCATCTGCGCGCCGCGCCGCGCGCCGGCCGACTCGAGCGTCTCGCAGCTCTTGTCGAACACGCGCATGTACGAGATTGGCCCGCTTGCGCGCGAATGCGTGCCGTGCACGCGGGCGCTCTTCGGGCGGATCGGCGAGAAGTCGTAACCGACGCCGCCGCCGCGCCGCATCGTTTCTGCAGCCTGGTTCAGCGCGAGATAGATCGACGGCACGCCGCCATCGACACCGCTGATCGCGTCGCCCACCGGTTGCACGAAGCAATTGATCAGTGTTGCGGCGATGCCGGTGCCGGCTGCAGAGTTGACGCGGCCGCCGGGAATGAAGCCATCGACCATCGCCTCGTAGAAGCGCTGCTCCCACGTATGACGCAACTCGGGTTTTTCGACCTGCGCAAGGCCGCGCGCAACGCGGCGCCGCACTTCGTCGACCGTCCGCTCGTCACCCTTGGCGTACTTTTCAAGCAGAACGTCGATTGAAATGGGCTGCTCGTCGAGCAGCAGCTGGGCCTTATCAAGCTTCATGAAATTTGCTGCCTCCGCTAAGGCCAAATTTTCTCACAATGCCGGACCTATAAACTCGCTTCTGGTCATAACGACACGAAAGTTTTTAGTGAACTTGCAGCAGTTTCGTTTCCTGCGCGAAGCGGCGCGCCACAAGTTCAGCCTGACCGAGGCGGCGCGCGCATTGCACACGTCGCAACCCGGTATATCCAAAGCGATTATCGATCTGGAAGCCGAGCTGGGCGTGCCGATCTTTGCGCGCCACGGCAAGCGCGTGAAGGGGCTGACCGCTCCCGGCCAGATGGTGCTCGACGCGGCAGAGCGCATCATGCAGGACGTCGATAACCTGAAAAAGCTGGCGCGCGACTATGCCGGCAGCCCCGAGGGAACGCTGCGTGTCGCGACCACGCATACGCAGGCGCGTTACGTGTTGCCGACGGTCGTGCAGGCATTCGCCGAGAAGTATCCGCAAGTCAGGCTCAAGCTGCTGCAGGCCAATCCGCCGCAGATTGCATCGATGCTGATTCACGGTCAGGCCGACATAGGCGTGGCGACCGAATCGCTCGCTGATCACCAGGGCCTGCTGTCGATCCCGGTGTATGACTGGCAGCACGTGGCAATCATCCAGCCTCGGCATGCGCTTGCGAAGTTTGCAACCACCCCCGGCAAGCTCACGTTGAAGGATCTCGCCCGCCATCCACTGATCACCTACGAGCAGCAGTTCGCGGGCCGCGCGAAGATCGACGCCGCGTTTGAAGCTGCCGGCATTGCGCCGTCCATCGTGCTCGAAGCGATCGACGCCGACGTGATCAAGACTTACGTGCAGATCGGCATGGGAGTGGGCATCGTCGCGGGCGTCGCGGCAGACTCGCAGCGCGACGGGTTGGTTGTTCTGCCGCTGGGACATCTGTTCGGTCGCAACGTCACGCGGCTTGCGGTGAAGGAGGGCGCCTACTTGCGCGGCTTTGTTTACTCGTTCATCGAAACGCTGGTGCCCGGATGGGACAAGCGCCGCATCGAGGAAGCGTTCAAGGCGTAGTGCGGCGTCGCTAAACTGCCCGCATTGACGCTGGAGGTTTCTATGTCAACTGTTTCCTCGCCTGTTCCGGAAGCCGCGCCTATCAATGGCCTGCACCACTTTGCGTACCGCTGCAAGGACGCCGAAGAGACTCGGCACTTCTACGAAGATATCCTCGGGTTGCCGCTGTATCACATCATCCAAAGTGATGTCGTGCCGTCTACTGGCGAGTATTGCCCGTACACGCACATTTTCTTTCGCATGACCGACGGCTCATGCATCGCGTTCTTCGATCTGGGCGACGACGTCGCTGCGGAGAAGTCGCCCAATACGCCGGAGTGGGTCAATCACATTGCGCTGCGGGTCGACAGTGTCGAAGAACTGGCGCGCTTGAAGGCACGGCTCGAAGCGCACGGCATCGAAGTGCTCGGCGTCACCGACCACCATATTTTCCAGTCGATCTACTTTTTCGATCCGAACGGTATTCGTCTCGAACTGACCGCGCAGCTCGCCTCTGAAATGCAGATGCAGGAAGAAGGCAAGACAGCGCGCGCACGTCTTGATGAATGGACGCAGCGGAAAAGCCAGTGGCGGCGCGAACGTGCAGAAGCGCGCGCTGCAAGCGCTCATCGTTGATGCGTGTTGCGGTCGTCGGCGCCGGATCGATCGGCGCCGTACTGGGTGCGAAGCTCGCTGCTACGGGCCATGAGGTCACGCTGATTGCGCGCGGCGTGCACCTTGCGGCGATTCGCGCGCATGGATTGACGCTGGTTGATCATGTTGGCACGCACTCGGGCAATTACCGCCTGGCCGCAGGCGATGATCCCACTGCGTTCAATGCGCAGGATCTGCTCATCATCGGTTTAAAGGCGCACGCAATCGGCGCGATGCTGCCGCGGTTGCGAACGCTGATCTCGGAGCAGACCGTTGTTGTTCCGGCGATCAACGGCTTGCCGTGGTGGTACTTCCATGGCGTAGGCGGAGCGCTCGAAGGCACGACGCTGCGCTCGCTCGATCCGGATGGTTCGATGTTCGCCGCTCTGCCGCCGCGTCACATCATCGGCTGCGTCGTTCACATTGCGGCCGAGGTGCGCGCGCCGGGCGAAGTGCATCACACCAACGGCACGAGAATCATTCTCGGTGAGCCCGCTGGCGAACACATTACCGAACGTTTGCAGCGCGTGTGTGCTGCGCTCGACCAGGCGGACTTCGAAGCGATCCGCTCGACCGACATCCGGCTCGACGTATGGACCAAGCTGGTCGGCAACCTGTCCTTCAATCCGATCGCCGCTCTGACCGGTTATCTGATGAGCGAGATCGTCGCCGATGAGGACGTGCTCGACGTCATCCGCGCGATGATGCGGGAAGGCATGCAGGTTTCAGAGCACTACGGCGTGCGAATTCCAATGACAATCGAGCAGCGCATCGATCTGGCGCGCCAACTGGGTGCGGCAAAGATCTCGATGCTGCAGGACCTGGAACAGCGGCGGAGGCTCGAGCTCGACGCAATCGTCGGCAGCGTGATCGAGCTGGCCGAGCGCGCTTCGATTGCCGTTCCGACGATTCGCCATGTGCACGCGCTGACGCAGGCGCGAGTACGCGCGCTCGGTATCAACGGCGCATAGCGGGCTAAGCGCGCCGGACCAATTCAAGTGTGGCGTCGAACAGCGGCGAGCCCGGGTTCGCCATCTCGTCGCATACGGTCAAATGATTGGCGTGCGGCAATTCCAAATGCCGCACGAAATTGTTCGGCCATGCTGCGCCAAACTCCAGCGATTGACGTTTGAACTCACTCGATTCCAGCGCGCCGACGGCTGTGATCAGCGGAGCGCTGGTTGCGCTCGGCATCTTTATCGGCGACAGCGTCTGCGCGCGCCTGAGATCAAGCTTGAGGTCAACATTGACAAAGGGTGCGTGGACCAGTGGCCGCAAGTCGAACAGACCGCTGATTGCCAATCCGGCCTTGACGAGTCCGCTCGGCAAGGTCGAGTCCAACTGCTGCCAGAGAGCCGCCATCATCATCGCCGTCAGGTGACCACCCGCCGAGTGGCCCGCGACGACAATGCGGTCAGGATTGAATCGCAGCTTCTGCGCATTGCGATATAGCCAGCCGAGCGCTTTCAACTGCTGGCGAACGATATCTTCAATCGGCGTCTGCGGCGCCAATCCGTAGTTGGTCAAAGCGACCGCGATTCCATGCTGCAACAACGGCGGCGCGATCCATGAAAAGTCGGACTTGTCGAGCGAGCGCCAGTAACCACCGTGAATGAAAACCAGCAGCGGCGCGTTGCTGTCGTGCGCATGAAAAAGATCGAGCCGCTCGACTTTCATCGAGCCGTATTGAAGATCGATCTCGCATGCGCGCATCCTGCGCGCCGCGGCGCCCTGTTCGGCCCAGCGCGCAAAGATTTGCGCGTGGTCGCGAATCGAGGCGCGCGAGTTGTATTCGCGTTCGAGGAAGGCGGTCTCCGAAGTCATGCGCGGCAAGTCTAGCGGTGCCGCCGCTTGGACAAGCGTTTGTGACGCGGTATAACATTCGCTCTCGACGCCGATTTGATGGCGTCGACGTTTTTGGGGAAGTAGCTCAGCTGGGAGAGCGCTGCGTTCGCAATGCAGAGGTCGGGAGTTCGATCCTCCTCTTCTCCACCATCACAAGCCTGCGTTACCAAGCCGTAACGTGCCGAATCTGGGCTTCAGTTCTGGATCGCGTCGATGGCCTCGATGACATGGCGCACCGCCTCCCTCTCGCCCTGGGTGAGGTGCGGGTTCCAGCAATCCATCAACAGGATCAAGCGCGGCTGGTCCGAACGGTTCCACGCCTCGTGTTCATAGGTGTCGTCGAAGAGGATCGGTTCGCCCTCGCGCCACCGGTGCTCGACCCCGCCCACGTTGAGCGCGCAGTCGGGCGGAACGACGAGTGGCAGGTGGAACACGAGCCGTGTGTTCGTCACGCCGTAGTGAGGCAGGATCGATGACTGCGGGCGGATCAGCGAGAAGCAGATTTCCGGCGCCTGGCGTGGCACCCGGCACAGCTCGATCGACTCGAGCAGCGCGCTGGTGCGCGGGCAGCGCTCGTGGTTGGCGTCGTAGCGGACACCGTGGTTGTAGAAGAAGAACGCGTCCCAGGCTGGGTTCGCTGCCGCGCCGCCAATCTGCTCCGGTGCCCTCTGGCCCGGCTTGAGGCCGAGGAAGCTGACGAAGTCGCGATCCTCGCGCAGCAGTTCTATGGCTTCGTCGCGGATGTCCTGCCACGCGTCGCGCAGCGTCGCCGCCCATGGTTGCAGCATCGGGTCGTGGTAGGGCCCCGGCGGCAGATCGGGGAACCAGAAGAACTTCGGACGCTGGCGCGCGTCGGGCGGGCGCGCGTCCCATTCACGGAGATAGCCGGTCAGCGCGCGTTCGAAGCGGCGGAGCGAGTCCGCACCGTGTCGTTCGCGAACTTCAGCGAATGCCGCGAACAGCCGCTCGCGCTTATCGCGCCGGTAGGCTTCGATGCTGTGGTGCACAGCGTGCTGCCACTCGGGCTCGGTCGTCTCCGGGCTGATCCAGCGACCCTGGGCGTTCGCTTCGGCGAAGAGGCGGTTGCGAGCCCGCAATGCCGCGTGCGTATCGCCCAGCACGTCGCAAACCTCGCCGAGCATCAACCATGCTTCCAGGAAGCGTTGCTGGCGAAGTAGTACAGCTTCGAGCGCGGCACGCGCTGCCGCCGCGTCGCCACGGGCAAACTGCAGCCGTGCGACCGCGAAGCCCAGTTTGCCGTCGGAGTCATCGGCCTGCGGGGTGCGCAGCAATTGCAGGGCACCATCGAGGTCCCCGCGCTCGACCATGTAGTTGGCGACCGCCAACCGTGCCGGCGTGCAGTCGCGGTGCTCGGCGAGCAGGCTGCGCAGCAGCATCTCAGCATGCAGCACCTCGCCGCGCATTGCATGCTCTTTGGCGCGCCCCAATCGTGGATCGCTCGCCCAAGCTGCCTGCCGGTTGGTCGAGTCCGTATTCGCCTCTATATGTTGATTGAGCATCGTTCCCCGCGCTCGCACTTTGCTTAGCGATACACCAGCACGGGTATCTTGCTGTGCGTCAGAAGCTTCTGCGTCTCGCTGCCGAGCTTCACTTAGTTGCAGCCATCGCAGCCGCGTATGACGGAGTGCCAGGCGCGGGAATAGTCCAGAAGTAAACGGCGCGTCCGCCCACATCTAGCGTCTGCTCTGGCTTCCACGTGCCCATCTGAAACGCGTGCGACACGATGCGCGTACCCGGCTTCAGGTCTTTCAGTAGTTTGGGCAGTAACCTGACGTTGAGTTCTGGCAACAGGTACATCGTCACCACCGTAGCATCGCGGAAGTCGGATTCAAAGACGTCGCCCTGAACGATGCGTGTCTTGGTCAGTTTTTCTGCCTGCACGTAACACTGTGCGAGCTTGGCCATGTCGGGGTTGTATTCGATGCCGATTGAGGTGGCGCCCAGCTTGCCCGCCGCGATCGCGATCTTGCCGTCGCCTGCGCCCAAGTCATAAACGATGTCTTTAGGCGTGACCTTGGCGACTTGCAGCATGCGTTGCACGACCTCATCCGGCGTCGGCACCCAGACGACATCCTTACCTTCTTGACCCACCTGCGGCTTGTAGGCTCGATCGCAAGTGGCGCGCTCTTCTGCAACGACCTGGGCAGAGACGTTGCCGAGGGCCAAGGCGAACAGCCCGCCTATCGCAACTATTTTGATGCTTCGATTGAAAAGTGACATGCCGTTCGATTCTCCGTTGGTGAATGAATGTGGTCGTTTCATGTCAAGCCGTGACGTACGAAAGGTACGCGTCTTACCGGCATGAGACACAGCGTTGCAATCGCTGACAGCATAACGTCACCACTTCACCGAACGCGCGTGCACGTACCGCCCCGCAATCCGATGGAATTATTGATGATGAACAGCACGCCAAAGTAGATAGGATCGATACCGGCGGCTTTGACGATCGGCATCAGTATCGGAGTCAGAACAATATCGTCGGCGTCATGTCCATCGCCGTTCCGACGACAACGACCAGGATGATGTTGGTGGCGTAGACGTGGTTGGTGGCGCTCAGAAACTTTGAACTTCGAAAAATTTGTTCGAAAGGATGACCGAGTACGGATTCTCTTGACCGTCGACCGCCTGACCTACGGCACACCGAAGTGGCGGCCATGGGTGCTCGACGAGTTGTCGCGCGGCTGCTGGTGCGCTCGGCGATCGAGGCGGGCATCAACTTTTGCGACACCGCCGACATGTACGCCGGCGGCGCTTCGGAGGAGCTGCCCGGTAAGTTCGTGCGCGAGTTCTGTCATCGCGACGAAGTGGTGGTCGAAACCAAGGTGCGCGATCCGGTCGACCGGCGCACCGTGGCCAGAACCTCGCGCAACTCCTCGATGGCGATCTGTCCCGGCGCTGAGCTGCTCTTGCCGACCGCAAACGTCGCCGCCGAACCATAGAGCCAGCCTATCAGCCGCGACAGCGAGCCAACCCCGCCCATCGCCATGCTGATCAGCGGGATGTGGATCGACTGGCTTGCCCGATAGGTGGCGGCGAGCAGAGTTAGCACGTCCTGCGGATCGTTCGGCATCACCGCGACCTTCGCCACGTCGGCACCCTGGCGCTCGGCGTCGATGAACTTGCTGTCCAGTGTGGTCGCATCCGGCGTGTGCTGGAAGTCGTGATACGACATGATCATCGCGATGCCGTTTTCCGCCGATACCGCGCGCAGCCGTTGCAGATCCTGCCGCCGGTTGGACAGCTCGTAATCGATCACCTCTACACAGCGGGCGCGGCAGGCTTCGCTGTACATCGCCACAACGGCCTGCTCGTCGATCGGCACCCGCTGCCCGCCTTCGGTCGCGTTGCGCCGGGTCAACAGGATCGGGATGCCGCCGGCTGCACTGATCGCGCGCGCGGTGTCGATCACCAGCGCGGTGTCGCCGATGCCTTCGAAAAAATCGATCCGCCACTCCAGCAGGTCGGGCTGTTTCGGCACGATCGCAGCGACCTCGTCGAGCAGTGCTGCTTTGGTCTTGCCGACCAACGGCGTGATGATGGCCGGCAGCGCACCGCCGCCGAGGGGCTTGCCCTGCACGTGGATCAATTTGGCTGCGTTCATGGTGGTTGGCCTCGCACTGAAACCTAAAGTGAACTTTAAGGCTCAACGCGTCAGCGCGTCGAACAAGAGTTTGGCTCCGGTGGCGAACAGCAACGCATAGCTGACACGCCTCGCAATCCGTTCGCCGAGCTCGAACCACTGGTTGGCGTAATGCGTCGGCGCTGGCAGCAATTTGCTGCGCGCGATAATCGCGCGAGCTTCCCCTCCGTTGCTTGTGCGCCCATGTCGCGCGCCTAAGCTATGCGCCATTCCATCCTGAACGCGAGCGTCGTGAGCATGCGATCGCACACGGTGGACGCAGGAGGGGTGGTAGTGAGGGGATGGGGGGGGATCGCGCTTCGCGACCTTCGAACCGGTGCCGACCGCCGGGCATTGGAACATCGTGGACATCTATTCGCCGGGCAAACGGGTGGATCACGTCAGCACCGACTGAGGGAAGACATGGCCAAGCAGGAGTTTTCGCTCGCCCACCTGACAGTGCTGGGCTGCCCCCCGCCGGAGATGATCTACATCGCGGCGCGCGCCGGCTACGATTACGTGAGCATCCGCACCATCCACCTGGACCTGCCGGGCGAGCCCAACTATGCGCTGACCGACAACCCGCAGATGCTGAAGCAGACCAAGCAGGCGCTCGCGTCGACGGGCCTGCGCGTACACGACATCGAACTTGCGCGCGTGTACGAGGGAGTGCATCCGACAAGGTACCTGCCGGCGATGGAAGTCGCCGCTGAACTCGGCGTCAAGGCCGTCCTGTCGAGTATCTGGGGCGGCGAACGCGACTTCTACATCGAGAAGTTCGGCGAAATCTGCGATCTCGCGAAACCGTTCGGGCTGACCGTAGACCTCGAGTACGTCCCGATCGCAGCCGTGGCCAGCCTGGCGCAGGCTGTCGATGTGCTGCGCGCGGTCAACCGGAGCAACGCGGGCCTGATGGTCGACATGCACCACTTCCACCGCGCCCGCGATGACGCGGCCGATCTCGACGCAGTGCCGCGCGAGTGGTTCCACTTCGCTCAGCTGTGCGACGCGCCGGCCGAAATCCCAAGCGAACGCGCCGAGATGATCCGCATCATGCGCGAGGCCCGCATGTATGTCGGCGAGGGTGGCATCGACGTCGCCAGCATCCTCGCGCACATCCCGCGCTGCGTATATTCGATCGAACTGCCCAACAAGGAGCGGCACGAGGAGATCGGCTACGCGGAGCACGCAACCCGCTGCCTTGAGACGCTGAAGGCGTACCTCGCTGAGCATTCCGGGGACAGGACCGTGCGCGACAAGCGACGTTCCGGACGTGCAACTTCTGCCAACCGTCGCACCGTCGCTCCTCATTGAACGAAACGACGTCTGACTGCGACACATAAGGCGTGCCGGCACCGCACAGGATCCAGGGATGTCCGACCGCTACGCTGTCATCGGCAATCCGATCTCGCACTCGAAGTCACCGCTTATCCACTCGAGGTTCGCGCGCGCGACCGATCAGGACATTGAATACACCGCGATCGAAGGGCCGCTCGACGGCTTCGCCGCGGCGGTGCACGCGTTCCGCCGTGCCGGCGGCCGCGGCATGAACGTGACCGCGCCTTTCAAACTCCAGGCCTATGAACTCGCAACCGACAAGCTCGAGCGCGCCCGACTGGCCGAAGCGACCAACGCGCTGAAGTTCGAAGGCGATCGCATCTACGCCGACAACTTCGACGGCATCGGCTTCGTCAACGACGTGCAGCGCAACCTCGGGTTCCCCTTGCAGAGCAAACGCGTGCTGTTGCTCGGTGCCGGCGGTGCCGCGCACGGCGTGCTGCAACCGATGCTCGATGAGCGGCCGGCGCAGATCGTGATCGCCAACCGCAACGTCGACCGGGCGCTCGAGATGGCGTCGCACTTCAACGGGGATAGACGCGTGGCCGCCTGCGGCTATGGCGAACTTGCGGGCGAACGCTTCGACCTCGTGATCAACGCCACGTCGGCCAGCATGCGCGGAGAAATGCCGCCAGTGCCGGCCGAGGACTTCGTTAAAGCCACCCTCGCGTACGAAATGGTGTACGGCAAAGGGCTAACGCCGTTTCTGCGCCTGGCGCGCGATGCAGGCGTGCCGCAGCTCGCAGACGGCGTCGGCATGTTGGTCGAGCAGGCGGCCGAGGCGTTCTTCTGGTGGCGCGGCGTGCGGCCCGACACGCGCGCGGTGATCGCTCAACTGACCGTCCCGCTGGTGTGAGATGAAGCGGACCCGCATCGCCGGCGCCGGCTCTATCGGACTGACTCATATCGACGTGCTGCAGGCGAGCGCAACGTGCGCGACTAACTTCGCGGAGCGATAGCCAGATGATTCGCGGAACGACGGCGCTGATCGCCCACATCGGCTGGCCGACGCACGCCTTCAAGGCGCCGATGATCTACAACCCGTACTTCGAGCAGGCCGGCATCGATGCGGTGGTCGTCCCGATGGGATGCAAGGCCGAGAATTACCCGGCGTTGCTGCGCGCCGTTTTCTCGCTCGAGAACATCCGCGGAGCGCTGATCACGATGCCGCACAAGGTAACGACGCTCGGCTTGCTCGACGAGGTCTCGGGCACGGCGCAGATCGCCGGCGCCTGCAATGCGGTGCGGCGCACGGCGGAAGGGCGCCTACAGGGCGACATGTTCGACGGCGAAGGCTTCGTGCGCGGCTTGCGCCGCAAGGGCTGCCGGATCGAAGGTGCGAAGGCTCTGGTCGTCGGCAGCGGCGGCGTGGGCTCGGCGATCGCCGCATCGCTGGCTGCCGGCGGCGTGGCCGCGATCGGCCTGTTCGACAGCCACGCCGAATCGGCGGAGGGACTCGCTGCGCGCCTGCGACAGCACTATCCGCGGCTGCAGGTCAGTACCGGTTCGAACGATCCCGCCGGCTACAGCCTGGTGGTCAACGCGACGCCGCTGGGGATGAACGACGACGATCCGCTGCCGCTGGATGTCTCACGCATTGCTCCCAGCAGCTTCGTCGGCGAGGTGGTGATGAAGAAGGAAATGACGGCGTTCCTCATCGCCGCGCAGGCGTGCGGTTGCCAGATCCAGATCGGCACCGACATGCTGTTCGAGCAGATTCCCGCCTACCTCGAGTTCTTCGACTTTCCGACCACCACGCCCGAGGAGCTGCGCGCAGTGGCGAAGCTCAGCTACTGATCAGCCCTTGTAGCCCAGCATGCGGGGCAGCCACAGCACGACATCCGGAACGAGCGTGATGATCGCCAGCGCGCCGATCATCACGTACAGGAACGGCATGACCTCGCGCACCATGGCGCTCAGCGGCACGTCGGCGATCTTGTTCATCATGAAGAGCAGCAGCCCGTACGGCGGCGTGACCAGCCCGATCATGATGTTCACCACGCAGATCACGCCGAAGTGCACGAGGTCGATGCCCAGCGCCTGCGCGGTAGGGATGAGCACCGGGAGGATGACGAGGATGATCGTCGTCCCTTCGAGGAAGCAGCCGAGGATCAGCAGCAGGATGTTGACCGCCAGCAGGAACACGAGCGGCGACAGCTCGTGGGATTTCAGTATCGCGCTCAGCGCCTTCGGGATGTTCTCCGCCGTGATGACGTAGTTGAACACCATCGCGCCGGCGATCAGCATGCCGATCGACACCGTGACGCGCGCGCTGGACACCAGCGAGTTGTAGACGTCCTTCGGTCCGACGCTGCGGTACAGCAATCGGAGATCAGCAACGCATAGGCAGCGGCGACCGCGGCGGCCTCGGTAGGCGTGGTGATCCCGGACCACATGCAGCCGAGCAGGATCACCGGCATCAGGAGCGCCGGCATCGCCTCCCAGGTGATGCGAGGCAGCTCCCGCAGCGGGACCCGCATCTCGACCGGAAAGTTGCGGCGCTTGGCGACGGCTGCGATCAGGCCGCTCTGGACGGCTCCCAGCAGCAGGCCCGGGATGACGCCGCCAAGGAAAAGATAGCCGACCGACGTGTCCGAGATCAGCGCGTAGAGCACGAGCGGGATCGAGGGCGGGATGATCGGCCCGATGACCGACGACACGCAGGTCAGCGCGGCGGCAAATGCGGCCGGATACTTGCCGTCCTTGGTCATCATCGACTGCATGATCTTGCCCGAGGCCGCGGCATCGGCGAGCGCAGAGCCCGACATGCTCGAGAAGATGATGCTCTGCACGACGTTGACCTGGGCCAGGCCGCCGCGAAAGCGCCCGACGATCGCGTTGCAGAAGTGCAGCAGCCTGTCCATGATGCTGCCGTTGTTCATGAACTCGGCGGCGAGGATGAACAGCGGGATCGCCAGCAGCAGCTGGCTCGCCATCATGCCGTTCAGCAACTGCTCGGCCGCGGTTCCCATGTCGAGGCCCGACAGGAACAGCCAGAGAATGGAGCCGCCGATCATCGCGTAGGCGACCGGCAGTCCGATCAGGCTCAACCCGACGATGGCGTAGAGCGCAAGCGCAAACGGGCTTGTGAGGTTCATAGTCCGGATGTCGCCTTGGTGATGTCGGCCTCTTCCGGCGCCTCGCCGCGAATCAGGCCCACGATTGCCCAGAGATAGCGGACGATGATCGCGACGGCGAAGACGACGTAGATCGAGTACAAGATGTCGAGACGGATCTTGAGGTAGGAGCTGCTCTCGACCTTCATGAACGCGACGTACTTCACGGTGGCCGGAAGCGCCATGCCGAACAGGACGATGGCAGCGATCGCCACGATGAAACCGATCGCGCGCCTTCCCCGCGGCCCCAACTTACTCGAAATGAGGTCGAACCGGACTTCCTCGGTCTCCTTGAGCCAGAACGCGGATCCGATCAGCACCATGTAAAGCCAGGTGACGACGGACAGCTCCGATGTCCAGCCGACCGGAAAATTGAAAAAGTACCGGAAGACGATCTGGATGATGAACGCGACGAACATCAGGCCGAGCAGGCCGGCGACGATGTTTTCCGCGCGGCGCCTCATCCAGGCGACAGCCGTGGCAATGGTCGTAGGCATGACGTTCTCCCTGATATTTTCCGCGGGACGTCACGAGCCCATCGGGCGGGCCGCCGTCACGCAGCGGCCCGCGCGCTTCGATCACGACTTCATCGCATTGATCTTGTCGAGAAGTCCGGGCGGCCATGCCTTGGCTTCGTCCGAGGCCAGGTAGATCTTCTGCGCGTAGGCGCGGAAGGCGTTGACGTCCGGCGTGTACACGTCGAGGCCCTGCTTCTTGAAGCCCTCGGCGAGCTCTGCCTCTTTTTTCAGGTGCTCGGCCGTGCTCCAAGCGATGGCCTTGTCGGCGGCGGACTGGAAGGCTTTCTGCTTCGCGCGTTCATGCCATTCCACGTCTTCATGTTGACGGTGAGCAGGTCGAACCCGACGAGGTGCGACGTGAGCACGATCTGCGACATACTTCGTAGAATTTCATGTTCTGCACGTTGGGCAGCGGGTTGTCCTGGCCGTCGATCGCGCCGGTCTGCAGGCCCGTGTACGTTTCGGCGTAGGCCATCGGCGTGGGATTCGCACCGATCGAGCGGCCAAGGAGCTGCCAAGCGTCGCCCGGCGGCATCCGCAGCTTGATCCCGGCGAGTGTCCTCCGGCTTGTTGATCTTCTTCTTGGGCTTCAAGCCCACCTGCCGGGTGCCGAAGAATGTCGGGCCGAGTATCTTGACCTTGACCTGGTCCTCGACCATCTTCTTCATCTGGGTGCCGAGGTCGCTTGCGAAAAACGCGTTCAGGTGATTTGCGTCGCGAAATAGGTACGCTGACGTCAGGATCGACCACGCGGGAACCTGCTTCGAGATATCTTGAGGCGCAATGTTGCCCATCTCGAGGTTGTCGCGCTGTATCGCGACCAGCTCGGTCCCCTGCTTGAACAGCGAGCCGCCGAGGAAGCTCTCGACCGCGTAGTCGGCTTCGATCTCCTTGGCGAACGCCTTCATCATGTCCGCACGGATGTCCTTGTCGGAGAACACGGCGGCGAAGCGCAGCTTGGGCTTCTCTTGCGCCCTGACGGGCAGCATGTGCGACACCGCCAGTGCTGCGCCGGTTGCAAGTACGGCACGACGGTCGATTCTGGATTCCATGATGTCTC
>CAVSMM010000009.1:0-155127 GCA_963729165.1 uncultured beta proteobacterium
GCTATCGGCCAGTAGCAGCCGATTGCGACTTTCGGCCGATTGCGCGAAAGCGGACTCTACGATGCCCAGGTGTTCGGCCGCGCGCCAGCTGCACTCGTTTTCAATGCGACGCTGCGACGACAATGGCACACAACGAACCCCCTAACCCGCTGACGGCTAGATTTCGCTAAGGGTGCGAATGTCCCAGGTTTGCTCACGCGGAGGGAATCGTTCTGTTGCAGGCGAGGCACCGTCGGCTTACAGTGCGCATCAGTGCTTCGGTCCATTACGCTGGCGGTAACTGGCCAATTTCGGGAGTTAAGGGTCGGAAATCGTTTTTGCTGCAAGCCAGTATCGAAATGTTCGATCTACGAGAGAAGGCAAACATGCGCACTCTGCTGGGCGTTGTTGTCGTTTTGCTGCTGTCCCCGTCCCATCCAGCCTTCGCCCAAGGCCTAACGCCCGGAAAGTACAGTGGCACCATAAGCTTCGTCGGGCCCGCCGGCCATGCAAAGACTGACCGGATTGAGATCAAGATCGATAAGGTCGAAGGTGGAACCGTCCAAGGGACCGTCACCGACTTCGGCTCGTTTGGGGGATTCTGTCGTGGCGTCGTTCCTGTCGTGGGCGTACTTGAAGGCGACAAGTTGACCCTGCAAACCGACAAGGCGGCTAGTGGAGTCAAAGAGGGCTGCGGAGCGAACTTTGAACTGAAGGTCAACGGCGAGAAGCTTGAAGGGAAGTCCGCGTCTGGATCAACGTTTGTGCTTTCAAAGTAAGCCACGAAAGTTCGCGTCGGCTGCTTTGAAGCGCCGATCGAATCTCGGGCTCTTACTCAACTTCTACTTTCCTAAACGACGCCGCGAGCCCCGTATACGAGGCGTTGCAGCGGACCAGCGGGAGCGCGGTTCAACTAAGTTTGGTGGCAGGCTGGCGAGATTCTGAGTCCGGCATAATTCGGTCACTCTGTTGCTGGCCGCTGAACGCCGATCCGTTGAACGGCTGCTATCGGCAGGATGTTTGTGTCCGCTTTTTTAGCGCCACGCGTGTCCGCTATGGGTGGCGGATTCAACTGGTCGATGCAACACACTAGACGCCATTGCGGCGAAAGGAGTGTTGCAGATGAAGAAAGACCGCGCATTTACTACTCGGCCAGCCAACGGGCGCTCATTTGGGAGCGTTGGCGGAAGGGTGAGACGCTTCACCAGATCGCCCGACTGTTTGATCGATATCACTCGTCGATCCAACGCATCTTGGCTGAGTCGGGCGGGATACGCCCAACCGAGCGGCACCGGTCAAGATCGGCGTTGACCTTGATCGAGCGAGAGGAGATCTCGCGCGGCATAGTGGCGGGTAAGTCGATCCGCGCTATCGCGGCGGCGCTTGGCCGCGCGCCGTCTACGATCAGTCGCGAAATTCGACGCAATGATGGCCCGCAAGGCTATCGAGCCAGCCAGGCGGACCAGGCGGCGTGGGATCGAGGCTGTCGCCCGAAGGTCTGTAAACTGGTGCAGAACCGAGAGCTGGCCCACCTCGTGGCAAGCAAGCTCCGCCTGGAGTGGTCGCCCGAGCAGGTTGCCGGCTGGCTGAAGCGTGCCCACCCTGATGACGAAGCCTTTCAGGTGTCCCACGAGACGATCTATCGCAGCCTGTTCATCCAGGCACGCGGCGCTCTGAAGAAGGAGCTGATGGCGCATTTGCGGCGCACCCGAGGCATGCGTCGTTCGCGGCACCATACGCAAAAGACCAGCATCCACGGGCAAATCACTGACGCGGTATCGATCAGCGAGCGTCCCCCTGCAGTCGAAGACCGTGCGCTTCCTGGCCACTGGGAAGGTGACCTGTTGTTCGGCAGTAAGAACAGCCAGATCGCGACACTCGTTGAACGTCAATCACGCTACGTGATGCTTGCGAAGGTCGGAAAGAAGGATACTGAGACGGTCGTCAACGCCCTCATCAAGCACGCGCAGAAACTACCCCACGAGCTCTACCGATCGCTGACCTGGGACCGCGGCAAAGAGATGGCCGACCATCAACGCTTTACGCTGGCCACCGACATCAAGGTCTACTTCTGTGATCCCCGGAGCCCTTGGCAACGCGGATCAAATGAGAATGCGAATGGCCTATTGAGGCAATATCTGCCAAAGGGGATCGACCTCTCCGGGTATTCGCAATCCAAGCTCAACGCGATCGCTCGGCGCCTCAACGAACGGCCGAGGAAGACGCTTGCAATACGAAACTCCAGCTCAACGATTTCATCAAGCTGTTGCGTCGACCGGTTGAATCCGCCGTCGAAAGCGGACTCTGCTGACTCATAGCGCCGCTACCGCGCGGCTGATCACGTTCCCTATATGGAAGAGCTTAGTAAGTCCTAGCGCTCGAAATTGGCTTCACGTGCGATGCGCGGAATATCACTGCGACTAATTGCCATGTCGCGTAACTCGCGGTCGTTCAGAGATCGGAGTTCCTGAATAGCGATGGACTCGCGAGCACTGGCCTTCCATCGGGCCTCCAATCGTTTCGTCCAGTTGACGAGGCGGTTAACTGCGGCGCGGAGAAGGACCGACGCGTCGAAGGAGAATTGCAGCCATGCGCCGCTTAAATAAGGGCGTGTTGTTATGGTCGTCATATTGCGTTTTGCTCCAGTCGAACAAGTTAGTGAGCAATGAATTGTCCGGACTGGGGGCGCTGGTGTCGTGAGACCACAGCCCCACTATCTGTCCAGGACTGTGCTGCCAGACGAAGGAAACATGGGACTTAGGTCCCGACAAGAGCGATCGCTCAATGGCGCTAGTCGCGCATACGCTCAGCACGCTCAGCTAGAAACCCGATCTGATTCGCGCAAGAAAGCCGCCGCCCAAGCGGCTTGCATGCAAGTTCGCGAACTATTTGCTTGCGACGGCGAGTGAACGCGAGACCGGCGAGGCCGAGGCCGAGGAGCCGACATGCATGGATATCCGCTCACAACCGTTGCGGACACTCTAAAGCTAACATCATCTCAGCCCCAAGCGGACGCGACGTCGCGTAAAGGGCTGGCTTCAAAAGATCGACAAAGTGCGTGCGTGATCCAGATACCCACGCGCACGCACGGATTGAACCGATACTTGCCGCTCTACGCTGCCCGTTGCATGGGCATTACATTGGCGCGCGCAGCTTCGTGAGGTCGGTAGGAACGGCCATCGAGACGCCGGACACGATTCTTCTCGTGACACAAATAGCGCGCACCCATTGACTCCTTTAACTCTTTGGCACGCTGCGCCAACCATTGCAAACGCTCCGTCGCCGGCGCGACTTTAACGATTTCCACGTGCGGTGGTGTAATCCAATCCTGTAATTCAGCTTTCTCAGTTTGTTTGAAATTCATCTTCGTCCTCCCGTCATTCTGATCGTCATGATGCTCATGCGACGTGCAATTGACAATCACAATCAGTGCAAGTGCAGTCGAAAAAACTACCACTGGTCGGCGCGCGATTCAGCGCGCTCAATTGTGGTGCATGCGCGGTGACAAAAATTGTCGAAGTTTTGGAATGAGAATCGAAACCAGTCGATAGCGCCAATGAGCTGCGTGCGTGTTAGATCGATACGGTCGACTTGAATATCTCGCACGAGTCAAGAATGAATCGGCTTTATGCACGAAGCTTCGCGTCGCTCGCATGTGTTGCGATGCTCTTTGGCAGACTGCTTGCTATCAGGTGGGCTCTCAGAGAGGAACCAAAATGAATACTCGCCGTAGCCTCATCGCTGCCGTGGCAGTTGCGGTACTGGCCCCGTCGACTTCGGTATGGGCACAGACGCCGGCCCAAGCGAATGAAGCCTCTCTACGCGAAACCCTCCGCAAATACGTCGATGCCTGGAATCGTCACGACGTAAAAGCATGGAGCAACATGCTGGCCGAAGATATCTGGTACACAGAAACCACCGACTACTACGGAAAAATGAAGGGAAAAAAAGCCGTCTTGCATTTTTTCTCCCCTATCGTGAAAACCACCGATATCACTTGGGACATCAATAAGGTGCGCTTGATGCCAGACGGCACTGCAACAGTAGTTTTACGCCACGTTTCGCTGGTGCCGCCGAAAGTCAATGGCAAGTACAAGTTGACGCTCGAGAGCGTGCCCTCCGTGAGTCGTTGGCGGTATGAGAGAGGTGGATGGAAGATGTTTTATTTCACGACTCATAAAGGAATGGCGCTGGACGCCATGAAAAACGACGGGATGGAATGAGTTGACAGCTCGAAGTCACCACAAGCCGCCATGCGTTTCTGATCAGTCCGCATTCGGCCAACTCCCGCCGTTCACTCGCAAAAAAAACTCGAGTCCGGAATGACCGGAGTCAAGGTGGAGCAGACGTAGCTCGTCGTCGTAGCCGCAGCGAAGAAATCTACAAAGCGGCCGCAAAAAAAAATTGGGACCCCGGCCAGACTGAAAGCCAATCGAACGTCCGCGGGTTACGGAATCGAAGTGGTGCTATCGACCCATTGCTGCCGGCCAGGTCCACAGGAAGCGGACCTTCGCTGACGTCGCCTTCCGACCAACTGCGGACATGCGGCGAATTCGCCGAGAGCGGTCGTTTCCCATGCCGCGCGGCTACGTCAGCGCGCTGGCCGTGCAGGACCGCGTTAAGGATGCATCACACGGGATGGGTGCTTGCGACGAGTTAGCCCAAGCGCCGCGAAGCAGAGGCCGACCAGCAATAGGGTTGCGGGTTCAGGTACTGCGTTACTCACGACCCAGCGTACGGGAAGAACCGCGACCGAAAAGTCCGGCAAAAAATAGGCGAGTGCCGCGTCGCCATCCGTCGGAGTCCCGTTCCCCCCATCGGGATAAAAGAAAATCCTCAGGGAACCATTGTCCGCCAGCCCACCTGCACCGTTCACGATGATCGGCGGCACCGCGGCAGAGTCGATAAGAGTAAACGCCGTGGTGTCGACGTCGCCTAAGTCGAACGTCTCCCCGAGTACCGTCATCGAGAAACCCACTATCTCAGTGTTCGGAACGAAATCTAGCGGCGATCCGGTGAACATGCTGCTGTCGAACTGGAGAAAGCCGGAGACGTCGGAAACGCCCGTTGCGTTGAACGTGATTACCGCCGGGTGAGCAGGCATCAATGCCAGCGCCAAGAGCAGAAAGGTAGCGAGAGTACGGAGCGTTTTCATGGTCCCCCCTTGAGAAGGAAGAGATGCAGCTTAACTGACGATATCTAGCGTCCGCCGTCGCGTGATCAGGAAGACGCTTTCGAGTCGCGATCTACCGAACAATGCGACGTCCGCTCCTAAGCGAAATTGTGAGTCTGCTTTCGGCGATCTCCAATGGCGGCTGGGGTCGGCACCGCGAGTTCGCTGTTCTCTGATGTGGTCGTTCGGCCGCCACCACGTCCCGGTCGTCAGTCAACGCCCGTGAATGACCGCTGTCGCAGAACTCTGATTTCCTCGACGGGTTTGGCGAACGTCCGGTTCCAAGGTGGACCGGGCGTTCGACCGAAAAACCGCGACGGGCTCCTACGGGTCGATAGCGTACTTCGAACGCTATCGAATCACCTGCTCTAAACCTTGGCAACAAAGACTCGCCTAAAGCGACATGGAACCTTTATGCAGTACTGATAGTTGCTCTCTCAGTTGCTCGATCGATTGCGCAGGCAACTGGCAGCGGCCGTGCTGACAAAGATAGAGCTCTGAAGTCGTGCGTGCGGCAAGCAGCGGTAGCGAATCCGGGGGACCGGTAACGAACGTCACTAGTGGAGCGAACTGGTTTCGCGCCGCGACGCTTAGCTGTTCGGCGTTCGGGTTCGCCGGTATTGCCAGATGTGCTCCATGCTGATTAATCAAATGGGCATGCAACAGCGCCGGTGCCGCTTCGGGCGCTTGCGCGAGTAATCCAATTTGCCGCTCTATCGCCTGTTGCGCGATATCAACCCACTCGCTGCGGTCGTAGACGCCGGCCAACCGCAATAGCAGCTCGCATGCTGCGGCCGTTCCGCTGGGTACTGCACCATCGAATAATTCCCGCGCGCGCATTGGCAAGGGACTTGGTTCGCTGTCATAGAAGCCTTCGTCACTGTCAAAGAAACGGTCGATCATCTGATCAGCGAGCTGATGCGCCGACTGTAGCCATCGCAATTCACCAGTCGCTGCATGCAGCTCCAGCATTCCGAGGCCTACCTGTGCATGATCGGCGAGATAACTTTCCACTCGTAATGCCCCGGCTCTCCACGCGTGGTGTAGCCGCCCATCGCGGCTCATCGTGTTGAGCAAAAACAGCGCAGTCTGTCGAGCACATTCAATTAGATCGGCGCGATCCAGTAGTCGCCCAGCCTCGGCGAGCGCGCGCATCGCGATGCCGTTCCAGTCGGCAAGCACTTTGTCATCGGTGATCGGCCAGATCCGCTGTGACCGCACTTCGTACAACCGGTCACGCACCGATCGTTCCCATTGCGCGAAGGCGTTTTCGGACAGTCCAAGCAGCGCGCGTACTGACTCGGGGTCGCGGCGCTCGAGAACATTCAACCCATGTTCCCAATTGCCGGGTTCGCTAACGCCGTACAAGCGCAGTGCTGCATCGGCATCAGATTCCAGAGCCGCACGCAATTGCTCAGCCGTCCACACGTAGAACTTGCCTTCGACACCTTCCGAGTCCGCATCCTGTGCGGAGCTATAGGCGGCAGGCGCAAACGACGGATGCATCTCGCGCTGCATCCATGCAATCGTGTCCTCGGCGACGAAGCGCAGGCGCTCGTCGGACGTCAGACGATAGGCGCCAACGTAGATGCGTACGAGCTGGGCGTTGTCGTACAACATCTTCTCGAAATGCGGCACATGCCAGCGCTGATCGGTCGAGTAGCGCGCAAAGCCACCGCCGACATGGTCATACATGCCGCCCGCCGCCATCGCAACTAGCGTTTGGGTCAGCATCGCTCGTGCGTCGTTACTTCCAAGCACCGCCAGACTCAATAGATATTGCAGTAGCGGCGCTTGGGGAAATTTCGGCGTAGTTCCGAAGCCACCGTACGTTCGATCGAAGCGGCGCATCAGTTGCGACGTCGCCTTTGTATGAATATCGTCAACCGTCGCACGTCGCGGCACGGCTCCTGCACGCACGTGTTCGAGCAATTCCTGCGCGGTTTGCTCGACATCTGCGCGCCGCTGCGTCCAGGCTTCTCGCACCCCCCGTAGCACGTCGGCGAAGGAGGGCATTCCATGCTTTGCCCTTGGCGGAAAGTAAGTCCCGCCATAAAAGGGCTTTAAGTCGGGCGTCAAAAACATGTTGAGCGGCCATCCGCCATGGCCGCTCAGCGCTTGCAGCGCACTCATGTAGACGTGATCGACATCGGGCAGTTCTTCGCGATCCACCTTAATTGCGATGAAGCCCTCGGCTAGCTGGCGGGCAATAGCCTCATCCTCGAAGCTCTCACGCTCCATCACGTGACACCAGTGACAGGTCGCGTATCCGATCGATAAGAAGATCGGCTTGTCATCGGTCCGCGCCCTTGCAAACGCTTCTTCGCCCCAGGGATACCAATCAACCGGATTATGCGCATGCTGCAATAGATAAGGGCTCGTTTCCTGGGCGAGCCGATTTGATGAGCGGGCAGCGGCAGTCATCTGTTGGCGCGCTTTCAATACGGCGTCAGAGGACGGCATGCACGCAGTGAGGTCGGCGCGGCGGAACGGCGATTAGCAATCAGGTTCATCTAGACTTCTGACAAGGCGGACTCAGCAGTCCGAGCGGGCGTATTGGAGTGGTCTAAGCAAGAAAGGCGCCGCGGAGAAAGCTGTCGCTTTAAGAACGTGCTGTTGAAAGTGCACATGATGACGTCTCGTTTTCTTCGCATCCTGTGGGCATCGCCTTGCTCGCTCGTCGGGCTTGCGCTGGGCGCCGTCGTGCTGCTGTTCGGCGGGTCAGTGCGACGGGTGGGTTGTGTACTTGAGTTGGCGCCCTATCGTGGCCCTGCACCCTCGACCTCACGCTTGCGGCGTCTACCTTTCTCGGCGATTACTTTCGGCCACGTAATTCTGGGCGTCAGTCTTCAGGACCTCGTTCAACTGAGAGCACACGAGTTGGTGCACGTGCGGCAATACGAGCGTCTAGGTCCACTCTTCTTCATTGCTTATCCCGCGTCCAGCCTGCTGGCCGCAGCGACGGGTCGTTGTCCATACCGAAATAACCGCTTCGAAATGGAAGCCTTCGCGCAATCTCAGGCGGCCGGCATAAGTCCTAGTGCATCGATTGCGAAGCTGCGCGAATAACCCGTTCTGACCGAGGGCTTCACGGACTGGTGTCGGCATTCGGCCACTAGCGGACATTGCGTGCACGAAGATACTTCGCGGGGCAGAATCTCGCACTTACGAAATTCGAACAGCGTTAGCACTTTGGAGAGGAAAACGCGATGCGAATATGGGACTGGCGTTACGTGGGCTTTGTCGGGCTGTGCATCGGTGGTTGTGTGGCCATGCCAGATGGTGCGCGCTCCGAAACGAAGGCAGCTGTGGCACCGACGGGCAAACTCCGTGTTGCGTTTGTTTCGCCGGCGCCGCTCTATGCGACGAAGGATCCCGCTACAGGCGAGCTCAAAGGCGTTGCCGTCGATCTCGGGAAAGAGCTCTCTCGCCGCGTCGGCGTGCCGTTTGAGCCGGTCGGTTATGCGAACGTGCCCGCGCTACTTGCGGCTGCGAAGACCGGCGAATGGGACGTCGCGCTGATGGGAATCAATGCTGAGCGCGCGACAATGATGGATTTCTCGGCGCCTTACATGGAAGTCGAACTGGGCTACCTCGTCCGCGCCGGTGTTTCTATCGCCACGGCGTCGGACGTGGACAAGGCCGGGGTCCGGGTTGGCGTGCCCGAAAAGGGCGGTGCTGACGTCTATCTTTCCCGCACGTTGAAGAATGCAATGCTCATCCGCGCCCCGAATGCCGCTGAACTCTATGCTCTGCTCCGCGACGGAAAGGCCGACGTGATTGCCGCGACCAAGACAGCCCTTCTCGTCGAAGCCGAGAAGCAGCCCGGTTCGCGGGTTCTCGATGGTCGGTTCCTCTCTGAACCGATTGGTATGGGCGTACCGAAGGGGCGCGATTCCGCTGCCGCCGTGTACGTCGGCAAGTTCGTCGAAGCGGCGAAAGCAGAGGGGCTCATGAAGTCCGCCATCGAGCGGGCCGGACTGCGCGGTGTAGTGGTGGCGCCACCAAAGTGAATCTCCGGGGTTTGGGGACACGCCCACGTGTGCGCGAAGTGGGCACGGTTGGCTGTCTGCTTCGAACGCTTATGTCTGCAATGGGACTTCGACTGCAGGAGGACGCTCGCTGATCGACACCGCGTCACTGATTTGCCCGTGGATGCTGGTCTTTTGCGTATGGTGTCGCGAACGACGCATGCCGCGAGTGCGCCGCAAGTGCGCCATCAGCTCTTTCTTCAGAGCGCCGCGTGCCTGGATGAACAGGCTGCGATAGATCGTCTCGTGGGACACCTGCAAGGCTTTGACATCAGGGTGGGCACGCTGCAACCAGCCGGCAATCTGCTCAGGCGACCACTCAAGGCACAGCTTATCTGCCACGAGGTGGGCGAGCGCTCGGTTCTGCAAAAGTTTACAGACCTGTGGGCGACAACCTCGAGCCCACGTTGCTGCATCCGCTTGGCTGGCTCGATAGCCTTGCGCACCCTCATTGCGCCGGATCTCGCGACTGATCGTGGAGGGTGCGCAGCAGAGCGTCGCCGCGATGGCTCGCATTGACTTGCCTGCTACCACGCCGCGCGAGATCTCTTCTCGCTCGCTCAGGGTGTCGAAAGCGGCGAGTCGCGTATCGGCCAGTAGCGGTCATTGCCCAGCACTTTCTCACTCGCCCGAAAGCTTCAGGCGAAACTCATTAACGCATCATCGCGAGATCCGGTTATTCCGGGTTGAATTGCAAAAGCAGGCGCATACTCGCGTCGCACACTCTGGAGGTGTCCGATGAGCGATCCTGTAGCTCCGCTGGTGCTCGATCTGCTCGAGTGGGTCGGTACTGAGCCGCGTCCTTACCGAGAGGTCATCGATGTGTGGCGAACTTCATGTCCTCGGCTCCCAGTTTGGGAGACGGCCAATGAGCAGGGGTTGCTAGAACACATCCACGTCCAAGGACGCGAGGCAATGGTTTCCATCTCCCAGCGAGGGGCAAACCTTTTGGCGGAGCGTCGTATCCTCTCCGCAGGTACCGCAGCGTGAACGAAAAAAGCCGCACCCTCAGGGACGACCGTGTCGAAAACCTAGCGCGCTCGGCAATTTGGTACAGCTCTCGGAAAGACGATTGTTAAGCCCCAAACAAGGGTTCGGTAAGACCGCAAACTCCCGGGACGCACGCAAACAAACTACCCGCGAGCGGCTGATCCGGCCACTCCATGGCAGGACCCCCACGCCGAATCGTTGTGATGTACAGGCGTGTCAAGGCGTGATCCGCCGAAGGCGACCATCGATGGCCATTTCACCGGCAGCAGGACAACTTTATCGACTCTTCCCGTTGGGTCGTATCGCACGACTTTTCCGGCGTCGATGTGCGCCGACCAGTATCCGCCCTCTGCGTCGCAGCAAGCACCATCCGGGCGGCCCTCTTCGCCGTGCGTGTGCGCGAACACGCGCCGGTTGCTGATCGTGCCGCGCGCGCCATCAAAGTCGAAAGCCCAGATGGTTCGCACCATCGTGTTCGAATCGGAAAAGTACATCGTTCGTCCGTCCGGCGAAAACGCCAGGCCATTCGATGTTCCTAGACCATCAAGCATTCGGGTGCAGCGAAGATCGCCGTCGACTCGGTAGAGCGTGCCATATCGATCTGCCGGGGATGATGGATCTCGCATCGATCCGACCCAGAAGCGGCCGCTCGAATCGCAGCGGCCGTCGTTCATTCGATTCAGCGGTTGCCCCGGCTCGGGAGCGAGTACGAAGCGCTTGTCGCCGGTTGCGAACTCCAGAAAGTGCAGGCCTGACCGGGTCGCTATCAGTAGCTGTCCGCGCTCCGACCGGAGAGCGAGCGATCCGATTTGCTCGCCAACGTCGCACGCTTCGTCGCGTTGCGTGGTCGGATCGAAGCGATGTACAGAGTGGCCGTCGATATCAACCCAATAAAGAGCGCGCAGCCGCGAGTCCCACACAGGACACTCACCCTTGGGCCCGCCGCCTCCACGCACTTGCAACACACATTCGGCCGTCAAGCGGGTCGTCATAGTGTGTGGCCGATGCAGATCTTGGCGAGAGCTGTCCGCAGATGCAGTGCGCATCAATCGAATGACGTTGTCAGGCCAGTAACTTCTTAAGCCGACGAATCGCTGATGCCGGACTCGTCATTACCTTCGCCCCAGGCAACACAGCTTGAACGCCGGCCGCCGCTCGCGCCATGGAAAACTGAGCCAACATAACCACATCACACTTCGACAAGCCCGCCGCCGCGGCAGCGATCATGGCAGTCGTGTTCGTCTGCGCGGCCTTCCTGCAGCGCAGCCAGCGCGGGAGCGACCGTTCGCGCTTCGATATCAACGTGCACACCACGCCGCTCGGCGAGCGCCTGCAACTCCGAACACATCGACGGGATGCTTGGAGCGAATGTGGCAAGCAGTCCAACCCTCTGCCCCGAGTCCAGCGCCTCTTCCAGCATTGCTTCGTTGGGTTTCAGAACCGGCACTGGCACCGCGAGGCGGGCCGCATCAATCGCGACACCGAACGCAGAACACGTGAACAGCACTGCATCGGCGCCGGCCTCATGGACGTAGCGTGCCAGCGAAACGAAGCGCGCGGTGATTGCATCATTGAGATGACCCGCCTCGGCCAGGTCCGCAGAAAGCGAGTCTTCCAGCAAATTGGTCGTTCGCGCTTCGGGCCAGAGCGACGCAAACGCCGCTCGAATCGGTTCGATCGCGACGGCAGTGGCATGAATCAGTGCGATGTGCGGAGTAAGCGCACCCATCAAGCTTCTCGTCTCACGATTGCCGCATCTCGAATCGCTTCAGGATGCCGGTGAGTTCGGCGGCGCCGCGGCGGCGCTGCTGCCAGTGCAATTCGCGAGCCGCCGTCGCCTCACCGCGCTTGATCAATTTGACGAGTTCCTTGTGCGCGGCCGTCGAGCGCACCGGCTTGACTCGATACGGCAAAGTCTGCAGGCGTGCACGACCCACCTGTTCGCGAAACGCAAAGGCGATCTGCGCAAGGCGCCGATTGCCACACAACTCGACCAACGTGCGGTGAAACTGCTCGTCGGCTTTTGCCCATGCCGTCAGGTCTTCCGAGGACAGCGCCGTCTCCATCGTTGCGATCGTTGCGTCGAGTCGGCGAATCTCGGCGGCGCTCATTTCCTTTTCAGCAAGCAGCTCGACTGCTGCGCCTTCGATACCGGTAAGAATCTGATAAATCTCGATCATGTCCGTGGGCGCAATGGGCAGCACGCGCATGCCACGCCGCGCGACCCGCTCGATGAGGCCTTCGTTTTCGAGCCGCAAAAGCGCTTCCCGCACCGGCGTGCGGCTCATGCGCAGCATCAATGCCAGCTCAGGCTCCAACGCCTGGAAGTTAGGCGGTAGCTCGTTGGCCACGATGCGCCGTTTCAACTCGAGGTAACAGCGCTCAGCCAGCGAAGGCGCAGCAGAGCGCATGCCGCTGCTGCGTACAAGTGAAAGTCCAGGCTGGCCCACGCGTTCTTGAAGTGCTATGCGGCCCTAGGGGCGCGCGAAAACGAGGAAGCGCTGCGATCGATCTGCGCCACCACGCTCGCGCTAAACGCGCGCGTACCGAGCGGACCGCCGAGGTCGCCCGTGCGTTGATTAGGGTCGGCCAGCACGGCATCCAGCGCCCGGTCGATGCAAGCGGCAGCGTCGCTCAGATCGCTACGCGCGTGGCGCGTGCCGAGCCAATCGAGCAACATACCGGATGACAGAATCAGCGACGTCGGATTGGCCTTGTCCTGGCCCGCGATGTCAGGCGCGGAACCATGCGCCGCGTTGGCCGCTGCATGATCATCGCCGGCGTTCAGCGCGGCTGCGAGTCCCAGACCACCGCTCATCGCCGCCGCTTCGTTCGACAGAATGTCGCCGAACATATTAGTGATCACCACCACATCGAACTGTTGTGGACGATGGTAAAGCAGCGCCGCCATGGTATCGACCATCACGCCTTCGAATACCACATCCGGATACTGCGCTGCCATTTCGCGCACCTCACGCATAAAGAGCCCGTCGGTCATTTTGAGGACCGTTTCCTTGTGCACTGCCGTCACTTTGCTGCGGCGTCGCCGCGCCAGGTCGAACGCCGAACGCGCGATCCTGCGCGATGCGTGCGCCGTGATCTTGCGGATCGAAAGCGCGAGATCGGGCGTGGGCATTACTTCTGCGTGGCCGAGAAACATATTGCGGTCAGCGTAAAAGCCTTCGGTGTTTTCGCGCACCATGACCATGTCCAGGCCCGGCCGCGCGTCGGGAATACCAGCGCGAGCGCGACTGGGGCGGATGTTTGCGTACAAGTCCAGTAAGCGACGCACCGCGCCGGGCACATTAATGCCCCCTTGCTCAACGGGCGGGTAGTGGGTCATTGAAGCGGGCCCAAGTACAACACCGGCTGCCTGCTTGGCCGCGCTCACAACGTAATCGGGAAGCGTGGTGCGATGCTGAGGCAGCGCGGCCAATCCGACCTCCATGGTTTCGAATCGCAGCCCCAGCGAAAACACCTCGTTAACGCGCTCAAGTACGCGGTGAGCGCCGTCGGTGATCTCGGGACCGACGTGGTCGCCCGGCAGGATCAATATATCCATTGCTCTCGTAACGTATTCATCGAGTCAAGAGCATAGGCACCGCTCTGCGTACCGTCAACGGGAATAGACTGAAACCAATCATCTTGACAGCGGTAACGCACCGGCATATCGTGGTTTGATAACGTATACATAGATGGATAGGAGACACCTTATGCGGCTAACAACACACTTGCTTGCCGGCGCCATGCTCTGCGCCCTAGCGACAGCGGCAATCGGGCAAAGCTATCCCAGCAAACCGATCCGATTCGTGGTCGGATTCGCGCCCGGCGGGGGCACAGACGTGATGGCGCGCACGATCGGCGCCAAGCTGGGCGAAGCGTTGGGCACTCAAGTCGTGATTGAAAACCGTCCCGGAGCCAACGGCAATCTAGCAGCCGAGCAGACTGCAAAGGCGGCGCCCGATGGATACACGCTGATGATTATTTCCGTGTCGCATGCGATAAGCCGTTCGTTGTACAAGAATCTGCGCTATGACTTGCTGAACGACTACGCGCCGTTGTCGAGCATTGCCACAGTCCCGAATGTGATCGTAGTCGGATCGTCGCGTCCCGTAAGTTCGCTGAAGGAGCTGATCGCACAGGCGAAGGCCGAGCCGCGCCGTATCACTTATGGCACGTCGGGTGCCGGCAGCCCCGAACATATGGCCGCCGCCATGTTGAGTTTGATGGCGGGCATCGAAATGGTCCACGTCCCCTACAAAGGCGGAGCGCTCTCGGCGCTCGATGTGGTCGCAGGCCATGTCGACGTCGGATTCAACACAATGCCGGTTGCACTTCCGCATATAAAGGCCGGCAAGATGAAGGCGCTCGCGGTCACCGACGCGAAGAGAGTGGGCGTGCTGCCCGACGTTCCGACTGTTGCGGAGTCAGGCTACCCTCAATACTCAATATCGACGTGGTACGGCATAGTGGTACCGACCGGCACACCTAAGGAAATCGTCACCCGCCTGAACGGGGAAATCGCAAAAATTCTCACACTCCCGGACGTGCGCGAGCGCTTGGCAGGTCTGGGCGCCGAGCCGCTGGGTGGAAGCCCTGACCAATTCGGACAATTGATGCAAACTGAGGTGACGAGGTTCGCGCAGATTGTTAAAGATGCCAATCTGCAGGGCGAATAGGGCCAGGCGGAAGAGGAGCGAGACGGTTGTGTACGCGGTCACAGTTCATATCCTGATCCGGTCTGAGTTCACCTCAGCGTTTCGGGAGCGGATGTTGAACAACGCGCGCACATCGCGAAGCAGTGAGCCCGGATGCAGGCAGTTCGACGTCACTGTATCGCCCGAGGACTCCAATCACTTCTTTCTGTACGAGATTTACGATGATGAAGCGGCTTTCGACACGCACCGTGCGACGACGCACTATCGAGAATTTATTGACGCAACATCACCGTGGATCGTAAGCAAGCAGGCGCAGTTTTTTCATCGCATCGACCCGAACTAGCGCTGGTCCACCCGCCGGGCGTGCGATTGAGCAGCGCCTGACTGTGCCCGCGAGTCTTCGCGCCGACGTGTCCGCTTTTGTCGCCGTGTGGTGTCCGCTACGGGTCGTTAGCGGTCATCGAGGCGTTGCGAAAACAGTGTTTGGGTAACTCTGACGATGGACGAGATTTTGTTTATGATCGAGCGATAGCTAAGTTCTGGGTAGCGCTCAATCGATACGTTGGCGTAACTCTGACGATGTCCATTTGCAATTACCTTTGGTACCTGATCAGGGTCGCCGGCGGCGGGAAACAAGGACCTTCGCTCGCCTCGACTTGATTGGCAGCTATATGAGTACCTTCTCGTACAACTTTGCGCCGTTAAGGTCCTTGATCTGAACCCGAAGGGCACCGGTCTTGCCATCGATCTTTGCAAGCCCATAGTATTGCCCGCCTTCAGTGGGCGACACGTTGACGCGGCCTCCGGGTGATTTCTCGAACATCACCTGCGGCCCGAAGGTGTTGTCGAGCTTGCCCGGGCCGAAGCCACCGGCGTGCATCGGCCCGGCAACAAACTCCCAGAACGGATTGAAGTCGGTGAACTGCGCTTTTGCCGGGTCGTAGTAATGCGCTGCCGCGTAGTGCACATCTGCAGTGATCCAAACGACATTGCGAACATTTTCTCGTTTCAGGTAACGGAACAGATCAGCGAACTCGTGCTCGCGGCCGAGCGGCGGCCCGTCGCCGTTGGCCACCGCTTCGAACCGGTCGCGACCTTCGGCGTCCTTGCCGTCACCCACAAGCAAGCCTAGTGGCATGTCGGCGGAAACGACCTTCCATTTCGCCTTCGAGCGTTTGAGCGAGTCCTTCAGCCACGCGAGCTGCTGCACGCCGAGGAATGCGGAGTCCGGCCCCGGGCGCTCCTGCCGGTTGTGCGAGTTGGGACCGCGGTACGTGCGCATGTCGATGACGAACACATCGAGCAGCGGCCCGTATGAAATTTTGCGATACACACGCTCGGACTCGTCTGCGCCATGCCAGCGAATCGGCGCCCATTCCATGAAGGCGCGAGTGGCGCGCGCGGTAAGAAGCTGCACGTTCTTCTCGGTGTAGCGTTTGTCGCCCGAAAGGTCCTTGGAGTCGGACCAGTTGTTCGTCACCTCGTGGTCGTCCCACTGCCAGATCTGCGGCACTTCAGCGGACAGGCGACGCACGTTCTCGTCCATCAGGTTGTAGGCATACCGGCCGCGAAACTCCTTCAGTGTTTCGGCCACTTTGCTAACTTCCTCCGTCACGACGTTTTTCCACACTGTGTCGCCGGGCAGCTTCACCTCCGCAGCAATGGGGCCGTCGGCATAGATCGTGTCGCCGCAATGCACGAAGAAGTCGGGTCGGTCGCGCCGAACCGTTTCATAGCATTTCATCCCGCCCCACTCGGGGCTGATACCCCAGCCCTGCCCCGCCGTGTCGCCCGACCACGCAAACGTCACGTCGCGGCGCCCGCTCGGCGGCGTGCGAAACCGGCCGGAGACGGGTTCCGACATCGTCTTTCCAGTGGACAGTTCTTCGAACGCGACTCGCACGAACACTTCGCGGTCCGAGGGCAATCCCACCAAGTCAAGCCGCGCGGTGTAGTCGCTCGTCTCGAGCGCCAGAGGGCCGCGCACGCGAACTGCGTCGCGGAAATCTTCGTGGAAGGCCCGCTCGACCACGAGGCGCGCGGGTCGATCCGCACGGCTCCAGATTAGGGCGCGGTCGGCACTCACATCTCCGATCTGCAGGCCCGACGTGACCGCTGGCCTCATCCGGTCCGAAGTAATCACTGCAGGCGCCTGGCCGAGTGCAGGAAGCGCAAGCGCTACCCCGGAGCCAAGTGTGGTTTTGATGAACTTACGGCGGTTGTAGCTGGTCATGCGCGTCTCCGTCGATGAGCGAAGACCATGTTCCACGCAGACTATTACTGCAGTCTGACCGCTACGATGCGATCAATCGATCTTCTTTTCCTCGCCTATCGGGTCACGGCCGCGCGCGCGGCACGTAGTTCTTCCTCCAGCGCGGCGATCCGCTCGTTTAGCTGCCGCGCCGCCGCCTCGACCTGATCCAGTGTGAAGCGCTGCGTGATGTGCTGCGGGCAGTTCCAGTCGAACGCAGCTACGTCGATCAGCCCAACGCGGTCCACCTTGGCTCGATAGCCGGGCAGCTCGACCTGCCGTACAAGATCGGCATCCGCCTCTGCCAGTTCGATGAACCGCAGGTGTCCGAGCAGCTTCAGGCGTTGCAGGTGCACATAGTCCATCACGATAAGCGAAGCGCGATTGTCGGTCGCCGCGTTGCCGGCACTGACGAACTGCTGGTTGCCGCGGAAGTCCGCAAACGCGATCTGCCGCGGTGACAGCACCTTTAGGAAGCCACGCGGGCCGCCGCGATGCTGCACATACGGCCAGCCCGTCTCGCTGACGGTCGCCAGGTAGAAGCTGTCGGCCGCCGCAAGGAACTCGGACTCGTCCGGACCAAGCCCGCTCTCGAGCTCGGCTTTCGCCTGCATGCGCGCGTATTGCGCACGCGAGCCACGCGATTCCTGCAGGGCCTGCACGGCGGGGGTGAAGGCGACTTCGGCGAAACTACCGCTCATGTCAGCTTTCCTCTTTTCAGGCAGCGCGTCGTTGCGGCGCAAGCAACGCGACTTTCGGGAAGTCGATCTCGACCTGCGAGGCCTTGTTGATGATGTTGGTGAAGATGTTCAGCACCACGAGGGCAATGACTTCGACCACCCCCGCGTCGGTGAGCCCTGCCGCACGCGCGGCCTCCAGTTCGACTGTTGTGACCGCGCCTACGTTTTCGTTCAGCGTCTTCGCCAGCGCGACCGCCGCGGCGGCACGCACGTCGCTCGATAATCCCTTGCGGTTGAGGAGCATTTCCTCGTTCGAGAGTCCGGCGCGGCGGCCAATCGCCGTGTGCGCGGATGTACAGTACTCACAGGCGTTGCTCTCGGCGATCGCAAGGGCAATTCGCTCCTGCGTCGCCTTGTCCAGCGCGAAGTCCGAGGCTGCGCCATACAAGCCGAGGAAACCTTCTAGCGCCTTCGGCGAGTTGGCGAGCACGCGAATGAAGTTCGGGGTCACGCCGAGCTGCGACTGCACGGCGTCGAGAAGCGTCCTGGCGGCACCTTCGGCGGTTTGCGGATCGACTACGTTGATACGGGACATGCTGACTCCTGTTGAATTGGTTAGGGGGCGCGCTGCTACGTCTAGCAACACGCTCGCAGTCTGATTGCTGCTTTAGTTCGAATAAATGCCAGCCAACGCAACTGATTACTTCATTTCTCGGAGTAGTATCGAGCGATGGACAAGTTGCGCGCGATGGAGACGTTCGTTCGCATCGTCGAGCGGGGCAGCCTCACGGCCGCGGCCGAGACCCTCTCCACGTCGTTGCCGTCGGTTGTGCGTACGCTCGCCGCGCTCGAATCCGAACTGGGCGTGCGTTTACTTAACCGAACGACGCGGCGCCTGTCGCCGACTGACGAGGGTCGCGAATACTTTGAGCGCAGCAAGCGCGTGCTGGCCGAAGTCGACGAGGCCGAGGCCGCACTTTCCGCACGGCGCGTAGCGCCCAAAGGCAGACTGCGCATCACCGCACCGGTGATGTTCGGACGCCTGCGAGTGGCGCCACTCGTAACCGAATTTGTCCTCAGGCACCCGGCACTACAGATCGAACTCACGCTGCTCGACCGCATCGTCGATCTGGTGGAGGAAGGCATCGATGCGGGCATTCGCATCGCTCGGCTGCCCGACTCGACGCTGGTCGCAGTGCCGGTCGGGCAGACGCGGCGCGTGGTCTGCGCATCGCCGGCGTACCTGAAGCGCGCCGGAACACCAAAGACACCGCAGGACCTGATGCACCATCGTTGCATTAGCTTCAGCGGGCTCGTCGCGGGCAACGCATGGAGTCTCGGCGGCGGCAACGGTCACGTGCAGATTGATGTTCCCTCCGCGCTCGCCACCAACCAGGTCGACGCTGCGATCGACGCCTGCCTGCGCGGAGTCGGTCCGGGCCAGTTTCTTTGCTATCAGGTGCAGGCGCTGCTCGACGTCGGCAAGCTCAAGCGCGTATTGCAGAGCTTTGAGCCCGAGCCCGTGGCAATCCAACTCGTCTATCCGCAAGCACGGCTGTTGTCGGCCAATGTCCGCGCGTTCGTCGATTGGGCGGTGCCGCGGCTGAGGGCGCCTGTAAGAGCAAGCGGAACCAAAGCGAATGGACGCGGGGTTATCGGTGGCGCTAATCATGGCGATAGCTGCCCTTGTCGTCATTAACGGAGCAGCATCATTGGCCGTGTGGAAGAGCCGTTTGTACACCCGAGAACAATGTCGCAATCAACTCGTAATCATTTGGTTGTTGCCGTTAGTCGGTGCCTTAATTGTTCTCGTTGCGTTGAGATCGGCTAGGGAAGATGCACGTAGCCATCGGCTACTGAAACATAACCTGGACGACCAACGCGATAGCTTTAGTCAGCGCAGTGCTGCGGATGATGACTAACGCGAACGGGAGGAGTACGCAAAGTATGTTCGCGCGTTTATGCCAGTCTTTCGCAAGTATGAAGGCGAAGTTGTCGCGCTGCAGGACGATCCGATCCACTAGAAGGCACTTGGCCTACTCTCGGACGGTTGTTCTGCGTATGCCGTCCGCGGTGATACGTTTGCGTAAATCTGACGATGCGCACGAGTGTTCGCCGGATCGCAAAGACCTGCACTGGACCACAGAATTCAGCGTTGAGTCGTGCGGCTGCGCGATCGCGACGTGACCAGTGTTATCAGCGTCAGCCCCAACAGGAGAAGCGCCAGCGGCGCCGGTTCCGGGACGCGCTGCGGTTCCGCGTAGATAAAATCGTCCATTACGACGACGTCGATACCGCCGCCGGGATTATCAATAGGCCCGAGTGCGGTGTTGCCACTGGTGATGCGCACCCGTCCGATGCGCTCTCCAGCATCGAAAAGCACACCCAAAAAGGACAGGCTGCCATCCGATGTCGTGCCGGCCGGGACATCAAAACTGCCCAGCAGAGCGCCGAACTGGCCAAAAAAGTCGATTCTTGAGCTGTCGCCCAGATCAACATCGGTGAACACGGCACCGAATCCCCTGACCGTGGCGGGAATGCTGCCGTTCGTGCCGGGAACCGAGAATGTGGCGTCCGTGACATTGCTCCCGATGGGCGTGAAAAGTCGATTCGGGCTGAAAGTGGCAAAGGCCGTCGCGTACGTCGGATTGATCAAGTCAAGGCTGAGTTGGCCCCCGGTAGGAGCAGCCTGCGTTAGACCAGTGCCGCCCGTAGTGAACGTTGCGCCCCGCGTGTTTTGAAAGACGGTAAAAGGCGTGGCGGGCGCCGTGCCATTTATGACGGGGGGACCGCCGCCGTCCCAGTTGATCTCGCGTCGCCCGCTGGGCAGCGACGCCAGAGTGTTCCCATTGTTCGGATTGCCCAGCGCCGCGCGAAACGCGTCCACCCCCGCCTGAATTTCGGCCGCGTTGGCGCCGGTATCACTGAAAAGAATCGGTGCTGCTGCAACCGAAGTAATCCAGGCTGATGCCACGGTTATCACAGCAGACGCAAGCACCGACATGCGAAGTCGTCGCAGTTTCATGTCGACCTCCGGGCTAGTTTCAACCCAAAGCTGCAGAGCAATGCGCGGCAAGCATGGAACGCGCCACTTGGGAAAATTTCCAAAAATCAATGCACTTAGCGCTGCGGGCTGTGGCCGCGAAGCGGCGCAGCGTAAAGTTTTCTGACAGTTGTCGACCCGCTTGAGGAGCCTTCACGCTGGGCTACTGCCCGATGCGACGATCGTTATCCACCCATTGCGACATCGAACCAACGCAACATCGCAGATCGTCCTTCCGGACAGCTCAAAGCGTTGAAAGAACCGCCTTTCGCTTCTCCTCGTATTCCTGCTGGGTAATTAGGCCTTCTTTACGTAGCTGCTCTAACTCTCGCAGCCGACTCACCCTCGTGGCGTCTGGCGAAGTTGGCGACGTCGTCGGAGAGGCCTTTGGTGTCGCGGCGTTTGATGCTGCTGGTGTTGCCGCATTCTGTGGAGCTGCAAGCTGTTGTACAGGTGCCGCAGAGGGCGCGGGGTACTTCACCAACTCACGAGTGAAGTCTTGGTTTGCAACTCGACGCATGTGCTTGACGTCGGCCCGCGCGGCGGGCGCGTACCAAAATGTGTCCACGATTCGCCCATTGAAACCGGTTGAAGTGCGGATATAGCCGTCGTATTCGACCTTGAAAGCCATGAACTTGCCCGCTGGGACAGTAACTTCCTCGTACGCAACAACGCGGGCGTCCTGTTTTAGGTTTCCTGTGGTGCGGTCCGGGCGGACGTAGTCCAGATCAACCGACCACTGCTTACCCACCGTCAGCGGCCACACTCTCCAAGGTTTAGCGGAAGGTTCACTGAGATACGGATAGTCGAGTGGGCGCTGCATGCCCTCGACCATCGCAACGCGGGCGCCCTTGTCTTCAATCACTTCGACTGACCGGCCCGCCTCTTCAAGCTTCGTGCGGTTGTCGAACTGGCGCCACTCCCATCGATCACCGACTGCGAACGCCGATACGTCTGGCATAGCCGCGCTCTGCGCGCCCACCGCGCCGGCGAACAGGCCGGTCATGCCAACCAAGAGCACTTTGCAAAGTTGCATCCCTACCTCGTTCCGTTGAATTAGAAGCGGCTACGGAACCATTCTCGCTCGGCCTTGGTTTATCCGCTAGTAGCCGGTAGCAGACTCGAGCACTACCAATCAGATGCACCGCGGAGATCGAAATACGCTGCGTCGGTGCCGTGATGTCGTCGTTTGTCAGCCTACGGCGAAATGTTGACCAGTACTCGCAACTGCGCGCAAGATCGCCGAATCACCAGGGAGCGAGAACATGCCCAGCCACGATCGCGTCATTCAGCGCACCGCCTCCGTTGAGCAAAGGGTTGAAGCGATTCAAGCCGCGCTCGACGCGCGTGGAATGAACGCGACAGAGGGAGTCGAGGAGTTGGACCACCTCGCTCAGGAAGAGTGGATTCCACAGAATGGGGCACGTGTCGTGGCGAAAGCCTGGGTCGATCCAGCGTTCCGCGCTCGCCTGCTCGCCAATGGCCGCGAGGCCGTCGCCGAGCTTGGCCTCACGTTGCCAAAGCATCACCGACACCTCGTCGTGTTGGAAAACACCGCGACCGTCCAAAACGTCATCTGCTGCACACTTTGCTCGTGCACGGCCTTTACGATCATCGGGCTGCCACCGGATTGGTACAAGGAGTTGGAGTACCGGTCGCGAGTCGTGCGTGAGTCACGTACGGTGTTAAGGGAAATGGGACTCGACCTGTCACCGAAGGTCGAGATCCGTGTGTGGGACACGACCGCGGATACGCGTTACATGGTGCTGCCCACCCAGCCGCCGCAAACCATCGGCTGGCCGGAGGACAAGCTCGCCGAAATCGTGACGCGCGATTCGATGATCGGCGTCGCGCGTCTTTAATCGAGGCGGATGATGGACGGCATGCATGACATGGGTGGCAGGCAGGGCTTCGGCGCGGTTCACTACACGCAGAACGCGCAGGCATTCCACGCCGCGTGGGAAGTGCGCGCCAATTCGCTTTATGCCTTCGCGGTGCTACGTGGCATCTTCAACATGGACGAATACCGTCACGCGATCGAGCGCATGGACCCGCGGCATTACCTAGCGGCCAGCTACTACGAGCGCTCGCTGACGAGCTTGGCGACACTGCTGGTCGAGAAAGGCGTCGTGACTCACGAGGAGCTGGAGCAGCGGACCCAAGGACACTTTCCGCTCGCAGCACCGAGCGCGTCGGGACGTACCAACGCGGCCGCGCGCGAGCGCTTCCAACCCGGTGATCGCGTTCGCGTGCGGACTGAATACGTGCCGGGTCATGTACGAATGCCGGGCTACATCCGCGGTAAGACCGGCGTCGTCGTCAGCGAGTCGCCCGCCTATCCATTTCCCGACGCCCATGCACACGCGGTCGAAGCGGAGAACGAACCCACGTACGACGTGCGTTTCCGCAGCGAGGACCTTTGGCCCAATTCGGCTGAGCCCGCGCTCGTTCATGTCGGAATTTTCCAGAGCTACCTCGAGCGGGCGTAGTAGCGGTTAGCTAACGGATCACGGCCTAAACGGCGACGCCCGCTTTCCTGGCCGCATCCACCAAGTGCTCGCGACCAGCAAGCATGTCGTCGAGCGAGGCGAAGGCGTTCGTGTAATGCCCTTTGAAGCCCTTGCCCTCAATCCGTCGGAACATGTCGCCGAAATCGAGGTCGCCTGCGCCGGGCTTCAGGTGAACTTCGAAGCCGTTACGAAAGCAGTCGGCCAACCGCACCTCGAAGACGCGGTCCATGTCGAGCGCATCTACGAATCCCTCGATGCCTTCGGGAACGAGATGCGCATGGTTGGCGGTGAATGAAAGTCCGAACGCAGGTGACTGGATTCGCTCGAAGTAATAGCGCCACTCGTCCACCGTGTGTGCCAGGTAGTGCACTTCCGCATCCTCAGGTTCCTTGTTCAGGTTTTCGAGCAGGATCAGCGCGCCCTTGCTTTCCGCGTACGCCGCGATGCGCTTTAGCCGCTCCAGTCCCGCTTCCATTCGAAGTTCCTTGTCGGAGCTGAAGTGGTAGCCCGCATGCATAACGATCCACTTCGCGCCCAACTTCGAATAGACGTCGATATAGGCCTTCAAATATTGCTCGACGGCGTCGCTCACGTACGGCGAATATTCTGCAACGTTGACGGCGGACAGGGTGTGCAGACCGAGCTGGATACCGTGCCTTTCGCACGCGGCGCGCACACCCGCGGCGCGCCGGTCATCGAACGTCGTGAGCGCGTTGGCCGCAGTGTCGAGCTGGATGTCGATAAAACGCACGGCATTTTTCGCTGCCCATTCGATGCCGTCTTCAAGCTTTGCTCGACGTCCGATATCGATGCCTATCCGATCTTTAAGGCCCATCTCTCGCTCCTCGTGTGCCAACGATCTTAGCCAGTCCAGCAATGACGGGGTGCGATTTCTGCGGATATGTGGTTAACCCGATGGAAATAGAACGCGCACCTGACACAATTAGGTCAGCTGTTAGACCAAACAAAAGAGGAGACATGATGAAAAAGACTGCCGCACTCGCGCGCGCATTTTCGCGCCGCCAATTCATGACCAGCGCCGCCGCGGCCACTGGCGTGTTGTGCCTGCCGTCACGAGCGCAGGAGAAATTTCCGTCAAAGCCGATCGAGGTCGTCACTCATTCGGGCGCTGGCGGTGGCACGGACATCACCGCGCGGATGATGATGGTGCATGCACCAGGCGTGTTCGGCACCGAACTCGTGGTTGCGAATCGCGTCGGCGGGGCCGGCGCCGCGGCGCTTGCCTACGCGCAGAGCCGCCCGCGCGACGGCTACACGATCCTGCTCGTCACGCAATCGCACCTGCTCACCATCCTGCAGGGCAAGTCGCCGGTGAAGTACGACGAGTTCGTCGCCCTCGCCCGCGCCACGGCCGATCCGCAAGTACTGATGGTTGGGAAGGGCAGTCCGTTCAAGACGGCACAAGAGCTACTTGCGGCTGCGAAGACTCGCAAGCTCAAGGCGGGCGTGACCCACATCGGCAGCGTGGACCATCTCTCGCTGCTGGGGTTCGCACGCAAAGCTGGATTGCAGGCGCCCACTGCGGTTCCTTTCCGGGGCGGCGGCGACATCGTGATCAATGTCGTGAGCGGAAACCTCGATGTCGGCATGCTCAACTACGCGGAAGCCGAATCGCAATTGAAGGCGGGTGATGCGCGCGCGTTGATGGTGCTCACGCCGCAGCGGATGAAAATCCTGCCTGACGTGCCTTCGGCGAAGGACCTCGGCATCGCCGCCGACTATTCGACGGTGCGTGGCTTCGTCACGCTAAAGGGTGTTCCCGAAGACCGGCTCAAGATTCTCGAGGACGGGCTGATGAAGGCAATGGCGCGGTCAGATGTATACGACCTACATCGAAACCTCCGGACAAGCTTCAGACAGCGTTGCCGGGCGTGCCGCGTGGCAGGCACAACTCGATGGCTTCTACGCGGAAGGTGAAAGCGAGCTAAAAGCGCTGGGCATGGCCAAGTAGCCATGCGGCGAACAGACGTTGTCGTAGCGGGGGTAGCGCTCTGCGGGTGTGCTGTTGCCTTCGGGCTCACCTATCGCTTCGACATCATGCCTGCGGCCATCGTGAGCGGATTGGGCGCGGAGGTTTTTCCGCGCCTGGTCATCGGCGTCATCGCATTGCTCGCGGTGCTGGCGCTATTCGGCATTGGCAATCCGCCGATGGAAACACCCGCACCGGTCCCGCGCATGGTGTGGATCACGGCCGCGGTGTTGTTCGCGTTCGTGGGCGCGGTGGTGTTGATCGGGATGTGGCCTGCCGCGATCGTCTTCCTTGTCGGCCTCGGCCTGCTGTGGGGTGAGCGAAGTCTGTGGAAGCTCACCGCGAGCGCGCTGCTGCTTTGCGCCGCCCTTTATGCGTTGTTCGTGCGCGTCCTCGGAGGAAACTTTCCCAAAGGTTTGATCGCCAACCTCTGGTCCTGATCCATGGATGCGTTCTTCGCCGGCCTCGCGGCTGTGGCCGATCCGAAGATTCTGTTTCTCGTATTCGCCGGTACGGTACTGGGTGTCGTGGTCGGTGCGTTGCCTGGCATCAGCGGCAGCACGACAACCGCGCTCTTGTTGCCGCTGACGATCACGATGACGCCGAACGCGGCGATCGCGTTCCTGGGATCGATTTACTGCGCGGCCAACTTCGGCGGCTCGATCACCGCGATCTTGATCAACACGCCGGGCGACCCGTCGGCCTCGGCCACCGCGTTCGACGGCTATCCACTGGCCAAGCGTGGCGAGGCCGGTCGCGCATTGGGTATGTCTGCGGTCGCCAGCGCGATCGGCGGCATCTTCAGCGTGATCGTGCTGATCATCTTTGCGCCCGTGTTGGCGCGGTTGGCCTATCAATTTGGCCCGCCTGAGTATTTCGCGCTCGCTTTGTTCGGGCTATCGATGGTCGCCGCAGTGGGCGGCGATTCGCCGGTCAAGAATCTGATGGCCGCGGCCTCGGGCGTGCTGCTCGCGACCATCGGGCTGGATCTCACCACCGGCGTGGAGCGCTTCACGTTCGGCATGCCAGCGCTCTCGGACGGCCTCGGTTTCATTCCCGTGCTGGTGGGTCTGTTCGCGATGGCTGAGTTGCTCGAGCGCGCCGCGCAGCGTGGCGTGGTGCAGGAATACATCAAGCTCAAATCAGTGAAGCTGCCAAGCTTGGCCGACTTCCGCAAGAGCGCAAAGGCGATCAGCCTGTCCAGCGTGATCGGCACGTTCATCGGCGTGCTTCCTGCGCTCGGCGCAACGACCGCGGCGTTGATCTGTTACAACGAAACGAAGCGTTGGTCGAAGCACAAAGAAGAGTTTGGCAAGGGCTCGATCGAAGGTGTAGCGGGTCCGGAAGCGGCCAACAACGCGGCAGTCGGCGGCGCGATGGTGCCCACGCTGGCACTCGGCATTCCTGGCAGCACAACGACCGCGATCATCCTCGCCGGTCTGATGGTGCAGGGCGTGCGGCCTGGGCCGCATTTGTTCAACGAGCAGCCCACATTGCTGTATGTGGTGTTCGGCTCGATGCTCGTGGCCAACCTGCTCTATCTCGTTCTCGGTCTCGGCGCTGCCAAACTCTTCGCGCGCATCGCGCTGATCCCCGAGGCGTTCCTGTGGCCGGCGGTTTTTATTCTTTCGGTGGTGGGCGCCTACGCACCGAATCAGTCGATGGAAGATGTGGTGATCATGTTGTTCTTCGGCGTGGTGGGATTTCTGTTTCGCCGTTACGGGTTCTCACCGGCGCCGCTGATCATGGGTCTGGTACTAGGCAAGATGGTGGAGGAGACGCTGAAGCAGTCGCTGTTGATCTTCGATCAGGACTGGCTGCTGTTCTTCACGCGACCCGTTGTCGTCGTGCTGTTCGTCATCACCGCCTTGAGCTTGCTCGCACCTGCGCTGCTTCGTGCTTGGCGTCGCCTGCGACGCGTTGCTGAGACAGAGGCCGTGTGAGCCCAGAACCGCGGTCTACGCGTTCGCCGTTTTTGCCGCAGGTGCAGACTGCGCGCTATCTTCGGTAGATTCGGTCGATGCCACACATTCCCGCTTCTTCAGCCCTTTCCCGTTTCCGCGTCGTCGACATGACGCAGGTGCGTGCCGGTCCGACCGCCGCGCGTCAGCTCGCCGACTGGGGCGCCGACGTGATTCAGGTGCAGATGCCCGAGCACATGCGCGGCGACGACACGCTCGGTGGACAGGAAGGCTCCGACTATCAGTACACGCACCGCAATAAGCGCTCGATCACGCTCAACTTGAAGGAGCCCGAAGGCATTGCGGTGTTGAAAGAGCTGGTGAAGACGGCCGATGTGCTGCTGGAAAATTTTCGGCCCGACGTGAAGACGCGCCTCGGCATCGACTACGAGACACTCTCGAAGATTAACCCGCGGCTCATGTACGCGAGCATCTCAGGGTTCGGCCAGACCGGGCCTTACGCACCGCGTCCCGGCTTCGACCAGATCGCGCAGGGCATGGGCGGGCTGATGTCGGTGACCGGGCTGCCTGAGCAGGGACCGCTGCGCGTCGGCATTCCGATTGCCGATCTGTGCGGTGGAATTTTCGCCGCGTACGGCGTGACCGTGGCACTGCTCGAGCGCGAGCATTCGGGCAAGGGCCAATGGCTGCACACATCGCTGCTGGAGGCGATGATCTACATGATGGACTTTCAGACTTCGCGCTGGACGATCGATGGCGAAATTCCAGGGCAGGCGGGTAACTTCCACCCCACCAGCATTCCGACCGGCGTATACAAGACGAGTGACGGGCACATCAACATCGCTGTTTTCGGCGGAAAGATTTGGGAGCGCTTCGCCGAGGCGATGGGCGCTCCTGAATGGATCACCGATGAGCGTTCAAAAACCAAAATGAATCGCTCCGTACACCGTGCGTGGCTCAACGCCGAGATCGAAAAGCGCTTGATGCACAACACCAGCGACTACTGGATCGCAACGCTCAATGAAGCGGGTGTGGCGTGCGGGCGCATCAATAACCTGAAGGAAGTGTTCGAAGAGCCGCAGGTGCAGCACCTCGGAATCCTGAAAAAAGTAACCTCCAAGCATCTCGGCGAGCAGACGCTGATGGGTCAGCCCGTGACGCTTACCCGAACCCCCTCCACAATCGCGCGTGCGGCTCCGAAGCGGGGCGAGCACTCGGAGGAAATCCTCTCCGAAATTGGCTACGACCGCGCCACCCTCTCACGCATGAAAGCCGCAGGAGTTTATTGATATGGACGATAAGTTTTTCGCTTCTCCCTCCACCGAGCGCGTGAAGACGCGGCTTGACGGTCAGGTACTACACATTCGATTCAACAATCCCGCCAAGCACAACGCACTGTCGATCGACATGTGGGAAGCGGTGCCGACACTTCTCGAGAACGCCGAGAAGGACGATAACGTGCGCGTCGTCGTGTTCTCGGGAGAAGGCGATAAAGCGTTTATCTCCGGCGCTGACATTTCGCAGTTCGAAGACCTGCGTGCGCAGAAGGAAGCAGTGAAGCGCTACGAGCAACTGGCCGAGGCTGCCCTGCAGGGCATATATGAATTCTCGAAGCCGACTATTGCTTGCATTCGTGGTTACTGCATTGGCGGCGGTGTGAACGTGGCGATCAGTTGCGATATTCGTGTGGCGTCTTCCGACTCCGTCTTCTCCATACCTGCCACGCGCCTCGGACTTGGATATCGCTTCTCCGCGATGAAGAACCTCACGCAGCTTGTCGGACCCGGATACGCGAAGGATATTTTCTTCACTGGACGCAGGCTCGACGCCGCCGAGGCGCTGCGCATCGGGCTCGTCAATCGCATTGCAGAGTCTGCGGGCTTGGACGCGCTGCTTGCCGAATACACGACGGCGATCGCCACCGGCGCGCCGCTGACCATCAAAGCGGGCAAGCGAATCATCCAGGAAGTACTGAAGCTCCCTGCCGACTTCGATGCAGAAATGTGCCGACGGCTGATCCTCGACTGCTTCGAGAGCGAGGACTACGCCGAAGGCCGCAAGGCTTTCATGGAAAAACGCAAAGCGGTATTCAAGGGCAGATGATGAGCGCGCCCTCGGTCCTAACAGCGTTAGCGCCGTAAGTTGCTGCGCACGGTAGTTAAGGCCTTTAACGCTTAGTCATAAGCTCCCACCAGTCTGTCCAATGGCTCGCCGCGAGACCAGCGGCCCAGATTCTCCAAAAACATGCGCGCGACGCGCTGCTCGTTGCCGTCGGAAAAACCCGCGCTGTGAGGCGTGACGATCACATTGGGAAGCGCCCACAAGCGGTGAACTTGACGCCAGCGGCTCATGCGCGAAGACATCGAGGTACGCGCCGGCGAGAGCGCCGCTGCGAAGCGCCGCAATCAGTGCGTTCTCATCCACAACGTCACCTCGGGCCACGTTGACTACATGAGCCGAGCGAGGCAGCCGCGCGAGCGCCGCCTCGTTTACAAGGAAGCGCGTTTCGGCGCTGAGCGGGCAGCACAGCACCAGCCAGTCCGCTTGCGGTAGCAGCTGATGCAGCGCTCTGTACTGCACCGTCGGAATGTCTGCGCGTGCCGGCACTGATGACTGCCGGGCGACCGCAACGCGCAGACCAAGCGTCTGCAGCAGTGCACCGATCCGCTGCCCGATCGGGCCCCAACCGACGACAACCGCGGATTGCCCTTCCAGGTCGCGCGGCACTCCTGACGCGAACAGCGGCGCCCAGCGGCGCTCGCGCTGCGCCTCCAGCAACAATGGAAGATGACGGGCCAGCGCAAGAATCCCCGTCAATGCGCTGAGTGCCACGATCGGCGCGTTCGCACCAGAAGAGGTGGTGACCTGCACGCCGCGTTCGCGCAGTGTCACGTAGACAGGCCGGTCGGCTCCCGCCGAATGCACATGCACCCATCGCAGACTGGGTGCTGCGAGCAACGCGTCGTAGAACACTTGCGTCGCCGGCTGCACCTCATGCTTGGTGGACAGACCGGTGACGTCGCGCGAAACGAAGGCAACGTCGAAGTCCGTTTCCTGGTCCCCCAGCGCGACGGGGATCCACGATGCACCGCCGAGCGTCTCGCTCACGCGCGCCGAGAGGTCGCGCGCCGCTGCAGATGAGAGCAACAGACGAAGCGGCCCAGCGGCGACGCTCGTTACTCGGCGGTCGCCTTCGAGTCTCGCACGATGACCTTCCACTTCTCGTACTCCTTCTGCACGAACTGCGCGAACTGCTCGGGTGTGCCGCCGGCCGGGTCGGCGCCTTCGCGGATCATCTGCGCTTCGAGCGAAGGCAGCACGTCGTTGACTGCCTTGTTCAACTCGGCGATCACATTTTGCGGCGTGCCCTTGGGCGCAAAGAAACCGAACCACGAGCCCGCCTCAAATCCGGGGAAGGTCTTTTCCGAGACGGTGGGAACGTCGGGCAGCGCGCGCGAGCGCTGAACGCTGGTGACAGCCAGCGCGCGCAGCTTCCCAGCCTGAATGTGCTGAATGACGGACGGAATCGTCGCGAACATGAACTGCACGCGACCGGTCAGCAAATCGTTGAGCGCGTCGGCGCCCTTGTACGGCACGTGCACGGTGTCAGCGCCCGTGCGCTGGGTCAGCATGAAACCGGAAAGGTGCGACGAGGTGCCGATACCCGTGGAGCCGTAGTTCAGCTTGCCCGGGTTGGCTTTCATGTACACGATGAATTCGTCCAGCGTGCTGGCTGGCACTGATGGATGCACGACGAGAACGTTTGGGACATCGGCGATCTTCACGATTGGCACGAGGTCCACCAGTGGATTGATGTTCAGCTTCTTGTACAGCGACGGGTTGACTGCGATCGGTCCGACGGAGTTGACGATCAGCGTGTAGCCATCCGGAGTGGCGCGTGCCGCTAGCTCGGTGCCGATGTTGCCGCCCCCACCCGGCTTGTTGTCGACGATGAACTGCTGCTTCAGCCGCTCGGAGAGTTTCTGACTCACGGCGCGCGTCAGAATGTCGGTAGTGCCACCGGCCGTGAAAGCGACCAGTACGCGGACCGGACGATTCGGATAGTCGCTCGTCTGCGCGAAGGCCGTCGCTCCGGTGACCGCGATGCACGCTGCAGCCATCGCTGCAAGCGTACGGTGACGCATGTTGCGGACAGGTGAATTCATTTTCTTGTCTCCGTAAATGAATCGGTGTCAGTCGCGATAACTGGGATCGATGCGGTCCAGCTTGCGCAGCAGGGCAGCCCACTCCATGAGCCCATACGGACGCCGCGTACCGGGCTGGTAGTTGTTCCACGTTTCCTCCATCACTTTCTGCGGCACTTCGTGCAGCTTCGTGTTGCACGACATGGCCGCGATCTGCGAGCGGCAGGCGAGCTCCAGGCGGTGCGTCCAGTTGAACGCTTCGCCGGCAGTGCGGCCGACAACGAGGGCACCGTGGTTGCGCAGAATCAAGGCTTCGCTGCTGCCGAGGTCGCGGATGAGTGACGCCTTCTCGGCTTCGTTCAGCGCCACCCCCTCGTACTCGTGATATCCAATCTTGAGAAAGCGCATCGCCGTCTGCGTAATCGGCAGCAGACCGCAGTCGAGCGATGAAACCGCCATCGACGCCCAGCTGTGAGTGTGGATCACGCAGCCGACTTCTGGACGCGCTTCGTGCACTGCGCTGTGGATCACGTAACCGGCCTTGTTTACGCCGTAGTTGAGAGCTCCGAAATCCGGTTGCGACAGGATGTTGCCGGCGAGGTCCAGCTTGATCAGGCACGATGCGGTGATCTCCTCATACATCATTCCGTAAGGGTTGATCAGGAAGGCTTCCTCTGCCGGCACTCGCACCGAAATATGGTTGGCCATCATGTCCGACATTCCGTAGAGATCGACCAGCCGGTAGCACGCTGCCAGGTCGACGCGAGCCTGCCATTCCTCAGGAGAGCATCGGTCTTTCATCGAGGCAATCAGAAGCACGCCGTCACGCATTCAAATTTCTCCTATCTGTCACGCCTCAACTGCAAGCGTTCGGCTGATCGCCAATAAACTCTACCCTCTCAATCAACCTCGATATGGCATCCACGATCCCGCTGCGCATCGGCATCCTCGACGGTGACGACATCGGCCGAGAGATTGTGCCCGCCTCCGTCGAAGTCAGCCGCGCCGCCGCCGAACTGCATGGGGTGGCGATTGAGTGGCATTCGCTGCCTATCGGCGCGCGCGCGTTCGAGACGCACGGTCACACGCTACCGACGGAGACGATGGCAACACTGAAGACGCTCGACGGTTGGATCCTCGGGCCGATCGGCCACCGCGCGTACCCGAAAGTGCCCAACGCAATCAACCCGCATCCGATCCTGAGGAAGCAGTTCAACCTTTTCGCGAACGTCCGCCCTACACGCTCGTATCCCGGCATCGGCTGTCTGCACGACGATGTGGACCTGGTCATCGTGCGCGAGAACAACGAAGGCTTTCAGCCCGATCGCAACATGCTCGTCGGCTCGGGCGAGTTCCGCCCGACTGACGAGGTGACACTCTCGGTGCGCGTGATTACGCGCACCGGCAGCCGTCGCGTCGCGCGCGCTGCCTTCGAGCTCGCGCGCCAGCGGCGCAAGCACCTCACCTATGTGCACAAGGACACGGTCTTCAAACTCAGCTGCGGCATGTTCGTCGAGGAGTGCAAGAAGCTCGCAGCCGAGTATCCAGACGTCTTGGTGGACGACGTGATCGTCGACACATTCGCGATGCGTCTGGTGCGCGACCCGCAAAGCTTCGACGTCGTCGTGACGACCAACATGTTCGGTGACATTCTGTCCGACGAGGCGGCGGGCCTGGTCGGCGGTCTCGGTATGGCGCCTGGTCTGTGCATCGGCGACGGCGATGTAGCGATGGCACAAGCCACACACGGCTCGGCGCCGGACATCGCCGGCCGCGGTATCGCGAACCCGTACGCGATGATCGAGTCGACTCGCATGATGTTCGAGTGGCTGGGGCACAGCCGCGGCAACGATGGCGCGGTGAGCATGGCGGCCTCCATATCGCATGCAACGACAGCGGCGCTGGGCAATGCGCAAGCGCGAACCGGCGATATCCGCGGCAAGGGAAACACTGCGAGCTTCACACAGGCAGTGCTGCGGGGGTTGAATGTCTGAGGACTCGCACGTCAGGAAGTCCGCGATGCAGTCGTATTGGATGCAGATGACGGACACGGAAACCGTGCTCGATTTACGCGAGACTCCGTTGCCGAAGCCGGGACCGGGGCAGCTGTTGGTGCGGATGCACGCCGCCGGCCTGAATCGCGGCGAGTTCCTGTTGGGACACGGACTGCATGGCAAGCCCGGAACTTGGAAGGCAATCGGCGGTGAAGGTGCGGGCGAAGTCGTCAGCGTCGGCGCCGAAGTCGCCGGCTTCAAGCCCAGCGACCGCGTGATGGGCCGTTGCGCCGGCGCGTTTTCGGAGTACGCGCTGATGGAGGCTGCGGAGGCGATGACGGTGCCCCCCGGACTTTCGTGGGAGCAAGCCGCAAGCATTCCGCTGACCTTTCTCGTCGCGTACGACATGCTGGTGCTGCAGGGCCATCTGAAAGCCGGCGAGTGGCTTCTCATCAATGGCGTGTCGTCGGGCGTCGGGGTGGCCTCGCTGCAACTAGGCAAGGCGCTGGGTGCGCGCGTCATCGGTACTTCGGGTTCACCGGAAAAGCTCGCATCGCTTACATCGCTGGGCCTGGACGTCGCTCTGTGCACTCGAAAGCCGGACTTCGCCGCTGGGGTCATGGAGGTGACCGCACACAATGGCGCGGACCTGATCATCAATACGGTCGGAGGCACTGTGTTCGCGGAAAACATTCGATGTCTTGCGTTTGAGGGGCGACTCGCGACGGTGGGCTATGTCGACGGCGTGGTGCATGCCGAGATCGACCTCGCGGCTTTACACGCAAAGCGCCTGACACTGTTCGGCGTCTCGAACAAGATGCGCACCAAGGAACAGCGTGCGGCCGCTATCCCGCGCTTTGTCGCCGAGGTCATGCCGCATATCGCAGCCGGCCGTATTCAACCCCAGATTGACCGGGTGATGGACTTTCCGCGGCTGGCGGACGCCAAGGCACGCATGGAAGCCGGCGCACACGTGGGGAAGATCATTCTGCGAATGCCGATGGCATCCTGACATTCACTGCAAGGAGACACGTAAATGAAAAGCACGAAACTGATACTGGCGCTGGCCCTCGGTGCTTGTGCCTGCACGACGTGGGCGCAGTCCACGGCCTATCCCAACAAGCCGATCCGCCTGGTGGTCGGTTTTGCGCCCGCAGGGGCAGCCGACTACGTTGCGCGCGCAATGAGCGATGCCTTCAGCAAGGCACTCGGGCAGCCGGTGATCGTCGACAACAAGCCGGGCGCCGGATCGAGCATCGCTGCGGACATTGTCGCCAAGTCACCGGCGGACGGATACACATTGCTGATCGCAAGCCCGAGCAGCATTTCAGTGAATCCGGCGCTGAATCCCAAGCTGCCGTACAAGCCAGCGGATCTCATGCCCGTCACGAAGATTACGACATCGCCACTGGTGCTTGCAGTTAATCCAAACACCGGCATTCGCTCAGTGTCTGACCTAATTGCTGCAGCAAAGAAGGACCCCGGCAAGCTCAATTACTCCTCATCCGGCAACGGTTCGGCGCCTCACCTTGGCGCGGCACTTTTCACGCAACTGACAGGCGCCGAGATGACGCACATCCCCTATCGTGGCGGTGCCCTCGCAATCCAATCGGTGATGGCAGGCGACACGCAGGTCACCTTTGGAACTCCGCCCTCAGTGCTGCCGCAGACTGGCGGAGGAAGACTGCACGCGATCGCCGTCAGCACTCGCGACCGTTCGCCGCTGGTGCCCGATCTGCCCGGAATGAAGGAGGCTGGCCTGCCGGAGTACAACCTCGAGTTCTGGTACGGCATGTTCGTGCCCGCCGGCACGCCGCCCGCCGTCGTCAAGAAGATTTACGACGCGACGATCACAGCGATGCAGCAGCCGTCGGTCAAGGCTTCGCTGGCGCGCGAGGGCACCGATGTGTCGCTGTCGGCCTCCTCGGAACAGTTCGCGAGTTTCCTTACCGAAGACGGTAAGTTCTGGACGAACCTGGTCAAGAGCGCCAACGTCAAGGTCGAGTGAATCACTCGGCGCCCACCTGCAAACGGTCTGGCTGCCGTCGCTCAATCGCCCACTTCAGCAGAGCTGCTGCACGGTAGACAGCGTGCGCGAACTTGCCGTAGGGCAGCGTGAGAAACAGCGCCATCACGGTGCCGAGGTGCACTGCCAGCAGCAGTCCCATGGCGCCGGTGTCTCGCAGCGCCAGCAGCGCAAGGCCGGTGAGGCTGACTGCAAACAACAGCACGATGAAGGCGCGATCCATCGGTCGCTGCTCCGAATCGGCAATGCAGCGGATGACGCCGCATGTGCAGCCAGAGCAGGCCTGCCGGTCCGACCAGCAAACCCAGCCCGCCGACGGTACCAAGCAGAACGGGCAGGCTGATGAACGGATACGGCGCCGGCTGTCGAAGCGCATGGTGATAGAACGTTGCCACGCACGTGGATGCGAAGCACAGCAGGAAGCCGTAGAAGGTCAGATGGTGAAAGTACTTTCGCAGATGCGTGAACCGGTCATCGGCCTCGTTGCAACCGTCGCCGTGACCGCCGTCCAGATAAGTCAACGTCAGCGCATTGCGTGCCGCCTCCGTCGCGGGCGCAAAAGTGATCGGGCCCGGCGACTGGCCGGACCAGAACCGTGAAGCGCCGATCGCAAGCGCCAGCACGGCCCAGCCAAAGGCCGCTCCGAACATCCAGGCCATCAGTCGAATGCGGGAAGATGGCGTAGAAGTCGCCCGCAAGCGGCTCGTGCAACAGCGTGCCCTTGCATCGCGAGCAGCAGCACCAGGAACAGCGCGAGACCGCCGGCCGTTGCGAGCGCGACGCACGAGGCCGTTACGCTGATACAGCGCGCCGAGCGCCCGCGGCCATGCGTACGCCGCGTAGGTCTCGCGCCGCAGCTGCGCCATCGCGCGCGGCACGTTAACGCCGAATTCATGCGGCGGCGCGTACTGGCAGGAGTGCAGGCAGGCGCTGCAGTTGTGACAGAGGTTGGCCAGATAGTGCGCGTCGGCGGCGTTGAACTCGAGTCGGCGCGTCATTGCCGGAAACACGGCGCAATAAGCTCTCGCAGTAGCGGCACGCGTTGCAGATCTGCATCTGGCGCGCGACCTCGCTTGGCGACTGGGCCGCCATTGGCGAGCGCAGCCGCTTCGCGCGTCAGCGCGTCAAACGCATGGGCTGCCTCCTTCAGCGCGGCGCGCGCCGCCTCGGTGCCGGCTATGCGACCGAATGCGGTGCCGATGCTCATGCCCACACCTGCCGTGTAGCCCTGGCCGAGCACGTTGCCGGCCATCATCTCGCCCGCGACGAAGAGGTTGTCGCTCGGCATGCCGGCGAAATGTAGACACGCGCTCGCTGCGTCGGTCTTCAAGCCCGAGGTAGGTGAAGGTGATCCCGGGCCGCAGCGCGTAGCCATAGAAAGGCGGCTTGTCGATCGGCTGCGCCCAGTGAGTCTTCGGCGGCATCAGACCTTCGGTGTGGCAGTCGTCGAGCACAGTGTGGTCGAATGTTCCGACTCGGCAGGCCGCATTGAATTCGCCCAGCGTTTGCATGAAGCGCGTCTTCGTCCAGGCCGAGCGCGCGCGCCAGCTCCGGCAGGCGTGTCGGCTTGCACCCGGGAAACACCGGTGGCATAAAGCGCCCGATCGCCTTGCGATCGATGATGCAGTAGCCGATCTGACCGGGCTGCAGCGCGACCAGCCGGCCCCAGATCGCATAGCGCTTGGGCCAGAAGTCTTCGCCCTCGTCGTAGAACCGCAGCGCATCGCGATTGACCATGACGCCAAGCGACACCGCGTCGACGCGGGTCACGATGCCGCCGTCATACAGCGGCGCGCGCGCGTCGATCGCGACGCAATGCGCCTGCGTCGGATCGCCGATGATGTCTGCACCCTGCGCCATCATGTGCTTCAGCAGCACGCCCTGGTTGAACCGCGTGCCGCGAATCAGGAAATTGTCTGCGGGCCATTCGCCGCGCTCGTTCTGGCCCCAGGCCTCGCGCAGCCAATCGCGGTTCGATTCGAAGCCGCCGGCGGCGAGCACGCAGGCTCTGGCTTCGATGCGCTCGCTGCCGACGCGTGCCGCGACGAATCGGCCATCGTCGAACTCAAGCGCATCCACAGGCGCGTCGTAGCGAACCTGTACGCCGAGGCGCTCGGCGCTGCGGTAGTACGCATTGACCAGCGCTTTGCCGCCGCCCATAAAGAACGCGTTGGTGCGCGACAGATGCAGCGTGCCCGCCAGCGATGGCTGAAAGCGCACGCCGTGCCTGCGCATCCAGTGCGCGGCACGTCGACGAAGCGCGAATGACCAGGCGCGCGAGCTGTTCGTTGGTATTGCCTGCCGGTGACCTTCAGCAGGTCCTGCCAGAACTCTTCCTCCGGATACGCATCCGCAGCACGTCCTCGGGTGCATCGTGCATGCAGCGCAGGTTGCGCGTGTGCGGCGAGTTGCCGCCGCGCCAGTCACGCGGCGACGCTTCGAGCAGCAGCACGCTGGCTCCTGCTTCTCGAGCCATCAGCGCTGCGCACAGCGCGGCGTTGCCGCCGCCGATCACCAGAACATCATGCATCGCGACGCACTGTACGATCCGCTCGCTGAGCGTCGCTACAGCCTTTTCCCCAATAGAGGTGATCAATGAAGTTACTCGCCGTCGCATTTGCCGCTTTCTTCTCGCTGCCTTTGGTTGCCGTTGCGCAGGAAGCGCCGGCGTTGGAGGGGCGTCTGAAGAAGATTCGCGATACACAGTCGATCGCGATTGCGCACCGGACAGATGCGGCGCCGTTCTCGTTTGAAGACAAGAAGCAGGTGACTGGATACAGCATCGACCTCTGCCGACGCGTGGTGGGAGCGATTGAACGCCAGCTCGGACTGAGCGAGCTGAAGATCAAGTGGGTGCCTGTCACAGTACAGAATCGCTTCGATGTCATCGCAAAGGGGCAGGCAGATATGGAATGCGGCTCAAGCACCGTAACACTGAGCCGCATGAAGACCGTGGATTTTTCGAGCTTCATTTTCGTCGACGGCACAGGACTGCTTGTGAAAGCAAGCCAGGCGGCCGGAAGCCTTGGCGACTTCAGCGGCAAGAAAATCGGCGTGATCGGCGGAACCAGCAACGAGCGCGCCGTTAATGAGGCGCTGAAGCGGCGGGTAGTCAACGCCACTGTGGTGCCGTTGAAGTCGAGCGACGAGGGGCTTGCACAAGTGGAGAGTGGCACGATCGACGCGTTCGCGAGCGATCGCGTGCTGCTGATGGCGCTCGCCGGCAAGTCCAAGGATGCCAAGGCACTCGCGCTTCTCGGCGAAGGACTTTCGTTCGAACCGTATGCGATTGCACTACCGCGTGGCGACTGGCAAATGCGGTTGGCAGTTAACACGGCGCTGGCGCAGATTTATCGCAGCGGCGCTATCGGGGAAATTTTCGCCCGCTGGTTTGGCGCGATCGGTCGGCCTGGAGCGCTGACGGAAGCGATGTACTTGTTCGGAGCATTGCCGGAGTAGCAATGAGTGGGCGGTAGCCCGTTCCGCAGCTCGCTGTGCGCGGACAGAAACGCTGCTGCGTTAAGCCTCGCAGTGGCAATGAAACGAGTCTTCGCGGCATGACAACAATGTGGCGGTGGCTGCTGACTGCGGGGTGTTGCGCGGCACTCAGTGGCTGCGCGACATCGGACGGCGACGCAGGCCCGCCCGGATTGAACGCGGCAGATGCGCGAACGTTAATTGTCCGCTTGCTGCCGCCGAATCTGCCGGATCGCAGTGGCTGGGCGGCCGACATCTACGCGGCGTTTGCCACGCAGGACATCGTGGCGACCAAAGAGAACATCTGTGCAGTGCTTGCGGTCACCGAGCAGGAGTCGACCTTTCGTGCCGATCCGCCGGTACCCGGGCTTTCGTCAATCGCATGGCAGGAGATCGACCGACAGGCCGATCGCGCCGGAGTACCGAGGTTTGCGGTCCACGCCGCGCTGCGCTTGACGTCATCCAACGGCAAGAGCTACAGCGAGCGCATCGACGCGGCAACGACCGAGAAGCAACTGAGCGAAATCTTCGAAGACTTCATCAGCATGGTGCCGCTGGGCAAGACATTTCTCGCCAGCCGCAATCCGGTGCGTACCGGCGGACCGATGCAGGTCAGCATTGCATTCGCCGAAGGTCAGGCGGCAGCCAGTCGATATCCGTATCCGGTCGAACACTCGATTCGACATGAAGTCTTCACGCGCCGTGGCGGCATGTACTTCGGCATTGCCCATTTGCTCGGCTATGAAGCGCCGTATCCGCAACCGTTGTATCGCTTCGCTGACTTCAACGCCGGCCGTTACGCGAGTCGCAACGCGGCGTTTCAAAATGCGCTGAGTATTGCTTCGGGAGTTCGGCTGGTTCTGGATGGCGACTTGTTGCCGCCCGGCGCCACGCCGGAGACACCGACCGGTAGCACCGAGCTGGCTGCTCTTGCACTTGCAAAGCGGCTCGATATGACCGCGGCTGCAATACGGCGCGACCTCGAGCGCGGCACCGAGGGCGCGTTCGAGCGCACCCGACTTTACGAGCGCGTGTTTGCGCGCGCGGACCAGGCAAACGGCCGGCCGGTACCGCGCGCTGTTTTGCCGGCGATCGACTTGAAAAGTCCGAAGATCAAACGCAAGTTAACTACCGAGTGGTTCGCGCGCCGCGTCGACGAGCGTTATCAGCGTTGCGTAACCCGGGTGATCCAACTAAGCGGTTGACCATAGAAGGGCTGTCTGTCGTGCTGAAATCCGTTCTTGATTTCTTCGATCGCAACATTGCGCGCGACGCGTCGTCCGCCGGAATTCACAGCGTCGAGCTCGCGACTGCCGCGCTTTTGGTCGAAGTGGTGCGCAGCGATGCTGGGATCGCGCCGGAGGAACAACAGGCGGTCATGCGTGCTGTGCGCGAGAGGTTCAACCTATCCGAGGAAGAAGCGCAAACGATATTCAGGCTGGCTGAAGAAGAAGTACGCACCGCCAATGACTACTACCAGTTCACTTCACTGATCAACCGGCATTTCGACCAGCAGCAGAAACAACACGTGATCGAACTGATGTGGCGCATGGCCTATGCAGACACCGAGTTGGCAGCGCACGAAAACCATGTGCTGCGCCGAGTTGCCGAGTTACTGCATGTCACGCATGGCGATTACATCGCGGCGAAGATGCGTGCGCGCGATGCGGCTGAGCGCGGCGGATAAACATCGCCGCGCTCAGGTCAGATACAACTAGGCGTCGCGGTCGCCGAGGAATATTTCTACTCTGCGATTGCGAGCACGGCCAGCTTCGGTGTCATTGCTGGCGACGGGCTCACGTGCACCGCGGCCATCGATGCTGAAACGATTCGACGCTACGCCACGCGAAACCAAATAATCACGCGTCGCGTCCGCCCGCTGCAAAGACAGCGGTTCATTCACTGCAGGCGAGCCTGTTGAATCGGTATGGCCGATGATCGAGACGGTGGTGCTTGGATTTTGCTGTAGTGACTGCGCAAAATTGTCGAGCGATGTGCGGAAATTGGGCCTGATAACAGCCTGTCCCGAGTCAAAAGCGATATCGCCGGGAATGACGATCTGCAACCGGTTGTCTGCAGTCCGCGTCACTTCCACACCTGTGCCTTGGGTCGCTTGCTGAATCTGTTTCTGCTGACTCTCCATGCGCTTGTTCCAGACGTAGCCACCTAGCGCACCGACCGCGGCACCGATCGCTGCGCCAGCGGCCGCGCCGCGGCCTCGATTGCTGTCGTTACCAATCGCGCCGATGGCAGCGCCTGCTGCGGCGCCAACGCCGGCGCCTGTTGCCGTGCGACGCTGCCCCTCGTCCATCGTTTCGCAGCCGCCCAAGGTAGACATTGCCAGCACTGCCGAAGCGGTCACTGCAATTATTTTTCGCATAAGTAACTCTCCTGATCGTTTTCAGTCCAAGCCAAAAAGGCAAACGCAATGCCCGGAGCGCTACCGCTCGTCTATCGGTACCGCGTGCGCGCAAGCGCCGCTCCTTGCACCAACGCGTTAAGTTTGCGCAACGCGATGTCGCGGTTCATCGGCGCCATCCCGCAGTTCGTGCATGGCAACAATTTGTGCTGCGGCACAAAGGCGAGCGCCTTGTCGATGACTTCCGCAACCTGTTCGGGAGTCTCGACTTCATCCGAGGCAACATCGATAACGCCGACCATCACATCCTTGTTGACCAGAAGCTGCATTAATTCCATCGGAACGTGCGAGTTGGCGCATTCCAGTGAAACCTGCTTGATCGAGCTGCGCGCCAGAGCGGGAAAGATCTGCTCATACTGTCGCCACTCTTCACCCAGGCTCTTTTTCCAGTCGATATTGGCCTGGATGCCGTAGCCGTAGCAGATATGAACGGCAGTCGTGCAGGTCAACCCCGCGCGCCGCACGTTCGAGTGCTTCGATGCCCCAGTCATTCACTTCCTTTGGGTAAACGTTAAACGCGGGCTCGTCGAACTGCACAACGTCGACACCGTCGGCCTGCAACGCGCGCGCTTCTTCGTTGAGCAGATCGGCGAACGCCATCGCCATCGTGCGCCTGTCGCCGTAATAGCGATCGGCAACGGTGTCGACGATCGTAAGCGGGCCCGGAAGCGTGATCTTTAGTTTCTTCTTCGTATGCGCGCGCGCAAGCGTCGCTTCGGATCGGTGCACGCGCGACCGCAGCGTCAGAGGGCCGGTCACTTGCGGCACCATCGCTTCGTAACGGTTATCGCGTATTCCCATTTTCACTTTATGTTCAAAGTCGATACCAGCCACTGCCTCGAGGAAGCCATGCACGAAGTGCTGTCGTGACTGCTCACCGTCGGTGACAATGTCGAGTCCCGCGTCCTCCTGCTCCTTCAGCACCAGCACCGTCGCGTCGCGCTTGGCGGCGGCGAGTTCCGCGCCTTGCGCTTTCCACTGCGGCCAGAGTTTCTGTGTCTCGGCAAGCCAGAACGGCTTTGGCAAACTACCTGCGATTGTGGTTTCGAACATGTCCCCTCCGATGCAGTCCTGCCGTCATATATAGTCAGACAGCACTGTTGACACAATAACCTTGACGCCGAGCCTCGATGAACGCACCGGTATCGGAAAAGATTCGTGCTCGGCTGCAAGCTGCCGGCCAGCGATTCCACGCCAACGACAATATTGCCGAGCATATTGAGCCTGGCGAGCTGCCGCTATTGCAGGATGAAGTCGAACAGAAGGTGCTCGCCGTGCTGCAAAGTCTGGTGATCGACACCGAGAGCGATCACAACACCCGCGGGACCGCGCGCCGTATTGCCCGCATGTATCTCGGTGAAGTATTCAGCGGCCGTTATGCGCCCAAGCCGCACATGACGGAGTTTCCCAACGTCGAGCAGCTGAACGAGCTGATGATCATCGGACCGATCACGGTACGCAGCGCGTGCTCGCATCATCTGTGTCCGATCCTCGGCAAGCTCTGGATCGGAGTGTTGCCCAACGAAGATTCGAACCTGATCGGCTTGTCGAAATATTCGCGGCTTGCGGACTGGCTGATGAGCCGGCCGCAAATCCAGGAAGAAGCGGTGATGCATCTGGCCGATTTGTTGCAGACCTCGATGAATCCGGACGGGCTGGCGCTCGTGATGGAGGCCGATCACTTCTGCATGCAGTGGCGCGGCGTCAAGGATGCCGACTCGAAGATGATCAACAGCGTGATGCGCGGCTCGTTTTTGAAAAATCCGAATTTGCGCGCCGAGTTTTTGTCGCTGCTTAGAGATCGCGGCGGTTGATCGGGACGATTCGCGCAGTAGTTTTTGCGAAATCCTAGCCGCCGCGCGCTACGCGACGGTGGTCCCAGGGCGGGACGGGATCGCTGAACGACCATAAGCCGGAGTGAGTCAGGCGCGCGTCGCTTTCAGCGCGTGCATATCGCTCGCGGTCGACCGCGCGCTGCTCGTGGGCGTACTTGACGTAGTGCCACGCATAGCCGCGCCGAATTTGTTCGAGCCCCAGGTCGACGCCGTCGACGATCACGCGACATACCGCGCGACCATAGCGATCGACCTTCGGACAATCGGCGCTTGCCGCTCGTCCGTGCGCGAGTGCGGCGAGCGACTGTCGCGCACGCTGGCCATAAGGCTGCGTACGCTCGGGCGCATCGATGCCGTCGAGTCGAATCCTGTATTGCGTCTTGTTGGCATCCAGCAGCGTCAGCGTGTCGCCGTCGGAAATGCCGACCACGGTGCCGTGCCGCTCGGCCGAGAGCGCTGCCAACGGCGACGCAAGCGCCATCAACATCGCGAAAAGCGACTCGCATCATTGTCATCCCAGGTCCGCGTATCCATCGATCCTAGGAAGCGGCGCATTTGAGAAACGATCGGAAAGAGGCAATGTGCGGCGGCATTTCAACGCTCACCGGCAAGCGGCTAACATCGTTCGGGTGGAGGAGATACGATGAAGCGGTCGACGGCTGTAACCCTGTCAATGCTGCTGGCGCTCAGCGGGTGTGAAACTTTCAAAGACGGACCGACTGCAGTGGCGCAGTTGGATGTACCTCACGGCAGTAGGGTGTGGGGCAGCGTACGTTTCGTTGAGATCGGCGGCAAAGTGACGGTGCGTGCGGATGTACGCGGCTTAAGGCCCGGCGCGCAGTTCGGGTTTCATGTTCATGAAAGAGGTGACTGCAACGCGCCGGGCGAACATTTCAACCCCACAGGTAAGCCACATGGGAACTACCGCGTGGCCGAAAGACACGCCGGCGATCTGATCAACCTGCAGTCCGATGCCGAGGGCAACGCGGTGTACGCGTTCGAGACCAATCTGCTGACCGTGACCGCTGGGCCGACATCAGTGGTCGGCCGCACGATTGTCGTTCATGCGGACCCTGATGATTACCGCACACAACCGGCAGGAAACTCAGGCGGCGCGATCGCGTGCGGAGTGATCCGGGCCGTATAGCGAAGCAGCCTCGTAGACAGATTACCGATTACCGATCGCGCTTCAATAGTTCCGCATAGCGATCGACATCGACATTGCCGCCACTGATGATGATGCCGACTCGCTGTCCCCGCACATCGAGCATGCCTTCGAGAACGGCGGCCGCTGCCAGGCAGCCCGTCGGCTCGACCACCATCTTCATGCGCTCGGCAAAAAACCGCATCGTCGAAACAAGCTGCTGATCGGTCACTGTCAAAACGTCGTCGACCAGCGCCTTGATAACCGGAAACGTCAATCGCCCGGGTGCCTGCGTCTGCGCGCCGTCGGCAATCGTCTTAGGAACGTCAATGTGGACGATCTCGCCGCGGCGAAACGATTGCTGAACATCGTTACCTGCTGCCGGTTCGACGCCGATCACGCGGCTTTGTGGAAGCAAGTGTTTGGCGGCAACGGCGCAGCCCGAGATCAAGCCGCCGCCGCCAACGCAAACGAGCAGCACATCGAGCGTGCCGACCTCTTCGATCAACTCGAGTGCTGCGGTACCTTGGCCGGCCATCACGTGCGGATGATCAAACGGTGGAATCAGCGTCATACCGTGCTCTTTCGCCAATGCACGGCCGATCTGCTCACGATCCTCGGTATAGCGGTCGAACAGCTGTACCTCGGCACCGTAACCGCGCGTCGCGTCGACCTTCATCTGCGGCGCATCGGTCGGCATCACGATGGTGGCGGGCATTCCGATCAAGCGCGCTGACAGCGCGATCGCTTGCGCATGATTGCCCGATGAAAAGGCGACCACACCCCCAGCGCGCTGCTCAGGCGTGAACTGCGCCAGCGCGTTATAGGCGCCGCGAAACTTGAACGCGCCCATCCGCTGCAGGTTTTCGCACTTGAAAAACAGCTGCGCGCCGGTGCGTCGTTGGCGGTGTGCGAAGTCGCCACCGGCGTTCGGTGCGCCACGCCCGCCAGGCGCGCCGCAGCCGCTTTGACGTCTGCGTAGCTGATTGCGAGGTTCATACTGCGAGCTTAACTTCTGCGGCATGCCCGTTGCTGCACCGCTGCTGCTTCTTAGGACAACTTTCATTCATGCGCGCACACAACATTCTTGAAACGATCGGCAATACGCCGACGATTCGCGTAAATCGCCTGTTCCGTGACATCGCTCCGGCCGCTGAAGTGTGGATCAAATCGGAGCGCGCGAACCCGGGCAGGTTCGATCAAGGACCGCATCGCGCTGTCGATGATCGAGGCCGCCGAAGCGAGCGGCGAGCTCGAAGCGCGACGGAACGATCATCGAGCCGACGTCGGGCAACACCGGGATCGGCCTGGCGATGGTCGCTGCGGTCAAGGGCTATCCGCTGGTACTGGTGATGCCCGACAGCATGTCGATCGAGCGCCGCCGCTTGATGCTCGCCTACGGCGCGAAGTTCGAGCTGACGCCGCGCGAGAAAGGCATGCCGGGCGCAATCGAGCGCGCGAAGCAGCTGGTGGCGCAAACGCCGGGCGCATGGATGCCGCAGCAGTTCGACAATCCGGCCAACATCGACGTGCATGTGCGCACCACCGCGCAGGAAGTGCTGCGTGATTTTCCCGAGGGACTCGACGCGGTCATCACGGGTGTCGGCACCGGCGGCCATATCACCGCGCTCGCGCAGGTGCTGAAGCCGAAGTGGTCGCAGCTGAAAGTATTCGCGGTCGAGCCGGCGGCGTCGCCGGTGATCTCGGGCGGCAAGCCGTCGCCGCATCCGATTCAAGGCATCGGCGCCGGCTTCATCCCGAACAATCTGAAGATCGAGTTGCTCGACGGCGTGATACTGGTCGAAGCCGAAGAAGCGCGCGAGATGGCGCGCCGCGCCGCGCGCGAAGAAGGTGTGCTGGTCGGGATTTCGTCCGGCGCGGCGCTCGCCGCAATCGCGAAGAAGCTGCCCGAGCTGAAGAAGGACGCGCGCGTGCTCGGGTTCAACTACGACACCGGCGAGCGCTATCTGTCGATCGAAGGGTTCCTGCCCGCCGAGACCGCCCGGTCATTTAGCGGTGCTACTTGAGCTAATGGCGCCGCGCAGTGACCTGCGCCTTCGACCTTGTCCTGGCCAAGCTGCCACGGCGGTGGCTCGTCGAAGCGGTTGTGCGGCGTCGCGCGTGACCAGTCGATCGCGATGAAAGCAAGACGCCGAGGCCCAGAAGATCACCGCGAAAAGAGCGTGCGCTGAGCTTCATGCTTTGCAGTCCCAGGCGGTCGCGCAACGGAACGCCGAGGAACGAGCCCGCAAACGCGGCAGCGAACCAGACCCAGCCGTGCAGGCTGCCGGTGGAGATCCCGGAAAAATACGCGCCGACATTGCAGCCGAACGCGAGCCGCGCCGAGTAGCCGAGCACCAGGCCCGTAACGACCGCGGCCAGCCACTGTTTGCCGCTTGCCTGCGTGACGCGGGCGCGCGTGGCCGCGCAGATTGGCGGCGATCAGCGCGCCGACCAGCAGGCCGAGATTGGTGACCGAGGTGACGTCGGTCAGCAACGACGATTGGATGTGCAGCTGTTGGGCTTCGCGGCCCCAGAACGCGTTGGCCGCGAGGTCGACGCCGAGCCACGTCGCGATCTTGGCGCCCCACAGCCCCAGCCCGTAGACGATGCCCCACGGTCTGGCCGGCGACGATCAGATTCAGCACCGCGAACACAGCGAGCAGGACCGCGCCGATGTAGATACCGCGCCCCTTGCCATGGGTGTCGGTGCGCTTGCGGCGTTGCGCCAGAACCAGGTGCCGAGAGCGCCGAACACCGCAAGCTTGCAGCGCCAACGGCAACGGCCACACCGATGTGTTCGGGCAGCGACACCGGCGGCAAGCTGCCGAGCGCCAGCCAGCGGTCGAGATGGCAGCGCCCGAGGAAGCTGCCGGCGATGAAGCCCGGCAGCACCGCCAGCGAAAAGCCGTTGCCCAGCCCCGCCTTGTACAGCGTGCCCGAGCCGCAGCCATCGGCAACCTGCATCGCGGCGCCGAACACGAACGCGCCGATCACCAGGCTGACCGACAGCGGCGCAATCGCGCCGCTCAGTTCGCGGATGCGACGCGATCAGCGGGATCGACACCACCATCGCGAGGCCGATCGCCAGAAACTGGGCGAGAAATCCGGTCGGATCGCGATCGCGGATCCAGACACGCCAGCCGGTGGTAAACCCGAACGAAACGCCGGCCAGCACGGCGCCAAAGCCAATGCCGACCAGGAACAGAAAGCCCTGCCGCAGTCCGACCAGCCACGTGATCGCAAGCCACGCGGCGACTGCGCGATGACCAGCGGCGAGTTCGCTACGCGCGAGATCGGACCCTGCTGAGCCGCGGACCGACGACGTGCCGTCGCCTGAGACCGCATCGACCGAGGCGGCCATCACGCGCCGCTGGCCACCTTCAGCTGCAGCCAGAACTGCTGCAGCCGGCTCGGTACGTTGTCCATCGCCAGGCCGGCGTTGGACCACGCCGACGATCGATTCCGGGATAGAGCTTCACGTCGCTTTGGCCAAGCAATTCAGACAGCACGAACCAGTTGGTCGCCGCCCAGTGCCCGGTGTTGCAGAACGAAATCGTCGGCTGGTCGGTCTGCATGCCGCTTCTGCGTGCGACACGCTTGATGTCGGCCGACGGCAGCAGCTGCGCGTCGCTCGTGAACCAGACGTCGTGACTGACGTTCTTCGCGCCGACGATCGTTCCCGGCGTCTTGCGCCGCCGCATGGCGCGTCTCGCCGGCAAAAAATGCGCGCGGGCCGCGCGTCGAGCAATCGCGCCGAACCATTGCCGACCACCTGCGCGACTTCGTCCTGCGTGGCGATCAGCGTCGGGTCGAGCGTGACCGGAACTTCGACGGTGACGCCGGCCGCACCTTCGGTCGATCAGCGGCAGACCGGCAGCGCGCCACGCTTTCATGCCGCCGTTCAGAATCGACAGCTTCGGCACTCCGGCCGCTTTCAGCGTCCAGTAGACCCGCGCGGCCGAACCGAAGTCGGTCGAGTCCCTGCCTTCGTACACGACCACCACCGGAGTCGTCCGATCGATGCCAAGCGACTGGATCAGCGCCGTCAGCGCCTCTTCGTCGGCAGCTTGCCGGGATTGTCCTTGGCCCGCGCCATTCGAGTACGGCGCGTGCTGCGCGCCTACGATGTGACCACCTTCGTATAGCGGACTGGCCGTCGACGGCTTCACGAATGTCAACGATGCGTAAATTCGGATCACCCAGCTTCGCGGCTAGTTCGGCGGGGGCGAGCAAAGGCTGCGCGATCGCGGCACGCGCGCATGCAAGCGAGATCAGCAATGAACCAAGTAGTCGAATCACGGGACGCAGCACGTCATGCAAGTCTGGCTGGCTAGCCGACGATGATGCCTCAACTGTCGCCTTGCAAGGCGTTCGATCCGGCATGTGCTTATTCGCGATGAAGCACCACCGCGCTGCATGAGTACCGCGTTTCGCAGATTGGTTGTTCTGGTGATTGTGGCCGCGGTTGCCGCGTCGCTGGCCTACCTGGCGTGGCCGTGGCTGAAGAACGCGATGTACGTGAGCGAGCTCGTCGCCGAAGAGCCGCCGCAGACCCTCCCGATTCCGGTACAGGGAGTATCCATGCGCGCCGTGCGCGACACGTTCGGTGCGCCGCGGCCGGGCGATCGCATCCATGAGGGCGTCGATATCTTTGCGCCACGTGGCACGCCGGTATTGTCGACTACGCGCGGTCTGGTAGCGCGCATCGGAGAAAACAGTCTGGGCGGCACGGTCGTGTGGGTGCTGGGTCCCGGTGGAGACCGACACTATTACGCGCACTTGAACAGCGTCGCCGACATCAAGATCGGACAGCGCGTTGTGCCGGGCGACGTGCTGGGCACGGTTGGCACCAGCGGTAATGCGCGCGGCACGCCGCCGCATCTGCATTACGGCGTTTATCGACGCGGCCAGGGCGCGATCAATCCGTTTCCGCTGCTGATCAATCGTCCTGCGGAACCCAAGCCGCCTGCGCGTGGGCGGGCCTCTCCCGCAGATCGAGGCGCCGAGTGACCGTGTCGCGCCGGTACGTACTGCGTGCTATCGCTCTGGCGTGTGCCGGTGCCTGGTTCAGCCACGGCCGCGCACAAGACCGGTACGCGATGGCGCGTGAAAGGCTGCTGCGCGAAATCGAAAACGATATGCGCGCGACCGCAAGCGAAACCGGCCTTGCGATGCTCAGCGACGCGGTGCGGCGCGCTATGGGTACGGTAGCGCGCGAGCATTTCGTGCCTCCGTATCTCGCGTCTGCCGCGTACGAGAACCGACCCTTGCCGATCGGCGAGGGGCAGACGATCTCGCAGCCGTTCATCGTCGCGCTGATGACCGAGTTGCTGCAGCCGAAGTCGAGCCACGTCGTGCTCGAAGTCGGCACAGGTTCGGGCTATCAGGCCGCCGTGTTGGCGGAGTGTGTCGCCAAGGTGTACTCCATCGAGATCGTCGCGGCGCTTGCGCAGCGGGCGCGGAGCGCGCTTGATGCCGCCGGCTATCGCAACGTTGAAACTCGTACTGGAGACGGCTATCTGGGCTGGCCCGAAGCGGCACCGTTTGACGGCATCGTTGTCACTGCTGCGCCCGATCACGTGCCACCGCGGCTGGTGGAACAGCTCAAGCCTGGAGGCCGCCTCGTAATTCCGGTCGGACCGCATCGATCGACACAGGAACTGCTGGTAATCGAAGCAGGTCGCGACGGGCGCGCACTGACGCGCCGCACGATCGCCGTCCGTTTTGTGCCGCTCACGCGCTGAGCGCCTGATGAAGCGGTCGGTTGGCTAGACTGCGAGTCCTTCACTGACCTGCGATGCAATGAACTATCGCCGCCTTGGCCGCTCCGGCTTGAGAGTTTCGGAACTCTCGTTCGGTTCATGGGTGACGTACGGAAATCAGGTCGATACGCGCGCGGCTCGCGAGTTGATGGCCGCCGCCTACGACGCCGGTGTCAATTTTTTCGATAACGCCGAGATTTACGCGCGAGGCCAGAGTGAACAGATCATGGGCGCGGTGTTGAAGGAGCTCGCGTGGCCGCGGCTCAAGTATGTGGTGTCGACCAAGTTTTACTGGGGCATGGCGGTCGGCAAAGGGGACTTTCCGAACGAGCGCAACACGCTGAACCGCAAGTATCTTCGGCAGGCAATCGACGGTTCGCTGAAGCGGCTACAGCTCGACTATGTCGATCTGGTGTTCTGCCATCGCGCCGACCCGAATACGCCGATCGAGGAAACCGTGTGGGCGATGCACGACATGGTCGAGCGCGGGCAGGCGCTTTACTGGGGCACCAGTGAGTGGACGGCTGAAGAAATTCGCGCTGCATGGGACATCGCCGACAAACGCAACCTGCACAAGCCGGTGATGGAGCAGCCGCAATACAACCTATTCCATCGCAAGCGTGTCGAGCAGGAATACAGGCGCGCTGTATGAAGACATCGGCCTCGGGTTGACAACGTGGAGCCCGCTAGCGTCGGGATTGTTATCCGGCAAGTATCGGAAAGGGGTGCCCGCCGGATCCCGCGGCGCGCTCGAAAGCTATGCATTCTTGCGCGAGGGCTGACGGATCCGGTCAAGAACGACGCAGTCGGGCAGCTCGAGATCGGTGGCGCGCGAGCTTTCATGCACACTTGCACAATTGTCGCTCGCCTGGTGTCTTGCGAACCCGCATGTCAGCACAGTGATCACCGGCGCGACTAAGGTCGAACAGGTCAGGGAAAACATGAAGGCGCTCGAAGTTGTGCCGAAGCTCACGGCGGATGTTTTGAGTCGGATCGATGCAATCGTCGGGCCGAACGTTGAATAATGCGTCGTCGGTGGGGTGCGCTCGTTGCCCCGGGCAGGCGACGGGTGGACAGACGATGCGCGCCAAGATTGGATTGTTGCTGAGTGCGTTCTTGCTGACCGGTGCGACCGCAGCAGCCGCAGCGCAGCCAGTGCCTTGCGCCTCGGTGGCGCCGGAAGTGCGCGAACGGGTACGGGAAGCCGGCGCGTGCCGCGATGACAAGCCCGCCGATGGAGCATCGACACCCGCCTCGACGCCGTCCGCCACCGTCATGATGAAACTGTCGGACGGAACCGTAGTGAGGATTCCGGTTGAGATCAGCTCAAGCGTCAACGGCGGGCGCAAGCACCCGGCGACCCACGAGACTGCCCCGCCGAAGAGCGTGCCTTCAGAGAGCGCGGCCGCGCAATCCAAGCCGGGTGCTCCCGTCTCGGTTCCGGCATCGCCGAGGCTCCAGGTCCCGGATTTAGTCGGCCGCAGCTATGCCGACGCTGAACGTGCGCTGGCCGAATTTAAAGTCGATCGAATCGAAACGGCCAGTGCCGCCCCCGCCGGGGAAGTCCGCGCGCAGGATCCGGCCCCGGGCACGCTTGTGCTTCGGGGAAGCACGATCCGCCTGCAGGTGTCGGACGGCTCGCTTGCCAGCGCGGCAGGCGCGAGCGTGGACACGGTGCCCACTACCGCTGCTGCACCCGCGGCTGCGCCTGAAGCGCCGGTGACCGACCTCACGCCTGCATCCGCAACGAACCCACCGCCAGCACCCGCAACTAACCCAGCGCCAGCCGCTCAGCTTGCACCGCGCGGTCGATTTCCGATCTCGTTTCCGGCGAGTGCTGCGCTCATTCTCGGTGCGGGCGTGTTGCTTGGTCTGTTGCTGGGCGCACTGTTAATGCGTCAATGGCAGCTGCGTCGTCGGCTGGCGGCCGACGACAACGCTGCGCTTCGCCCAGCGCTCTTTCAGCATCAGCCGCCGGTCGAAACCGCGTTAAGGACCGAAGCGATGCCCGAAATTAGATTCGCTGCTCGTCTCGATCCGGGCGAAACAACGATTGAGTTCGCCCCGCTTCTCGACAGCGACGCAGTCGCCCTTGAGCAGTCGAGCGACCAGCATGCGTAGCGACGACGGGCTGCGCCTGCCGATCGAAGCACTGCGGCCCGTGTCGACCAGTTAGGGAAAACATGCAGGGTTGGAAGTTGGGCCGATGCTGACGACGGATGTTTGAAGCCGGGTCGACGCAATCGTAGAGCGGAGCGTTGATTGCGCTTGGCGCGCCTGGTGGCTCGCTGATTGCCTCCGGGTAGCCGGGTGGACGGACGATGCGAATGAAGCAATTGCTGCGACCGTGCGTAATACTTTCACTGGCCAGCACCGTGATGGCGGCAACGGCCCAGGGAGTGTTGCCCGCATGTAGCTCGTTGCCGACAGCCGAGCGTGAGAGGGCGCAAGTCATTGGTGCTTGTCGCGAGGTCGCGCCGATCATCGACGTTGCACCCAGGCGCGTTCAGAGAGCGCCGTCGGTGGTTGCCCCAGTTCCTGGTGTCGTCGGACTGAGCTTTGACGACGCCCGTGACAGACTGGTGGGCTTCACTGTCAGGCGCTCGTATATTCCCAGCGCCGAACCGGGAGGCACGGTATTGGAGCAGCAGCCCGCGCCACCCGCACGGCTACCTGCCGGAACGATCGTGCGCGTGGTGCTATCGGACGGAAGTCTGCGGCCCGCTCCGCGCGTAGCCGCGACCGAAATCGACGGCGTGCGCAAACCGGCTGAACCACCATTTCCCTCGTCAGCAGCGCCGTCCGAGGTGCGGAGACCTTCCGTACCAAAGGGAGCGGTGCCTGCTCGCAGCCCAGCCGAGCCGCAAAACTCTCGAGTTTCTTCAAAATCAGCGGTGTTGACCCCGCGCAGTGCTGCCGCGTCATCGAAGGCGCCGGCAAGCCCGGCGAAGGTTGTTCAAGTTCCCGCGCGCGGTGTCTCTCCGAGCCCAGCGCCCGTTATAGAAACTCTCGAGCTACCGAACGTGGTCGGTCGTAGCTCTGCTGACGCGAGCTCCGCGCTGGCCGAGTTCAAAGTGGAGCGCATCGAGGTTGTTGCGAATGCTGCGCCGAGTGGCCAGGTGCTTGCTCAGGATCCGGCGCCTGGCACGCCGTTGCCCGCGGGAAGCTCAATTGGTCTGCAGGTTTCCGATGGCTCACTAGCGAGGGCGAGCACCGCAACGTCGGCAGCGGCTCCGCAGGTTGCGCCAGCGCCAACGCGCCCTGTAGCGCCCACACCAACTCGAACGCCTTTGACGTTCCCGAGCACCGCCGTCCTTCTATTGATTGCCGGCGTACTGCTGGGCGTCGGTCTGGGCGCACAGTTGATGCGTCGTTGGTTGGCGAAGCGTCACATTGCCGACGCCGAGACTTTGACCCCGACTTTGGTGCCGGCTCCAGTCGACGCAGGCACACCGCACGAAACGACGTTTGAGGGCGCTGCGCAGCCTGTCCCCTTGGCAGTTCCTCCGGCGGTTGCGTCTGCGAGCGCTGCATCCGCGATGACCGCAGCAGCGATTACGTTTGCCGCGCGTCTCGATGAAGGGAAGACAACCGTTGAATTCCCTGCTCCGTCGGACGCTGATGAAATGGCGCTCGAATACTCGAGAGACCTGCATGAATAGCGGAATCAAACTCCAGGCTCCCGTGAGTGTCTCGAGCGAGGACGTTGAAAGAGCGTGGTTCGAGCAGTCCAAGCAAAAGCCGGAAGTTGCGCGTATGCACGAACTTTTGCGGGGGCAAAATGCGCAGCGCGCAGCCGACGAATTGAATCGCGCGCTCGACATCGATGTATCCGAGGTGCTGTCGCGCGGATGGGCATCGGTGACGGCGGTACGCAATGCCGTGCAGCTCAGCGCGATGATGCCGGGCCCGCCTGCGATCGTCAGGCTTGAACAGCACAACATCACGTCGACCTCCACGCTGGTGCTCGAAAGTCATGCGGCAAACAGAGAGCTGCCCGCTCTGCAACTAGCGCTGCAGCTGATCGCCAGCGTGCAAAGCGCAACGCTTGCGATTCGCGATGGCCGGTTCGAACTCGTCGCGCTGGGGAAAGCGTCCGTCATCGCGCGGCTCACCTACAAGAAGTTGCTGGTCAAGGAGCACACGACCAGCATCGAAGGTGCAGCGCGCGATCCTTTCAGGCATCAACACACCGCGGCTGACCAGCGAACCGACGTCGATATCGCGATCTAGCGCGTCTTCAGCGTTCGGCCGCGCTGTGCGACGGCCGTCGTCGTTCAGTCACAATGAGACGATCTCTAAGACCGATGGTTCGGCGTCGAATACCTTTTGGCATGAGATCTCCGAAAGCGGGTCACTTTGCTGGCGGTGTTGCTGACGCTGCTGGGCGTTTCAACCTCGCCGTTCGCGCAGCGGCCGTTGTGCAATCAAGTTGCAGCGACCGACCGAGAGCGCGCGCGTAACGCAGGACTTTGCCGCGACCCGGCGCCGATCATCGACGTCAAACCCGAAGCGCGCCCGTCCGATGTGCCGCTGCCGCCTTCCGTGCCTTCCACGGCTGCTTCGCTGGCGGTGCCGAATGTCATAGGGCAGAGTTTTGACGAAGCGCGCAATCGCCTGTCGCGCTTTACGCTGCAACGCTCGTATCGCGCCGCGGCTGAAGCAGGCGGTACGGTGCTTGCGCAGTCACCGATGGCGCCAGCGACGCTGCCCGCCGGCGCCGCAGTGACCCTCGTGCTTTCCGATGGCTCGCTGGTGCGAGTTCCCCGCCTCGCAAACCTCAACATCAACGAAGCACGCCAGCGCCTGCAAAAGGATCTCGACCTCAAAGCGCAGCCCGTGGTCGTCACCAGCGATTTGAGAGTGGGCACGGTGATCGAACAACAGCCGGCCGAAGGGACACTGGTGAAGCGGGGCAGCGTTGTTCGCTTGCAGGTATCGGCCGGCCAGGAAGGTCCCGAGGTGATCGATGTGCCGAGCGTCGTGGGAATGCAATTCGAGCAAGCGAAGTCGCGCCTGAGCCGATTTGTGGTCCAGCGCGTCGAGCGCCCGCGTGCCGAACGGTCACCCGCGGTAGAAGGGCAGGTGCTCGAGCAGTCGCCGCGCGCCGCGGCGCGTGCCGCAGCAGGGTCGGCGATCGTGCTTACGGTCTCAAGCGCGCCACGCGGGATCGTCGAAATATTTGAGATGCCGAACGTCGTCGGGCGCGCCTACACCGACGCCGCGCGCTCGCTGGCCGAATTCAAGGTGAGCCGCAGCGAAATCGCGAGCGCTGAAGCGGCCGGACGCATCGTTGCGCAGTCGCCGGCGGCGGGCACGACGCTGTTGCCCGGCGACGCCGTTTCACTGCAGATATCCGCGGGCACGGCTTCGACCGCAGCGGCAGCAGTGCAATCGAGTGCAGCGTCGGACACAGCTGCAACCGCTTCGCCGCCGGCAAAACCAGAAACCTCGCGCGGTATCTTTCGCGGCGTGATCGCGATCGGCGCCGCGATTGTGCTGGGCCTTATCTTTGGCGCGCTATTGATGCGCCATTGGGTCCTGCGGCAGCGCGCGGTCGCGGCAGCCGACGAAGCGATCGTTGCGATGTCGCCCGTCCCAGCGACCCTCACAAGCGTTGATATCCTGCTCGAAGACGATGCTGAGGCAGAGGCCGAGGCCGATGATCTGAGGATCGAGACGCAGCCATCGCAGCCGCAAGTATCGGCCCCAACCGTGTCGGAACCGGCCGTGTCGGAGCCGCAGGAGGATTCGGAGAGTTCGAGTGAGCAAGAAAAACATCCAGGTTCGTAAAGGTCAGGCGCCGGATGAGTTATCGCGCGAGCAGTTTCGAAAGCGGTTCTTGCAGAAGTTCAGCGACCCGGCGTTTGGCACTGAGGCCAGTGCGCTGCAGCGAATCGAAGTGATCGCGTGGGATGCGTACACGAACCATCGCAAGGCGCCGCTGACGCATCCGGCCGGGCGGGGGTATGCCAATCCGTCGTATGACTTGTCCGACGAATGGCGCGCGGCCCAGCGAGGCGATCCGCACTGCCGAGAAACAGCAGAAAGACCCGGCGTCACCGTCGCGGGTACTGGTGATCAGCGGTGCTGACCGCAACGACGGAACGTGTCCCGGCGAAATATCAAAAACGTGGCGGCTGTCGCGCATCGTGATCGATACGCTGAAGCAAGCGCGCATACGAGACCGACGATCTCGATCTAAGTCTTATCACGTCGGAGTACGGCAAGCAGATTCATCCATGCAAAGGGTGCGTATCGACCGCAATGCCGCTGTGTCACTGGCCCTGCAGTTGCTATCCGAATCACTCGCTCGGTCAGGTCAACGACTGGATGAACGAGATCTATCCGCGCTGGTCTGCCGCGCACGGCATCGTCATCGTGACGCCGGTGTACTGGTATCAGGTGCCCAGTGCGCTGAAGCTGATGATCGACCGGCTGGTCTGCGCCGACGGCGGCAACAGCGATCCGACCTCCACCGAAGGTAAGAACGCGGAGAAGGCCAAGCAGATCGAACTCTCCGGATGGCCCTACCCAAAACATCTGGCGGGGCGTACCTATGGGCTCGTTGTGCATGGCGACGTGGCAGGCGTCGAAGGCGTGCGTCGCTCCCTGTCGGATTGGCTTGACTGGATGGGATTGATCGATGCCGGGACGCAAGCGCGGCTTGATCGCTATATCGGCTACTACAAGCCGTATGCGACAAGCCACGATGAGCTCGACCGCGACCCAGACGTACAGGAGGAAGTGCGCAATGTTGCGCGCGCAGTGGCGGCAGCAGTGCGCGACCTGCGCGCTGGCAAGTTAAGCAAGCCGGGCGAGAAACTCGAGTCACCTCGTCCGAAATAGCTGCTGTCGAGCTTGTCAAAGCGCCGCCACCGCGTTAGCGAATTGTGGTGCTGGCGCTTCGCAATTCGTAACTTGCCTTAAACGCCAACGGCCTTAATCTAGCTTTCCGGGCGCGGTAATTCGCATCGGCGCCTTTCGTAAACAAGTCGGGAGTTCATTGCCGATGTCGAGCGCGCTGCAGACACGCGTCGCTGGGGTTATCGCTGCGCTCGCGATGGTCGCGTGCGCGCCGCTCAGCACGCTCAATGCGCTCGTCGTATCGGACTCGCACGATATGACGACCGTTGCGTACGGCGCGAGCAAGCGGCAGCAGCTTGACGTGTACGTGCCGCTCGAGATCGAGGAGCGAATGCGTCCGGCCGAGGGTTGGCCGATGGTTGTGTTCTTCTACGGCGGATCGTGGAAGCACGGCGAGCGCGCGCACTACCGATTCGTGGGCGAAGCGCTCGCCGCGCGCGGCATCGTTGCCGTCATTCCCGACTATCGGTTGTATCCCGAAGTGCGTTATCCCGAATTTCTGAAAGACAACGCAGCGGCGACTGCGTGGTCCATACGCGAAGCGGCACGCTTTGGTGCCGACCCGAAGCGTGTGTTCGTGATGGGACACAGCGCCGGCGGATACAACGCTGCGATGGTCGCACTCGACGCGCGCTGGCTCGGCGCCGAAAGCATCGCGCCGACGCAACTCGCTGGGTGGATCGGGCTGGCGGGCCCCTACGATTTTTTGCCGATCGAAAATGCGGACGTGAAGCCGGTGTTTCTGCATCCGGACACCCCGCCCGAGTCAGAGCCGATTCGCCACGTGACGCCGTCGGTGCCGCGCACGTTTCTCGCAGCAGCGCCCGACGATGATCTAATCAATCCGGAGCGCAACACCAAGCGGATGGCGAGTAAGCTGCAGCAGACAGGCATCCCGGTCACGCTGCAGATATATCCACGCACAACTCATACAACGCTGATCGGCGCGTTCGCGTTTCCGCTGCGGTTTCTGGCACCGGTCCTGGACGATGTCGTCGAGTTCGTAAAGGCGGCGCCGAAGCGTTAATTCCGTGCAGTTCGACTATGTGATCGCCGGCGCGGGAACCGCCGGCTGCGTGCTCGCCAACCGGCTGTCCGCCGATCCGCAGATCAAGGTTCTGTTGCTCGAGGCAGGACCGCGCGACGACTGGATCTGGATCCACATTCCGGTCGGTTACCTCTACTGCATCGGCAATCCGCGCACCGACTGGTGCTACCGGACTGAGCCGGACCCGGACTTAAACGGCCGCTCAATCCTGTACGCACGCGGCAAAGTGCTCGGCGGGTGTTCTTCGATCAACGCGATGCTCTACCTGCGGGGCCAGGCGCGTGACTACGATGAATGGGCACGTCTCACTGGCGATCCTGCGTGGAGCTGGAGTTCGGTGCTGCCGATGTTTCGCAAGAGTGAAGATTATTTTCGCGGTGCCGATGCGGTGCACGGAACCGGAGGCGAGTGGCGGGTCGAGCCGCAAAGGCTTTCCTGGGAAATTCTGAAGAGCTATCGCGACGCGATGGTGCAGGCGGGCATTCCGCGCAGCGATGATTTCAATCGCGGCGACAACGAGGGTTGCGGATTTTTCATGGTCAACCAGAAGCGCGGTGTGCGCTGGAACACGGCGAAGGCCTTTCTGCGCCCGGTCATCAATCGCCCGAACCTGACCGTCATTACCGGCGCGCATGTCGTGCGCCTTCGCATGGACGGCAGGCGCTGCAACGGCATCGAGTTCAGGCGTGGCGATGAAGACACATTCGCCGAAGCGCGCCTGGAGACAATCCTTGCAACGGGCAGCATCGGCTCGCCGCAGATCATGCAGCTGTCCGGACTCGGTCCGGCTCCATTGCTGCGGGAGCACGGGATCGACGTCGTGCACGAACTGCCCGGCGTCGGTGAGAACCTGCAGGATCACTTGCAGCTACGCACCGTCTTCAAGGTGCGCAACGCCGTCACGCTGAATCAGCGGGCCAACAGCGTGATCGGCAAGATGATGATGGGACTCGAGTACGCGTTCTTCCGCACAGGGCCGCTGACGATGGCGCCCAGCCAGCTCGGTGGCTTCACGCGCAGTTCAAGCGAGCATGCGGCGCCGAATATCGAATTTCACGTGCAGCCGCTTTCGCTGGACAAGTTCGGCGATCCGCTACACCGCTTTCCCGCGTTCACCGCCAGCGTGTGCAACTTGCGGCCGACCTCCCGAGGTTTCGTGCGAATCAAGTCGCTCGACCCGCTCGCTGCGCCGGCAATCCAGTGCCGCTATCTTGTCCACGCACGAAGACCGCACAGTCGCCGCCGACGCGCTGCGCCTGACTCGTCGTATCGCAGCTCAGCCCGCGCTCGAGCGTTATGCACCGGAGGAATTTCTGCCGGGCGCGCAGTTCCAGTCCGCCGACGAGCTTGCTCGCATTGCCGGGGACATCGGCACCACGATTTTTCATCCTGTCGGCACCTGCCGGATGGGCGCAACGGACGATGCATCGGCGGTGGTCGATTCGCGATTGCGCGTGCGCGGCATTTCGGGGCTCCGCATCATCGACGCGTCGATCATGCCCACAATTACCTCAGGCAATACCAACTCACCCACTTTGATGATCGCGGAGCGCGGGGCCGAAATGATCCGGGCCGAACGTCAAGGCCGCTGAGCATGGTTAACAACAGCTCAGGGGGAGTGATGAAGTGACGCGGAATTCGCTCCGCGCCACTTCTAAGGCGGGCCTGTGGCCCGCGCGAGACTAGTACTTCGACTTCGACATTGACGACGCCGCGCTCAATTCGGCCGCGTCAAGCTTGCCGTCCTTGTTGGTGTCGGCTTTGTCAAAAATTGCAGACAAACTTGCCGATCCTCTGGCTTCTTGTTTGTCGACTGCGCCATCTTTGTTCCGGTCCAACTGCGCTAAGTTGAAGCCCGCTTCAGCATCTGTTGCTGGCCTTGTGGTTTCGGGCTTGGAGGGCGTCGCGGGACGAGTAGTTTCGGGTTGAGTTTGCGCAAACGCCATGCTGCCCGCCAGCGACGCGGCGGATAAAGCAACAAGCAGGGCAGATTTCTTCATCATCAACTCCTTGTGGAAATCTGGGGACTTCCCCCAGTGCCAGAAAGGGCGGCAAGTCAGATGCCCATGAGCCTCATTTATTTCTCTAGTTTCTATCCAAATAGTCACTCGTTTTAACGACGCCATCGGCGACAAAACGATCGATGTCCGCCTCTTCGATATCCGAACTCACGCAGCACTTCGCGCGTGTGCTCGCCGAGCATCGGCGCTGCGCGCGCGGGTTCAGTCGGCGTGCGGGAAAAGTGCAACGGGCAAGCAAGCGCCCTTGTTTTCCCTGCCTGGGCGTGATGCAGATCGACCACCATTCCACGTGCGCGTGTTTGTGGATGCTCAAGCGCCTCGCCAATCGTGTGCACCGGTCCTACCGGAACTCCTGCAGCATCGAACGCTTCGATCCACTCGCTTCGGCTGCGGGTTGCGATGACCTTGTTCATCGCGTCGGTCAGTTCATCGATGTTTGCCATGCGCGCGGCATTTGTCGCGAAGCGCGGATCGCCGCGCCACTCGGGATGACCGAGCACGTCGGCGATGCGCTCCCAGTTCGCCTGATTAGCGCCACCGATGTTGATCCAGCCATCGCTTGCGCGAAACGCCTGATAGGGCGCAGTCAGGATATGCGCCGAGCCGGTTGCGCCAGGGGATTGGCCGGTAGCGAAATAGATCGCCGCGTGCCAATAGGTCTGCTGTAGCGCGGCTTCCATCAGCGACGTATCGACGACCTGGCCTTCGCCGGTCTTTAGCTTGTGTACGTAGGCGGCGAGGATGCCGGCCACCGCGAGGATGCCGGCGTTGATGTCCGCAACGGAATTGCCGGTCTTCGCCGGCGCGCCGCCCGGCTCTCCGGTGATCGACATCAAGCCGGCGAAGCCTTGTGCGATCAAATCGAAGCCGCCCTTGTCGGCAAACGGACCGTCGCGCCCGTAACCCGACACTGCGCAATAGATCAGCCCTGGGTTTTCAGTGGCGAGCACGTCGTATCCGAGTCGCAACTTTTCGAGCGTTCCTTTGCGATAGTTCTCGGTCAGAACGTCGGCGTCGCGCACCATCTTCAACAGAATCTCGCGACCCTCCGGATGCTTCAGGTTTAGCGCGATGCCGCGCTTGTTGCGGTTCAAAATCATGAAGGGCGCCGAAACGCCATTGACCTGCGGTTCGCTGTAACCACGCGAGTCATCGCCGCCGGGCAGCTTCTCAACCTTGATCACATCGGCGCCCATGTCGGCCAGCATCATCCCGGCCGTAGGGCCGGCCATGATCTGTGCGAGCTCGAGCACGCGCATGCCAACCAAAGGCCCCTTGCGGGCACATTGCGTCGTTGCCGCTTCGCTGGTTGGCGTCGAGCCAACGGCGCTCGCTGCGCCTAGCGCTGCATCCCGCGATCGGCCTTTGGTTGCCACTTACCTGCCGATGAACTCGGGTTTTTGTTTGGCGAGAAATGCTGCGTAGCCAATGCGAAAATCTTCGGTGTCAAAGCAATCGAAGCATTCGTCGAGCTCGGCGACGGTCAGCGGCGCACGGTCTGCCAAACGGCGCGCGAATTTCTTGTGCCAGCGCGCAACCAGCGGCGCACCCTCGGCGATTCGCTGCGCGGCGTCGCGCGTTTCTTCAGCAACGCGATCATCCGGCACCACCCGCGTCACCAGCCCTTTCTCCTTCGCCTCGTCAGCACCGAAGATCCGTCCCTCGAGCAGAATCTCGAGCGCGACCGCTGCTCCCACCAGCCGCACCAGCGGCGCCATTTCGGCGTAGGCCATGACCAGTCCGAGATTCTTGATCGGCGCGCCGAAGCGGCTCGATTCGCCGCAGATGCGTAGATCGCACAGCGCTGCGATCTCGAGCCCGCCGCCGACGCAGATGCCGTGAATCTGCGCGATCAACGGATGCCGGCAATTCGCCAGCGCATCGGCGGTGCGATGCATCACCTTGCCGTACTCGATCGCCTGCGTCTTGTTCGAGCGCTCGTGAGCGAACTCGGCGATATCGTTGCCGGGGGAGAACGACTTTTCGCCGGCCCCGCGCACGATCAAGCACCTCAACGCGTCGTCCGCCGACAATTGCTCGACCGTATCGCCCAGCGCCGCCCACATCTCGCGCGTCAGCGCGTTCAGCTTGGCCGGTCGATTGAGGACGATGGTCGCAATCGCGCCATCGCGCTCGACATAGACAGCCTCCGGCACTTGCAGCCCGCTAATTGGCCTTGACGTTCAGGTCCTTAACCAGCTTCTGATACTTGGTTAGTTCGGCCTTGATGAAGTCCGAAAACTGTGCCGGTGTTGCGGCACCACCAAACTGCACGCCTTGCGCGACCAGACTGGTGTTGATGCCCGGATCGCTCATCGCTTTCTTCACCGCACCGTCGATCTTGCTGACAACGTCCGCAGGCAATCCCTTCGGGCCCATCACCGAATACCAGTTCGTTACCTCGAAACCTTTGATACCGACTTCTGTGAACGTCGGCACGTCGGGTAACTGCGACAAACGCTGCGGGGTCGAGATCGCGAGCGCGCGCAGCTTGCCCGTCTTGATGTGCTCGAGTACCGGCGGCATGGTGTCGAAGTTCATGTTCACCTGCCCGCCGATAAGATCGACCACGGCCTGGCCGCTGCCTTTGTAGGGAATGTGATTCAACTCGACTTCGGTCAGTTTTGCGAACAGTGCGCCGGCTAAATGCTGCGTGCTTCCGACCCCCGACGATGCGTACGTATACGTGCCGGGCTTGGCCTTGGCGAGTGCCACCAGCTCGGGAACCGTTCGCGCGGGAATGCTCGGATGGACCACAAGCACGTTGGGAACGTAGCCCACGTACGTAATCGGCGTGAAGTCCGTTGCAGCGTCATAGGGCACTTTGTCCAGCACAAACGGCGCGATCGCATTCGAGTTCGAATGGCCCATTAACAGCGTGTAGCCGTCGGGCGCAGAACGCGCGACTTCGGCCGCCGCGATCGTGCCCGACGCGCCGGCACGATTCTCGACGACGATCGTCTGACCGAGAACCTCCGACATCTTGACCCCCAATGCGCGCGCGACGATGTCAGTGCCACCGCCGGGTGCGAAGCCCACCAGGATGCGAATAGGCTTGTTGGGATATGCCGTCTGGGCAATCGCCGGTGCCGCAAACGCGGACACCACCGCAACGGCGGCGCAGGTGTGAAGAAAAATGCGGCGGCCGCGATTTCCGAAAACGCCGGCGGTGTTACGCGTACTCATCAATGTCTCCTTGGCAACGTCCGTTATGTGATTTGTATGAGAGCCGGCGCGCCGGACTCTGGCGCCCACCCGTTTTGCGCTGATGAAGGCCAGTCTAGGCGGCCTGAGCCAACTTTGCTGTTGGTGCTTCCGCCAAGTAGGCCATCGCGGCGTCGACGCCCCCGGCACGGTGCGGAATGCCGGCGAGCTTCAATCCCATTTCTACGCCGGCCAACGTGCCGCATAACATCAACTCGTTGAAGTAGCCCAGATGTCCGATGCGAAAGATCTTTCCGGTCACCTTGCCGAGTCCCTGACCGAGCGACATGTTGAATCGTTCGAGGACGATCTTGCGAAACTTATCGGCGCTGTGCCCGTCCGGCACTATCAGTGCGGTCAACGCCGAGCTGTATTCGGCCGGATTGACGCACAGGATCTCGAGTCCCCAGGCGCGCGCTGCGCGCCGCGTCGCTTCAGCCAGACGATCGTGCCGCGCGAAGACGTTAGGCAGGCCTTCGGCGAACAGCATCTCAAGCGCTTCATGCAGCCCGTACAGCAAATTGGTCGCGGGTGTGTAGGGAAAGTAACCGGTCGCGTTGGACGCGATCATCTCGCTCCACTCCCAGTACGAGCGCGGCAACTTCGCATGCTCGGACGCCGCTAACGCCTTTGCGCTGATCGCGTTGAACGAAAGTCCCGGCGGCAGCATCAAGCCCTTTTGCGAGCCGCCGATCGTGACATCAACGCCCCATTCGTCGTGCCGGTAATCGATCGATCCGAGCGACGAAATGGTGTCGACCAGCAACAGCGCCGGATGTCCGGAGCGATCGATCGCCGCGCGAATCGGCGCTATCGGTGTTGTCACTCCCGTCGATGTTTCGTTGTGCACGACGCACACGGCTTTGATGGCGTGCGCCGCGTCGGCGCGCAATCGCTTTTCGATCTCTGCGGGATTGGCGCCCTGACGCCAGTCGCCCGGCATGAAGTCGACGACCAGCGACAGCCGCTCTGCCAGCTTCTTCCACAACGTTGCGAACTGTCCGGTCTCAGCCATCAGCACGCGATCGCCCGGTGACAGCGTGTTGACCAGCGCTGCTTCCCACGCACCTGTGCCCGACGCCGGGTAGATCACCACATCGCGCTCGGTCTGAAACACACGCTTGATGCCGACAAGCACGGCTTTGCCAAGCACCGCGAACTCGGGCCCACGATGATCGATCGTCGGCCGGTCGATCGCGCGCAGCACTCGATCGGGCACGTTGGTTGGACCGGGAATTTGAAGAAAGTGACGGCCTGAGGGGTGACTGTCGAGTTCTAGCATCGGAAACCTTTCGAGGAGCCGACTACTGTAGCGCGCCAGGCGGCTATATTGAACTGCATGAACGATCTGGCGCAGCCGCTCGTGTTCCATCCACCGCAAGCTGACGGCGATCTCGCCAGGCGACTGCGTAGTGCTGTGCAAGGAGAGGTTTTATTCGATCGCGCCTCGCGCGGGCGTTACTCCACCGATGCCTCGATTTATCAGATCGAACCGGTCGGCGTGTTGATTCCCAAAACGCAGGATGACGTGCGTGCCGCGGTCGACATCTGTCGCGAGTTACGCGTGCCGATGCTGCCGCGCGGTGCCGGCAGCTCGCAGTGCGGACAGACCGTCGGGGCTGCGCTGGTGATCGACCACAGCAAGTATCTGAACGGCATCGTCGCATTCAACCGCGGAGATATGACCGTCACCGTCGAGCCCGGCATCGTGCTCGATGCGTTGAACGCGTGGCTGCGGCCGCACGGGCTGTGGTTTCCGGTCGACGTCAGCACATCGGCGCAGTGCACGCTGGGAGGCATGGCCGGTAACAACTCGTGCGGATCGCGCTCGATCGCGCACGGCAACATGGTGCATAACGTCGTCGCGATCGATGCGTTGCTCGCCGATGGCACGGAAGCGTGGTTCGGCGCAGAAGCCGAGATGGCCGGATCTCCTCGCATCAACAAGCTGCTCGAAGAGCTGCGCAGCATTGCGGTGCGCGAGTGGGACGAGATCGAGCGCAGCGTGCCGAAGGTGATGCGGCGTGTCGGCGGCTACAACATCGACGTGTTCCTGCCGCAAAGCGAGCGTCCGTATACCGCTGACGGTAGCGTCAACCTTTCGCATCTGCTGGTCGGCAGCGAAGGCACGCTCGCATGGACCAGCGCATTGACGTTGCAGCTTGCACCGCTGCCGACGCAGCGCACGCTCGGCGTCGTCAGCTTTCCGACGCTGTACCGCGCGATGCAGTGCGCGCAGCACATCGTCACGCTGAAGCCGTCGGCGGTCGAGCTGGTCGATCGCACGATGATCGAGCTCGCGCGCGAGAATCCAGCATTTCGTCCGGTGATCGAGGCCGCACTGGTCGGTCAGCCCGAGGCGATCCTGCTGGTCGAATTCAGCGACCTCATTGACAGTAACGTCAGCACGCATCAACGGCTCAACCAACTGGTGACGCTGATCGCTGATCTGGGCCTGCCGGATCAAGTCGTGCGCATGACCGACGCCGCTTCGCAGAAAGCGTTGTGGGAAGTCAGGAAAGCCGGCCTCAACATCATGATGAGCATGCGCGGCGACGGCAAGCCGGTGTCGTTCATCGAAGACTGCGCCGTGCCGCTCGAACATTTGGCCGACTACGTGGCGCGCCTGACCGACGTGTTTGCGAAGCATGGCACGCGCGGCACCTGGTACGCGCACGCTTCGGTCGGCACGCTGCACGTTCGACCGATCCTCGATATGCGTCGCGACGGTGCGCAGAAAATGCGCTTGATCGCCGAAGAAGCTGCGCTGCTGGTGCGCGGATACAAAGGGCGCATTCTCGGGCGAGCACGGCGACGGACTGGTGCGCAGCGAGTGGGTTGCGTGGCAATTCGGACCGCGCCTGACGCGCGCGTTCGAAGAGATCAAGGCGCTGTTCGATCCCGACGGCTTGATGAATCCCGGCAAGATCGTCAAGCCCACCAAGATGGACGACACGCGGCTGTTTCGTTATCCGCCGGGCTATCGAACGCAGCCGCTGCAGACCGCGCTCGACTGGTCTGCGTGGGACGTACAGAACGATCCGGTCGCCGACACACTGACATCGCCCGGCACCGGCGGCGATCCGGCGCACGGCTTCGCCAAGGCCGTCGAGATGTGCAACAACAACGGCCACTGCCGCAAGTTCGACGCCGGCACGATGTGCCCGAGCTTTCGCGCGACACGCGACGAGGAACACCTGACGCGCGGCCGCGCCAATACATTGCGGCTCGCGCTCACGGGTCAGATCGAAGGTGGACTGGCTTCGGATGCGGTTCGCGATGCGCTTGATCTGTGCGTCAGCTGCAAAGGCTGTCGCCGCGAATGTCCGACCGGCGTCGACATGGCGAAGATGAAGATCGAGTTTCTTCATCACTATCACCAGCGAAGCGGCATTTCGATCAAGGACCGGTTGATTGCTTACCTTCCGCGCTATGCGCACTGGGGCGCACGGCTGCCATGGCTGTTTAACCTGCGCAACACAATGCCGGGCGCCGCAGCGTTGTCCGAAAAGTGGCTGGGTTTCGCTGCGCAACGATCGCTGCCGTCATGGCGCAGCGACACGTTCCTCGCCGGACTGGTGTATCCGGTCAACACAGACGGCAGCATCGAGCCGCAGTCTCGCGGCGCCTTTGAGAAAGATCGCGGCGAAGTCGTGCTGTTCGCCGATACCTTCAACAACGCTTTCGAACCCGAGGTCGCGCATGACGCGCTCGCGGTGCTCGAAGCGGCCGGCTACACCGTGCACATCGCACTGCCCGCGGACGGCAGCCGCCGTCCGCTGTGCTGCGGGCGCACGTTTCTCGCGACCGGCATGGTCGATCAGGCAAAGTTTGAGGCGAAACGCACGCTGGCGGCGCTGCTGCCCTACGTTGAGCGCGGCGCAACCATCGTCGGCCTCGAGCCATCGTGTCTGCTGTCAATGCGCGATGAATTTCTTGTCATGGGATTGGGCGGCGCCGCCGAGCGTCTCGCATCGAGTGCGTTTCTGATCGAGGAGTTCCTGGCACGCGAACATCGCGCGGGCCGGCTTCAGTTGGAGCTGGCACCCCTACCCGAAAAGCGCGCGCTGATTCACGGTCACTGTCACCAAAAAGCGTTCGACGCGCTGGCTCCGGCGGTTGAAGTGCTGCGCTTGATTCCGGAGTTGCAAGTCGACGTCATCGATTCAAGCTGTTGTGGCATGGCCGGCGCGTTTGGCTACGAAGCCGCGCATTACGACGTTTCGATGAAGATGGCCGAGCTTTCGCTGCTGCCCGCGGTGCGCGCTGCTGAAGAGAACACGCTGATCGTTGCCGACGGCACCAGTTGCCGGCATCAGATTGCCGATGGCACGCGCGACACGGGTGCGCGTCCCGCGATGCATGTCGTCCGAGTATTGGCGCGCGCGCTGGTAAAGCGCGCGCAGGATTAGCCGAATGGCTGTGGCCCGATCAGCAGTCCGTGCAGCCAGAACGCGAACACTGCCCAGATCACCAGGCCGATCATTGTTGCCTTGACGTCGGCCGACGCGGGCCCTGACCGCATAGACCGTCCCCGCCGCACGATCACGCCGCCGCGCCGCGGCGTAGTTGAACACCGCCCACACCAGAAACGATCCAAACAGCACTAGATCAGCAACTGTTCCATTTGCCAGCAGATGCGCGACGGCCCAGACCTTGACACCGAGGACCATCGGATGTCCGACCGCGCGCTTGATGCGTGTTCCCGGCACATAGGCGGCAGTCACCAGAATGAACGCGGGAATCGTCAGTGCCGTGCCCAAGTGCCTTAGCCACGTTGGCGGCGTGTACACGATTACCGGCGACTGGCGCGCCAACCCGTAGCCAATCACGATCAGCACGAAGCCGATCAGCGACAGCACGGTGTAAATGCCCTTCCAAGCTTTTGGCCCGCGCTGCGCGATCTGCGCGGTGCGCCAATCGTCGGCGACGATGCGCACCGAATGAACGCCGAGAAAAATTATCAATCCGACGATCAGCCACGTCATGGACGCCCTCCGCGAAATGAAGGCGCAGCGTAACGCCGGGCCTCAGCGGCCAGCGATTTCGGTGGCCAACCCCGAGTTCAGCAACACCTGCGGCGATGGGAACCAGATCTGGTCATTGGCGATCGCTGCGCCCGCTTGCAGCACGCGCTGATCGACGCCGCGTGCAGCGATAAATTCATCGCTGCGCCGGTTCGCAGACGCCACGGCATCGGCGCTGAAACCGGCTCCGCCCGCGCTGTGCAGTCCTACCCTCGCATGAGTGCCGATAATGCGGCGTGCCCCGCCTGCGAATGCAGTGACGCACGCGCTGCTGCACTCGGCGTTCACGAACGTATCAATGTTGCGATCACGCAGCAGCGTGCCCAAAGCCAAGCCTTCGGCAACGCGGCCACCGGGACTTTCGAGCCGCACGATTCGAACGTCTGGATTGCCGTCGAGCACATCGCGCACCGCGCGGGTGCTTCCGAACTCGAGCCCACCCTGCACCACGATCTGGTTTGAACGTGAATCCAGACGCACCGTCGCCGGCGGCGACGAACCAATCAGTGTCGACCACACTTCGGGCATCACATAGCGCGCGGATTGGAACCAGAACATGCCGACCCAGACGAACGCGCCGATTCCCACCATGCCTGTGAGCACAGCGACCGGCATCGACCCGCCACGACCGACACTTTCGATTGCGGATCGTTGCACGCCGGTGCCCCACCATAGCGCGCCGGCGATCAGCGTCACGACTTCGAGTAGCCATAACAGCGACGATCCGATCGGATAGTCGGTAATCGGAACCTGCCGCGAGGCATAGGCGATCAGTTGCACAGCGCCCCAGACCAGCGCTGCACTGCCGATGACCGCGACCGCCAGCGGTAGATCGCCCCGCCAGTGTTGCCGCAGATAGCCAACGCGCCGCGTACGCCCCCGCATGTGCTTCTCGCGAAATCGCTCGGTGTTCTTGAGCTGCTTGCGGGGCGACGGCGGGTGAGGCGGGAGTGCCTGGTTGGCGTCTAAAGTTTCCATGCCTGCGAGTCTAGGGCTCCGTCCCCCCGCAGGTCATCGCGCGCTTACGCATGCGCGGTAATCTGCGCGAATGGGAGACAAGAAAAGAAATACTCGGACGAAACCCGCGGCTGACACACAGCGGGGGCTGCAGCGCGGCCTGACGAATTACGGCGACGCCGAATTCTCGATGTTCCTGCGCAAGGCGTTTGTCAAGGCAATGGGCTACTCGGACGATGCCCTGCTACGGCCGATTGTCGGCATTACCAACACCTACAGCGATTACAACGCGTGCCACGGCAATGTGCCGAAGCTGATTGAAGCGGTCAAGCGCGGCGTGATGTTGGCAGGCGGGCTGCCGATGGAATTCCCGACGGTGTCGATTCATGAATCGTTTGCGCATCCGACCAGCATGTTTCTGCGCAATCTGATGGCGATGGACACCGAAGAGATGATTCGCGCGCAGCCGATGGATTCGGTCGTGCTGATCGGCGGCTGCGACAAGACGATTCCCGCGCAGCTGATGGCGGCCGCATCGGCCGACGTGCCCGCGATCGTACTGCCGGTAGGTCCGATGCTGGTCGGTCACTATCAGGGTGAAGCGTTGGGCGCGTGCACCGATTGCCGCCGGCTGTGGGGTGACTACCGCGCCGATCGCATTGGTGCTGCAGACATTGAAGTCATCAACGAGCGGCTCGCGCCGACCACAGGAACCTGCATGGTGATGGGTACCGCCAGCACGATCGCGTGCGCGGTCGAGGCGCTCGGCATGAGCTTGCCGCTGTCCGCAACGATTCCGGCTACGCATGCCGATCGCATTCGTTGTGCCGAAGCCAGCGGCCGCGCCGCAGTCACACTCGCCGCGAAAGGGCCGCGCCCGAGCGAAGTGATGACGGCCGCCGCGTTTCGCAACGCTTTGATCGTCACGCAAAGCATCGGCGGCTCGACCAACGCGCTGATTCATCTGACGGCGGTTGCCGGCCGGTTGGGCATCGGCATCGATCTCGATGAGTTCGACGCACTCGGTCGCAAGGTGCCCGTGTTGATCGACCTGAAGCCGTCGGGCCAGCACTATATGGAGCATTTTCACTGGGCCGGCGGCGTGCCGCGCCTGCTGCGCGAGCTCGAGGATCTGCTCGATTTGAACGCGCGTACCGTCGTCGGGACGCTCGCCGATACGATGAACGCCGCGACCGAATCGCACGCGCAGAGCGTGATCCGCCCGCGCAACGATCCGCTGAACGAAAGCGGCAGCATGGCAGTGCTGCGCGGCAACCTCGCACCGCGCGGCGCACTGATCAAGCAATCGGCAGCATCGCCGAAGTTGATGCAGCACACCGGCCGCGCAGTGGTGTTCGATTCGCTCGAAGATCTCGCGGCGCGCATCGACGACGACGCGCTCGATGTCACCGCCGCCGACGTGCTGGTGCTTCGCAATGCGGGTCCGAAGGGTGCGCCCGGCATGCCCGAGGCCGGCTATCTGCCGATCCCGAAAAAGCTCGCGCGCGCAGGCGTCAAGGACATGGTGCGGATTTCGGACGCACGCATGAGCGGCACCGCGTTCGGCACGATCGTGCTTCACATCACGCCTGAGAGCGCGGCCGGCGGGCCGCTCGCACTCGTGCAAGACGGTGATCGCATTCAGCTCGATGTCGAGAAGCGCCGCATCGAGCTGCTGGTCGACGATGCCGAGCTCAGCAAGCGCCAATCGCGGGTCGGCGCGATCCTCGAGCCGAAATTCGCACGTGGTTATGCCGCGCTGTTCATGCGCAGCGTGCTTCAAGCCGATCAGGGCTGCGACTTCGATTTCCTCGTTCCACCTTCCTGAGCAACTGAGCATGACCTCACGACTTCGCGGTGTGATCGCCGCTGCGGCGACGCCGCTGAACGCAGACTTCACGATCGACACCGATCGATTGATCGAACACTGCCGCGCGCTTCTCGCCGAAGGCTGCGACGGCATCAACCTGCTCGGCACCACCGGGGAAGCGACATCGTTCTCGGTCGAGCAGCGATTGGCGGCGATGAAGGCCGTGGCGCGCTCGGGCCTGCCGATGTCGCAATTCATGGCCGGCACAGGCACCGCGGCGCTGAACGATGCGGTGCGGCTGACGCGCGAGGCGCGTGATCTCGACTTCACCGGCGCGCTGGTACTGCCGCCGTTCTATTACAAGCCGATCGACAACGTCGGCCTGCTTGCTTACTTCGACGAGCTGATCAAGCGCGTCGGCGCGGATCTGCGCTTGTACCTCTACAACTTCCCGCAACTATCGGGCGTGCCGTACACGCTGGAATTCGTGCAGGCGCTGAAGAAAAAGTATCCGCGTCAATTGCTGGGCCTAAAGGACAGCTCGGGCGATACGACCTACGCGATCGCGATGGCCGCAGGCGTCGAGGACTTCGATGTGTTCCCCAGCGCCGAAGGAACGCTGAACGACGCCGATCGTTATGGCTGGGTCGGATGCATTTCTGCCACCGTCAACGTCACCGTGCGCGCCGCCGCTGCGGGCTGGAAATCACGCGGTACCGTGGAAGGCGAGCGAGCAGTGGCCACCGCCGCTGCGCAACGCGCCATACTGGCGCGCGCGCCGGTGATTGCTGCAGTCAAACAGGCGCTTGCGGTGAAATACCAGCGCCCTGATTGGTCGCGCGTCGTACCACCGCTGCACGCGTTAACTTCTGAACAAGCAACGCAGCAAGCACGAGATCTGGCTTCGAGCGGTATTTAGAACCGGCGTATCGATTGGGTCTAGCGTCCGCCGGAGACGTCGACGATCGCGCCGTGCACGTACGACGATGCACCGGAGGCAAGCCACAGCGCGGCTTCCGCAACCTCGAGCGGAGAGCCCGATCGTCCGAGCGGCACGGCGCTCTTCGCGAGCCGCTCCATCTGCTCGAGACCGCCGTGCACGTTGTGAATCTCGGTAGCGATCAATCCCGGCCGGATTGCATTGACGCGAATGCCTTCGGTGCCGACTTCCTTCGCGAGTGCCACCGTGAACGAATCCATCGCGCCCTTGGTTGCCGCGTACGCCGTACCGCCGCTCAAACCGCCGGTGCGTGCCGCGACCGATGAGATGTTGACGATGGCTCCGCCGCGACCTCCGTGCTTCGTTGACATCCGCTTCACCGCTTCGCGCGAGCAATAGAAAGCGCTGAACACATTGGCCGAAAAAATTTTAGCGAGCTGCGCAATGTCGGTTTCAGTCACATTGAACTTGCTCAGCATGCCGGCGTTGTTGACCAGCGCGTCAATCGTGCCGAGCTCGGCGTCGAAGCGATCGAACATCTTGGCCACCTGAGCTGAATCACCTGCATCGGCCTGCAGAGCAACTGCGTCACTGCCGTTGTCCTTGATCTCGGCGACTACTTCGCGCGCTTCTTTCTCGCTGCGATGAAAGTTGACGCCGACCTTGTAGCCCGAGCGTCCTGCCATCTTTGCAATCTCGGCACCGATGCCGCGGCTGGCGCCGGTGACGAGCATGAGCGGTTGCTTCATGGGCTCCTCATTCAGGTTCAATACCGGCTTCTTTCGTCAGCCGGGTCCACTTTCCGACCTCGGAGACGATGAATTTCGACAGCTCGTCAGGCGTCATCGGCATCGGCGCCAGCCCAATGGTTGCGAGCTTCTCCTTCACTTCGGCCGATGCCAGCGCTTTCGCGGTTGCGGCGTACAGCTTGTCGACGATTGGCTTCGGCGTACCGGCGGGTGCAGCGATCGCAAACCATGCAGTGATGTCGTAGCCCGGCAGCACTTCGGCCAACGTCGGCCAGTCGGGCACCAACGGGTTGCGCTGCGGTGCTGTGATCGCGATCGGCCGCAACGTACCGCCCTTGGCCTGTGCCATCGCGTTACCGAGATCGACGAACGTGAACTGCACCTGCCCCGACAGCACATCGTTGACCGCGAGCGGAATACCCTTGTAAGGAACCGACAGCACATCGAGCCCGCTCATCTTGCTGAGACGGGAAATGCTGATCTGCGAGCTGGTCGAGCCGTAGCCTGCGGCAAGCTTGCCCGGCCGCTGCTTCGCGTGCGCGATGAACTCGTTCAGATCCTTCGCGGGAAAATCGGGTTTCACCATCAGCACGAGCGCCGTCGTGCCGATGCCGGCCACCGGCGCAAAGTCCTTCGTCGGGTCGTACGGCATTTTCTTCATCAGCGGCACGTTCGACGCGATCGCGGTGTTCGAGGTGAACAGCAGCGTCTGGCCGTCCGGCGCAGCGCGCACGACTTCGCTGCCGGCGATCGTGCCCTGTGCGCCGGGCTTGTTCTCTACTACGAACGGCTTGCCGAGTGCGGTCTGCAACTGTTGGCCGATCACCCGCGCCGCAAGATCGGTCGCGCTGCCCGGCGGAAACGGCACGATCATCTTGACTGGGCCCTTCGGATAGTCCTGCGCTTGAGCAAACGCGGGCTGTGCGGCGATAACGGCCAGCGTCATCGCACAGACCGCGAGCAGTTTGTTGAGTGTCATGCAGTCTCCCTGGGTGTTGTTTGCAGATGCATCTCGGAAGGCATCTGCACGGTGATTGCGAGTAAATGAAACGACAGCGCCTTGCCGTGCATATCCAGATTCAGCGAATCGTTAACGCCGCCATCGAGCACGTCGTCTAGAACGAAGTTCATCGCGGCCAGCTTCGGCAGCAGGTAGCGCGCCACGTGAGTCGGCTTGCGATACGCAAACTGCTGCGCGACGCGCTCTGCCGTTACTTGCTCGACCAGCAGGTCGTAATGACGAGCGTCGTACGCGATCAGGCTGATGTTGGTGCGATTGCCTTTGTCGCCGGTGCGCGCATGCGCGATCGCGCGCAGCGGAACTTCAGTCGCGTTAGATGCCTTCATACGAACGCGACACTCGCCGGCACGCGCTCGCGCGGCACGAGGCACGACTTCTGCGACAAGCGCTGCCGCTTGGCGACACGCACTCCGCCGCCGCCCGCGGGACCTCCGGTCCACAGCGCGGTCAGCTCGCGCAGCATGCGGTCGATCCTTGCGGCATCTTCATGTTTTGCGGCAACGCGCAGACGCACGTCGGTCGCTGCGCCGATGCGTGTTGCATTCAGCAGCCGGTCCGTATCGTCACCGAGAACGCTCATCACGCCGATCAGATCGAAGCGCAGCGCCAGGTCGCCGCCGACGCGTTTTTGCATCACGTCCATCGCCAGTCGTGCGCGCGCTTCGGCGCCTTCGCCTGCATACGAGATTTCTCCTTCGCCAAGCCAGCCGCCGTCGAAGAAAACATTCGCCTTCAGCGTCGGAGTGCGCGGATGCCCGCGTACTCCGGTCAGCCGCACACGGTTCGGCGCAATTTCTGCAACTTCGGCCTCGGTGATGTCGGCGACGACATCGGGCGTCAGATATTCGGCGGGATCGTGAATCTCGTACAACAGCTGCTCTTTGACGGTGCGCGCATCGACGAGTCCACCGGTATTGGATGCCTTGGTCACGATGCAGCTGCCGTCGGCCGCGATCTCGGCAATCGGAAATCCCACGTCCTCAAGGTTCGGCACATCTTTGAAACCGGGGTCCGCAAAATAGCCGCCGCTCACCTGCGCGCCGCACTCCAGAAGGTGGCCGGCCATCGTTGCGCCCGCGAGTTGGTCCCAATCGCTGTCACCCCAACCAAAGTGTGCGATCGCGGGTGCAAGTGTGAGGGATGGATCGGCCACGCGACCGGTGACGACGATCTGCGCGCCCGCGATGATCGCTTCGGCAATCGCCGCCGCACCCTGATACGCGTTCGCGCAAACAAAGCGCCGTTCATCGAAATCGCCGTCGAGTGCATCACGCACGATCTGGCGACATGACACACTCGAAAGATCATCGCCTTCGACCACCGCGATACGCGGCACACGCAACCCAAGCTCGCGCGCCAGCCGATGAATCATCGCTGCTGCGCCACGCGGATTGGCGGCTCCGAAATTGCCGACGATCGTAATGTTGTGCTGCAGGCAGTCGGCCAGAATCGGGCGCAGCACCAGTTCGAGCAACACTTCGTAGCCAAGCTCGGGATTCGCCTTGCGCGCCAGTTGTGCCAGCGCCAACGTGCGCTCAGCGAGCATCTCGAAAATGAGTGCGGAATAGCCGCCTCTTTCAACCAGCGAACGAACCACGGCTCCGGGCGCATCGACGCGATCGCCCGAGAAGCCGGCGCCGCAACCGACTGCCAGCGTCTCCGTGTGCCTGCCCTGCCGCATGTCACGAGTTTGCCCGATTTCTGCCATTAATCGGGGCGAGATCGCATAGCTTCCGATGGCGGCCGGAACAGCGCCGCTTACACCCGCTAAATTTTGCCGTTGCAGCGCGGCAACCTTTGGCAACATGGGTCGCTAGTAGAAACGAGCAGGGCCGCGAATTGAATCTCCACAACTTCGAAACCGTGCAAGCGCCGCTGCGCAAGGCGCCGCCGCCGGCGCCACCGGTGGCGTTGCGCTTTAGTCACACGGCAACATTTGGTGAAAAGGCCAAGTGGTTACCTCCTTTTCGGCTGACACCGTCGTTTGCCAGCGCGGATGGGCAGAGCATTATTTATCGCCGCCGTTCACAGGTCGTGCTGGTCGGTGAAGGCGGCGAAACGCATGTTGGCCAGGCCACGTCGTTCGCGCTCGGCTCAGGCGACGCTCGGGTGCGCATTGATGCACACGGCTACGCGCGCATCATTCGGCCGACGCGGTCGACTCAGGCGATTGATCCCGTCTCCAACGTCGTGGACGGCGCAGCCGACATGGAGCGCGACGCCGCACTCCTCGTGTGCTCGCACTTGAACGAGCACGTCGAATCGCTCGCCTTTCCGCATCGCTGGACACCTTCTCCGGACCATGTCCTGCTGCCGGTCGCCGTGCGTGCGTTTGCGGAGCCGCAACCCAAGCCGCCCAAGGCCTCGATATCTGCCGATCCGCGCGTCAAAGCGGCGGCTGATCCGCAGGACATGAACGACTATCTCGACGCGCGCGCAGCGTGGTTGGCACGGCGCCTCGCGTGGGATGCGGCGCAGCGCTCGATTCATGAGCTCAAGGAACGAGCAGTAAACGGCGACCTGGAGGGCATGCGCGAGTATTTGATGAAATGCCTGCACGACGTTCTCTGGCCCCTGCCCACCGTCATCAGTTACGAGTTTCGCGGCAATGGCGAAGCCAAGCTTGAATTCGTTGTGCCGGGACTCGATGCGATTCCTGACCGCGAAGCCGCGATGGCGAGTGGCAACCGGGTCGAGGTCCGCCGCATGTCAGACGTCTCGCACACCAAACTGCACAACCAGCACGCAGTCGGCCTCGTCGTTCGCTTGCTGGGAGAACTGTTTGCTGCGTTACCTACGATCGACACGGTGACGGTGTCCGCACTGCAGTTGCCCGCTAACGGCAAGCCGCAGCGCTATATCACTTCTGCACAGACCGATCGCGAGCGCTGGTCCGGACTGCACTCGAACGGCTCGGTGACACAGGACCAGGCGATTCGCTGCCTGAGCCAGCTCGGAGCACGCTGCAATCTGACCGCGCTAGGCGCGTTCATGGCCGTCGAGCCGTTTGCCTGATTCCGACGCAAAAAACAACTGATTCTGTCCGGTCTGCCCGGGCGCCCTAATCAGGAATTCCGCAAGTTACCTTCTGTGTGTCGGCACTCAAGCCGACACACGTCACCGAACGTGCAGCAGGTTTGGTTGCCGAACGCCGGGCACACCTCGCCGCGTGATACGCAGGCCTTGCAGCCCGAAGGGATGCATATCAGCGGAGTCGGGACATTGACGTCTGTTCCTTTGCGCACAACGATAATGCTGGCAACAGCCAACGCACAAGGTAGAAAATTCAATGACTCCAATGAATGGGACTGGACAACCATTCGCCGCAAGATCGAAGATACGGAGCGGATCACATAACAAAGCAATCCTCGTTAGGAGACAGCCATGCTTATTCCGTCACGGCGCTTAATACTCGCCGGTATCGCCAGCTCGATCGTCGGCCTTGCTGCACTCACCCTCGCGTCTTCAGTTCAGGCTCAGGCGTATCCATCTCGTCCGATCACCTTGATCGTGCCGTGGGGCGCGGGCGGCGGAACCGATGCGACCGCGCGCATCATCGCGACCTTGCTCGAAAAGGACCTGGGTCAGCCGGTCAATGTCGTCAACCGCACCGGCGGCAACGGCGTCGTCGGTCACGCCGCGATTGCTTCCGCTGCTCCTGACGGCTACACGATCGGCCTCGCCACCGTAGAGATCGGCATGCTGCATTGGCAGGGGCTGACCGAGCTGACCGGTGCTTCGTATACGCCGCTTGCGCTCGTCAATGCAGACCCTGCCGGCGTTCAGGTGCGCGCCGACGCGCCATATAAAACACTCAACGACCTGCTGGCCGCGATCAAAGCGAATCCCGGCAAGCTGAAGGCCTCAGGCACCGGGCAGGGCGGCATCTGGCATCTTGCATTGGCGGGCTTGCTGCGCGATCAGAAGATCGATCCGGCCGCTGTTCCCTGGGTGCCAAGCAACGGCGCCGCACCGGGATTGCAGGACATGGTTGCCGGGGGTGTCGATATCGCGCCGGTGTCGTTGCCCGAAGCGCGCGCGCTGATCGACGCGGGCAAAGTGAAGAGCCTTGTGATCATGAATGACAAGCCGTCCACGCTGTATCCGAACGTGCCGACATTAAAGTCTGCGATCGGTAGCGACTGGACGATGGCAGCGTGGCGCGGGATGGTGGCACCGAAAGGCATACCGGCCGACGTACGCGACAAGCTCGCGGCCGCATTGAAGAAGATCGTCGCCAGCAAGGAATACACCGAGTTCATGGCCGGTCGCGGCTTTGGCGTGATTTATGCGGGGCCTGATGACTTCGCCAAATTCATGGCGAAGTCGGACACTGAACTCGGCGCGACGATGAAGGCGGTAGGCATCGCAAAATAGCGTTCTGCGCGAAGCAATCAAGACTGCGGCACGCTTAGTGAAGCTCAGCGACGCCGTTTTTGGTTTGCTGTTGCTTGCGCTGGGCGCGGTCGTTATCGCGACCGTCTCGTCCTACCCGACGATCGCCGCGCAGCGCGTCGGCCCGGCGCTGTTTCCGGCGCTGATCGCGATCGGGCTGATGATCGCCGGCGTGATCCTGATAGTGAGCGGCTGGCGTGCGCGCGTCGCCGTGCCGTGGGTTCGCTTCGAGCCGTGGGTGCACTCGCCACGGCACGTCGCCGGCTTCATCGGGGTGATCGGCTCGATCGTTTTCTACATCGTCGCGGCGAACTGGCTCGGTTTCTTTCTGACGTCGTTCGTCATCCTCACGCTGCTGTTTCGTCTTTTCGGCGTCGCATTCGGCCGTTCGATCGTGATCGCCGCGATCGCAACGTTCGTCATCCATTTCGCTTTCTACAAGCTGCTGCGCGTGCCGCTGCCGTGGGGCGTGCTGACTAACTACGCCTGGTAGCGCGATGTTGGCCCACTTCGCGCAAGCCTTCTCGATGGTGTTCGAGCCGTACACCATCCTGGTGATGGTGCTTGCTTCGCTGTTCGGACTGTTCGTCGGCGCGGTGCCTGGGCTGACCGCGACGATGGCGACCGCGCTGCTGGTGCCGGTGACATTCTTCATGCCGCCGATTCCGGCAATCGCCGCGATCGTCACGGCGACCGCGATGGCGATCTTCTCGGGCGACATACCGGGCGCGCTGTTGCGCATTCCCGGCACGCCGGCGTCTGCCGCCTATACCGACGAGGCGTTCGCGATGACGCGCAAAGGTCAGGCCGAGCTCGCGCTCGGCGCGGGTCTCGTGTTCTCAGCCATTGGTGGGCTGTTCGGCACCGTGGTGCTGATCGTTGCCGCACCGGCGCTGGCGGACATTGCGCTGCGCTTCAGCTCGTTCGAATATTTCTGGCTCGTACTGCTCGGCCTGACGTGCGCGGTGTTCATCACGTCGGACCGTCCGCTGAAAGGATTGGTCACGCTTTTCCTCGGCCTGCTGGTCGCGTGCGTGGGCCTGGGCAATCCGGCCGGGCATCCGCGCTTCACGCTCGGCAACAGCGAGATGATGGGTGGGATCGGCTTCATTCCGATGATGATCGGCATGTTTGCCGTGTCGGAGATCATTCGGTTTGCGGTCGACACGCGGCCGCCCGCGCAGCTCGTCGTCGAGAAGGTCGGCAACATCTTCGCCGGCCAATGGGCGCTCGCGAAGAAGTACTGGCGTCAGGTGCTGCGCGGCAGCTCGCTCGGCACGTTGGTCGGCGCGCTGCCAGGCGCCGGTGCCGACATCGCAGCGTGGATGTCGTACGCGGTCAGCAAGAAATTTTCGAAGGAGCCGCAGAAGTTCGGCACCGGCCACGTCGAGGGCATCGTCGAATCAGGCTCCGCCAACAACAGTGCACTGGCCGGCGCATGGATTCCCGCGCTGGTGTTCGGCATTCCGGGCGATTCGATCACCGCGATCGTGATCGGTGTGCTGTACATGAAGAACATGAATCCGGGGCCGACGCTGTTCACTGTCAACCCGCAGAACATCTATGCGGTGTTCATCCTGTTCATCATCGCCAATCTGATCATGGTGCCGCTCGGCATCCTGTGCATCAAGGCCGCCAAACAGATCCTGAAGGTGCCGCGCCGCGTGCTGATGCCGCTGATCCTCGTGTTCTGCATCGTCGGCACGTTTGCGATCAACAACTCGGTGTTCGACGTGGGCGTGATGCTCGCTGCCGGCGTGATTGCTTACCTGCTGGAGGAAAACGGATTCCCGATCGCGCCTGCGATTCTCGGCGTGGTGCTGGGCGGCATGCTGGAGGAGAACTTCGTGTCGTCGATGATCAAGGCGGAGGGAAACCTGCTCGAATTTGTGTCACGGCCGATTGCAGCAACGCTTGCCGCCGTCACCATTCTGGTCTGGTGCACGCCGGTTGTGATGCGACGGCTGCGAATGCTGCGCGCGAGCGACACGCTTCTCGAAACGCGTCGTCGCTGACAGCACGCCAGCACAGCTGCGCGATGCGCAGGTCAGCCGCCCGAATGTGACCCATTCCACTCTCGCCGAGTGCCGCAGCGCAACGACTACCGACACCGGCTAGACCACAGTTCGGTCATCCAGCGCAGACGCGATGGACGAACCAAATCGGGAGGATGTATGCGTACTGACATGTTGATGACCAACCCCCACTCAAACAAGATCGGCGCATCCAAGCGTGCGCCGGCTTTCGCGGTAGGCGCTGCTTTGGTGTTGGTGCTTTGGTTTGTGACCACGGGCACGCCTGTCAATTCGAGCTCTGATATTTCGACGGCGCCCGCGATCGTTCAGCCCGCTCACGAATCGTCAAGCAACGACTCGAGTCTCGGTCGCGGTTCAAGTATTGACGACCCGCTAACCGCGGCGTGGACATGCACGGCTGATCGCTGCAACGAGCGAACTAGGAGGTTGTCATGACTCAAGCATTGCATCTGCCGCAAACGAATCGGTGGGACTTCGCCGGATTGGGTGAGAGGATCCACGGGATCATGCGTACGCTGGAGGCCGAACACACGATGGCGCTGCGTGCGTCGACCAAGGCGGCTTTGTCTCGCCAGAACCTGACCGAACTGCGAGCGATGTACGCGCGGCCTAGTGCCGATTGATAACGGTGTCGTCCGTGCGAAGGTCACTGCTGAGCGCGCGGACGATGCCGAAGACGGCCGTGATCCCGTCGCCGATCACCTGACTGACTATCGCCTCCGTAACGGTGGACGGCCTCCATCATGCGTTCCAGCACCGGCGCGAGAATCTTCTGCGCCTCCCAAGGGGCCCGGTCGGCCCGCAACTCCATCGAGCGTTTGAGGTCGGCGAAGAGGTGATCCGCTTCGAGCGGAAAGCGGCCCGGTAAAAGGAGCAAAGTTAGCGATCCTGCTTCGTTGCCAGCAGCCGCCGCTTCATCGAAGCCGCTCGATAGTGATAAACCTGGTCTTCCCGGGTTCGCCTTCTCAGGCCTCCATGCGATCCTTGGTTCACCGCTCTAAGCGGACTTCGTTTAGCTGCTTCCTGCAAACGTAACGGGAGATCGCGATGAGCGCATCGTTCCATTGGGCGGACGCGTTTGGCTATCTGGGTGCGCTGTTGCTCCTGGGTACATACTCAATGAAGACGATGATCCCCTTGCGGATCCTCGGTCATGTGCGCCAATTGCGCGTTCATTGTGTATGGCTACTTCGCACCTGCATATCCGCAATTGCTGCTGCACGTCTGCCTGCTGCCACTAAACGGGATGCGTCTCTACCAGATGGTGCAATTGGTCGACAAGGTTAAGACTGCGACCCGCGGCAATTTAGACATGGCGTGGCTGAAGCCATTCATGACGAAGCAAGCGTGCCAAGCCGGAGAAAAGATTTTCAGCAAGGGCGATGTCGCCGCTGTCATGTATTACACACTGACGGGACGCTATCGGCTTGCTGAGCTCGATCAGATCGTTGGTCCTGGCGAGATCATCGGCGAGCTCGGTCTGATCTCTCCAGACAACAAACGCACACAGACGTTTGAATGCATCGAGACCGGAGACCTGCTGACACTGAGCTATGACTCAGTCAGACAGCTTTACTTTCAGAATCCGAAGTTCGGCTTTTACTTCCTGCGCCTGATGGGTCAGCGACTATTTCGCGATCTGCAAAACCTCGAGCAGAAGCTGTCGCAAATGGCACCCGGTGAGCCAAGCAGATCTTGAGCGGTCTCAGCACCAAGGTGCCGCGGCTATTGCCGCGAAGACCAGCAGCCGCATCAGAAGAGTACTTACGCGTTCGGCCGGTGTCGGATAATGTCCGAGCGTTGGTCCTGTTGAGCGCCGCTGTCCGGTGTAACGCTGCTCATGCCCTCGACGTCCGCTTTGATCGCCGCTCTGCCACAAGCAAGCCTGCGCCGCTTGGCTGCGCTAGGCCAGACGCGCAACTTTGCGAAAAATACGGTCATTATCAGTGAAGGCGATGTGGGCAACACCGTCTACATCTTGCTTGCGGGTCGCGTACGCGTTTATCACGGGACCGACGATGGGCGCGAAGTGGTGCTGGACGTGCTCGGCCCCGGCGAACTCCTCGGGGAAATGGTGCTCGACGGCTCTCCGCGCTCAGCGTCCGTTATGACGGTCGAGCCATGCACAATGGCATTCATGAGCGTTTCCACTCTGCGGGAGCATCTGCGTGACGATCCCGACATCGCGCTGCTACTGGTGTCAGAGCTGATGGGCCGGCTGCGTCGTCGGTCGCAATCGGTAAAACAGCTCGCATTGGCAGACGTCTACCATCGGCTCTCCGCATTGCTATCGGAAGTCGGCGGACCGCAGCGTCCTGCGGTGATCGAAGGCCTAACACAGCAAGATTTAGCCGATCGGATCGGCGCCTCGCGAGACACCGTCAATCGGATCTTCAAAGAGTTGATTAAAGGCGGCTTTGTTGAGGTCGCGCGCAGACGACTTACCTTACTGCGGTCGCTTCCCCCCAGTGGTAAAGCCAACCAACTTAGGTCCAACATTGGCGTAGCACCTGGGCAGATGCGCGAGGACTCGGGCACGGCTATCCGCCCGTCGTCTGTTACTCGAGTCAGTCGAAGGCCCTGAGTTCATTGCGCAGATGTGCGGCGAAAGGCGGTCTTTGCACTGCGGCACTGTGCGAACGTGAAAAATCACGAATCGCCCACGCGCACGCCAGTGCGGCGAATGTGGCATATCCCACTTTCGAAAGGCGGCGTAGTCGGACGACAAATGCCCTTTGCCGGATCAAAGTGCAGTCATCCAAAGCACAACGCGATGGACAGATCGGCGGGAGGACTTATGCGGACGGACAAGATGATGACGATGATCAATAGTGACTCTGACAGCATGGCCGCGTTCAGGCGCGCACGCCTCTATAAGGCTATCGCTGCTTCGGCGATCGTTCTTAGCTTCGGTGTGCTCACTGTGATCGCGCCGCCGACGGACTCCGAGCCAACGGTCAGTTCTACCTTCGCCGATAAGGCTGCGGACCCAGCGGAATCGCCGCGGAGTGAGCGGTACCTCGGTCACGGAGCATCCATCGACGGAGAGTTGACGAACGGCGTTGACATGCACGGCTGAGGGCCAACGAAGCGCTGAGCCCACGAGCCGCTAACGAGACTTGTGGGTTCAGTTGCGCAGCCTTCACCGGCTCAACAGCGCTCGATGCGTGCGGCGTAGCAGCCGCGCTTCGCATAATGAGCCTGGATATAGGCAATGCGCGGATCAGCGAATAAGCGCTCGATGACCTCCTCGATTTCGCTTCCTTCTCCGAGTTCTGCCTCAACCATCAGATGGTCAGCGTCAAAGGCCCGCAGCGACACTTTCCTTGAGCGCATAACGTCAGGGACTTCGTTGGTGCTGTCGTAGGCAGCTTCGGCGCCTTCACGCACGAAGATTGCGTGGCTCGCGCGGTACGCAGTATTGGCAGGCTGATGAACGTAGTTCAAAAGGATCACCGTCTCACCGGGCTCGGCGTCGCGCAGTTCAATGCGGTCTGGATAGCCCGGTTTAGTGTCAGCGACGTAGCGCTTGGCTCCGTGCTTCGCAAGTTCGTCGTCTGTCAGCCCGAACAGATGTCGAAACGGATCAGGCGACAACCCTGTGATGCGGAAGGACATATAAAACTCCGGCAAGTGGAAATGGATAGTCTCGCGGGCGACATCCGCCGGATATCCGTTACTTGCTTTGCTATCGGTGTTGGGTGACTGTTCCCACGCCTCCAACATGGCTGCAATGACTGCAGGCCGACACCGCGAGCACTTTCTACAAACTTGCGGCTTTGACACCGGCGCGGCACAACTATGTGGAAGTCTGATCGCTGTTTTTGGGTAGCCACCCCTTGATGCGTCGGCTCTGGTGAGCGTAACGTCACCTTGCTAAAAATAAGGAGGAGCCATGCACGCGCCAGACATTTCTCGCCGTGAGCTATTGCTTCAAGGAAGTGCCGGACTCGCGTTACTCCATGCGCCCTGGTTCGTGCGGGCTCTTCCAAGCCGGCCGGGTGAAGAGGTAGTGCCTTGGCTCGATCAGCCAGGCGCCAATCCGAGCGGTGGCGTGGTCGAGAACCTGCAGCCGTGGGAGAACCTTGCCTCCTCCTTTATTACGCCCAACGACAAGTTCTTCCGCGTGTCGCACTACGACAAGCCGGTGATCGACGAGAAGAAATGGAATCTCGAGATCGGCGGACTTGTGAAGAAGCCGATGAACTTGACGCTTGCTGCGATTAAGGCTCGGCCCCGGCAAGAGGTCGTGTACACAATCGAGTGCGGCGGCAACCATGGCTTTCCATGGTTCACGAGCGGCATCGGTACTGCGAAGTGGGCCGGTACACCACTTGCGCCGCTGCTGAAGCAAGCCGGCGTTATGGAGCGCGGCATCGAAGTCGTCTTCTGGGGTGCCGATTCGGGCACCGAAGTCATTCGCGAGATGAAGCTTCCGCAGCATTTCGCCCGCAGCATGTCGCTTGCCGATGCGATGAGCCCGAACAACATTCTGTGCTACGAAATGAACGGCGCTGCGCTTCCGCAGCCGCACGGTGCTCCGGTACGGCTGATTGCGCCGGGCTGGTACGGAATTGCGAACGTCAAGTGGCTGAATCGCATCGAAGTGCGCGATACGCGTTACATGGGCCGCTTCATGGCGCGCGATTACGTGACGATCCGCGAAGAGCAGCGTAATGGAGAGACCGAGTCGGTCGAAACCTCCGTTGGCCGCACGTTGCTTAAGTCGGTGCCGGCCAAGGTGACGCGCAAAGATGGTCAGTACAGGATTGTCGGCGCCGCTTGGGGAGCACCGATAGCACGTGTCGAAGTGCAGGTCGACGGCGGACCATGGCGCGCAGCGACGCTAGACAAGAGTGAGCAGGGCAAATTTGCCTGGACGTTCTGGTCAGTAGATTGGCCGAACGCAGCGCCGGGAGAACACACGGTCACTTCGCGCGCCGTCGACACGCAGGGCAATGTTCAACCTGCGATGGACGCACCCAGCATCGCGAAGAAAAAAACTTATTGGGAAAGCAACGGGCAGGTTGCTAGACGTATTCGTATCGCATAGCCATTAAGGCCGTCACGGCAATACGCTGCAGCTGGTATCGCCGAGTCGAGGAGGCAACATGAAAAACAATTCGATGGCTCTGCCAGCAATCTTCGCTGAGCGGCAAGACGATGTCTTTCGATAATGCAGGAAAGTGCGTCGCCGGCTGCTGATCTGGTCGCTGTAGATAGTTCAGCTTCGTCCGCCTCAGCAACTCGACTGTGGTGGCTGCCGCTACTCGCCGGCGTGTTGCCATTTGCGGCGACGCTGCTCGCATTTTCGATTGCGATCAGCGAAGGGCGGTTCGGCGCGTGCAATCCATTGATCGACGGCTGCGTTTCGATCAGCCGTTCCGCGCGTCACGGTCTGGCGAACTACCTGTTTCGCGGGCTAATTCTTCCTGCCGCCGTGCTGCAGGCGCTCGTATGGCTGCTATCGCAAACCATGGTTACGCTCGATCGGAGCGCCGCGCACACACTGGCTTCGCGCGCTCCCACCGCTTGCTCTTGGCGCTGCTGTGTTCATGATTCTGTACGGCACTTTTCTCGGCACCGAGGGCGCGTGGTATCAGTGGATGCGCCGCTTTGGGGTTGTCTTTTACTTCGGCTTTACTTGCATCGCAATGCTGATCGTCAGCGACGCCGTCCGTAGAACCGCCGCGCAGACACTGTCCTATCGATTTGCTTCGGTTGCGCTGCTGGTCCTTTGCATCGCACTGCCCTTACTCGGTTTGATCAACGTAACAGTGGCGCTCGTTCTGACCGATGCAGCCGCGGTTGACCGCTTCGAAAACGCGGCCGAATGGTGGGGAGGCCTGATTTTTACGGCATTTTTCCTGGTGCTCGCTGCGCTTTGGCGCAAGACCAGCTTCGCAGCCCACCTTCGGTCCTCTCCATTTGACAGCCGCAAGTCGCTCAACTTATAGTTCACCAGATGGTGAACCATAGCGCTCGGCTCGATCGTGTCTTCGGCGCTCTTGTCAGCCCGGCGCGTCGCGCGATTCTTGCGCAGCTCGCGCACACCGACTGCGCGTCGATCAGCGAGCTTGCGCAGCCGGTAGAGATGACGCTGCCGGCAGTGATGAAGCATCTTGACGTGCTCGAGAATGCACGCCTGATCACGCGCGCGAAGGTTGGGCGCACGATGCTGGTTCGTCTTTCACCGAAGCCGATGGCAGAGGCGGCGAACTGGCTTAATCGCTACGAGAAGTTCTGGTCCGGCAGCCTTGACCGCCTGACTGCCTACGCCGAGAAGCAAGAAGTGCAAGCACGCAAGACTTCACCGAGAAAACGCCGATGACAAGCCTCACTCTTGTGCGCCGAATCAAGGCACGCCCTTCGATCGTGTTCGAAGCGCTCACCACGCCCGAGGGGATCTCGCATTGGTGGGGCCCGGATGCCGGTCCGGTGTTGTTTGCCGAGAGCGACGCCCGCGTCGGCGGTCGCTTCAAGGTTCGCTTTCGAATGCTCGACGGCACCGAACATGAGAGCACCGGCGAGTATCTGGAAGTCAAGTCGCCCGAACGGCTCGCGATGACATGGCGCTGGCTCGGTGACGAAGACGACCACGGCGAATCGCGCATCGAGATCGACCTTCGGCCGGTCGAGGGCGGCACCGAGCTCGTCTTCACGCACGCGCAGCTGAGCAGCGAGGAATCGCGCAAGGGTCATACGGAAGGCTGGAACGGTGCGCTCGACAAATTGGAAAAATATCTTGCCTCGCAGGAGAAACGCTATGCATGACGATCCGAAGCCCAACCGCCCGCTCGAACGTCTTCAATTTCCTGGCGAAGACTCCGCCTATCGCAGCGCGCGCAACGCGTTGCTTGACGAAGAGATGGCGCTGCGTCGCCAGATCGAGCGCGTCAGCGCGCGAAGGCGTGCACTTCCGCCCGGCGGGCTTGTGCGCGAGGACTACATCTTCGAAGGTCTCGACCGCAATCGGCGGCCGGCGCAAATGAAGTTGTCCGAGTTGTTTGCGCCCGGCAAAGACAGCCTCGCGATTTACAGCTTCATGTATGGACCGGAGCGCGACCAGCCGTGTTCGGGATGCACGCATACGCTCGATAGCTTGGACGGCGTTGCTCGCCACGCGCCGCAGCGAATCAATCTGTTCATTGTTGCCAAGTCACCGCTTGCACGCCTTCTGGCCTTTGCGCGTGAGCGTGGCTGGGACTATCTGACGTTTCTCTCAACCGCGGGCAATAACTACAGCCGCGACTACTTCGGTGATTCACGCGGACTAAGTCCCGCGATGCGTCGCCAGCAGGACTTCAAAGACGGCGAAGAATGGGACATGCCGATGCTTAACGTGTTTCGACGCGATGCGACTGGCGTACGCCACTTCTGGAGCAGCGAACTGCTGTACGTACCAGCCGAGCCCGGCCAGGAATATCGCCACAACGACTTGATAGATCCGCTATGGCATCTACTCGACACGACGCCCGAAGGGCGCGGGGACTTTGAACCGGCACTCGCCTACTCGTAGCATCGATTTCGTTTTTCTCAAGGAGGTTCTGTGAAGAAGTTCTTAGCCGTTTACCTGGGTTCGGCATCGGGAATAGAGTCGTGGAAGAAGATGGATGAAGACAAGCGCAAGCGGCAGGAAGCGGCCGGGATGGAAGCATGGATGAACTGGGGCACCGCCAATCAGAAATCGATCGTTGACCAGGGAGCACCGCTTGGCAAAACCAAACGCATCTCAAAGCAGGGCATTTCAGACACCAAGAATGAGTTGACCGGATACACGATTGTTGAAGCTGAATCACACGAAGCAGCAGCGAAGCTTTTTGAGAATCATGCGCACTTCACGTTGTTCCCCGGTGATGCGGTCGAGATCATGGAATGTCTGCCGATGCCGAAGATGTAGCTCGGTTATTCGGTGCCAATTTCATAACGCTCGACTTACCGGAGAAGACACGTGCGAAAGATAACCGTCGGCGCGATGGTTTCCATGGACGGCGTCATGCAGGCGCCGGGCGGGCCAACCGAGGATCCGACCAAGGGCTTCAAGTTCGGCGGATGGGTGATGCCTCATTTCGATCAGGTGTTCGGCGAAGAGATCGATCGCCTCTTCAAGGAGAAAGTTCGACCTCCTGCTCGGCCGCAAGACCTACGAGATTTTTGCCGCGCACTGGCCCTATTACGATGAAGGCGGCTCAGATGGCGGCATCGCAAAGCTGTTCAACTCGATTAAGAAGTATGCCGTTTCGCGCTCGGGCGATGTCGACACGAGCTGGCAGGGCTCGGTGCTGCTGCGCGATATCGCCGACGTGAAGCGTCTGAAGCAAGAGGACGGCCCTAACTTCGTCACGCAGGGCAGTACCGAACTCGTACATGCCCTGCTCGCCAACGATCTTGTCGACGCGATCAGCATCTTCACGGTGCCGGTCGTGCTTGGCGGCGGCAAAAAGCTATTCGCTGACGGCTCGGCGCCGCATTCGTTCAAGTTGACCAGCTCGCGCGTCTCTCCAAGCGGCCTGATCATCGGTCACTACGAGCGCGATGGTGAAATCAAGATCGGCGACACCGCGCTCGATTCACCCAGCAAGCGTGAGATCGCCCGTCAGGAGCGGATGAAGCGCGAGGGTTAGCAACAGCTACCCGTTATTTAACCCCAAGGAGTCACCTATGCAAAAGATCACCCCGTTTCTCTGGTATGCCAAAGAGGCCGAAGAGGCCGCCAAGTTCTACACGTCGATCTTTCCCGACTCGCGCATCGTCCGCGTCACCGCGATGCCGAGCGAATCGCCGAGCGGCCCGCCGGGGTCGGTCAAGGTCGTCGAGTTCGTCCTGTTCGGACAGGACTTCACAGCGATGACTGCCGGCCAGATGGACCCGTTCAATCATGCGGTGTCATTCGTCGTCAACTGCGAAGACCAGGCCGAGATCGACAAGTACTGGAATGCGCTCTTGCAAGGCGGCCAGCCGGAGGCGTGCGGCTGGCTGAAAGACCGCTACGGCGTGTCATGGCAGATCGTGCCGACCCTAATGTTCAAGCTGATGGCCGACCCCGACAGGGAGAAAGCCAAGCGCGTGACCGACGCGATGCTGAAGATGGTCAAGTTCGACATCGCGGCATTGAAGGCGGCCTCTGAGGGCAAGACGCCCGCCTTCAGCTAGAAGTGCGAGTTCAATCACCGATCCCGGCGCAATCACAACGCACTCGCAGAGGGGCCATCCGAGCCTGGCTCGGTGATCAGCAAGCTCTACTGCGGCTTGAATGTCGCGAGGTAATGCGCGAGATTTGCCAGGTCCGCATCGCTCAAGCCGTAAAGGACTGCGGCCATGATCGTGTCGCGTCCTGGTCCAGGGTTATCGCGGAATTGCTTCATCGAGTGCACGAGATACGTCTCTTCCTGGCCCGCAAGGCGCGGCACCTGGTTTTGCCCCGAGTAGTCGGCCAGGTGACAGGTGCCGCATAACAATTTGTTGGCGGCAGCGGCTCCGAGGCGGGCCTTCTCCGGAATCGCAGGGCCGGGTTTGGGGACCGGCTTCTCTGCGGCGAAGTGCCGGGCGAGCGCGATGATGGTCTCGTCGCTCATGCCGGCGACAATCTCCTTCATCTGCGGCACGTCGCGCAGTCCCTCGCGGATCAGCACCAATTGATTTTCAACAAACACCTTCGGCTGGCCTGCGAGCGAAGGTGTCAGCGGAATTTGTGAGTTACCGCCCGGCCCGTGGCAAGCGTTACAGACCGCGACAGTTGCAGGCGGGGGCTGCTGCGCCAATGCTTCGCCGTATACAAACAGCAGCGACGCAATTGCGAGCCCCGCCCATGAGTGCGTCAGGCACTCATCGCGCATACGTGATGCGATAGATGGCGCCGAGCTGCTCGTCCGATACCAGCAGCGAGCCATCTGGCAGCTGCAACATGTACGTGGGCCGCCCGCTGAATGCGTCGTTCTTGGCATCTAGGAAGCCTGTCATGAAAGGCTCCACCTTCGCATTCTTTCCATCCGCATCGGTGCGCACCGTCACCACGTCATAGCCCGCTTTCTGTGTCCGATTCCACGAGCCCTTGCGCGCAACAAACATCACGTTGCGGTACTCCGCCGGAAACATAGTGCCTGTGTAGAAGTGCACGCCCATCACGGCAGTGTGCGGCCCCATCGTTGTCACCGGCAGGGTTACGCCGTCGCACGGGTTGGCCTTCTTGATGTCCTTGTCGGCAACCGCGTTGGCATGGCAGTACGGAAAACCGAAGTTCGCGCCCGTCTTCGACATCCGGTTCAGTTCGTCTTCCGGCTCGTTGTCGCCCATCCAATCACGGCCGTGATCGGTGAACCACATTTCCTTTGTCGTTGGGTGCCACGCAAAGCCCTGTGTGTTGCGCACGCCGCGTGCAATCACTTCCATGCCGGAACCATCGGCGTTGTAGCGACGGATCTGCGCATATTCAGCGGTCGGCTCGCAGATGTTGCACGGTGCACCGAACGGCACATACAGCTTGTTGTCCGGACCGAAGGCAATGTATTTCCAGTTGTGGTGCTGCTCCTTCGGCAGTGCAAAAGCAGCAGTCATGTCGACGGGTGCGACCGTCGGGTTCTTTTCGATTCCGTCATAACGCAGTGCTTTATCGATCGCAACAACGTAGAGCGCCCCGTCTTTCATGGCGACGCCCGCTGGCTGCACCAGCTTGTCAACAACAACGCGGCTGGTGCGCTGCGCGCCCGTGTCCGTGACTTCGTAGACACGACCGATGCCGCGCGTGCCGATATAGATCTTGCCGCTGTCACCCCGTGCCATTGCGCGTGCGCCCGGCATACCGGTGGCCCATACCTCCGCCTTGAAGCCAGGCGGCAATTTGAAGTTGGACAGCGGTATTTCGCTGACGGGCGTCGCGGTCATTCGCCCTGCGTGCGGCGCGAGCTTCGAGCTCGCCTGGTCAGGTGCACGGCCTTGCTGCCATGCAGGCGGCGGAGCAGCGCCCGCTGCGGGTGTCACCGTTGGGGTGACAGGTACGACGGGCGCGGGCGTTGGGCTCGTGTGCCCGCATGCGACGAGCGAAAGCAGAGAGGCCACCGCGAGTGCGATTCTTGTATGCATGATGTCTCCTTCGTGTTTTTCTGCAGGCAGCAATTTGCCTGCGCAAAGTCATTATCGCCTCTTTCACGATGATGCCGAGCAGCGTGCGTGTCAGCTTGCGCCAACGCTCTGATCGCTAGCGCACCAACTGCAACAAGACGATCGCCACGCACCCGCAGGTCACACCCGCCAGCAGGTTGCGCCGCATAACAACGAAGTACATCACCAAGGCAAAGGTCGTCGCGCCCAGTCGCTCGACCAAGCTCGTGGTTGCCAGCACGCCGACAGGTTCGATCAGCATGCGCGCCACCAGCCCCGCGATCATCGCGAGCGCTACGCACCCCATCCAACTGAATATCTCACCATCGGGGTCGAGCCGACCCGCCACTGCAACGCCGAGCGCGCGCCAAAGATAAGTGCCTGCAGCGCAGGCGACGGATGAGGATCCACAGCTCAGCCGCGCCGACGTTACTCACCTGAGGTACTCACGCTGGACTTACGCATGCGGACCTTACTCACGCTCACGCCTCCAGCGATGCAAAGCGTAGGCGGCACTGCCGCCCACCAGCCCAGCGGCCAGCAGGCTCCATTGCGGGGCGAGCGTATAGGCAACCGGTCCCGTGATAGCACCCGCAGCAAGTGCGAGGCGTCCCAGCGCAGCCTTCGTTTCGCCGGTGAGGATCAGCAGAAAGTAGATCGGATTCATGAAACACCAAGCCAAGCTTGACGAGCTCGCTCATCTGGCCGGCGAGAAAGTATCCGGCTGCGCTTGCGACCGCGCATGCGATCCAACAGAACAGCGCGAAGCCTACGAAGTAGGGCAATCGCTGTTCAGCCGGAAGTTGCGGAACACGGTTAACCGCTGCCACCCAGCCCGTCATCGCGAGAAGGTGCGCCGATGCGTACATCTGCCAGCTGGCGTAGCGCGGGTGCCGCATCATCGCTGACAGCACCGTCGTCATCGGCAGAAAGCGCGAAGCGGAGAGGCTAACTGCAAGAACGATCAGCACCAGCTGCGCGTTCACCGCATGCATCTCCAGCATGATCAGCTGGCCGGGAAGCGCCCAGATGATCAGCGTCGACGCCACGATCAACAGAGGTGGAAAGTCAAACCCTGAAGCCAGTGCGCCATAGCCCACATAGCCCGCGGCGAGTACGACGACCGGAGCGCCCGCCGCATCGCGCGCACCTGCCGCAAACGCCGCGCGTGGAGTCGCGTAATCAGTCATCGGTTCGTCTATGTTCTTTCGCCGCGAGGAATTCATCGATGGCGCCCACCTCACGCCGCTCACCTTTCCAATCCTTTGCGAGCTGCAGATACAGATCTGCGATGCCTTCGAAGATCTGTGCGGTCGATGAGTCTTCACCTGCGAACGCCGCCACTTCGCGCATCTCGAATTCCCAGCGATGCGCCTTCGGGTACATGTCCGGCAATGTGCGGCCGATGTGTGCAAGCAGCTGCGGTTGACTGTATGCAAGCTCTTCGCGCAATCCGTTTGCTGCGCCGGCGCGCGTGGCGGCGAGTGCCATCGCGGCCGCGAGCGCTGTCAGTCCCTTGTTGAGTCCTGCGTACGCCATCTTCAGAGCAGACGCTGCGCCGACGGCTCCGCCGGTCGATTGAGCGCGCAGTCCGAGTGCAATCAAGGTTGTCACGTCGGATGGAATCTCTCCTGCCAGATGAAGGGTGGGACCCGTTTGATCCATGCGGCCCGGCGCGCCGATGATCGAGCCGTCGACGAAGCGCGCACCGCTGGCCGCCACCACCTTTTCGATCGCAGCCACTGTCTCGACACTGACTGCATTGCAGTCGACGACCACGGCCTTTTTCGAGCTGCGCTGCAGAGGCGCCTGGAAGCGCTGCACGATGGCCATCGCATCTTTGGGCGGGACGATTGAAAGAATGAAATCCGCCGCTGCGATGGCATCGTCGTCCGCATCGATTAATCCGGCACGTGTCGCGCGCTCAATCGTGGCTGCGCTGCGGTGGGCAAGTGAAGTCAGCACGCGGGCGCCATGACGGCGCAGACGTTCGCCGATCGAACATCCCATTTCTCCGGCCGCGATCACGGCCACTGTGGTGGTCAATGCAGTCCTCCGTTCTTGTTCAGCAATCTATGGCAACTCGAACCGATAAGCGTCCAACCCCGTGCCCTTGCCATCGAGCAGCGCGGAAGGTTTGTTCTTCAGATGTCGATCGAGGAACTCGATTCCGTAGCGATCGATCAGATAAGCGTTGGGTTTTGCTTTCAGGCACGCCACCACATTCGGTTGGCCGCTGCACAAAAGGTTGATCCACTCGAGATGCGTGCCGCCCTTGAGCTTGACGAAATACTTCGGCGGCGCTGTCACTGCATAAGCGCCTTGCGCTCCTTCGAGACTGGTCGTGATGCCCCAGTCGAACTGCGCGCCCTGGTACATCACCGGCACGCCGAGCCGCGCGAGCGTTCCCCGCGTGATGAAGGGCAACACGTACGGCGAAAGTGCGAGCACAGCTTTGACGTCCGCGTGCTTCCACGAGGGCCATCCGCCGGCCATGCCGAGCGCCGCATAGCCTCCGAGCGAATGGCCGATGAGGCCGATTTGTTGCACATCAGCGGCGGAGCCGAGCCGCGGATCGTTCGCGATCAGATCGATGACCGCGCGCAAATCGAGCAGGCGATCTCGCTGAGTGCGCTCGCTCCAGCGGTCGGGCTCGAGAAACGATTGATCGGTGCGCATGTTGGCGAAGTTGTGCTCGTCGCTGCCGATGGCGCATACACCATCTTTGTGATCAGGCGCTGCAACCACGTAGCCGTGACGTGCCAGCTCTTCAGTCAAGAACAGTGTCTGCAACGCACACCCGCCAAGCCCATGCGAAAAAAGCACGAGCGGCACGCGCGGACATTCGGCAGGCCGTCCATCCTTCGCAACGCTGCCCATGAAGCCACCGGTAGAACGCGAATACGCCATCGGCTGCTCGCTCGCCGCCGCCGGATACCAGACCGCGACCTTGCGGCCGTTTTGCATTTCGAGCACTCGATAGCCGGCGGACTGTCGCGCAGTGCAGTCGTCGGCGGCGAGCGCACCCGAACTCAACATCGCGCATAGCAGGGCTGCGATGCGTATTAGATTCGACATTTCAGTTCTCAAACCATCAGGCATTTATGAAGATACAGGGCGCGTGCCACTGCGGCGACATATCGTACGAGGCGGTCATCGATCCAGCGCGAGTGTCGATATGTCATTGCGCCGATTGCCAGGCGTTGACCGGCTCTGCGTATCGAGTCACGGTGCCCACGCTGATCAAGGACTTCAAGTTGCGGAGCGGCTCGCCGAAGATCTATATAAAGATCGGCGACAGCGGAGCCAGGCGCGCGCAGGCATTTTGTGACCGCTGCGGCTCTCCGCTCTATGCACATCCCGTCGACAACCCGACGACGTATGGGCTCAGAGTCGGCTGCATCGCTCAAAGGCGCGAGCTGGTTCCGACGCTGCAGATCTGGTGCGACTCGGCGTTGAGTTGGACCGGGAATATCGAGCAGATTCCGAAGCGGCCAGGCGAATAGAGCCAATAACGCCGCACGCAGCGCGTCCACCGGAACAATAGGCTAGGCCCCGCGGTCAGACCTCATTCGAATAAGTCATTGGGAGGGACGCAATGACGAGAACGACGATCGCTTGGATAGCCGGAGCTATCGCATTTACCGTGGCTCTTATCTTCGCTGCACGGTGGTACACGACAGGCGCTCCCGCTGTCTCCCCTCCGCCCGTAGCGCAGGCGCCCGAGCCTGCGGCTCTACCTTCATCCTCGCCGAAGATCGAGCATCCGATCGAGCGCGCCGACGCTGAGCCGGGTCCTGCACCGCAGGCCTCGCTCGAGACCAGCGATCCGGCGATGCGCGACGCATTGGCCAGTCTGTTCAAGGGCAATAAGCTGCCTGAATTCGTGCAGCCGATGAATTTGATTCGCAACATCGTCGCGACGATCGATAACCTGCCGCGCAGCAAAGCTTCGCCGCGCTTGTGGCCGGTGCAGCCGACTTCGGGCGCCTTGACGACAACGAATGCCGGCGACAACCTGGTCATCGCTCCCGATAATTCGGTGCGCTATGCGCCCGTCATCGCACTGGTGCACGCAGTCGATACCAAACAGCTGGTCGCGATCTATGTTCGCTTCTATCCGCTGTTCCAGCAGGCGTATCGCGAGCTCGGATATCCAGAGGGCTACTTCAACGATCGCCTGGTTGCGGTAATCGACCATCTGATTGCGACGCCGGACGTCAGGCCGCCGATCGCATTGGTACAGCCGAAGGTTCTTTATCAATACGCTGACCCGGAGCTGGAGGCGCTGTCCGCCGGGCAGAAGGCGATGATTCGTGTTGGAGCCGACAACGCCGCGGTGTTGAAAGCAAAGCTGCGCGAGATACGTTTCAGAGTGGCCGGGCCGATCGTCACGCGCTAGCTTCTCAGCCTGTATTTATCTAGCGACCTCGCTTCGCTCTCAGCCGGCGCTGCACCGATTCGCTTTTAAGCTCGCGCAACGCATGTTGCCCTACCCAACGCGGCGCGGCGTCGGTGCACGCGGCCAATCGCTGCGCCGTTTCAATCGCAGCCACATTCAGCGCAGCGTTCCGCTTGCCGACCGCGCGCAACGCCATGTTGACCGCCTTGCTGACGAAATGCCGATCATCGGTCGCGCCGCGCTCGATCAGCTTCAGCGCTCGCAGAAACGGTGGGTCATCAGACACCCGATCGTGCGTCGTCAGTGACCACAGCAGCGCGAACGCCGCGCGCTTGACCCACTCATCGCGCTGGTCTGCCCATTGCGTCACCTTGTTCCACGCTTGCGGCACGCGATCGAACAGCGCGAAACACGCGGTATCGACGATCGCCCAATTATCGAAGTCGCGACACCAGCGATCCATCTGCGCCGACGTGACGCGCTCCGGCTCGTCAATGAACGTGGCGAGCATCCGCGCTTCGTACCGATCGGTGTCCCACAGCGCCAGCGCGAGCGCGTGATTGTGGCCTAGAGCCTTGGCCTTCTGCCGCAGGGCGCCGACCGATATGCCATACGCCTTGTCCGAAGGGATCGCGTAACGCGCCATCCCATCGCGAGCACGCTTGCTGGCATTAGCCTCGAACCACTTGATCACATCAGCAAGCTGCGCGGCCACCGGGCGTGCGCTGGATGCCGACGCAGACTTGCGCGCACGCGCCGCCGGCTTCGTCCCCGCGATTTTCTTTTTCGCTTTCGGTTTTGTTTTTCCCGCAGCGGACGTCTTCGATTTCACTGGTGCGCGCTTCAACGTGAGGTCCCATAAGTGCCTCGAACCGCGCGCCATCGTACCTAGCCAACGCAGCCGCGGACCGCACGGCTGCGTTGTGGACATCAAATCAGGGCATGCTCAAGGTACTCCACCAGCGGTCGATGGCTTCGCCGAGCAGCGATGCGAGCAGGGTGCGATGCGGTGGATCGAAACGCCCGCTGCGAACCAGCCCAGCGCGCGATCTGAAGTCGCCGGCGCCGGGGCTTAAGCCGGTTCGCTAAGTCGTTGACGTCGCTGGCGCGTCCTGCGTCATCAGTTCCGTATAGCGACGCTGCATCTCTTCGGGCGTGAGCTGCTCGATCTCGTGTCCGATGTTCCACTCGTGGCCGAACGGATCACGGATCGTGCCGCTGCGCTCGCCGTAGAACTGGTCCGACGGCTCTCGAACCATTGTCGCGCCCGCGCTGATCGCGCGTTCGATCATCGCGTCGCAGTCGTCGACGTGCAGGTGCAGCGTGATCGAAGTGCCGCCGATGGTTTCGGGGCCGACGCATCCGTATTCAGGATATTCATCCGAGAACATGATGATGTGGCCGCCGAAGTCGAGCTCGACATGGCCGATTCGCCCGCTGGGCTCGGTGAGCCGGAATTTTTCCTTGGCGCCGAACGCCTGCCGGTAGAACTCGATTGCTTTGGCTGCATTTCTGACGCGGACCTGCGCGAAAACTTCCTTGACCACCATGTGTCACCCCTTGCGTGCGTTGCGAAGGCTGCACGATGCCGCCATCACATCGCTACGTCTTGAACAAAATTGACCTCAATGCGCCGTGATCGCGACATGATGCTTCGCGGCCGGCTTGATGCGCCGATATGTGCCTGGCGTTACGCCGGTGAACTCACGAAACTCGCGGTTGAAATGCGACTGATCGCTGTAGCCGGATGACGCCGCGAGATCCGCCAACGACACCTCACCGTCGGCGGCGATGTAATCGATTGCAGTTTGCAAGCGCACGATGCGGCAGTAGACCTTCGGTGCCAGCCCGACCGTTTCGCGAAACAGCGCGATAAATCTGCGGTGGCTATACCCGCTCTCATCGACGACTGCGTTCACATTATTGAATATCGCAAAGCGCGCCAGAGCGTGCGCGACGGCCGGATGAACGCCGCGCACCTTGGGCAGTCTCGCAATCAACAACGCTTGCAGAAGATCGAGCGCCGCATGGGGTGCGCTTGCAAGCGCCAGCCGCTCGCGCGCCTCCTCGGCAGCAGCGCCCCACAGATCATCAAGCCGCGTGTGCCGCTCCGCGAGCTCGCCCGCAGGAGCGCCCAACAAGAACTCAGCAGCGCCAGGATGGAGTTGCGCACCGACCGAACGCGTCGGCTGCGAGATGTCACGAACGTAGTAACTCGTACGGGCGCCGCCGACGATCGCGTGACCTACCGTGCGGCCGTTGGCCCCATCGGTGTCGAACAATCGCAGCGGATGATCCGAAATGCGGAACACAAGACTCATCGTTCCGGTCGGCAGCACGTGCTCGCGCGCAGCGAGCCCGGGAACAGCGCGCGCACTTTCGTCTGCGAACCACAACCGCTTGACGAAAGGCCGCAGCGGCGGAGGAAGCGATGCAGTGTCACGAACGATCATCGTCGAATACTAAGCCGCCCGCAAAGCTAGACGATGGACCGCAGCGCTAGCCGCTAGAAATAGCGCGATCTCAAGAAGCGCGCTCACGGCGCTTCCGCGACCCCACCTTTGTTACCTCCATGCTCGACGTCGATAGTCGGCATTCGATGCGTTTTGCCGCTCGCAATTTCGGCCGTCAAGGTGTGCTTCACCATATGAGCGCGCAGACCAGTGTTGTCGCGCGAGACGGCAAACGAGATCTCCCCGTCGATCAACAGTTCAGCGCCGGCAAGCGGAGCGCAGCGCTCCAGCTTCCAATGCACGGTGAACATTGCAGGAACGGATTCGCCATCGACCAGCGGTTGGCCGTTGATGTTGACGTCGCCGCGCCCATCACAGATCCAATCGATCGCCTGCCGGCTCCAGCGCGGGGGTTCGGCGTCGTCGATCAGCGGCAAAACCAATGCATTGAATGCAAAGCGTTGAAAGGTTCGGATGGCGTGATCTGATGGAACGGTCGGATTCCCAGCTGGTCCGCTTTGGGGCAGCGACTTGCGGGCGGCTTACAAGGTCGGCCGGGCCGTCCCATGCCACGGTCATCAGGATCAGGCCCACCACGGCCGCCGCGACCCCCGCGCACCGCCGCACCAACAACGGGTTTCCGATAGCAGCGCGTAACGCCGTCTTCGCGGGGCATGCGCAGGTCGAACTCTTCTCACTCTTTGCAAGCATGACGCCTCCTTCGTGTTGCCTTTGATGCGTTTACTAGACTCGCGCAACATTGAAGGCGGGGCCAGCTGAAAAGTGCTTACGGAATACTGACGTTTTCCACTTGATTTTTTTGAATGAATGTTGATGGCGCCGGCTTGGTGATTCTCGCCGGCGCTGGAGTCCATTGCATGAACATCCTGATCATCGGCGGCACCGAATTCCTTGGCCGCTACCTGACCGAGTCGGCGCTCACGCGTGGCCATGCCGTCACGCTGTTTAATCGCGGCAAAAGCAACCCTCGGCTTTTTCCCAGCGTCGAGAAGCTGCGTGGCGATCGCAATCACAGTCTCGAAGCGCTGACAGGGAAACGCTGGGACGCTGTCATCGATACCTGCGGCTATACCTCGCACGCAGTTCGCACGACCGCGGAGTTTTTGCGCGATGCCGTCGAGCGTTACGTCTTCATCTCGAGCTTGTCGGTCTATGCGAGCTTCGAGTCTGCGCGGCAGAACGAGAGCGCCGCGGTGAATCAGCTTCCTGACGGCAAACAAGAGGATGAAAGCGATCTGTCGACCTACGGCGCGCGCAAAGTGTTGGCGGAGCGTGCTGCCGAACAGGCGATGCCTGGTCGTGTGCTTTCAATTCGCGCGGGATTGATCGTTGGCCCGCACGACTACATGGCCCGATTTCCGTATTGGCTGTCGCGCATCGCACGCGGCGGTGAAGTGCTCGCCCCGGCGCCGCCCCAGCGCCCTTTGCAACTGATCGATGTTCGCGACCTCGCCGAATGGATCGTGCGCATGATCGAACGCAAGCAGGCGGGCGTATTCAACGCCACGGGTCCGGATCACGAGCTGACATTCGAATCGTTACTGACGACGTTTCGTTCGGAAACGGGCAGTGATGCGCATATCGCTTGGGTTCAGGAGGAATTCCTGATCGAGCAAGGGGTCAAGCCCTGGAGCGAGCTGCCGTTCTGGATACCGGGCGTCGAAGGCCACAACTTTTTCACGGTCGACTGCTCGAGAGCGGTCGATGCCGGGCTCACATTCAGACCGCTTTCTCAGACCACGGGCGACACGCTCGAGTGGATCCGTGCTTCGGGTGGAGTGCAAGCAGGCAGTGAGCGGCCGTTGATAGCGGCCAGCGGCCAGATCGGTTTGCTGCCGGCACGAGAGCTCGAGCTGCTCGAGGAGTGGCGGCGGCGCAAAGTCGTTTCGCCAGCGATCGGATGAATTTCTTAGCAGGGGTGCGCTGGCCCGATGACGGCCAGCACTGTCGCGGTAACTTCTACTGATTCGCCAACACTGATGTCCATCCCTGCACCGATGCGCGGCCGCGACCGGCTGCGCGACCCGCCACCGCAACCGCTGCGCGCCCGCCTCGGCGCGCTGCGCAATCTCCCGCCGTTTCTGAAGCTCGTCTGGCAAACCAGCCCCGCGCTGACGCTCGGCCAGGGCGTGCTGCGCATCCTGCGCGCGTTGCTGCCGGTCGTCACGCTCTACGTCGGCAAGCTGATCATCGACGAGGTCGTGCTGCTCGCCGGCACGCCGCATCCCAACGACACGCTGCGCGAATGGATCGACAGCGGAGTGCTCGATCGCATCGGCTGGCTGCTCGCACTCGAGTTCGCGCTGGCGGTTGTCTCGGACGTGCTCGGCCGCGTCGTCTCGCTGCTCGACTCGCTGCTGTCCGAGCGCTTCAGCAACGAGACCAGCCTGCGGCTGATGGAGCACGCCGCGACGCTCGACCTCGAAGACTTCGAAGACAGCGAGCTGCAGGACCGCCTGGAGCGCGCGCGCCGGCAGGCCGCCGGGCGCAGCGAGCCTGATCGGCCAGCTGTTCGGCCAGGCGCAGGACGTGATCACCATCGTCAGCTTTGCGGCCGGCCTGCTCGTCTTCGCACCGTGGCTGATCGTGCTGCTCGCGATCGCGCTGATGCCGGCGTTCATCGGCGAGGCGCACTTCAACGCGCAGAGCTATTCGCTCAACTTCGCGCGGACGCCCGAGCGGCGCGAGCTCGATTACGTGCGGCAAACCGGCGCGAGCGTCGAAACGGCCAAGGAAGTGAAGATCTTCGGCCTGAACGCGTTCCTGATCGAGCGCTACCGCACGCTCTCCGCGCGCTTCTTCGCAGCCAACCGGGAGATCGCGATGCGGCGCGCCGGCTGGGGCGGCGTGCTGGCCGCGATCGGCACGCTCGCCTACTACATCGCGTACGCGTACATCGTGTGGCGCACGCTGCACGGCGATTTCTCGATCGGCGATCTGACGTTTCTCGCCGGCTCGTTCAGGCGCCTGCGCAATCTGCTGGAGAACCTGCTGATCGGCTTCTCGCAGGTCGCGGGCCAGGCGCTCTACCTCGACGATCTGTTTTCGTTCTTCGAGATCCAGCCCGAGATCGTGCCGCCGGCGAATCCGCGGCCGTTCCCGGTGCCGATCAAGCGCGGCTTCGCGTTCGAGAACGTCGGCTTCCGCTATCCCGGCGCCGAGCGCTGGGCGGTGCGCAATCTGACCTTCGAGCTGCACGCCGGAGAAATCCTCGCGCTGGTCGGCGAGAACGGCGCCGGCAAGACCACGTTGGTCAAGCTGCTCGCGCGCCTCTACGATCCGGACGAGGGCCGCATCCTGCTCGACGGGCACGACCTGCGCGAATACGACCTGTTCGCGCTGCGCGCCAACATCGGCGTCATCTTCCAGGACTTCATGCGCTATCAGCTTCACCGCCGCCGACAACATCGCCGTCGGCCGCATCGAGGCGCGCGACGATCGCGCGCGCATCGTCGAGTCAGCGGAGCGCAGCCTGGCCGACGAAGTCATCCGCAAGCTGCCCGAGCAATACGATCAGGTGCTCGGCAAGCGCTTTCGCACCGGCATCGATCTCTCGGGCGGCGAATGGCAGAAGGTCGCCATCGCGCGCGCCTACATGCGCGACGCGCAGCTGCTGATCCTCGACGAGCCGACCGCCGCGCTCGATGCGCGCGCCGAGTTCGAAGTGTTCGAGCGCTTCAAGGAGCTGAGCCGCGGCAAGACGGTCGTGCTGATCTCGCACCGCTTCTCCAGCGTGCGCATGGCCGATCGGATCGTCGTGCTGATGGATGGCACCGTCGAAGCCGAAGGCACGCATGCGGAGCTGCTGCAGCAGCGGGGGCGCTATGCGGAGTTGTTCGAGTTGCAGGCGGCGGGGTACCGATAAGGGTGGGCGAGCGGGCGCGTCTGCATGAGTCAAACGGAAGGCTTCAATGGTGTCAGATATCTTTACAACCAGGGCGGGCTAGTTACCCCATCACCCCTTAGAGTCTTGATTTTCTGATCAATTCGGCTCGTGGCCTGACTCTTGCGGACCTCTTAGGATCACTTCGAGGAACAGCCACGATGCTTAAGGTTTGCACTCTTGTATGTGCCACAGTGCTTGGCTTGAGCATTGCAGCCAATTCGGCAGACGCTGCCCTCATCTTGGATAACACCAGCCCTGGCCGCTACAACTCCTCGATCGGTACATCGCTCGACACGTTGGGAATTTCGGATCCGTTTCCCTGCGCCAATGTTGCCTGTGGCGACACGACCGTTTCGTTTGCGACAGCACCAGATCTTTCGGCCGCAGCGGGTGTTTTGGGGAACTGGCTGACGAATCCTGCTAGCCCAGGTGGCTCGTGGACTTTGCCGCAGGCGATTCCTTCAATTTGGGCGGTGAACACAGAAACAGCAATCATCTACGAGTTAGACGCCGGCGCTGGCCTGACGAACCTCAGCCTTTCGCTCGGCGTCGATAACGGCATCTTCGTCTGGTTGGATGGCAGCTATCTATTTGGCACGCGTCGCGCCGGTGGTTCGTCCCTTGGAGAGTACGTCTTGGCTCTGCCCAATCTCACGGGAACACACTTCTTGCAGATCATGCGTGAAGATCACGGGGCCGCGACAGGTTATGCGATGGAGTTGACGGGCGATCCGCTGCGAGTCCCAGAGCCAGGCACTCTCGCGCTTCTGGGCCTCGGCCTTGCGGGAGTGGTAGCGTTGCGTCGTCGCAAACAGTAGTCACCCGAACCGTCCGGTAGCGTTTTTCTTTCCAATACAAACGCACGCACCGTCTGAGTTCGCGCAACCGCCTATCGGGCGTCGAGCGGGGCGCCTCAGCGTTTTAGTATGCTGGCAATCTTTTGTTTCCGATTCGGCGTTGTCCTGAACACGCACGTGGGGCCGACAAACAGCAGCGGGGGTAGCGAGCATGTGGACGATGCGCATTAGATCTATTTTCTCCGCGTTGCTGCTGGGCGCCGCTGCGCTCGGCTCGGCCGGATCCTCGCATGCCGCGCTCTACACGGGTACATATGATCCCGCTTACGGTGGAATCTTCGCCGAGCTTGGCTGGGAGGCGTCCGCCCTGTTTGACGTGCCGGAGTCATGCCTCGCGATCGGCACCGGCAACAACATTCCAATCAGCGGCGCGTGCGGGGGTTTGACGTCCTCAGCGCCGAAGTCAGCTTCTACGACGTTGCGAATCCGGGCACGATCCTTAACTCGTATGCGCTCGATCCGAACGTGATCGTCAACGGCATCAATATCGCGGGCGGCCATCTGGCGGGCATCGACACCGGCTTCTTCGACTCCTTCGTGTCGGAACTAGCCAATCGCCGGGAATGGCCAGTATGCGATTCAGCCTGATCCTGTTCGGCGGCAACCAGGCGCAGTTGATCTTTGCCAATCCGCCGCAGACGTCGCCCGGCTGCGCATTCCTTCCAGTGCCGGGTGCCAGCTGCGGTATCTCAGCCAATGCCGCCACTGGCGTGTTCCTACCGGTTTCCGAACCCGAGACGCTCGCGTTGATGCTTGCTGGCCTCGGCGTGATCGGTCTCGGCATCCGCAGGCGTCGCCGCTAGCACGCCCATGCGCGGGCATAGACGAGCCCGCGCTCCGCACACGCAGTAGGCGGTACACCTCTGACTATGCGGTTGCGCGCTCGCGCTGAGTCGGACAGTGCGTGGCTAATCGCCTCGTCGATCTGCAATCGCTGAGCCTCGCTCCACGCGGCGTCAAACGGTGCGTCCGTCATCGCGCGTCGCAACCGACCGACAAGCGTCTGCCAACGCAGCTCGTCTCGCGGTGATCGGTGCAGGCCGAGACGATCGCGTGATCGCGCCGCCGCGCCTGCCAGGGTGACGGCGAGTTCCGGCTTACCCTCCGCCTCCGCGAGCTCGGCGTGGTCTTCGAGGCATCCGAGCAGTTCCTCGCGCATTTCGAAAGCTTGAAACGCGCGCAATGCCTCTGTGAACCGCGCCCGAGCCGATACGAGATCACCCGATTGCAGTTCAACCCGCGCGAGCCAGCGCAGCGCGTTTGCCTCGCCACGCTTGTCACCGGCATCGCGACACACTGTCAGAGAGCGCTTGAAGCGGTGGCAGGCCTGGTTTTTGTCCCCGATCTCCAGCGCGACTTGGCCGAGCACCAACTCGCATTCGCCTTCGACCTCCTGGTGACGAATCTGCTGCGCGACCGCAAGGCACTGTTCTAGGTGCGAGCGCGCCGTCTCGTCGTCGCCTTGGTATAGCCAAATCTGGCCTAGATGTAAAAGGCCGATCGCTTCGCCGACATGGTCGTCCAGTCGCCGGAAAATCTGCAGCGCCTCGCCCTCGCCCGCCGCGGCTTGGACGGCGTCGCCCGCGTGCAAGCGGGCGATACGACAACGTCGATAATGTGGCAGCGAGGTCGACTTCGTTAGCCAGCGCGCGCCGTAACTCGAGGCAGGTCTCCAGCATCCTGCGCGCTTCGGCATGGTCGCTCTGGCTTTCGGCCAGCGCCGCGCCGACGTACAGCGCCCAAGCGTGAGCGGACTGGCTGACGCCTGGATTGCCGGTAGCGCGAGCGCCGACTGCACCACTTTGCGCCCTTCGCGCGAGTAGCCGCGCAGGATCCAGAAACCCTGCAGCGCAACCCCGAGCTTGACTGCGATCGTCGGATCGACGCCGCCCGCGAGCGATGTCGCGATCGCGCCGCGGAGGTTGTCGAGCTCGATCTCCAGCCTCCACAGCCAGTCAGCTTGCTGCGGACCCTTCAGCCCCTTGTTCGCTGCCTTGGCCATCGCGAAGTAGTGTTCGCAATGGCGCGCCGCGATCGCTGCGGCATCGTCGCGCGCCGCCAGTTTCTCGCGCGCGTATTCGCGAATGGTTTCGAGCATCAGGTAGCGCGCGCCGTCGTCGCGTTCTTCGAGCATCACGAGCGACTTCTCGATTAACGATTGCAGCAGGTCAAGCACGTCATCGCCGGAGAGCGGCTCCATGCCGCACACAACCTCCGCGGCGGCGAGATCGAAGCCGCCGACGAAGACGCCGAGTCGGTCGAGCAGGATCTGCTCTTCGGTCGTGAGCAGTTCGTATGACCAGTCAACCAGTGCGCGCAAGGTCTGTTGCCGCTCCTGCAGGACGCGCGAGCCTCCGGTGAGTAGTTTGTAGCGATCCTGCAGCCGAGCATTGATGTCGGCGACGGACAGCGCGCGGATGCGCGCGGCGGCGAGCTCGATTGCCAGCGGGATGCCCTCCAGCCGCGCAACCAACTCTGCCACCGCCGGGGCTTCGCGTTCGGTGAGCTCGAACGCGGGCTTGTGCTGCTGTGCGCGTTCAACGAAGAGCCGCACCGCTGTCGATCGAAACATTGCCTCCATGCCACCGCCACGCGCCGGAACCGGAAGCGGCATCAGCAGATAGCAATGCTCGCCTGGCGCGCGCAGAGGCTCACGGCTTGATGCAACGATGCGCACGTGCGGGGCCATCCTGATGATGGCGCTTGCCATCTGTGCTGCGGCCGCGACCACTTGCTCGCAGTTGTCGAGGATCAGCAGGGCGCGACGGTTCCCGAGATGTGCGCACACCGATTGCAACAACGGCCGATCGGGCTCTTCACGCACGCCGAGCACTTGGGCCGCCGCGCTGACGATCAACGTCGCATCGCTGATCGGCGCCAGGTCGAGGAACCACACGCCGTCTGGAAAATCGTGGATCTGCTGCGCGGCGATCTGCAGCGTCAGGCGCGTCTTGCCCAGCCCGCCCATGCCGACCAGGCTTAGCAGGCGCGATGTCTTGAGTAGGCTCTTGACTTCATCCAGCTCGCGCTCGCGGCCGATAAACGACGTTGCCTGGAAAGGGAGGTTGTTCGGAATCTCGTTGACGGGCAGCCACCAGTCGCCCATCCAAACGACGCGATGCGCCTTGTCGCCGTCAGCGGGCGCCACGGATTGTGCGTCCCCTCCGGCGACCTCGAACAGCTCGATGGGATCGGACACACCCTTGATGCGCCAATGTCCGTGTGAGACCAGCTGGTGCGCGCAGGTACCGAGCGCTTCGCGGGCGGCCGCCGACAGCAGTGTTTGCCCCCCACGCGCGAGTGCCATCACTCTGGCCGCGATGGGCTTGGCCAGCCCTTCGACCTCGAGCGGCTTCGCGCCACGTGCGATGTCGTCGGGCGCGTTTTCTCGCAGGATCACCGGCCCGACGTGCAAGCCGGCGCGCGCTGTGAGCGGGGTCGACATCGTCGACAACGCAGCGTGGTACGCCATCGCATAGCCGACGGCATCTGCGCAGTTGTCGAACAAAAGCAGCATGCCATCGGTCTTGTCGATCTCGCGCCCGTGCCAGGGTCTGAGTAACGCGCGCGAGACTCGATCGTGCGCTGCCCAGATCTCGGCCATCGCGCTATCGCCGATCTTCTCGGCCATGCGGGTGCTGTCCACGACGTCCGTCAACAGCAAGGCCTTGATCGCACTCATGTCGCAGCCTGTAGATGCGACCCCATAATGCGAGGAGGCTTCGTCATGCGATGAGTCTACCTGCGCTCCTCGCTCATCGCGATCGTCGCGCACTCTCAGTACATCATGGCGGCATGGGCAAGCCGGATGGACACGCGAGGCGCGCAAGCGCTTGACGAGGCGGCGAGTCAGATCACTGCATCAGGAAGCGTTGGCTAAGCACCGCCATCGCACGCACCTTACAGGCGCGACGCGCAGTTGCTGTCTTCGACGCCGACCGCCGCGCTCGCGCCGGACATGCAGCTAAAACCCGTTTTATAGAACCTGCGACTGACGCACGCCGACTGGATAACCACGCTCCTGCGAGAACATCCGCAGCGCAAACCGCCCGGCGTCGGTTTCGCGAAAGCGCAAGATCTCTTCGCGCATCTCGGTCGGCACATCGTCGAGCGCTGGTTGGACAGCTCGGCATTCAGCAGGAAACAGCACCGGCGCCGCAAGCGCCGCAAATGTCAGATCGGCGGCCGTGAAGCGCTCGCCGACCAGAAAGCGGCGCCCGTCACTCAGCAGTTCGTCTACTTGCCGAAACACGCCGCGCACGCGCTCGAGTGAACGCTGCGCGTTCTCCGGCGTGATCTTGTATGCCGTGCGGACCAGCCGTCGCACCAGCGGCGTGATCACCTGAATCACGCTCGCCTCGAGGGGCGGCACGTCACGCGCCCACAGCGAGCGGATCGACTTTGTCTGCGGCAGCGCCTGCCCGTACGCCCAGCGGCGCGTATGCGGGCCGAGTTCCTTGTCGAAGCGCTCCTCGAGTTCGTCCACTTCGCGTCGCAGCTCGACATCGTGCGGGTAGAGCAGGTCGCCGCCACAGACCGTATCCACGTGCTTGAGAATCTGGGTCGAATCACAGAAACGACTGCCTCCATGCACCAGCACCGGCACGGTGCCACGTTCATCGCGCTTCGTTGCAAGCCGATGCAGCAGCGGCGCGTGCGGCTCCTCCCGGTACGGCAGCGCGACGCGATCGAGCGCCCAGCGTGCCTTCTCGCAGTAGTGACTGAGCGGGATGGTGATCAGAATCGCGGGAGCTGTGCTGCTGTTGGTCATCGATCGAGCCGGTTATCAATTCAAGAATCTCAGCGTTGGCGCAGCGCCCGCCACACAATCCACACCAGAAGCGCGGCGACGATCAATGCGCCGAGCCCGAACGCCCCGCGACACACCAGATCCGAACCAATACCGCTGAGAACGGTCCGCTCACTGAACATTTGCGCACACCGGGGCCGAAGGCAACCCATGCTCCCGGCACCAGCAATGACGCTACGCATGCAACAACAACCCATGCATGCACTCGACGAAGTGCGAACTCATCAGCCATGATCGTGAGGCCGGCAAACACGAACGCTGCACACGCCGCATAAGCCACCCACGCCGGAACATGCAGCCCTTCCGGGCGCAAATAGATCATCGCGGCCGCTAGTGAACCGGCCATGGTGGACAGCAGGGCGCCCAGCAAGCGCTGTCGACGTTCGGTCATGCGCGCACTCTATCTAAGTACATTTCGCATCAATGAAGGACCTGCTCGACAACATCTTCTGGCACGCGTTGACCGGCCCGCAGTCGAAGTTCGCCACGGGCAATGAGGCGGCGCGCCGCTACGCGCCGGGCTTCTCGGCGATCGTCGCTTTCGCTGATCAATTGCGGCCCGACTTCTCGGCGCTGGCTGCATTCTGCGAGCGGGGCGAACACTTCTATACGGAGGGCTGGGCCGGCGCAGTTCCGGCGGGCTGGCAAATCAAAGTCGAGTCGACGATGCTCAAGATGATCTGGGAAGCCGACATGCCGCAGACGGACGAAGCACCGGACGCGGTGCCGCTGAATGCGACGCACGCGCCGCAGGCCCTGGAGCTCGCCGAGCTGACGCATCCCGGTCCGTTCGGCCTGCGCACCATCGAGCTTGGCGAATACTTCGGTGTCTTCGATGGCGGGCGACTGATTGCGATGGCGGGCGAGCGCTCTTACGCTGGCATGCTGCGAGAGATCAGCGGCGTCTGCACGCATCCTGACTTTCAGGGCCGCGGCCTGGCGAAGAGGCTGATGCTCAAGCTGATTCGCCGAGAAATGCTGCGCAACGAAACGCCGTTTTTGCACGTCATGCACGACAACACCGGCGCGCGCCGGCTTTACGAGCGCATGGGTTTTCGGAACTACAAGGAAACCGTAGTCCGCGTCATTTCGCTTCAGTGATGTCGCCGCGCGCTACTGCCTTCCCTCTGTTGCGCTATTGCCTTTCATGTCGAGAAGTTCACTATTTAGATCAGCGCTCGTCTCGACGTCAACTCGGCCAGCGCTGCTGAAAAAATTCCTTCGAAAATTCCAAATATGCAAGGAGACGTATCTATGCTTCGACGTATCAGTCGGTTATTGCCATGTGCGCTCCTGGCCTCTGCCGCTTCCGGTTTGGCAATTGCCCAGGACGCTCCCACCTTGAAAAGCACCAGCGTGATGACCGGGCGCGACTTGGTCTGGGACATGGCTTTCTTGCCAAACGGGACCATGTTCTTCACCGAGAAGTGTCGCGGCTTGTCGGTACGGATGCCCACGGGCACCGTCAACGGCCTGCTCGGAATGAAAGATTCCAAGGGCTATGCCGACACGGCGAACGATCTGTTCTGCAGTGGTCAGGCGGGTATGGCTGGGGTGGCGGTCGATCCCAACTTCGACCAGAACCGGTTCATCTACGTCTACTCGACATCCAACCAGACCACGCCCCACAACAATCGCGTGATCCGGCTGACGGTCAGTCCCGATCTGGCCAAGGTATCCAATCGCACGGACATCGTCACGGACATCGCTTACAAGCAGGCTCCCAGTGGCCACCCGTTTGGTGACGCCGGTGCGCACAACGGAGGCCGCCTTCGCTTTGGCCCGAGTGATGGTTTTCTTTACGTGACGACGGGCGATACCCACAACGGCCCGGTACCGCAAAGCCCGACACTCATCGGCGGCAAGGTGTTGCGCATCGACCGGGATGGCAAGGCTGCTCCGGGTAACAACGCTCCACAGGGGTTCGATGCGCGAATCTTTACCTACGGTCATCGCAACCCGCAGGGCATCTGCTTCCGCCCGGGCAACAACCAACCGTTCACCGCCGAGAACGGGCCATGGCACTCCGATGAGGTGACGGCGTTGAAAGCGGGTGGCAATGCCGGATGGGATCCGCGCCCGAAGAGGGCGGGTCGTGAAGATTGCCCCGATGGCTACTGCGGCTACATGCCGAATCAGATGGGTGCTGCCGATCCGAAGGTAAGGGCGGCGTACATGCCGATGACCGATCTGAAATCGTATCCCGACGCGATGAAGCCCGCATGGAACAACGACGGGTTGTCCCAGGGCCTGTCCTCATGCGTGTTTCTGAACAACGCGAAATGGAAAGCATGGAACGGCAAGATGGTTGTCGGCTTCATGGGAATCGGAATCCACGGAACACCGGTGGGGAACCGGCTTGATGTGCTCGACATTCCGGCCGACGGCCTGTCGGCAAAGAGGACCACGATCTCGCTGCCGATGCCTGCCGGTCGATTCCGAACCGTTGTTCAGGGCCCGGATGGTGACCTGTATGTAGGCACCGATCAGGGTGACATTTATCGGCTGAGCCCCGGGTAAGGCTTTGACACGGCCGCGCTGCCGATGGCAGTGCGGCCGTGAGTCTTGCTCGGCAACTAAATCTTCGGTTACTTGATCGTCAGCACATACCTGGCGAGAGTCAACGCGTCGGCATCCGACAGCTGCGGATGCGGCGGCATCGGCATCTCGCCCCACGCACCGGCACCACCGGCCTGGATTTTCTTGGCCAGTTTTTCGGCGGCACTGCTATCGGCCGAATACTTCGCAGCGACGTCCTTGTAAGCGGGGCCGATCATTTTCCTCTCGTTGTGATGGCATGCCACGCAGTTGTGCTTTTTGAGCATGTCGGCATCTGCGAACGAAGAGCCTGCAGACGCCATCAGACCGAGTGCAATTGGCAGAGAAACAAACTTGCGCATTGACTGTCTCCTGAAGTTCTCAAACGATAAGCGATTGCTTGTTAGCAAACGGTCAACACCGGATTATTCTAGAAGCGGATTGGAGTTGACCCAGATGAAGAAGCTTGCCGCGCTGGCTACCAGCACCATCGCGCTCATCGCTGGCTGTCTTGCCGCACCCTTCGCACGCGCCGTGGAAATCGACATGAGCGAGGTGCGTCGTATCGCGAAGGAGCCGGTCCATCAGATCCTGCACGGCACGCCGTTCATTGACATCTCAGACTCGGACTATCTGCAGAAGGTCGATACCGGCACACGACCGGTCATCGTCGTGTTCTATGCCGACAAAGACGAAAAGTCCCGCCTTCTCGCAACACTGGGGCGGTATCTGGCAGCCGACTTCAGCAACAAGATCACCTTCTATGCGTATCGCGCCGGTAACGGCGCGCAGGTAGGCAAGAACAAGCTGCAGCACTTGCAGAAGAGTTACGGCGTCAAGCAAATACCTGCGACGCTGTTCTACGACAACGACAAGGGAAAGATGGAGTTGGAGCGCACCAACTATGCCGTGCCGACACTGGCTGAATACAGGACGCCGAGCACGTTCTTCTTCAAGGTTTACTACAACACCATCTCCGACTACATCAACAAGAACATCCTCGACTAACGAGTTCTAGCTTTACTTCTGCGGGCGCCGATTCGCGATAAACGAATCGGCGCCTGGACCACGAATTACTCGCCACCGTTATAGGTCTTGCTTTCTGTGAACAGCTCGTCTGGCGCGCCAGAGAAGCTCGCGCAACCTGCTGCCAAAGAGACCAAAACCGCAACGATGATTGAAAGGACAGATTTGCTTTTCATGATTTTCTCCAGTTAATGTTTAAGCAAGGATTTAATGAACTCCCGTTCGTACTGAACGGTTCGGAGAGTCTCAGTCAGGCCGTGACAATCGGACAGAGCAGATTCATCGAGAATGGTGTAGAAAATTCAGCAACGTACGAAGGGTCTGGTTAACGGCTTGCCAACACGGCTGTCGTAGGCTGGCCATATCCCGCGTCAGCGACATACGAAAATGCAAGCAGATCGATGAAACCACCGATCGACAACGTTATCGACAGAGCAGCAATCACGATTACTAGTCGGACCCATGGGGCTTTGCGTTTGTATTCACCGTTCATTTTGGTTCTCCATTTGGCCTGTCTGATCAGGCGCCTGGATCGTGCGCTGAGCGGCAGCGCAAGTCTGTGGGTAAATGCTCAAGAGTTTTGAAGAAAATTCGGAAAGGGCAACATGAAGAAGCTTGCCGTGCTGGCGTTTGCCGGCGCTTGCCTCACGCTTCAGGCCAAAGCGCAGACGCTTGATGCGCACCAGAAGCTCACACTGGACATCTACCGCGAGTTGATTGAAGTCAACACGGTGCATCCGCATGGCGACAACACGGCCGCCGCGCGCGCAGTGGCAAAACGATTGCTCGACGCGGGCTTCGATGCAAAGGATGTTGAAGTCGTCGAGCCCGCGCCAAGGAAAGGCAATCTCGTTGCGCGCTATCGCGGCAGCGGTGCACAGAAACCAATGCTGCTGCTCGCGCACATCGACGTCGTCGAGGCCAAGAAGGAAGACTGGTCCGACGGCCTCGACCCTTTCAAGCTCACCGAGAAAGACGGCTACTACTACGGACGCGGCACGCTGGACGACAAGGCAATGGCCGCGATCTTCGTGGCGAATCTCATTCGCTACAAAAAGGAAGGCTTGAAGCCGAAGCGCGATCTCATCATCGCGCTGACCGCCGATGAAGAAGGCGGTACGCACAATGGCGTCGGTTGGTTGCTGGCCAACCGCCGCGAATTGATCGATGCGGAGTTCGCCCTGAATGAAGGCGGTGGCGGAACCAATCGCAACGGCAAGCCTTACATTCAAGGCGTGCAGGTCAGCGAGAAGCTGTACCTCACCTTCGACATGGAAGCCACCAACGCAGGCGGCCACAGCTCTGTGCCGCAGAAGGACAACGCGATCTACGACCTCTCTGCGGCGCTGGATCGCTTATCTCGCTTCGATTTCCCGGTGCGCCTGGGCTACGTTACGCGCCGCTACTTCTCGACGCTTTCCAATATCGAAACCGGCGCGTTGTCGGAGGCGATTGCGGCACTCGCGCAAGACCGGGCCACCGATGCACAGCTGAGAATCGTGTCGGACGTGCCACGCTATAACGCGCAGCTACGTACCACCTGCGTGGCGACGCGATTGGAAGGTGGCCACGCCGACAACGCTCTGCCGCAGCGTGCGAAGGCGACCGTCAATTGCAGGCTGCTGCCGCGTGAAGATCCCGACTTTGTCTTGAAGAGTCTCGCGGACGTGGCCGGTCCGCGCGTCAGCGTCAAGGCGCGCTTCGCGCCGAGCACAAGCGAAGCGACCGACGCCCAGTCGCAGGCTTTTAAAACGATCCAGAGCGTTTCGGAGGTCATGTGGTCCGGCGTCCCCGTCGTGCCCGTCATGAGCACGGGCGCCACCGATGGATCACGGCTGCGCAATGCGGGCATTCCCACCTACGGCACCTCAGGCATCTTCGTCGAGTATGGCGAGATCCGCATTCACGGCCGCGATGAGCGCGTGCTGATCAAGTCGTTCTTCGACGGCAGCGAGTTTCTTTATCGACTGGTGAAGGCCTTGTCCGAATGACGCGCGCGGGACGATCCCATTTCTTGAATGTTTCAGGCGAGAGGTGACCGGCTCTGACCAGCGGCGTGCGAATCGGGGGTATTCGCACGTCACCGGACAGAGACGCGGCTTTCATCTGACTTCTACTACCCTGAAGCGAAGTACGTGGCGGCAGCAACGAAGGCGGCGCGTACCACAGCAGCCACTACCGGTACCGTCCCTGCGTTCACCACCACCGCACCGACACCGAATGTCGACACGACGAACATCGCAACAATTACAAAGGCGTAGAAGAAGTCATTCTTCGTTGTGAATCGATCCCGTTTCATACATCACCTTTAGCGTTAAGACTGCACAAACAAAAAGCCCGGAGGCGTTCACGCGATCCGGGCTTTTGGCTGGCAGCTTATTCAGCTACATGCCTGAACCTCCGCCCGGATCGATCGCCATGACAAAGCCGGAAAGCGCTTCGCCAATGCCAGACGCCATCACGCTGTGCGCCAAAATGCGGCGGCACATAACCGTTTCCGCGAGCAGTGCTCGCAGAGACAGTTGCGGATTGCGGCTGTTGAACATCTCAAGACCCTTTCACACTGGCACCATTGCCAGCGCATGCAAATCGTATCGAGCGTGCTGAAGTCGGTAAAGAATTTCCTGCGTGAATATTCGGCGTTGAGTCAGCGAAGCAACAGTTATCAAAATCATTTCAACTCGCAGAACCGAAACGGCGGCCTCGTAGTGGCTTAGCCGCCGATCTCGCCGCCGTCATTGCGCGTGATCGCCAGCACCGATGAGCGCGGCGGCATGTCGTCGCGGAAATCCGGCCAGCGCGTGGACGGTTTCTCGAACGTCGATCCCTTTTCGTCGCCGGGGTGCTGCACGGCGAGGAATAGCGTCCTGCCGTCGGGCGTGAATTCGGGACCGCAAATCTCGCTGCCGCGCGGGCCATTGAAGAAGCAGCGCGTCGCGCCTCGTCCCGGTCCACTCACTGGTGCGGCATAAAGGCTGTCGTTGAAGCCCGCACTGTCGTCCTGGCCATCGGTCGAGATCCAGATGCGTCCTTTCGGATCGAAGGCGACGTTATCCGGCGCTGCAACCCAGCCGTTGGCGCTCACCGCGTTGCCATAGCGCGCACCGTGGCTCGGATCGTTCGGATCTCCGGCGAGCATGAAAAAGCCCCAGTCGCACTCGGTCGCGGCGTGATCGGGCTTGCCGTTCACAAGCGGCGGAACGATCTCGATGATGTGTCCGAAGCGGTTGTTGGCGCGCGGATTGGCCGCGTCGATCTGGTCAGGCTTGCGGCTCTCGTTGAAGGTCATCACCACATAGACGCGCCCGCTCGCAGGATGCGCTTCCACGTCCTCCGGACGATCCATCGGCGTCGCTTTGAGCAGGTCGCCCGCGCGCCGTGCGTCGATCACCACGTCGGCCTGGCTGTGAAAGCCATTGGCCGGTGTCAGCGGGCCTTGACCGTAAACCAGCGGCAGCCAGCGCATCTTGCCGTTGGCTTCGAAGCGCGCGGCATAAAGCGTCCCGTTGTCCATCAGGTCGCGGTTCGCCTCGGGTCGCGAGGGATCGTATCTGCCATCGGTGACGAACTTGAAGACATATTCCATGCGCGCATCGTCACCGGAATAGAAGGCAACACGCCCGTCGTGACTGACCGCATGAGTCGCGCACTCATGCGCCGCACGGCCGAGCGCGGTGCGCTTGACTGGCGTGGACTTCGGATCGTAAGGATCGATCTCGACGATCCAGCCGAAGCGGTTCGGCTCGTTGCCTTCCTTGTCGAGATTGAAGCGATCGAAATGGCGTCCCCATGCTTCGTAGCGCCCGCGTCCGGAGATGTTGTAGCGCTTGCGCGATGCAGCCTCCGGACCCTGCGCTGCGTTGCCGGCAAAGTAGTTTTGGAAGTTCTCTTCCGCAGTGAGCATCGTTCCCCACGGCGTGATGCCGCCCGCGCAGTTGTTGAACGTGCCGAACACTTTCGTGCCGGATGGATCTGACGGCGTCTGCATGCGCGGGTGGCGTGCGGCGGGACCGGAGATGCGCATCTCCGCGTTAGTCGAGATGCGGCGGTTGTAGCGACTGTCGTCGACCACACGCCAGCGGTTGCCCTCCTTCGCGATTTCGATAACCGTAAAGCCCTGCGCCGCCATCTGGACTTCGCACTGCTCACGCGTCAGATCGGACAGGCTCTTCACTCCGGGAAAGCAGAGCGCAGCGCGGTGGTTCTCGTGGTTGACGCCAAGGAGCCCGCGTGTCGACGAGCTCGACCCGCGCGGCAGCGGCATATAAGCGATGAAATCGTTGTCCGTACCGAACTGTTGCTCCTGCTCTGCGCCGGTCTGTCGGCCGGGGCGATACTGCGGCGCGCCGCGATGGATCGGATCGCCCTGGCGGATAAGCACCTGAGCGTTGTATCCGGGCGGGACGTGGTGCTTGTCGTCAGTGGTGCGTCCGACCTCGGTGAAGTCGAGCGGTGCTGAGCCATCTGCTCCGGTCTTCGAACCCGAGCCGATCGTCGCGCAACCGAATAGTCCGAATGCGCCACTGGCGGCCATGCCCTTGAGCACAGTGCGGCGCGAAAGTCGCGCGTCGATGATCGTTGCGATGGCCGGCTCGGTCGACGGATTCACGCACGTCCCGTCGCGCGCTTCGAAAGGGTCGTGGCTCATATGTGTCTCCGTGCGTCCGATTTATTGATTTCAGCTTAGCGTTATTAGCATCCTACTATTCGACGCTTTCGGGGCGACAGTATCGTTACTGCTTATGGCTTCGCAGTCGGCGCGCCTCCGAACGGCAGCGGCTTCAGCGACCGCAGGTAGGCGACGATCGCCGCCATGTCCTGATCGTTGATGTTCTTGTACCAGTCAAACGCCATCGGCGGTTTCAGCGGACTGCCGTCGCGGCTCTTGCCTTCGCGAATCGCACGCGCGATCTCGGCGTCGCTCCAATCTTTGAGGGCCCTTGGCGTCAGGTTTCTTGACACCGATACGCCCCACGGGCCGGCGAATGGCGAACCGCCGGCGCCGAGGCGTTGCCTATCCATGCCGCGCTCGTTGTACGGCGTATGGCAGTCGACGCAATGGCCGAGAGGTCCGGCCAGGTACGCGCCGTATTTGACCTGATCGCTGCGCGCCGGCGCGACGATCGTCTTCTTGATCGGCGGCCCATAGCGCTTCGGCAGCTTGATATGAAAGATCGACTTCGGCACGACGTTCTTCACCGGCGGCTGCGCGCGCAAATACGCCACCAGCGCGCGCGCGTCGTCATCCGACATGCCGCGATACATGTGAATCGGCATCGGCGGGCCGATCAGCGAACCGTCGGGTCGAATCCCTTCACGAATGCCGCGTATCAGCTGCGCTTCGGTCCATTTGCCGACGCCCGTCTCCGGATCGGGCGTGATGTTCGCGGCGTACGCCTTGAACGGCTTCTCGTCGAAGACTTGTCCGCCGGACAGGCCGAGCTCGGGCATCGGGCGGCCTTGCTTGTCGCGCTGCGCGTGGCAGTTGCCGCACGCGACGATGCTGTTCATCAGATAGGTGCCGCGTTCGAGAAGCTTGGCGTCTTGACTGAGCGCGGGCTGTGCCGCAAATGCAAGCGCGCCGAAAGCGACTACGAGTGAATGAATACGCATCGCAGCTGATCTCCCATTGATGACGGCGGGCGGGATAGTGGCTTATTGCTTTGCCAGAAGCAACAGCGAGGTGGTCCGCCATCGCCAACAGCAGACATTGGGGTGACAACTGTGCACGACATTGCTTCGGCTACTCTTCGAGGCAAGAGTCTCAAGAGTCCGGAGGAACCATGGCGACAGAGCGCACTCGTGTCTACGGCGCCGGTTTGATCTGCATTGCGGGCTTTCTAGGCGCAGCGGTTTCGCTCGTGAACTATTTTTCTCCGGACAGCGGCATTGCTGATACTCCGGGCGCTTTACTGGTCGTCGCCTCAAGCGTTTTAGTCTTTATCTTCGGCATGATCATCGGTGCCGACCGCACACGACGTCGATCATCACGCGTGATCGTCCTCGTTGCGTGCTTGATTGTGCTGCTGGGAACTGCTTTCGCGGCCTATCTGCTCGAGTCCACCGCCCTGCTTCTATTGATGATCGTCGCTCTGCTCGGCTGGTGTGCGTGCCTGTTGCCGCAGAAGCACGCGGCGATGTTGCTGCTGGTTCTACTGCTGCCGTTGATTGGCGGCGGTGCGTCTGCGCAAGAACGAACCTGGCAGCACTTCAACGGAAATCTGCAGGCGCATAAGTATTCAGGCCTGACGCAGATCACGCCGGACAACGTCAAGAATTTGCGAGTTGCGTGGAAAGTGCATACCGGCGACGTCTCTACCGGCTCCGGCGCCGCGCGTGCGCCCGGTACTCACATGGCGAATTCGGGCCGAAAGACGCCGGCTACTGTCTGGTCAGCCACACCACTATTCGTTAACGACACCGTTTATCTCGGCACGCCGTTCTACCGCATCTTCGCGCTTGAACCTGACACCGGAAAGGTCAAGTGGATCTACGACACGAAGGCGGTGCTGCAGGCGCTGACGCAACCCGATCTGAAAAATCGCGGCGTGGCGTACTGGCAGGCAGAGAAACCAGTTGCCGGTGCCGCGTGCCAGAAGCGAATCTACATCGGCACGATGGACGCCAAGCTGCATGCGGTCGATGCCGATACTGGCAAACCGTGCGCGGACTTCGGCACCAACGGCGTTGTTGACATCAATCGCTGGAATACGGCGAACAACAAGTGGCCGCTATCGATCCTGCAACCGCCGACGGTCTTTCAGGATTTCTTGTTCGTTGGCTGGGCCGGCAAAGACTGGGCTGACGCGGAAGCGCCTCCGGGCAGCCTGTTCGCGCTCGACGCGCGTACAGGCGAGCTGCGATGGACTTTCAATTCATTACCTGCGGACATTGCTGCCAAAACCGGAACTGCAAACATCTGGGCGAGCATGGCAGTCGATCCTGTGCGTCAGATTCTGTATGTGCCGGTCAGCTCGCCGAGTCCGAATTTTTATGGCGGCAACCGACAGACTCCGATTCCGCTCGGTACGTCGATCACTGCACTCGAGGTTGCAACCGGCAAGGTCATATGGAGCCGGCAGTTGGTTCACCATGACCTTTGGGACTTCGACACCAACTCTGCTCCGACGCTGGTCGACATCACGAAGGACGGCAAGACGATTCCCGCGTTGGTGCAGACATCGAAGCAAGGTTTCCTGTACGTGCTGGATCGCTACACCGGCGAGCCGGTGTATCCGATCGAAGAGCGCCCGGTACCGAAGTCATCCGTGCCCGGTGAGACCGCCTCGCCGACGCAGCCGTATGTGGCGCGCCCGCAAGCCGTCGTCGACGATATGTGGCCCGGTGTGTTCGAGCTCGCTGATATCGCGAGCTTCGGCTACTGCAGTCGCAAATTGAAAGAGCTCGTCTACGAGGGACGCTTTACGCCGCCGAGTTTGAAGGGATCGCTTATCTACCCTGCCACGATTGGTGGAGTTGAATGGGGTGGCGGCGCAGTTGATCCCAACAAGCAGATTTTCGTCGTCAATAACTCGAGCGCGGTTCAGATCTACCGTTTGATCGCGCGCAAAGAATACGAGACGGAAGTTGCGAGCGGCGGCTCTGAGACCGGCGGCTACTTCGCGATGTCAGGCAGCCCATACGGCATTCAGCTCACTACGTTCCTGAACCCGATCGGCATGCCGTGCTGGAAACCGCCGTATGGATCGCTTTCTGCATATGACTTGAAAACCGGTGATCTGCTCTGGAAAAAGCCGCTCGGGCAGGTACAGAAGTGGGGTTTCTACATGCCGGAATCATGGGGATCGGTCACGATCGGTGGGCCCGTCATTACGGCGAGCGGCTTGATCTTCATCGGTGCGTCAATGGACTCGCGCGTGCGCGCGATCGATTTGAAAACGGGGCAAGTGCTGTGGAAAGCACTTGTGTCGGCACCGGCGGTGGCGCTGCCTGCCGTTTATGAATATCGCGGCAAGCAGTACGTCGTGTTCGCAGCGGGCGGAAATTCGATCTTGACTCCGCGCGTCAGCGACGAAATCGTCGCGTTCAGCTTGCCCAATTAGGAGTGACTTGACTTTTCGCCCTGCGATCGTCGTACTGACGCGTGCCTGGCGGTCGCGGCGACAACCGTACACTCACTTAAGTGCCACTCAAGTTATCGACGACCTGATGTTCGGCAACGATCTCAAATGCGTCGGTGTCAGTTGTCGCGCACCCTGCCAAGCGAGCAACGCACAGCCCGATGAGCAGTGCGGAAACTGCGAAGCGTTTTGCGCGCGCGGCTGCGGGAACCGTTGGAATTGGTTTAATTGGAAACCTTGACTTGGTATTCATAACATTTCCTCTAGTCGTTCGGCTTGTGGGACAGCGGTTGCAATTGAACCGCCAGCGGCGCCGCACGTCTGTCGAATTTGCCGCCCAGCGAAGCCGCCTTTCGCGGCATTGATAACGTGCACACGCCGCCGCTTGCCGCTGATCGGGTTGCAAATTGCGTGTTCCCGTTCACATGCCGTGCACTGCTTGCTTTGACGGCCGCCGTTCTCGTGACGGCATGCGCCGCACCAGATGCGAAGCGATCCGCGCTGCGCCCGATCGATGCAGCGGCGATGCAAGGCACGGTGGAGCGGCTTGCGAAGGAAATGCTTGTTCCCGGTGCGGTCGTGATCCTGCGCACGCCAACAGGCAATTTCACCAGCACCTACGGTGTCACGACGTATCGCGGTTCGGAGCCCACCAGCTTCGACCAACATGTGCGGGTCGGCTCGAATACCAAGACGTGGACCGGCACCGTGATCCTGCAGTTGGTTCAAGAGGGCCGTCTCGGCCTCGATGACCCGGTCTCGAAGTACCGGCCCGATGTACCAAACGGTGCACACATCACGATCGAGCAGTTGCTCGCGATGCGAAGTGGCCTGTTCAATTACACGACCACGCTCGAACTGAACCAAGCGCTCGATACACAGCCCACGAAGGCATGGACACAGGCCGAATTACTGGCCCTCGGCTACAAGCAGTCGCCGGCTTTTGCGCCACCCGGATCCGAGTTCGGCTACTCGAACACCAATACGGTCCTGCTCGGCCTCATCGCTCAACAGCTCGAAGGCGGTAAGCCTCTCGCGGCCATCATGCGCGATCGACTATTTGCGCCCTTGGGCATGACGAACACGTTGTTCCCCGACATCGCGTCGAACGCAATTCCTGCGCCTTTGTCGCGCGGCTATATGTACGGTAACAATGTGATGACGATGGGCACACCGCCCGCGCTGCCGGAAAACATGCAGGCTGCGGCCCGTACGGGAAGGCTCGCGCCCGTGGACCAGACGTACGCGAACCCGTCGTGGGGCTGGGCGGCAGGTGCAGGCATCTCCACCGCCAACGACCTTGCTACCTGGGTCGAGGCTTTGGTCGGCGGCAAGCTGCTGAACGCCAGCATGCAAGCACGGCGTCTCGCCAGCGTCGTGCCGATTGACCCGAGTAATTCCAACAGTGCCTCGTACGGCTGGGCGATAGCCAAGTTTGGAAATCTCTACGGACACACGGGCGAATTGCCCGGGTACAACTCGTTCATGGGCCACGATCCTGTGAACCGCGTCACTCTCGTGGTGTGGACGAACCTGGCCCCCACCGTAGATGGGCGCGATCCAGCGACAACCATCGCCAGAGAGTTGATCGGCCTCCTATACGCGCCTGCTCAATAGCTCGCGGCGCAGGTTGACACGCTCGCTGCGCCGGTGGACCGAAGCGTGGTCCATTGCGGCGGCGAGCGTGTCGACATGCTCGAGCACGTCATTAAAGAACCGGTCAAGGTTCCGACTCGATCTTGCGCGGGCTTGGCGCACGCAAGGCCTGCAAACCGGCGACGATCGCCTCTAGCTCCGAGCGTGCTCCAATCGTGCGCATCGCCTCGTCGAGCACCGCACGCACCTGCACCCGCCTGTCAGCCAGGCGCGTGACCCGGAACGTGAAGCTGTAGTCGGGACCGAATGTAACGTCGCACACGTCGGCGCCGCGGCATGGATTGAGTACAACGGTTTCGATGTGTTCACTGCCGACGTTAGGCAGCGCAGTCTCGAGTGCCTGCGCCGTCAGATCGATCTGGGCGTGTCCAATGAAGTCGTCACCAAAGCCGTCTTCCGCACAGTGTGAACCGGAGTGGGTGCCCGGGCCGCGCGCGGGCAGGCATAGTTTGAAGGAGCCGAAGATCGAAAAGTCCTTCTCCCACATCTCGACTCGAAACCCCAGCGGCGCGGGCTCCCCGACGCCGTCGCACACCGATGTCTTACCAAGCACGACGATGCCCGGATTAACCGCGACGATGCAGCTCTTGGCAGGGTCAAATTTATGGGTGTCGCCCGAATCGATGTCACCGATTTCGTCGGAGGAAGTCCAGCCTTTGGCATCGCGGGTCTCAATCATCACCTCGTCGGAGCCCCACCAGTCGTAACCGGTTTCGTCTCGCGCCTTGAAGCGCATCGCTTCAACCTTATAGCGCCGTTCATTGAACTCAAGCGTGTGCCACGGGATATCGCCTAGCACCACTACGGCTGAACGGGCCATGCCCTCGGGCTGTGGCGCGGGCGCGCGCTGCTGCGCGAACGCACTTGCCGTACACCAGCACCATGCCGCCAAACCACAGCAAACCATAAAACGCGTGCGTGAAGTCATCTTGAACATCCTCCTGGTTAAATTGCGGGACCTTAGGAGGAGATCGGAACTGGCCAGTAGAAGCCGACACGGCGCAATGGATTTGTCGAGTATTCACACTGATGTCATCCGTAAGCCGATTCTTGGCTCGATCGAGCGAGATGGGATGAAGCTCAACGTCTGGCGTGGTGGCTAGCCTCGGTAAGCCCGCGACGACCGGTCAGCACTGTGGCCTCGAGAGCCGCTACTGTTCGGTGCTTCCGCGATGGAGCGTTACATGGCTGGAAGCACGGATGTTGTTGCCCTGATTGCGTATGTGCTCGTGGGCCTGATTACCGGTTGGGGCGTTCTGGTGATTCGGGACGACATCCGCATCAAGAAGCACAACCAATGGCGCAGGTTCCGCGCGTTTTTTCTGGCGAGCATCTGCATGTTGTTCTTCGTCACGCTATTTTTTGTCAACACCCTCGGGTTCTTTCTTTGTAGCGCTGGCTGCATCCTCGTGCTGGCTTACGCTGTGCGCAAGAAAAACAAGTCAGGCGCATGACGGGTTGCGACCGAGTGGTTACCTTCGACAAGGATGCGGGCAGGGTGGGAATGGAATTGTTGAAGTAGTGAGGACAACCGCTGTCGTCATGACGCCGATCTACTGCGAGTTGATTGAATGCTGAAGACCTACCGAGGTAGTTGTCACTGCGGCGCAGTTAAGTTCGAGGCTGATCTTGACCTCACGCAAAGTTCATATCGCTGCAACTGTTCTATCTGTCGCCGAACGCGCTTCTGGCCCGTGGTTGCGAACCCCGAAGGCTTTCGCCTCTTGTCAGGTGAAGCAGAGATGACGCAGTACCTCTTTCATACGAAAAAGAATCAGCACTACTTCTGCAAGCACTGCGGCGTGCGTGCGTTTGGTGTTGGCACCGAGACGCCCGTTGGCAAGATGTACGGAGTCAATTTGGGGTGTCTCGAAGACGTATCGGAAGAAGAGCTGTCACGCATACCGATCACGTACATTGACGGGCAGCACGACAGGTTTGCATCGCCTGAGTACTTCTCCCACCTTTGAGCGAAGGTAGTGACCATGATGCGACCCATCCCGCGCCGGAAGGTCTCGTTTCGCGCTTGACCTATGGCACGCCATTTCGCACGTGCTTCATGAAGGGTGGGCGCGTGCTGAGGCGTTCATAGAACTCGGCAACAGCGGGCAGGTGCGGTCGCTCTATGGGCGTCATGAACCACCTATGCGTGGACAGGCCCAGCACGAGGTCCGCTAACGTGAACTCGGGGCCGGTAACGAACGCTTCTGTACGCTGCAGTTGCGCCTCCAGAATGCGCATATGACGAGTCCAGTCGGCCACGCTTGCTTCAATAGCTTCAGGGTCCGTGTGTGTCGCAGCCTTCCGTACTAATGCAAAGAACGCGTAGCGCCAGGAGTTGTTGAGCTGAGTGGTTTGCCAATCCATCCACTGTTCCACTACAGCGCGTCGCCGCAGATCAGTGGGAAGCAGATCATCACGGCCATGCAATGCGGCGAGGTAGCGACATATTGCGTTTGATTCCCACAGCACGAAGTCTCCGTCTTTTATTACCGGCACGAGGCCGTTCGGGTTCCATTGCTTGAACTCGTCTGAGCGATTGGAGCGATCCCCGCCTTCCCACTCCTCGTGAGCGATAGGCAGCCCGAGTTCAGCGCAGAGCCATAGAACCTTTCGGACATTGATCGACGTGGATCGTCCAAGTACTTGCAGCATGGTCTTTCGACTCCCGCTCTGCCGATCGAATAAAAATACAGCATGACTGGCGAGAATCAATCTGAACTACGATCGTATCGTCGCCTCGATTGAGGCCGCCCGGGTTTCATCGTAGGAAAATGCGGAACGCATCCGCGCGACACGCAGGTTACCTATGACGCAGTTTCGTCAGTTCGAGCGCCCTCATTTCTATACTGGCCGGCTGCTAACGGCGGCAGATTTTCAGCAGGATCAGGAATACTTCCGTGCAAAGAGGCGTCTGCACAATCGCCTATTGCACGGATGGGGCGTTGTTACCGGTCTGCAGGTTTCAGAGAGCGCAGGGACGTTGATAGTTTCTGCTGGACTGGCTCTCGACTGCGCCGGCAACGAGCTGGTGCTGGCAGAAGACAAACACATTGCGCTTTCCAATGTCGCGGGACGGCAGTACGTGACAATTCAATACGCCGAGGTCCCGACCCGCCCGCAGCCATCCATAATCGGGGACACTCAGTTCGCGAGTATTCTCGAGGACGTGCGCATCGAAATCACGAGCACCGACCCCGCCAGCGCGCACGGCGGCAGCGCAGTCAATGTCGCGTGTGGCATGGACCATCCGCTGTGCTTGGCCACAATCAGTCGAAACGGTTCGAAATGGCGGATTGGCAATACACGCCGTCGATTGTCGAAGTAATAAGACCTCAGGACCGAGTGCGCGATTACGACGTGCGTTGCAGAAATCGTGGAATGGGTAACGCGTCGCGTAAATGGCGCAGTGCTGAGGCGGCGACCGCTGTTTGCATAGCAGAGTTGCGTGCGTGCGTTCTTACTCATTCCGCCGTAGCACGTTGTTCGCCTCTAGCTCGTAGCTCCACACCTCGGTGAGCTGCCGCCCGTTGATGTTCAACGAGCTGCGCAGCGCCAGCGGCTTGTCTGCGTCGGCCCGCGCGAGAATGGACAAGCGCCAAAAGCCTGTGGCGTCGACGCGCTCTAGCTGATGCTCGAGGATCGTTGTACCTTGGTGCGAACTAATCGCCGCGGCGAGCGGTGCATCGGCATTCAACTGGTCCAGGCGCGCGCCCGTGAAATCGACGATGAAGCGATACTGGCCAGCCATGGAGCTGGCGTCGATGACGTCGCGACCGACGAAGGTATTGACGACCCGACCGAGCTTCGTCTGCGCGATTGTCGGACCGCCGAAGCTCAACCGATACTTCAGGTCGAGCCTTGTCCCGCCGTCCACGGGACCCGGCAGGGACCAGAACGCGACGACGTTATCGAGGAACTCGTTCCTTGTCGGCAACTGCACGAGCATGATCCGGCCGGGTGCAAAGCCTTGTTCTAGCCGGACGATCGCGCTCGGCCTGCGGTGGTAGTTCGTTTCAGCATCCTCATAGGATGCGAAGCGCGTGTCCCGCTGCAGCAGCCCGAATTCGGTGCCTGCGGAAAAATTGTGAAACGTTATCTTCGACGGGTTCAACAGTGGCTGCCAGATCCAATCGCCCGCGCCATCCTGGACAAGGAGCCCGTCGGAGTCGTGCACCTCCGGGCGCCAGGCGTCATGTGGCCGCGGCGTGTTCTCGCCATAGAAATACATACTCGTCAACGGTGCGATACCAAGCTGCTCGATTCGATCACGCGTAAACAGCACCGCACTGACGTCAAGACGGGTGGATGCACCGGGCGAGATCAGGAACTTGTAGGCGCCGGTGAGGCGTGGACTGTTGAGCAATGCATACACCGTCATGCGGCTTGCGCGAGGCTGCGGACGAACAAGCCAAAACTCGATGAAGTCGGGAAACTCTTCGCCCGAGGCGAGTCCCGTGTCGATTGCCACGCCTCGAACCGAGAGACCCCACTGTCCGCCTTTGCCGATGGCGCGGAAGTAACTGCCGCCCGCGAACACAAGAAACTTGTCGTCGATGTTGGGCTGACCGAGTGAGTAACTCAGCTCGAAGCCCGCGTATCCGAGGTCATTAGGAATTCGCTCTGCGAGCTCCACCTCGTCAAAAGTGAAGTGGTCCTTGCGAAATGGGAGGCGCCGCACATCACGTCCGATGACTTCATTTATCGGCACCACGCGTGTGTACACGTTGCCAGGCATCACCGGCGCGACCTGGAATCTGGAGTGAGTATCGCGCCAGAGATTGTGCTGCGCCTGATAGCGGATACCGCGATGTTGGTCGTAGCCAATCTCGCGCATAAAACGCGGCGTTTCGACCGGCGGCTGGTAGGGTCCGGCAGCCAGTTGCCGTGCTCGCGCGACGACATCCTCGAAGCCAAATGCAAGTGCGCTCGATACTGGGATCAGCGCAGCAATGAGGACGCTTACGATCCACTTCCAGCGCACCCTCTGCGCCACGGTCAAGCATCCCGTGATTGCAAGCCCTGATTCCAATGTTCGGTTCCTCCTAAATTAGACGGTATCCCAAACCTCGCTTCAAGATCGCTTAGTGAACTACCAGCCACCATCAATGAAAGAATTGCAAAAAGCCTCCGCTGCGAGTTCGGTGTCCATCCCGCGGATGAGGGCGACGCGATCAGATAACCCAAAGAGTTGGCATCGCCACTGCGTGAGCTGCTCGTTACTCTGGGAAAGGTCCGCACGTTTCAACCGCGGCCCCCAATGAGCGAGAGGTGAGATCGTCATGCCTGCAACTGTTTTGCGCTGGTTTCATTCCGAATCAGACCCGCCAATCGTCCAGAGGCTCATTGTCGAACCCGAGGAGCAGCTCGCGCTCCGTAATCAGCAGAGGCTAGAGCAGGCCAAGCGGATTCTTGGTGGGCGTTACGTTCTGCACTCGAGCAACAAGGTGATTCGACAAAACGTAAATCAGCCGCGCAAGCTGGCCGCCCGTGCGCTTGCGTCGGACAAGTTGCGCAATTCAAAGCCGGAGGCTTCGCACGAGCGTCCCTCCAGAGAGCGCACGTCGCTGAGCAAGTGGCGCAGCGTCTGCATTGCGGTCAGAGTCGAGCTTCCGGATCAGTCGCCCTTGCGCTGGGGGAGGTGGCGGCTACAAAGCATTGAACCGTGTTCGTACGCGTCCGGCAGCGTGCTGACTTGAACGTAATCGTCGCAGCGCCCGCACTTGTGCAGCAGTATGGGCGCCACCTGTTGATCGAAGACGATCCGCTGCTCTTGAGTCATCGCGTCCAAACCTTTATGTAGATAGAGGCGGGCTACACCAAAGGCCGATGACAATGGGTCGATAATTCCCATCTCGCCGAGCATGCGCAACGCTGATATGTTGTCGCTTAGTTGCTGATCATCGCTCATGCCGTGCATCCTCTTCGAACCGTGTCAGGATCTTGCCGAACACGGTTTCCTACAGGAGGCTTAAGGCATCTCGTTCGGAATATCAGCAATCGCGCCCACGGCGGTTATGGCGGCGCACTGGGCCGCCAACTGCGTCCGCAACGCTGCGTCCTCTGCAGAATCATGCGGATTGGTCGTTGAGCGGTTAATCGCTACTTCCAAGTGAATGCATGTCAGTCGATCCGAGTTCATTGTCCGTTCCGTTTACAAAACGAATGGATTCTTCTCCGTTCATACAAGCCCGGTTCTGACGAAAAGCAGTGCAATTGATGACGATGCGACATCCACTTCGCTTCGCCGATGATCGCGGCCGGTGTCGCGCTCGGCCAATTGCGGACGTCGCAACCGGGCGTCACAATTGCTCGAGAGCGACGTTCTGTTCAGCGAAGATGAGGAATGGTATGGCGATCGTTATCCATTACTGCGCGGCCTGAAACTACAAACCCGATGCCCTCCGTGTGAAGGCGTGGTTTGAAACGCGCGGGCGTGGTCCAGTGGACATACAGCCCGGACGCACCGGCCAGTTCGACGTCGTCGTCAACGGCCAGGTTGCGTTTTCGCGATACGAGACCGGAAGGTTTCCTTCAGACACGGACCTGGCGAACATTCCGGCGTAGGTCGAGGAAACTGGGACTGGGACCATTCAATGGCAGCCAACATGAAGACCATTCATAAATCAGGCGTTCGCTTGGCGCCGATCAATTCGCTTTCAGACGCTGCGCAGCGGCGTGTGCGTAACCAGCTGCTGCAGGCGGATCAAAAATCGACCAAACAAAATCAGGCAATCGTGCGCCAGCTGATCGCATTGAGGTCTGACTACCGCCGCGTTGTCTCGGCGCTGATCGGCGTAAGCGGCATGCGCCGCTATCGAGCGCTGCGCGAAAAGCTCGCCGAAGCGCCGCGAGCGCAGCGCGTGCGCGAATCGAGAGCATTGCTCGATCAGATCGGATTCAATCGCGTGCGCGCCGAGCGGCTGCGCAAGCTGTATCTCGACACCGCGCGCAAGCTGCTGAACCTGAATGACGTGCGCATCCCGCCGGGCGGCATTCGGCCCCACACGCGCTGCACTCCATGGGTCACGTACACCGCGCCGTACGCAGGATTCTTCTGGTCGTTTGCCTGGAGCCGCAGCGATGAGGCGAGCGATCCGGTGCTCACGCGACATCTGGATCACATCACCGGTCAGATCGGCTCTGGGATCGACACGCGACTCAGCGGCGCCGATGACGATGATGCTGTCGAAGCCGAGTACTACACGGCACTGCATGCGTGGCACACGGCGCAGGCGACCGGGCCGCTCGAAGGCTATCTCGCGTTTGAGTTCAACAACTCACCCTACTCGGGCAACGTCAGCGACGAATGGGGTTTTTCCAACGCGACGTTCAGCCAGCTCGCGCTTGCCCGCTTCCAAGTGGCCGATGCGACCGGTGTGCTGAGCACGCAGGACAGCCGCATCTTCGTCTTCATCGACACCGACTGGGGCGACGGCACCTCGTGGAGCAACTTCGTGACCACGCCGCGCGACCTTCACTGGTATTACTTCAAGACAGAAGCGTCTTTCGCGCAGGGCAGCGCGCTGGTGCTCGAAGCAGGCGTCTGGAACAGCACCTGGTACTTTGCCGACGACGAGAGCATCAAGACCTCCAATGATCTTGACCTGCGGCTCGATCGCATCGTGGTGCGGTCTTGCCCGGCCTGATAGCTACTATGGCGGAGCAAGGAGAAAAATGGAACCTGCTAAATAGTTGTTGGCTCTGTCGTTGAGGTTCGATTGCTGATTGCGGCTCAATTTATCTGTACCTTCTGCGCAGCGCTCTTCGCTGGCGCTGCGCTGTACATCAGCGTTGCCGAGCATCCTGCACGCATGAGCTTTGAGACGGGTGTTGCGGTAAAGCAATGGGCTCTGAGCTATAGGCGCGCAACGTGGCTGCAAGCGCCGCTGGCTTTACTCGGGTTTGCCGCCGGGCTAACTGCATGGCTGTTGGGCGCCAGCATCGTCTGGCTTGCTGCCGCTCTGCTGATCGGGGCCGTGGTTCCATTCACATTCATAGCCATCATGCGAACTAATAAGAAACTCTTGGCTCCTGACCGCGATCTCGCTTCGCCGGAAACGCGGTCATTGCTTCAGACGTGGGGCAAGCTCCATGCGGTGCGCACTGGTTTGAGCCTCGTGGCGACAGTGCTATGCATCTGGCTACTGGCCAGGGCCTGAGCGCTTGCTAGGCGCGATTGTTGGCGGCGCGCGCGTAGACCGGCTCACACACGCGCGATAGCTTGTATTGCTTCTGTGAACGAAACCGTCAGGGTCACCATTAGCCATCGTCTCGGCAAGGGCGAGGCCGTCCGCCGTATCAAAGAAGGCTTCGCCCACACCAGCGGTCACCTCGGACCAATGATCGCGATAGAGCAACAGGTTTGGGAAGGAGACACGTTGCGTTTCCTGGTCCGTGCGTTGGGCCAAACTGCGGTGGCGAGCATCGAAGTGCTCGAAGACTCGCTGCGCATAGAGGTGTCCTTGCCCTGGCTGCTAGCGAAGGCAGCGAATCGTCTTCTTACAGTATTGCGCAAGGAAGCGACGCGGCTACTTGCGAAGTGATGGAACGCCAGAGATCGCGAGTCGCAGCGCGCAGTTCTTCCCCGTGCTTTTGCTGCTTTCGGCCAGAAGCGGACCAAAAGGATGCGCGCGCTCCTAACGCTCGTGCAGGTTCGCAGCGGATATAGGCAGAGCTGATACGCGAGGTGGGCGGCACTGTAGCCATCGTGCAATACCAAGTCGTTGCGTCGTGATTAAGGACTTGGCGGAGAGGTAAAAAATCGCCTTTTAGTGGCAGTACTCAATCAGCAAGTGTGGTGGACTCTGTCCCGCCGGCGCGTCCCGAGGCCGGGCGCCATCGCCCCGCCATAGCTGTGGGAGCGCGCCGAGACCCCGAAGACAGCGATTAATCGCTGTCGTCCGGCCGAGTGATGCTTCCGTCATCGCCGTCGAGAACTGATCACGAACGGCCCGTATTACTCGTCCGAGGCAGCAGCCATGGTTCGCAAGCCGCCGCCGATAGCGGCGAGGCTACTGCGACTTCTTGGGCGGCTTGGCCTTTTTCCCCAAATAGGACTTTGGATCGCGTGGATTGCTTGATGCCACGCGGCCTGCGAGGCACTCGCCGCCTGAATCGCATTCGATCCAACCGTTGCTGCCTGCTCTGTCGATACAACCATAGCTACCGGTCTGTGCATCCTGGCCGTACTCGATGCCGGCGCCTTTGCACGCCCCACTAATCTCCGCGCGTGTATGCCTCCCCTCGAGTTTCTCACAGAACTCCGCGTTGCACGGGGGGTATGCGAACGCCGCGTCAGACCACACAGCAGGCGCAACTGCAACAGCAAAACCGAAAGCTATCGACGCAATATTGACTCTCATCATCCGTCCTTTACTAGTAGTTGCGAACTCCCGGAATCCCTTCCGGTGAGTTAATTTGGCAAACAACTGAATTGGCACGGGCTGCAGCACTGGCGAATTCATCGCTCTACTAAATCAATTAAAGAGGCGAAGGAAGACGACGTATTGAGGTCGTGACATCAGTCCTGTAAGTCTTAATGAGGTCAAGACAATCGGACAGCGCAGATTCACCGAGAATGTGTAGAAGATTCAGCAATTGAGACTGGCGATAACGCTATCGTGTTGGATGGATGAACGCTTTCGACCGTTGTTCGACATCCGCAATTGAGTGACCTGAATGTCTGCTACGGGTGGCGGATTCAACTCGTCAATGCAACACACTAAACGCCCTAGCGGCAGAAGGAGTGTTGCAGATGAAGAGAAGACCGCGCATGCGCTACTCGGCTACGCAACGGACGCTTATCTGGGAGCGTTGGCGCAAGGGTGGACGCTGCACCAGATTGCCCGACTGTTTGACCGCTACCATTCATCGATCCAGCGCATCGTGGCGGAGTCGGGCGGGATACGCCCACCCGCGCGGCGGCGATCGCGATCGGCATTGACCCTGATCGAGCGAGAAGAGATCTCACGTGGCTTAGTAGCACGCAATTCAATCGAGCGATCGCGGCGACGCTCGGCCGCGCACCGTCTACGATCAGTCGCGAGATCCGACGCAATGAGGGTCCGCAAGGCTATCGAGCCAGCCAAGCGGACCAGGCGGCGTGGGATCGAGGCCATCGCCCGCAGGTCTGTAAACTTTTGCAGAACCGAGCGCTGGTCCAACTTGTGGCACATAAGCTGCGCCTTGAGTGGTCGCCTGAGCAGATTGCCGGCTGGTTGCAGCGTGCCCACCCTGATACAAGCCTTGCAGGTGTCCCACGAGACGATCTATCGCAGCCTATTCATCCAGGCACGCGGCGCTCTGAAGAAAGAGCTGATGGCGCACTTGCGGCGCACGCGCGGCATGCGTCGCTCGCGACACCATACGCAGAAGACCAGCATTCACGGCCAGATCAGTGACGCGGTATCGATCAGCGAGCGTCCCGCAGTGGTCGAAGATCGTGCGCTTCCTGGTCATTGGGAGGGTGATCTGTTGTTTGGTAGTAAGAACAGTCAGATCGCGACCCTTGTTGAACGTCAATCACGCTACGTGATGCTGGCGAAGGTCGGTAAGAAGGATACGGAGACGGTCGTCAACGCCCTCATCAAGCACGCGCACAAACTGCCGCACGAGCTGTATCAATCGTTGACCTGGGACCGCGGCAAAGAGATGGCTGACCACCGCCGCTTTACGCTGGCCACCGACATCAAGGTCTATTTCTGTGATCCGCGTAGCCCTTGGCAACGCGGATCGAACGAGAATGCGAATGGGCTATTGAGGCAGTATCTGCCGAAGGGCATCGACCTGTCGGGGTACTCGCAATCCAAACTCAATGCGATCGCTCGGCGCCTCAACGAACGACCGAGAAAGACGCTTCACTACGAAACACCCGCTCAACGATTTCATGAAGCTGTTGCAGCGACGAGTTGAATCCGCCGTCGAAAGCTGCCACTGATCAATCGACGTTATAGGTGGCAATTTTTCAATTTGTCGAATCCCATAGCAAAGTCACACGCGCCGTAGAGCCCGTGCTTGGTCCCGTTAGGCATGTTCGTCAGATTGGGGGCGTTCGGCACGTCAAATGCTAAGGCCCTGGCTCAACCAAAAGCTGGGAGTACATATGAGTGTTCTAGACAAAGTCATTGCGGCCGTTACGCCGCCTGAAAGTGATGAAGAGCGGGCGCGGGCCCGAGCCAAGGCCCGCTCGCTTGCCGGATCGAGCGGCTGGTTTGCGATGCTGCTTGCGCACCACGTGGAAATCGAAAGTGCATTTGATGCCGTCGAAATGGCAACCAGCGTCGCGTCTCAACGTGCTGCGCAGAAGCAGCTCGCTGCAATCCTAACCGGTCACTCCAATGCCGAAGAGTCGGTGATCTATCCGGCGCTGGTGCAGTTGGGCGAAAAAGCCCACGCAGCCAAGGCCTATACGGAGCAAAGCGGGGCCAAAGTGAACATGGCTGAGCTTGATTCGCTGGAGCCGATGAGCCAGGACTTCCTGGACAAGCTCGAACATATTCGTGGCGCGGTCACGCATCACATGTATGAGGAAGAAAGTGAATGGTTTCCTGAGCTGAAGCAGAAGGCGGACGCGGCTACTCAATCGAGGCTCACCAGGCGCTATCGCGAAGAAATCGAGCGCTATTTGGGCGCGGAGGCTATGACCGGAATGGAGGAGGAAGCCGGGGCAGAGTAGTTGTACAGCGAAGTGACAAGCTTGACCATAGCGCAGTACTTGGTTCGTGAGACCTTGAACGACGGCAGCCCTGTGACAATTCGGGCGGCTCGGCCAGACGACAAAGAACGCATCCTCGCGGCATTTCTCGCTCTTGGGCCGCATTCGATCTATGCCCGCTTTTTTCACGCGAAAACGGAATTGAGTGACCAAGAACTGCGGCAGTTGACAGAGATCGACTTCGTAAGCGCGGTTGTCCTACTGGCAACGATTGGAGTGCACGCACAGGAGACGCTCATTGGGCTAGGTCGCTACGTCGCGAGCGGCGGGCGCGCAGAAGTTGCGTTCGTTGTCGCAGACGCCTATGCGGGCCGCGGAATCGGAGGACGTCTGCTTGAACACCTCACGCACGTTGCACGCGAAAATGGAATGTCCAGGTTCGAGGCTGATGTCCTGGAAGACAACGCAGCAATGCTCGCAGTATTTCGTGACAGTGGCCTGCCAATGACGATGACGAACGCCGATGGCATTACTCACGTGACCCTGCTTTTATGAAGAATTCAGGCAACTGAAGCGACATCTTGCGACAAGTCAAGGTGGGCCTATGTGGCTTTACCGTCGGGATGGCGCAGTACCCGCGCCACTTTCCCGTCGTGGAAATCCAACAGACTTTCTATCAGCCACCCGAAGACGAAACGTTGCGCCGCTGGCACGCCAATGCGCCGCCGGATTTCGAGTTCACGCTCAAGGCTTGGCAATTGATCACGCACACCAGCACAAGCTCGACGTATCGGCGCATGCGGCGACCGCTTACCGCGCGCGAGCGCGACGGGCTCGGTGCGTTTCGTAACACTCCTATCGTGAATGAAGGCTGGCGTCGCACGGTCGAGTGCGCGCACATTCTGTCGGCGACGGCGATTCTCTTTCAGAGTCCCGCCAGTTTCAGACCCACCGACGAGCATATCGAAAACTTGCAGACATTCTTTGCGCGGATCGAACGCCCCAATGGGATTCGTTTGATGTGGGAACCGCGCGGGCCGTGGCCCGAACAACAAGTCGCACGACTGTGCGCGGAACTCGCGCTCGTGCATGTAGTCGACCCCTTCGTCACCGATGCGCAAACCCACTCGCCTACCTACTTTCGGCTGCACGGAGTCACTGGCAGTCGGCATGTCTATTCGGATGACGAATTGCGATGGCTGATGACCCGCGTTCCGGCCGAAGGCGATGTCTATGTAATGTTCAACAACTTGCCTCGAGTCGGTGACGCCAAAAGATTCATCAACTTGATTGCAGCTGACATCAAACAGAGAGTCGACTTGAAAGCCCGCTCGATCGTAGGCGCGAGTTGACAGAGTAGGTTGGGCGTATTTCTATAACGAGTACGCGCGGATCGTCTGCAGGTGGGTGACGTCTATCCAACTCAACCGCAGTGTGCGTATGGCACCCACACTATGCGACGCACTAAGCCGACGCTGATCTATCGCCGCACGCGCGGCCAGTAGCGGATATAAGAGAGCATGTCGGTACCCCTGCTAGCTACGTGTAAGAATTGAGGCGCGGAAAGGGGCGGCCAACGTAACTCACAGGAGGAGACATCATGACGTTCAGGGGTCTTGCTCTCATTCTCGCGGGCCTTGCCGCCGCGCTAACCTCGTGCCAAGTCCTCTCGCCATCCGCTCCTGCGCAAGATGGCAGAGCCAGTGTCGAGCGGCTCTACATCTTGAATTGCGGCGAGGGTGTTGCCGGCGACATTTCCCGCTGGTCTCCAGGCGTAAACGTCGGCAAGTCGATGGACTTTGTCGACAGCTGCTATCTGATCAAGCATAGGCAAGGTTGGCTACTTTGGGACACCGGAGTGTCCGATGCCATCGCGGCGATGCCTGAAGGCCAGCGTCCCTCCGACCCGCGCGCGACTCACTGGAGGCGACCGAAGACGCTTGCGGCTCAGCTTGAGCAACTCGGTGTGAAACCTGCGGACATCAAATATGTCGCCGTGTCACACAGCCATCCTGATCACATCGGCAATATTGCGATGTTTCCGCAGTCGATGCTGTTGGTGCAAAAAGTAGAGTACGAATGGCCGTCTGCGGCCGGCCCGCGCTTTAGGCCCGAATTGGCCGTTACCAAGCTCGAAGGCGACCACGACGTATTTGGCGACGGTAGCGTCACCATCGTCGCGACGCCGGGACACACTCCCGGCCATCAATCGCTATTGGTGAGGATGTCGAAGACGGGCGCGGTGCTGCTCTCGGGCGATGCCGTTCATTTCAAACAGAACTGGGACAACCGCCGCGTCCCCGACATCAACGACAACAAGGATCAGACGAGCACGTCAATGCAGCGTATGGCCGATATCATGACGCGAGAAAAGGCCCAGCTTTGGATCAACCACGACAAGGCGCAACGTGACGGGCAGAGGATGTCGCCCGATTTCTACGACTGAGAAAGCGGGTTCTGCTGTCTGCTTATTTCCGTGCGTGTGTCCGCTAGGGCCGAAAGCGGACATCATCGAATCGTTGGTTCCTGATTGCAGCTACGCATCCTCACGCGGCTCGTCGCTGTTGACGCGTCATGCGAAGGATTCTGCGAGCCGTTAACGTTGCTCGACTTAATTCGGTTCGGCTTGGGGACGCCCTGCTTTTCCCGACTTGGACCGAGATTCTCTACTACGGCGGCGAGAGCAGCATGTCGGTCATGTTGCAAGCGACTGGTGCTCTATTTAAGTCTGCTATCGGCCAATTGCGGTCATCTGATAGAAAGGCAGAATCGCTCGGAAGAAAAGTAGTGCTGGGAGGCGGGACATGGAGCGCCGAATAGCTGAGACACTCGACGCCACTCAGGTGAAACATTCGCCAACCCAGTTCATCGTTGGAGCCCGTATGTCTCTCTCCGGTCTGCTTCTTCGCTTCCAGGCATCTATGTCGCCTTGCTCGTGGCGCTGGCCATGGGGCTTGCTTTGTTCGACCTCAAAGGCAACTCCAGCGCCAATGACGGTGCTATCATCGGTTCAGTATTCGGTGCGTGCTTGTTATTTGCCGATACGAACAAGCGTAATCTCGAGCCGCCGGAGAAGCGCACCGCATTCTTCGGCATGTGGGCCATCGATATCGTGCTTGAGTTGATCCCAGCCCACGCCGTCAGCTCGACGACCGGTACAAAGCTGACGCCTGGCGCCATGCTCTTCGCGCTTGGTTTCGTTGGCGTTTTGCACGGAGTAGCGTTCAACTGCACGGTCGGGCTCGCCGGCAAGCAGTATGCAAAGCAAGTCGCTAAAGAGCGCCTAACCCTTGCTGCCTTGATCTGCCTGCAGTCGCCTTCGCCAGCATCAGGCCTTTAACTTCTATTAGCGCATCGCGTTTTGTCAAGTATTTCGTGTGGTTGCACCGGCCAGAGCCCAGCTTCTGAGCACGTCATCGTCCGAAATTTCGAGCGGTGAACGCAGCTTGATGTTGCTCTGCGTACTCATCCGTTGAATATTCGATCGCTACTTCTACGTGGTCCGGCAGGTCGGTGAATTTGATTGTTGTTTCGCCCGGATCGAGCCAAGCGGTAAATTTGAGTTCGGGAGGCGGCTTGATCGCCGCGACTCTGTGGACCTCGGCAGCCGCCTGGCCGCCGTTGGTTTCGGCCGGAGCAATATCCACGTGTTCTACGGGCGCTGTATCGATGGCGTGACTGCGCGCTAAAAGCGCTCGACGCATAAGCACGGCGCCGAGCAGCAGTCCGAGCAATACACCGGCGACCAGCGCGGCCATGACGTTGCTCGCGATCCCGCTGATAGATGCGCCTGCCCCGCGATCGTTTTGCACGGGCGCCGTTGACAACTCGAGCGGCGAAGCGGGGGCTACAGAAGCCGCGGACGGCGCAGGCACCGCCGCCGTAGCACTCGCAAGCGAGCCATCGGACACCGTAACAACGCTCGGAGTGCTGCTGGAAGCCTGAGCGCTATCGGACGCGCGGTACGCGACGAAGCTCTTTTCGATCTCGGTCACCCAGGGGTCGTAGATCAACGCCCGCGATTTGGGATACGTTATGACGAGTTCTGCCATGCGCTCGGGGCTGACGAACTGTTTGCGGTAATAGGTCTTTCCGCCTTCCACGCCGCTCACCACGAACCATCCGTCGCCTTTCCTTTTGTAAGTGACGCTCCGGCCGTGCTCCTTGAGGCGCTGTTGCCAAGCCGATTGGACCGTGTCCTTCTTCGTGTTGATTCGGGCGGACGCACGCACGCGGAACTCTCGGTCGACAGAATGCAGCTCGACGCCGCCGTTGCGCTGCGAGGCCGTCACCAAGTCCGCTGGATATCTGAAGGCGTATCGGTCGTCCTGATAGGTCTTCCACCCGCTTACATCTAGCGGCTCGTTGCGCCCCTCGCCTTCGCTCTTCCGGCTCGCAGCGGTTTTTGATGGCGCCGCGCTCTTGGCCGAAGCGGCGGCCGGCTTTGAAGTCGACTTGCGCGCTTCAGTGCGCTGGGGCGTGAGCTTCTTTGCTTGGGGGCTGACCGGGCTCGCCGTTGTCTGCATGGCTTCGGTGCTGTCGTTCGGCACCGGCGGGGCGGGCGGTGGCGTCGTTTCTACCGGCGGCGCAATATCGATGATAGGGGCGAGATCACGGCACGCGCCAATGGCGCGCGCGAATTCGCGTTGGTAAGCCGGCAGCGTGTCGCACCGCTGCGGCTGTGCGACGGCTGCTGTGAGCGGGCAGGCGACCAACAGCATTACGCAGAGTTGCAGTGCTTGTTTTGCTCGCATCGTGCTCAACCATCGCCCAAGCGACGGCAAATAGCAAGCCGATCGCATCGTGGTGCGGTCTTGTCCGTCTTGACCGGGTTAGGCGACACTGCTTACCCCAACTGGCCCTTGAGCTTGAGCACCGTGGCCCAGTTTCTCGTGGTGGCTTCACGGCCTAGCTTACCGAGCAGCGCACTCCCAGCCTTGCTTTCCAAGATGCCGCCCGCGCAGTGAAGGTAGGCGGCATGGCTTCCGATGTGGAGCCGCTCCGGCGGCTGAAGCATGGGCAGCAATACCGATAGGGCTTGTATGGCGGCCTCGTTCTGCGCGAACGCGACCAGCAGGCGCGAATGATCCTTCTCTGGAAGCAAGAACGGGTTCTCGGCGACCGCGGTCAGGAACTCGGCAGACGACTTGACCACCACTAAGACGCTGACACCCAGTCTGTCCTGCAGGCGAGCGCCAATGGCTTTGGCATGGTTGGCCGCCGAGCGTGCGGCGCAACGGAACACACCGTTGCCGCTATTGAGCAGCGTTCTGACTTCGGAGAATCCTTGACTCTCGAGCAGCATGCGAAACGCGGCCATCGGCACGCGATTGCCTTTGCCAACGTTCACGCCACGGAGCAGGACAACGAACTGCGGCACTCGTGTTGCCTAACGTGTTTTAGGTCGTGGAAAGCGCACCGCTAGCCAGCGGTGCTTCGCGGCGCTCGAGAACGGCGCGTCGATGTCATCGCGCAAGTTCGTCGCGAGGATTCGAGCACGCGATTGCGCTTGCATTGGATGTGCGCGAGAACGGTGCTGCGCGACAATAACGTTAGACATTGCAACCCGGACAAGGGTAGCTAAAACCTCAAAGGAACTACGATGCACGAGACGCCTGAGTCGGTCGAACAGTTGTACCAAGAAGGTCTGCAGTTGCGTCGGGAGGTGCTAGGAGCGGAGTACGTCGACAAGTCCATTCAAGGTGCGGACGAATTCATGTCGGCGTTTCAGCACATGACCACGACGTGGTGCTGGGGATATGCCTGGTGCAGAAAGGGACTGCCTCGTAAAACTCGCAGCATGTTGAACCTTGCGATGCTGACGGCTCTTAACCGCCCCAATGAGATCAAATTGCACGTCAAAGGCGCGCTGGCGAATGGCGTCACAGTTAACGAGATCAAGGAAATTCTGCTGCACGCCACCGTCTATTGCGGAATTCCGGCCGGTCTTGATGCATTCAAGGTAGCGCATCAAGTTTTAGTGGACGAAGGCGCCATCGCGCCTTCGCCGTGATGTCGGATCGACAGCCGCCGCCGGATCGTGCGACGGCCGCCGCTGTTACTGCACTTTAATGTTGTTACGGCGCGCGACCTCACCCCACGTGACCAGGGTCTTACGCGTGAAAGCGATCCATTCGTCGCGTGGCTGATTGTCAACCACAAGGCCGGCTGCTACCAGGCGCTGCTGTGTGGCTGGATTGTCGAGCACCTTGCGCAGATCGTTCGAGACCTTCATCACGATCTCGTTCGGGGTGCCTTTAGTGACCACGACGCCGCCCCAGCCCTCGCCAGAGAATCCAGGGTAGCCGAGCTCGGCAACGGTCGGCACGTCGGGCAACTGCGGCGCTCGCGAGGAGCCAGTAGAAGCGATTGCCCGCACTTTGCCGGACTTGATATGCGGCAGATGTGCCGGCACGCCATCTACCGCAAGTTGAATCTGGTCGCCCAGCAGGTCTTGCACAACTTGGGCACTGCCCTTGTACATAACGCCCTGGATGTCGACGCCCGCTACCTGTTTGAATAGCTCGCCGGTCAGATGCTGCGTGGTGCCTGCGCCGGGGTAGCCCCAGTTGAGCTTGCCCGGTTCCTTCTTCGCGGCATCGACGATTTCTTTCAGCGATTTGTACGGTGCCTTGTCGTTCGCCACGATGACCAGCGGATTGCGGAACACCGGCCCGATCAGCACGAAGTCGTTGAACGGGTCATAAGGCAGCTTCTCGATGATCGCGGGGTTCACTACCATCGCCGCGCTTGTGCCCATCAGCAATGTGTAGCCGTCGGGCGCGGCGCCGCGCGCATTCAACATACCTGGAATCGCTGCTCCGCCGCCGATGTTTTCTACGACGACTTGCTGTCCCCACTCGCGCCCAAGGCCTTCAGCGATGATGCGCGCGGCGATGTCGGTTGCTTGTCCTGCCGGATACGGGACGACTAGCTTCACCGGCTTGTTCGGATATTGCGCGTGGGCGAGCGTGCCGAGCGTGAAAAGTGCGGCCGCGAGCGCTGCGCCTGCGATACGTCGAATCATTTTTATCTCCTGGTTGTGATGTGTTCAGCAGGCCATGACCTGCGGATTGTTGGGATTTTCTGCACCTGCGCGCATGACGTCCTCGCGCGTGCATCCGGTCGCGCGGTGGCTCTGTATCTCGATGCCCAAGCGCTTGCTGATCTCATGTGATGCGCGAATCGCTTCCTTCGGATCGATGCCGGTATCGACGCCCATCTCTTCCAGCATTGACACCAAGTCCTCAAGCGGGAAATTGCCCACCGAGCCGACGGTCGTCGGAATCGCCATGCCGCCGCCGATGCCGCAGATCGCGCCCTCGAGCCAGTGCACGCCGGCGTCCATCGCCGCGACGATGTTGGCAGTCGCCATTCCGGACAGGTTGTGGATGTGAAAGCCCAGCTCAATGTCCGGGTACTTGTCGTAGAGCTTGCGGAACAGACGGTTGACGTGCGTCGGGTCCTCCATGCCGATCGAGCCGGCGAGGTACTGGCGCTTGATTCCGGCGTTGCGGAACTTGCCGACCATGTCGATCACGACTTGCTCAGGAATAAGCCCTTCATAAGGACACCAGAACGCCATGCCCAGCGCCATCACAAAAGGAATGTTGTTCCTTTCAGCGAGGCCGAACGCCTGAATGTTTTGCTCAATCGCCCGCTCGTTGCTCATGTTCTGGTTGTGGCGCGTATAGGTCTCGCTCACCGTGATCAGGCCGAGCATCTCGCCGACATTCGCCTCGATCGCGCGCAGCGCGCCGCGCACGTTCGGCGCTTGGCCGCGGTAGACAACGCCGGGTTTGCGCTTGATACGCGCGAAGACTTCCTCGGCGTCGCGCATGTTCGGCACCACCTTCGGGTGCGCGAAGCTTGCGACCTCGACCACGGGCACGCCGAGGTCGGTCAGGCGGTCACACAGCCACACCTTATCGTCGGTGGGAATCCACTTAGGCAGGCTCTGCAATCCGTCGCGGGGAGCAACGTCGACGAGAAGCATCTTGTCGGGGATGTACATGAACGTTCCAGTATGTGAGGAGCGGACGCAGAGTCCTTAGAACCCCTCGAAGGTTGTGAATTCGACCGCCGGCGCGCGCTCGGTGGCAAGGCGATTCTCGACGGCGTCGGGATCGGCGTATCCAAGCGCCATTCCGCAAATGACGATCTCGTTCGGCGGAATGTTCAACTCGCTGCGAATCACCGCATGAAAGTCGGCGAACGCCGCCTGCGGACACGTATCGAGCCCACGCCCTCGAGCCGCGATGGCGAGGCCGCCGATGAAGATGCCGAGATCGAGCCAGCTGCCGATCTCGAGGTCCTCGTCGAGCGTGAAGATCAAGCCGATGGGCGCGCCAAAGAACTCGTAGTTGCGGCGCCGTTGGCGCTCGGTCGCTTCGAAGTCGCCCTTGCTGATGCCAAGCAGCCCGTAGAGATCCCAGCCGATCTTGCGGCGGCGTGCGAGGTAGGGCTCGCGCCAGTTCACCGGGTAATAGTTCCATTCGCGCTGGTGCTTGTCCTGTCCGTCGCGATCGAGCGCGTCGAGAATGGCGCGTGACAGACGCGCGCGTGTTTCGCCCGCGACCACGCGCACCTTCCATGGCTGGATATTGCTGCCGCTGGGACTGCGGCTTACCAGCGTCAGCAACTCCTCGACCGTAGCGCGCGGAATCGGAGTGGGCAGGAACGCGCGCACCGAGCGCCGCGTGAGCAGCGCTTCGTCAACACTGAGGCTCTCGCGCTTCACGGCTCAGGGAATCGCCAGGTCAACAAGTGGGCCATGTTGCTGTGCCCCGTATACGTCGCGGTCAAACGCCGAACCGCTACCGTGCGCACCGGTGCGGCGCGGGATCGTGACTTTAATCGCGCGCACGCGGTCGAACGGCATCACGCGCACCAGCGCCTCTTCGACGCCGTACAGCGGCGCAATGACGCTTGCATCAATCCGGCCCGAGCTGATCACGCGCTCGTATGCGGCACGGTCGTTGAACATCAGATCAATCGTGAACTGAAACGGGCCGGCGTTCTTGCTGCGCATTACGTCGGCCAACTCGCCTAGCGTTGCCATCGTCGTGTCCCTAAATAGTCTCGAGCTCGATCGGGAACAGCTCGCACTGATCGTCCACGTCCATCAGGTGATAGACGCTGAACTCGTACACAGCACCCGCTGAAGTGTCCGAAGGCGACGCCGGGAAGGCGAGGTTGCCCGCGGTTGTCTTGCGGCCAGGGAACGGGCAATGCAGCAACGAGGAGCGCGCGAGCGACAGGACGTGGTCCGCGATCTCCTGCGTACGCCCGATCGATTCGACCATCGCGCCCACTTCATGCGGCACCTTGTGGCGCTCCGGCTCGAGCGGACCCAATACGGCATCGCGGCCGTAGTAGCGAAAGTTGAGTTGGTAGTCGGCGTCGGGCACGCCACCGAGGTTGCGCTTCACTGCGGCGCGCACGGTTTCTTCGATTACAGAAAGGTTCGCGATCACCGCGCGATCGCGAATACCCGCGATCGTGAACGAGCGAAAGCCCGACAGACGCGCGCCTTCCAGCTTGATGCGCAGTCGCGGCGTCGGGATGAATCGAGAGCCACTCACACGCACAGTCTGCTCATCGATCTGCTCAAAGTCGGCCGCGGTCATGTCCACGTCGCCTTCCGGCTCGTAGAGGATGTGCGGATTGCCCTGCTCGTACATCGTGTGCGCTGCTACAGAATCCGGCGTGCAGATGCGATGCTTCGCAAGAGGCCGAACGAGAAAATGGTCTTTGCGGATGGTGCCGAGCAGGCTGTCGTTGGGCGCAAGCGGGATCGCGCACTGCGCGCCGCATTCCATGATCTTCGCCATGTGCAGAGCAAGCCCCGGGTCGAAACCCCGCGCGATCGGCAACGCGGCGAAGATCGCGGTATCGCACGAGCGACCTGTAAGCACGACGTCGGCATCGGCCTCCAGCGCCTTGGCGAACGGCTCCGTGCCCATCTGGCCGACGATGCGCACGCTGTCCATCACTGCATCTTCAGTGAGTTCGGGAACATCCGCCATCGGCGTGATCCGTCCGGCGCGCAATGCGTCGCGCACGCGCACCTTGTCGACTTCGGAATGAATCGTTGCGAGCTTGAAGTGCAGCCCCTCGTCGCGTGCTATCTCGAGTAACACTGACTTGAAGAGCTGCAGATTGGGTTCGCCGCCACCCATGCCGGCGGAGCCCACCACCAGCGGTACCTTTGCCGCGCGCGCTTTAGTGAGCGCGAGACCGAGGTCGCGCCGGATCTGCGCGGGGCGGACTAGCGATTGCCCGAGCCAAGGTAGTACGGACCCGGATCAGTCGAGCCCGCATCGGCACCCATCAGCTGCGGCATAGCTTCCACGCCTGCAGCCAGGCTCGTTGCGTCAAAGCCGTAGCCGAGGCAACCGTTCACAGCAACGATGCGCAGTTCGTTCATCGCGGCTATTCGGCCTTGATGCCCGAGCGCTTGATGAAGTCGCTCCAGTACGGCATCTCGCCGCGAATGAACTCGGTGAGCTGCTTCGGATCCAGTATCAGCGGTTCGAGCTCCTGCGCCTTCAGCTTTTCGCGCATGTCGGGCGCGTTCATCGCCTTGATGGCGGCATCGCTCAGCTTTGCGACCACGGGTTGCGGCGTTCCTGTCGGCGCCATCAGCACCAGCCACGCGTGCGCGCGAAGGTCGGGATATCCCAGCTCCTTCGTCGTCGGCACTTCAGGCAGGGTGGCCACGCGGTCTGGTGCGGTCACTGCCAGCGGCCGCAGCTTGCCGGCGCGAATCAGCGGCAGTGCGGCCGCCAACGTGTCGGACGCGAAGAGGACTTGCCCACTGGATACGTCGGTCAGCGCCTGTCCACTGCCCTTGTAGGGAATATGCGTCGCGGTCTTGATGTCCATCCGGTGCAGGAACATCTCAGACGCGAGGTGCGTAATGGTGCCCTGGCCCGCCGAGGCGAACGCCGCCGGCTGCGCTTTAAGACGCGCGACCAACTCCTGAAAGGTCTTGGGTGCCTCAGGTGTATTCGCGGTAACAAGCACGTACCAGGCTTTGCCGAGTCCGGCGACTGGTGCGAAGTCTTTCTCTACGCTGTACTTGACGAGCGGATTGAGCGCCGGATTGGTCACCAGCGTGCTCGTCGTTCCAAGTGTCATCGTGTAGCCGTCCGCCGGAGAGCGCGCTACTGATTCGGTGCCGACGATGCCACCGCCGCCGGGTCGGTTATCGACAATCACCGACTGGCCAAGCAGCGGCGTCATGCCATTGGCGACGAGACGCGCCAGCACATCGCTTCCGGTGCCAGGTGCGAACGCCACGACGATTCGCACCGGCTTGTCGGGGAACTGCGCCATGGTCGGTTGGGCAAATAGAGTTAACGCAATGCCCGTGAGAGCTGCGAGGCGCGCGAGCGCGGTGCGAATCATCAATGTCTCCTGTGGAAATCTGTGAGCAGTCAGTCGATCAGCGCGCTCGTGAACGCTGCGAGGTGGCAGGATTGCCGCGTTGACCGATTTGTCCGTTTGTACGTACAATCTACCAATGTCAACCAAACCTGTCAACGGCCAAGGTCTTGCGATGCAGATCGGACCGCGGTCTGGATCGCGCTATTCGATGCTGGCGCGGCATCTGACAGAACAAATCCAGTCGGGGCATTACAAGGTGGGCCACAAGATGCCGACCGAAGCGGAGCTGCAGCAGCGCTATGACGTCAGCCGGCACACCGTGCGCGAGGCGCTGCGCGATCTGAAGGGCCAGGGGTTGGTCGTGGCGCGGGCGGGAGTGGGGACGGTCGTCCGCGCGCGCGCGCCACGCACGCGCTTCATGCAGGGCGTAGGCACGCTGCGCGAGCTGATCCAGTTCGTGGAAGCCACGCGCATGCGTGTGCTGAAGACTCGCCAACTGATCGCCGACGATGCGATGGCCGCACGCTTCGGCATGAAGCCCGGCGGGCAATGGCACGAGGCGTCGGTGCTGCGTTTTCTGCCCAATGAATCAGTGCCCGTGGCTTCGATGTTTATCTACGTGCGCCCAGAGCACGCTGATGTACTCGGCATGATCAATAGCGCGCACGCACCTGTCTTCTCACTTATCGAGCGCCTGCATGGCGTGCGCATCTGCGAGGTCAGTCAGCAGATCGTGGCGGCAACGCTAACGCCTTCCCAGGCGCGCATGCTGAAGGCGCGCCCGCGCATGCCCGCACTCGAGATCACACGCCGCTACACAGACGCGCAGGATCGTATTGTCATGGTGAGCGTTGGTCTGTATCCGAGCGATCGCTTTAGTCACAACACCAAGTTCCGTATCGAACACGCAGACCCAAAGGAAATTTCACGATGAAGCCTCTTGCCGGCGTGCGAATCGTTTCCGTCGAGCAGTTTGGCGCGGCCCCGTATGGCTCTATGTTCCTTGCCGACCTCGGCGCGGAAGTGATCAAGGTGGAGAACGTTGCCACTGGCGGCGATCCGGCGCGCAAGACCGGGCCTTACCTGCTCGGCGACACCGACAGCGAATATTTCCAGACCTGGAACATGAACAAGAAGAGTGTGGCGCTGGACTTGCGCAGCGACCAGGGCCGCGCAGCGCTCGAGCAATTGATCGTCGAATCAGAGGTCGTGCTGAACAATCTCCGCGGCGACCTACCTGCGAAGATGGGTCTCGATTACCAAACGCTCTCGCAGCTAAAACCGTCAATCGTCTGCGTGCATCTTTCGGCCTACGGCCGCGACAATGAGCGCGCCTCGTGGCCGGGCTATGACTATCTGATGCAGGCTGAAGCCGGGCTGATGCACCTCACCGGCGAGCCTGAAGGTCCGCCCACTCGTATCGGCGCTCCCTCGATGATCGATCACTCGACCGGTCTGACCGCGATGGTCGGATTGCTCGCGGCGCTGGTGCAGGCGCGCGCCACCGGACAGGGATGTGACGTCGACACATGTCTTTTTGATGTAGCACTCCATCAGCTCGGATACGCGGCTATTTGGTACCTGAACGAGGGCCACGTGCCAGAACGCCAGACACGCAGCGCCCACTTCTCGGTAGCACCTGTGCAGACCTTTCCCTCCGCCGACGGCTGGATATTCGTGATGTGTCTTACAGATAAATTCTGGAACGCACTTCTCGGCGTGCTGAAACGTCCGGATATCAATGCCGATCCGCGCTTTGCCACTCAAGCCGCGCGCATGACGAACCGCGAGGTGCTCACTGAAACGCTTGATGGGGAGTTTCGAAAGCACCCGACCCGGCATTGGCTCCGCGTTCTTGCCGGCGTCCTTCCAGTCGCTCCGGTATTTGACTTGGAACAGGCGCTGGAGAACCCGTTTGTGAAACAGACCGGTATGGTCAGCGGGGTACCGCATCCCGCTCGAGCCGATCTGCGCGTGCTGTCTAACCCCATCAAGATCAACGGTGAGCGCTTGACTCAGCGCACCTGCTCTGCGCCCGGCGCTGACAATGCGGCACTTCTAAAAAAGGCGCAGCCCGAAGCGGCGCTGTGAGATGCAAGGCGTGATGTAGCGATGCCCCTTCTTCCCGAGCTCGCCGAGTGCAACGCCACCGGCGAGAAGGCGGAGATCTACGTAGAGATGAAACGACTCGGCGGCGTGCCGATGGTCGCGTTGATCTTCCGCCATCTCGCCACGCTGCCCGGCGGACTCGAATGGGCGTGGGCCGCGATCGAGCCGGCATGGCGCACCGGTCGTCTTCAGGAAGCGGCCTGGCGCATCGCGCGCGAAGCGCCACTTGCACCGATCGCCGCGATGCCAAGGCCCGTGTTGCGCGCCCTCGGCGTGGACGATGCCGGCGAGCACGAGATTCACGATGTACTCGACGCGTACAACCGAGCGAACCCCGAGAACATGCTCTCGGTGCTGTGCTTGCTGCGTTTACTCAGCGGCGCTGCGACTTCGGCGACACTCGAGCCGCGTGACTGGATCCCGCCGCCAACGCCTCAGTCGTTGGTGGCCATGACCGATATGCGGACGATGCCGCGCGAGCTGTCGGATCTCCTCGACCTGGTTGCTGCTCCGATGGAGCCGGGAGAGCCGCGTGTAGTCCAGAGTCTCTACCGTCACTTCGGTCATCGGCCGGCCTTTCTGGCTCTCGTCGTAACGCTACTGCGTCAGCGCTTCGATGACGGCTCCATCGACCGAGCGGTGCACGCGATTCGCAACACGATGTCAGTCGAGGCGGACAAGCTCGCGGCGTGCCTCACGGCACCACCCGCGCCGCATCCGGGCATCGAGCTCGCGTGTCGACAGTTTGGCGGCGCGGTGATCCCGCAGATGATCGTCGTCGGCCGGTTGCTCGAGGAAGCGCTGCCCGCCTGAGCCTAGCGCGCCCCCATGGCATTAAAGTTTCTTGATGCACACGCCAGCAGATAGTCGGCTTTGAGCCGGATCAGTCGCCCTTGCGCTGGGGAAGGTGGCGGCTACAAAGCATTGAACCGTGTTCGTACGCGTCCGGCAGCGAGCTGACTTGAACGTAATCGTCGCAGCGCCCGCACTTGTGCAGCGGTATGGGCGCCACCTGTTGATCGAAGACAAGCCGCTGCTCCTGAGTCAGCGCGTCCAAGTCTTTATGTAGATAGAGGCGGGCTACACCAAAGGCCGATGACGGTGGGTCGATGATTCCCATCTCGCCGAGCATGCGCAACGCTGGCCTGTGACGCCTAACAAAAACTGAGTTCGCAACGAACCGGCTACAAAATTCCGAGCCGCCGGAACACGTCGGCCAGCTTTTCTCCTTTCTGCAGCGCTTCACGCGACTGGTTCTCGCCCGAAACCTTCTCCAGCGCACGGCGCACGACTTCCGCTTCAACGTCGCGCGGAATGACGACCACGCCGTCGACATCGCCGAAGACGAGGTCGCCCCGACGCACGCTCACACCGGCACACATCACCGGCACGTCACGCTCGACCATTCGCGCTCGGCCCTTGGTGTCGAGTGGCCCGATGCCGCCGCAGAACACTGGAAATCGCATAGCGCGGATTTGCTTCACGTCGCGCACGAGCCCGTCCGTCACGCAACCGGTCGCGCCACGCGCCATGCTGGCGGTGGAGAGCAACTCTCCCCACGGCGCGATGCGCTCGGTGGGGCCGTCGCACGCCAGCACGACGACGTCGCCGGGCGCGAGGTCGTCGACCAGCGCGATCTCCACTTCGTAAGGGTTCTCGCCTTTCGCCGGCGGTGCGTACACCGGCATGTACACGCCGGTACGCGCGCGGCCTATCAGCTGCAGCGCGTCGTCGAGCGGGCGCATGAAGGGCTTCATCGCCTGCTGCATCAACCCAAGGCTGTCGAGCGTGTCAGAAAGCACCGCGCAGTTCAGAGTTTGCAGGGTGGTCGGGATCGTCGGCATGGTGTCAGCTCCTGGCGAGCGGCCTCAAGTGTGCGCGCCGCGACGATACCGACTCACGGTGCACGAAATGGATAGCACTGAGTGCCTGAAATCGAGGACACCTCAAGCGCGACTTTCACAAGCAATGCCGTGCTGCGCAAGAAAGGCGGCAAGTGGCTGATCGTGCGCGACATCTGGAACTCATCGACGCCGCCACCAACCGCATCGCCGCCGTCGGCACCTGCTCCGGCTGCTGCGCCGAAGAAATAGATAACGATGTCGTCCTCAATCAGACGACGGTCGAATCCGCCATCAGTGAATACGCAGGCTCTGCGCCTCGATTCGAGGCGGCGGTTGTCGCCGACTAGATGAAGCAACGCGGGAAGCGGCTTGCAGTGTTAGGTAAAGGATGTCGCGCTGCGCGTGGCTTCCGCCCAGCCGATAAGCGCGGGAAGGAAGCTGTTCAAGCAGTTCGATGGCAAGCTCATTGTCGCCTTCGCCGAATGCGAGCAATGCGCGGCACGCCGGGAGGCCGATTTCTCGTGTCGTTTGCCCGTGCCGTGTCGACGACCACTGCATGCCCGCCAGTGCATTTTCGAGACGCCGCGCATGCGTCCATTGACCGCCACCGACGAATGCAAGCATCGCGTGAACATCGTTGAAGCTGCAGAAGCCGTCGTCAATGTGCGCAGCCCACGCGTCGGCTAGTTCACTCCAGCGGTGTCCGGGTTTTCCGCCGAGCAATTGAATGCGCCAAAGGAGCGCCGAGGCGTCGATCAGATCTGCAATTTCAGCAGAGCGGGCGGCGCGCACTCGGCGGTCGTACAAGGCGAGTGCACGGTCACAATCCCCCAGCGAAAGGTGGAACAGAGCCAGATGCCACCAGCAGTGTGTGGCGACCACGGTATCCGTCTGCCATTGGTCCCGGTGCTCGCTCAGCCAGCGCACTCCAGCCTCGGGCCGATCGGTCATTTCGAAGATGTGCGCCATCACGTGGTGCGCGCGCGCGTTGGCACCATCGAGGGCGAGCGCCGCAAGCGCGGTCCGCTCCGCGCGTTGAAATTCTCCCGTCTCCTCGAGCCCGAAGGCATGCATCGCCAGCACGGCGGAATAGCCGGCACGTTCGCTCGACCAGGCCGGCAGCACCGCAGCAACGCGCTCGCCCAAGCATTCAATATCCCCGGTCAGGTGGTCGAATGAATGAGCAACGTGCAAGGCGAGTGAGTCTCGTGGATCGAGATCCAGAATTCTTCCGAGGTGCCCTTTCGCGGACTCGTAATCGTCACCGACGACGGCAGCGAGGGCCGAAAAGTGCAAACGCTCACGGTCGCTTGCAGGGAGGTTGCTCAGGCGCTCGACCACCGGTCGCGCTAAGCGCACCTGGTCCGGATCACGACTGCAGACAAGCATATAAGCCTGCAGTGCGTGCGCCATTACAAAATCAGGCGCCTCCCTTAACGCGGTCGCGACATGGTCGTCCGCGCCGCGCCTCCAATTCTGGAAAGCGAAGGCGGCACGCTCGTACGCCGCTATCGCGGCAGGCGTGGCGCCCGACATTCCATTGGTTCGTTGATCGATTCCTCTCATGGCACTCCGCCGCTCATCTGCGTTCCAAACGGAGCTCTGGCTTCTCGGAACCATCTGTATCGCGCCGAAGCCGGGACAGGCAGCGATCGGTCAACGCTGCGCTCGACGCGAACCAGTCCCGGCGCGACGCCGCGCTTGGTCTCAGCAAATCCGCAGCGGCGTATGAAGGCAAGCATGCGCGAATTGCCGGCCAGCACCTCACCGACTAGCCAGCGGAGACCGCTGGCGCGCGCAGCGTCGATCAGCGCTGCCACTAACCGCTCCGCCAGCCCCCGGCCCTGGAACGCGTCGGCCACCGCGATGCCGAATTCAGCTGTCTCTTGGTCGCTCGACACGGCATAGCGGGCCTCGCCGACGATCCGCTCTGTCCCGTGCTCGCTGACCGTGAGCACGAAGGCGACGTGCCGGCGTTGATCGACACAAGTCAGTGCTTTCAGCATCGCTTCGGTCAGCTCGTTGAGCGCCGCATGAAAGCGCAGCCGACGCGACATCGGCGACAGGACGCGCACGAAGCCCTGCAACGCGCCAGCGTCATCGGGCTTGATTGGCCGCAAAGTGAATTGTTGATCGGTTCCTCTCATCGCACTCCGTCGCTCATCTATGTCTCTAACGGAGCGAACTATGCCCAGCGGGACCGTTCCACGAGCGTTCCAGTTCAGTCGCCGCCAAAGGAGTCCGAAACCCGCCCCGCGATGGTGTCTGGATCTGGCTAATCGCGGACCTCCGACATACGAAGTAGAACTGCAACTGGATGCAGGCGGTATCTGCCCAACCGAACGCTCTCGTCGCGCGTGCGCACGCTGATCGATTTCTGGCGCAGCGGTTCGGGCCGGTGCCTTCGTGGAAAGTGGGTCGGAAGAGCGGTTCGCCTACAAACGCGCGATGTCGGGCGCTGCGCCGCCGAGCCAGGCGCGCGCATAGGCCTGCCGAGCCGACAGCTCGCGCCTTCACGTCGCCATTGCGTCTGTAAACCATCGCCATGCCGGCCAGCGCCAGCGTTCCCGAACGCGCACCAACGGCCGCTTCCATCGGTCAGTCGGTCTTCTGCTGCTTGCAAGGCTTCGTCATCGTTCGCGCTCTGTGCAGGACCGCGGAAAGCGCACTGGTCGCCAGCGGTGTTTCGCGGCGCTCGAGAATGGCGCATCGATGTCATCGCGCAAGTTGGTCGCCAGGATCACGAGTCCGTTGAACCGCTCGATCCGCTGCAACAGATAAGCGACGTCGATATTGGCGTAGCGGTCGTGCGCATCGTTGATTTCCGCGCGCTTACCGAATAGCGCATCAGCTTCGTCGATAAAAAGCGCTTGGCCGGCGCGCTCGGCAGCGTCGAACACGGCATCGATGTTCTTCGACGTCTCGCCGATGTATTTGCCGGAAACCGCCGCAAGATCGATTCGCAGCACTTCGAGCGACAGTGCCTGCGCGAGAACGTACGCGGCCAGCGTCTTGCCGGCGCGCGGTACGCCGTGAAAACAGACGATCAGGCCCTGTGACGCGTGAGGTGTCGCGCGGCGACAGTCCGACCGCGTCCAGCAAATCCTGCGCAATCGCCGGCAAACAGCCAGCCGGCGCAGACATGTGCGGCGATTCGCGCGGCTGTGCGTATTCCTCTACAGCTTCATCCGATGTGGCGCTCGCTGTAATCCAGCGCTCCACCGCGTCGACGAGTTCGGCATCGTCCTGCGTTGAAGGTTGGTCTAGCTTTGCGAGCCAGCCGAAGATGCACCGTCCGGCCTGCGCCTTGGTTCGAATGCGCGCCACGTTGCGTGCGCCGCCGAGGTGCGTTGTGTTCACGTTGTCGACCACTTGCCATGCATCGCGTGCACCGAACGTCTGCTGCACTTCGGAATCACCCAGGATGTCGAGCGCCAGCTCGATGTCGGCTGATAACTGCTCGGCCACGAACTGCGCGCCACCCCACCCGTGTAGCCGATAGATTCGCCGCAAGATCGCGCGCTGCTTTTCGCACCTGAGCATTGGCATCGGTGCGCGGTGTGACCAGTGCCGCTGCACGGTGCTCACGCGCATACGCCGACACCGCGGAGATGAAACGCATCCACAGCGACACAAATTCGGAGTTCGGCTCGACTGCTCTCGCATCTCCGCCGGGCGTGACGCCGAACATTCGCCAGTACGCATTGCGCCGTGCGCTCTCCGACTGCGGCCGCTGCGAGCGCCAGTACTGCTCCAGCATCTCTCCCGCACGACCGCGGCGGAGCGGCAGCTGTCCTTGCTGAAACAGTTCGACGATTCTCTCGACCACCTGAAAGAGGCGCATCTCCTCCAGCTGGTACGCAAAGTAGATCGCTTGTGCGGTGTGCAGGTTTTCCTTGACGATCTCAACGTCGGTCTGTGATTCCAGGTCGGGCAGTTCAATCTTCGCCATGGGAGATAGTGTGCTCCGACGCGCTCGATGGATCTCCAGAATGCTCGAGTGCTCATTCCGAGCTACGTACGCTTTCCGAATTATTCCCACGCGCAAGGCGCGCGCTGGATGCTGTGCAGGCGGCCCTAGATGCACAGTTCTCGATCCGCGTCTGCCGCATGAGTTTCCCCCACTGAAAACGCCGCGTGATCGCCCGACGAATCTGCCGATGCCGGCCACGTCTCTTATCGGACGTGACACCGAGCTCGAAGCCATCGGAACGTTGGCGCGCCGACCTGAAGTGCGCCTGATCACCTTGACCGGTCCGGGTGGAACCGGAAAGACGCGCCTTGCTCGATCCCGGCTCGATCCTTCATGCGGACTAAGACTAAGCCGACGAGAGAAAACCAGCGATCGCCCGCAGCGGAAGTTATGAGTGCGCACATGGACGCGCTCGCACAGTTGAGAAGGCCGTGCGTTGCCGACGGCTACGTCAATTCATTTCCGCCGCGGTGCCCGGCGCAGGCGTGAAGCCAAGGTCGCCTCGTGCCAGCGCCTTCTCGCGACCGCCGAAGCTCTCGAGCAGTTCGGCCTGCCGCCTCTTCGCTCGCGCGTCGGTCGCCTCGGGATCGAGGGTCGCGCGCAGGAGCCGCTCGCCCTCCGCGAGCACGCTCGCATAGCGCGGATCTGCGGCTACATCGACGAGCTCTTCGGGATCTGCGGCGAGATCGAACAGCTGCGGTCGATACGAGACGTAGTGGCAGTACTTGTAACGCCCGAACCGCAGCATGTAAGCGCCGGCAATCGAGGCGGTCGCATGGTATTCGGAGATCACGGGGCGGGGCGGGGTCGCCCCGTTCGCGACGGCGAACAACGACGCGCCAGGCAGGTCTCGCTCCGCCACTCGTGGCGGCGCGCCGACGGCCTCGAGGATCGTGGGAGCGCAGTCGATGTGCGAGACAGGCGTCTCGATCACGCGCCCGGCGGGCACGTCGCTGCCGGCCATGATGAGGGGTACGCCCGCGCTTTCCTCGTACAGCGTCGACTTGCCCCACAGGCCGCGCGCACCCACATTGTCGCCGTGGTCGCTCGTGTAGATGACGCGCGTGGTCTCCTCAAGGCCCGCGTCGCGCAGTGCGCGCAGGACGTTCCCTACGTTCTCGTCCACCATCGAGACGAGTCCGCTGTAGCCCGCAATCGCACGCTTCACGTCTGCCTCGCAGGTGAAGTGTGTGTCGTAGTCGACGGTGTGGGCATACAGATCGAGATACGGATGATGCGGCCGCACCGCGGGATCGTATAGCTTGGGCATCGGCAGCGCCTGCTGCCAGTAGCGATAGAACCAGTGCGGGGGTGCCGTGAGCGGAAAGTGCGGCAGTACGAACGACACGAACAGCACCCATGGCCGCTTGCGCCACTTTGGCGCTTCCTCGTGCAACCAGATCTGGGCGCGTGCCGCAATGTCGCGATCGTAGGTGGTGTAAGGCGATTCTCCCGGTCCAGCCCGATGGGCCATCTTGTCGCCACCGCTGCGCTTCGGAATGTCGTCCCTGATGAGGCCTTTGACATCACCGATGCCGTCGATGATGTTCATCGGCACGATCTCCTCAGAAAAGCCGTGATCGTCGCCCGGCCGGCCGCGGAAATGGAGCTTGCCGATCGAGACGACCCGATGCCCCGCTTCGCGCAGCGCATGGTGCCAGCTCGGCATGGCGCCTTCATAGGCGTCAGCGTTATCCCAATAGCCGATCTCGTGGACGTAACGCCCGACCGCGAAGGCCGCGCGCGCCGGCACACAGATCGGGCACGTCGTGTAGGCCGACGTGAAACGCGTCCCGCGTGCCGCCAGCGCATCGAGGTTGGGCGTGTGGATGAATGGATGGCCGGCAGCTCCCAGGAACTTCGGATTGTGCTCGTCGGACATCAGCACGAGCACGTTGTAGGGTGTCATCGAGGCGAAAAGGCGAAATGTGAGGACCGGGCCGTACGGAGCAGGGCCAGTATCGCACCGCCCGCGGTGCTCGGCCGATGCGCCGTCCGGCTATACACTTTCCGCCATTCAAACAGGAGCAGCCATGAACGTGACGCGGCTCGGCTGTTTTCTAATTGCGGCATGGTCGCTCGTCGCGGTTACGTTCAACGCAGGCGCCCAAAGTTATCCCGCCCGCCCGATTCGATTGATCGTCGCCGATGCGCCGGGCGGCGCGCCCGACCAGCTCGCGCGCATTCTGTCGCAGAATCTCTCCGCTGTTCTCGGGCAGCAGGTGGTCGTCGACAATCGCCCCGGTGCGGGTGGTGCGCTCGGCGCCGAGATCGCCGCAAAGGCGCGCCCTGATGGTTACACGCTGCTCATGACCACCACGGCTATCTACGCCATCCTGCCGAACCTGCGCAAGAACCTGCCGTACGATCCCGTCAAGGATTTCGTTCCAATCTCGCGCATCGCGACGGCCTCGAACGTGCTCGTTGTGAACAGTGCGTTGCCCGCGAAAAACGTCGCGGAGCTCGTGAAGCTCGCGAAGGAGAAGCCGGGCACGCTCAACTACGGCTCCGCGGGCGTGGGTACTCCGGCGCATCTGGCGGGTGAGATGCTGAACCTTCTCGCCGACATCAAAGTCACCCACGTCGCGTACAAGGGAGCCGCCCCGGCGCTTCTGGATGTCATCGCCGGGACCGTCCAATACATCATCACCTCACCGATCGCCGCCGCCGCGCACATGAATAGCGGCAGGGTCCGTGCACTCGCGACGACCGGCGCGGCCCGCAACCCGAGCCTGCCCGAGCTTCCGACTATCGCGGAAGCGGTCCCCGGGTACGAGATCACGCAGACGTGGGGAATCGTCGCCCCGGCCGGCACACCGGGCGACGTCGTAAAGCAGCTCGCGGGAGACATCGCAAAGGTGATGAATCAGCCTAATGTGAAGGAACGGGTGCTGGGCACCGGAGCAGTGCCGGCAGGCGACACCCCCGCCGAGTTGGAGACGTTCATGGCGAAAGAGCGCCAGCGCCTCGGCGATATCATCGCCCGGAGTGGCATCGTGCTGAGCGAGTAAATCCAAGCGGAACAGAGCGCCCGGCGACAGATGATGGCCTGAGATCCCAACACCGCCGAGATCTTTCTGCGCTGATTGGCACTGGCGGCATGCATCGCTATCGCGAGTTGCGCAAGAACCCCGCCTTCATCGGCAGTCAGTGCGATGCCCCTCCAGACTGACCAGAGGGTCGAGCGAGGACGCCGAATGGCCGCTGCGAGCTCGCCAGC
>CAVSMM010000010.1:0-417548 GCA_963729165.1 uncultured beta proteobacterium
TCGCTTCGCTTGTAAAGGACTTCGACACTCTGGGAACCCAGCTCCTACCCGGGCACTTCCGTCGAATTGCCAAACAGGCAGTAAGCAGGCGCGGCGACGACAGGAGTTCAGTTACGACGCTAGCGGCAGGGTAGATCGGTAGTCGCGCCACACGACTTCCGGTCCGAAGTCCAGTGCTGTCTCGGGAACGATTCGGATCAGGCCACGTTGCCGTTCGTCGGTGTTGTTCAACCACGGTTGACCGCCGCCTAAGCGAACTCCCTCATAGATTGCGATGCGCTGGCCGGAGTCGGCACTCGACTCTTTCATTGCGATCATCAGAAGATTGTCGGCCTGCTCGCGCGAGCAGTGCTGGGTCCAGTACAAGTAGTCGTGAACAATGGCCGCTTTGCTATAACGGCCGTGCGCGGACAAACCGAAGGACCAGAACGCCTGAGGAATACTGCAAAGTCCGTGACAAAGCCTTTAGGCACGACGATCACGGTGGATGTCTGGCCGATCTGATAGCGGAGGTTCTCCATCAGCACCCAGTCTCTGTTGTCGGCGAATGGCTTAAGAACAGGCGCGGGTATGGGCTGCTGACCCGCGGCCGATAAACAACAGACGACGGCGGCTGCGATCGCAATCGGCATCGACGCTCTTGTCTTCATGGCCCCTCCGGATCGTGAACGCTGACCCCGAGTTTAGGATGGACCACATTGCGCCGGCAAGCCTGCGTTGGCAAGAACCAGGATGGGTGATCGTGTCCATTAGCCCTTAACTTCATGCAGAAGTTGATGACACCCCGTCTGGCGCTTCGCAATATCACCAAGCGCTACCCAACGGCGAGTGCCAACGATTCAGTTTCGCTCGACGTAATGCCCGGCGAAATCGTTGCGCTGCTCGGCGAGAACGGCGCGGGAAAGAGCACATTGATGAAGGTCGTGTGCGGCGTGACGCGGCCTGATGCCGGGACAATCGCGGTCGATGGGGCGATGGTCGAAATCGACAGTCCGCGTCGCGCGCGCTCGCTTGGCATCTCAATGGTGTTTCAGCAGTTTGCGCTGTTCGATTCACTCAGTGGGCTGCAGAACATCGCGCTCGGTCTGCCTCCAACAGCGATCGCGGCGATGGAATCGCGCGTTGTCGAACTCGCAGCTCGCTATGGCCTTGAGATCGACTGGGCGCGGCATGTGCACGATCTCTCGGTAGGAGAGCGGCAACGGATCGAGATTCTGCGGGCGCTGTTGAGCGACCCGCGGTTGTTGATTCTCGACGAGCCGACGTCCGTGCTGACGCCACAGGCGGTCGATCGATTATTTGACACGTTGCGCCAATTGTCCGACGGGGTGTCAGCATCATTTTCATCAGCCACAAGCTGCACGAAGTTCGCAGTCTCGCGACTCGTTGCGTGGTGATGCGTGCCGGCAAAGTCGTCGCCGAGGTCGATCCACGAACGCAATCGGACGCTAGCTTGGCGCAACTGATGCTCGGAGGCGAACCGCCGATCATTGCAACGCGCGAATCGCCAGCTGGAGCAAATGGCGCTCGAAATTCGACGTCTCAACATTCCGGGCCTGGATCAAGCGATGACTTGAAGGACGTGTCGTTCGACGTGCGAAGCGGCGAGATCGTCGGGATCGCGGGCATATCGGGCAATGGTCAACAGACTTTGATGGCAGCACTGGCCGGCGAGCTGCTCGTTGAGCCGGATGCGATTTGGTTCTTAGTCAGCCGATGGGTCGGTTGGGAACGGCGCAGCGGCGCGCGCTGGGTTTGCGTTATGTCCCCGAGCAGCGATTGGGTCACGCGGCTGTCAGCGGCATGACGCTTGACGAGAATGCGTTGCTCACCGATGTGACGCTGCAATCCAGTTCGGTCTTGAACATCACACGCGCGCGCACGGCCGCTGCAGAAATATTGCAGCGATTTCGCGTGCACGCGGCCACTGATCAGAAGATCGAAACGCTATCCGGCGGCAATCTGCAGAAATTCATCGTCGGCCGAGAGGTACTGCCCGAGCCGCGTGTGCTGTTGCTCGATCAGCCGACATCGGGCATTGACGCAGGATCTGCTGCATCGATTCGAAAATGAAATGCTTGCGTTGCGCTCGGCAGGATGCGCCATTTTGATGGTGTCGGAAGACATCGACGAGCTATATGAAGCTCGCGGATCGACTGATCGTGATTGCCGGTGGCCGCGTATCGCCGCCGCGGGCGACGCGCGAAATAACCAAGGCCGAGCTCGGCCGCTTGATGGCAGGGAGTTGGAAACTTTGACACGAATCGCTACAACCGCGCGGAGCGCGTCGGATGAGTTCATGGAAGCTCGTTCCGCGCGCGACGCCGTCGCGCCGATGGATATGGCTCTCGCCGCTCGTCGCGATTGCCCTGACGTTGCTCGCAGGCTGCGCGCTGTTCGCGGCATTAGGCAAGAAGCCCTATCGACGGATTGAGCATTTTCATTGTCGCGCCGTTGACGAGTGTGCGCGGCTTGCAGGAGCTTGCATTAAAAGCGACACCGTTGGTGTTGTGCGGCTTGGGGCTTGCCCTGTGCTTTCGTACCAACGTTTGGAACATCGGTGCCGAGGGACAGCTAATTGCTGGCGCAATTGTTGGAGGCGGCGTTGCATTGCTCGCGACACCCGAGTCACCGCGCATCTGGTTCGTCGTGGGTTCTGTTGGCTCGATGGTCGGAGGCGCACTCTGGGCTTCGATCACCGCATGGTTGCGCGATCGTTTCAACGCCAACGAGATTCTCGTGAGTTTGATGTTGGTGTACGTCGCTCAGCAGTTGATCTCCTGGCTCGTACAGGGACCTTGGCGCGATCCGATGGCTATGGGTTTCCGCAGACCGAGCTATTTGCAGTGGCGGCCCGTGTGCCGCTCCTGTTCGACGGCGCGCGGTTAAATATTGGTGTTGCGTTGCGCTGCTGACTGCGGCTGCGATCTGGTGGATGCTCGCGCGCAGCGTGCTCGGATTTCAATTGAAAGTAGTCGGCCTTGCCCCACGTGCCGCGCGCTATGCCGGCTTTTCGAGCCACCGTTCTCTGTGGATCGCGTTGTTGATTTCGGGCGCGCTCGCTGGACTGGCAGGAGGCCTTGAAGTCGCGGGACCCATCGGTCAGCTCACAGGAACAATTTCGCCCGGCTACGGCTTCGCGGCAATCATCGTTGCATTCGTCGGACGCTTGCATCCCGTCGGAGTGATATTGGCGTCGCTGGCGATGGCACTGTTTTACATCGGCGGCGAGCTTGCACAATCGCGTCTCGGTTTGCCGTCGGCACTCACCGGTGTCTATCAAGGACTGTTGTTGTTCTTCCTGCTGGCGTGCGACACGTTGGTTAACTATCGCGTGCAGGTAGTTCGTCCGACGGTGGCGTGATGGACGAAGCTTGCATCGTTGATCGCGCTCACGATGAATGCAGGTACGCCATTGTTACTGGCCGCGCTTGGCGTTGTGATCAATGAGCGCAGCGGCGTCGTCAATCTCGGCACCGAAGGAATGATGCTGGTGGCGGCAGTCGTCGGCTTCGCGACCACGCTGCACACGGGGCAGTACTGGCTCGGTTTCGTTGCGGGAGCGACGGCCGGCATCGCGCTCGCGCTGCTCTTCGCGCTGCTTGCGGTGGGTTTGCTGACGAATCAATTCGCAACCGGCCTGGCGTTGTCGCTGTTCGGCGCAGGGCTGTCGGCATTCATCGGACTTTCTCTGCAGGGCGATTCGCTGCCGCCGAGAATTTCCGATGGAGTGCCGATGCTGCGCGATGTTCCGTTCATCGGCCCGGCATTGTTCGCACAGCACTGGCTCGTTTACTTGTCTCTGGCACTGACGGCGGCGGTCGCATGGTTCCTGTTCCGTACTCGCGGCGGTTTGATCCTGCGCGCGGTCGGCGAATCGCCGGACGCTGCGCATGCACTTGGTCATCCCGTACGAGCGATTCGCTTTGCGTCACTGGCATTCGGCGGTGCATGTGCGGGCTTCGCGGGCGCGTATCTGTCGACGATTTACACGCCTCTATGGTCCGAGGGAATGGTTGCGGGGCGCGGATGGATCGCACTGGCACTGGTGACGTTTGCGACGTGGCGGCCCGGGCGTGTGCTGCTCGGTGCGTACTTGTTTGGCGGCGTGACGATGTTGCAGTTCTATTTGCAGGGGCAGGGCGTCGAAGTGCCCGCACAATGGCTGGCGATGACGCCCTATGTCGCGACGATCGTCGTGCTTGCGTTGATCTCGCGCAACCCGCGCTGGATTCGCTTCAACATGCCCGCATCTCTGGGCAAGCCGTTCAGTCCGAACGCGTGAGGCGGTCCCGTAGACTCGCGCATCGACATTCAGAGGTTGATGATGCGAGCGTTTGCAAGTTGGGTAGCGGTGGCCACGGCGGTTGGGCTGTCCGCCGGCTGCGGTAAAAAAGGAAGACGCAGCTCCGAAGGTTGAGCCGGTGAAATCGGTCGGTCGGCTGCACCTGAGCCACTGAAAGTCGGCTTCGTCTACGTCAGTCCGGTGGGCGATGCAGGCTGGACGACTCAACACAACGCCGGCCGCGAGCAAATGGAGAAAGCCCTGGGTGCGAAGGTCAGCACATCATTCGTCGAAAAAGTGCCGGAGGGCGCGGACGCCGAGCGTGTGATTCGCGATCTTGCGCAGCAGGGCCACAAGCTGATCTTCACGACATCTTTTGGATTCATGAATCCGACGCTGAAAGTGGCGGAGGAATTCAAGGATGTGAAGTTCGAGCACGCGACCGGATACAAGACCGCGCCCAACGTCAACACTACAACGCACGCTTCTACGAGGGACGATATCTTGCCGGCATGATCGCCGGCAGGATGAGCAAGACCGGCACGCTGGGCTACGTCGGCGCGTTTCCGATTCCGGAAGTTCTGCAGGGCATCAACGCCTTCATGCTCGGCGCGCGTGCCACCAATCCGAAAGCGCAGCTGCGCGTCGTTTGGATCAATACCTGGTACGACCCCGGCAAAGAGCGTGACGCCGCGAATACTTTGATCGCGCAAGGCGCCGATGTCGTCACGCACCACACGGATTCGACCGCCGTCGTTGCCGCTGCGGAAGAAAAGAGAAAGAGGGCGGTGGCGTACCACTCCAACATGGCGAAATTTGGCCCGAATGCTCAGCTGGTGGCAGTGACGCATCACTGGGGCGACTACTACACGCAACGTATGCAAGCGGTACTCGACGGCAAGTGGTCGGTGGCGCCAGTCTGGGGCGGAATGAGGGAAGGGTTCATTCGGTTGCAAGGGTTGGCCGATAACTTGCCGCCGGAACTTGTTGAAGCGGTGAAAGTCCGACAGGACGAGATCCGCGCTGGAAAATTTCACCCGTTCACTGCGCCGATCAAGACCAACACCGGCAAGGAAATTCTGGCGTCAGGTTCGCTCACGGACGAGCAGCTCGGTGCAATGAACTATTACGTCGAGGGCGTGATCGGCAAAGTGCCGGTTGGCAAATAGGAACGTGCTGAACAAATGAACCTGAAGCGCTTGCTTGCGCAGTCGCTGCGCATGACATCGCGAGACTGGCGGGCGGGAGAATTGCGCCTGCTGGCAGCGGCGCTTGTCGTTGCAGTGGCAGCAGTCACCAGCGTCGGCTTCCTTGTCGATCGAATCCGGCTTGGGCTCGAGCGCGACGCAACCCAGCTTCTTGGCGCGGATCTCGTGCTGAGCTCGGACACTCCGATCGATATCGATAGCGTTGGCCGGTCGAAAGCGGCATTGCAGGTTGCGCACACGGTCACGTTTCCCAGCATGGCGATCAGTGCCACCGATGCCGATCGCAGCGCACTGTCGGCAGTCAAAGCCGTGTCGCCGGGATATCCGCTGCGCGGCACGTTGCGCATTGCGGACGCGGTGGGTCAGGCAGACCGGGCGACACGCGAAATTCCTGCGCGCGGCGAGGTGTGGGTCGATGGCCAGTTACTGCAGCAGATCGGGGCTTCCACCGGCGACGCGCTAAAGCTCGGCGAGAAAACATTTCGCATCGGCAAGGTGATTGCGATCGAGCCCGATCGTGGCACGCAGTTCATCAACTTTGCGCCGCGCGTGATGCTGAACATCGACGACCTTGCGGCGACGCAGCTGATTGCGAACGGAAGTCGCGTCACGTATCGACTATTGGTCGCAGGCGAGCGGCCGGCCGTCAGGACTTACTCAGAGGTTTTGCAGAAGAACCTTCAGCGCGGGCAACGTATTGAAACGCTCGAGGGAGGTCGGCCCGAGATGCAGCGCACGCTCGATCGCGCCGAGCGATTTCTCGCGTTGGTCGCATTGCTGGCAGCGATGATCGCAGCGGTGGCGGTTGCGGCTGCAGCGCGCCGCTTTTCGCTGCGCCACCTGGATTCGTGCGCAATGATGCGCTGCCTAGGGTTGGCGCAGGCGGACATCTTTCGATTGTTCGCGCTCGAGTTTTTAATTATCGGTCTTGCGGCTTGCGTTGCCGGTATGGCGCTTGGTTACGCGACCCATTATGTGTTGTTGAATGCGCTGGGTTCGCTGATCAGAACCTCGCTGCCGCAGCCTTCCTTGCTCCCGGGCGCGCAGGGTTTTGCGTGCGGACTGGTTCTGTTGCTTGGATTCGCCTTACCTCCCTTGGCGCAGCTGCGCCATGTTCCACCGCTGCGCGTGCTGCGCAAGGACGTCGGTCTTCCAACCGGTCGCGTGGCGCTCGGTTATCTGGCGGGGCTGATCGGCTTTTTCGCGCTTCTGCTGTGGTCGTCAAACGATCTGAAAATCGGCAGCCTGACGGCGGGCGGCTTTGCAGCCGGATTGGTCGTTTTCTCATTGGTTGCATGGCTTGTCCTCAAACTACTTGCGCCATTGCGAGGGCTGACTGGCAAGCTCGGCATCTCGTGGCGCTTTGCAGTGGCGGCGGTGCAAAGACGCCCGGTGGCAACCATCATTCAACTGGTTTCGCTTGCAGTTGGGCTGATGGCGTTGTTGCTGCTGACCGTGACGCGTACAGATCTGGTCGATGCATGGCGCCAGGCGGCGCCGCCCGACGCGCCAAATCGATTTGTGGTCAACATTCAACCCGACCAAGCCGCCGCAGTCGGGGCGCTGCTGAGCGCTGCGGGCGTCGACGCGCCTTTGCATCCGATGATTCGCGGTCGGCTGATCGAGATCAACGGCAAAAAGGTCGGGCCCGAGTCGTATACGGGCGATCGCGCGCAACGTCTGGTTGATCGCGAATTCAACCTGTCGTACATGGCCGATGCGCCGTCGCACAACCGCATCACAGCCGGGCGGTGGTTCAGCGACGGCAGCAACGAGCTGTCGATCGAGGAGGGCATCGCCGAGACTCTTGGCATCAAGCTTGGCGACACGCTGAAGTTCGATATTGCCGGCCAAGTGGTCACCGCACGTGCGACCAGTCTGCGCAAGGTCAATTGGGATTCGATGCGCGCGAATTTCTTCGTCATCATGCCGCCGTCATTGTTGAAAGAGATGCCGGCGAGCTTCATCAGTGCGTTTCATCTGCCGGCGTCGCAAGCGAATGTCACCGGCGAATTGCTGCAGCAGTTTCCGAATCTGACGGTGATCGACATGACTGCCGTGTTCCGGCAAGTGCAGGGGGTCATCGATCAGGTGATTGCCGCCGTCGAGTTTCTGTTTGTGTTTACCTTGGCGGCGGGAGTGCTCGTTCTGTACGCAGCGCTTGCGTCAAGCCGCGACGAAAGAGTTCGCGAAGCGGGCTTGTTGCGCGCTCTCGGTGCGTCGCGACGCCAGCTTTCGCGGGCACAAATTGCCGAGATGCTGTGCGTCGGTGGCCTGGCGGGACTGTTGGCGGCGATTGGCGCCAGTGCCGTCGGCTGGACACTCGCCAAGTATGGCTTCGAGTTCGAGTACCGAATCTCACCATGGGTGTTCCTCGTTGGGATTGCCGGCGGCTCGGCGGCCGCACTGATTGGTGGCTGGTTCGGATTGCGCGGAGTTCTGAAAACTCCGCCGCTGGCCACACTGCGTGAGGCGTGAGCGGTCGGGTATTTGCCTTGCTCGTGCTCGCTGATCACTTGATGGAGATCCGCAGATGGCCGAGCAACTCGATGAAGCACTCGACACCAGCACATCCAAGCCTTTAAAAGAACCGAAGCCGCCGTTCAAGAAGCAGCAGCAACAACCACCGGGGCTCGAGTCCGAGCTGGATCCAGCGCCACGCTTCGAAGCGCAGCGCTACAAGGCAGCGGGAAAACTTGAAGGCCAGGTTGCGTTGATCACCGGCGGCGACTCCGGAATTGGGCGAGCTGTTGCGGTGCTGTACGCGCGCGAGGGCGCCGACGTTGCGATCGTCTATTTGCCTGAGGAGCAATCCGATGCTGAAGACACGCGTGCCTTCGTCGAAGCAGAGGGGCGCGTCTGCGAATTGATGCCTGGCGACCTGGTGGATGCCGCATTTTGTGACGAAGTCGTTGAGCGCACGGTAGGGGCGTTCGGGCGGCTCGATATCCTGGTTTCCAATGCGGCTCAGCAAAGCAGCAAGAAGCTCGAGGAACTTGAAGACGACGATCTGGAGCGCACGTTTCAAACCAACATCTTTGCCTACATGCGGCTTGCGCGGGCTGCATTGCGCCACATGAAGCCCGGCGCGGCCATCATCGCAACCAGTTCAGTCACCGGCATCCGCGGCTCGAAGGAGATGCCGGACTACTCGGCTACCAAAGGCGCAATCAATGCATTTACAAAAACGCTTGCGATGGAGTTGGTCGAACGCCAGATCCGGGTAAATGCCGTCGCGCCCGGCCCAGTGTGGACGCCGCTCAATCCGGCTGACACAGGAGCCACTGCCAAAGAAGCCGCGGAGTTCGGATCCGACAGTCCGATGAAACGTCCAGCGCAACCCGAAGAACTGGCACCAGCCTATGTCTTCCTCGCGTCCAACGCCGATTCGTCTTACATCACTGGAACAGTGCTGCAGGTAATGGGAGGCGAGACCACCGGAGGCTAGTAGAAGCCGCTTTTCGCGCGGGCGCGCTGGGAAAAGCGGGCTCGCCGCGCCCGTATCATCGCGGCATGATCGAAGTCATCGCCGTGGTGCTCGCTGCGGCACTTTTAGTTTCACTTCTCGGGTTGTACGTAGCAGTACGTGGGCGTCGGGATGCAGCGGTGTATTCGCGTCTCGATGCGCTGCTGCACGACAACGAGCGGCTCGAACGAGAGCTTCGCGCTGCCGTCGACACGACCGCAGGGCAGATGCGGCTCGAAACGGGCACACGTCTAAGCGAGCTGCAGTCGCACCTGGTCCAGCAGATGACCGGCTTGACCGGACTTCAGGGGCAGCAGCTCGCCGATCTGACACGCCGCATACAACTCGATCTCGGCGAAGTGCGTGGCACGCTGCATTCGCAGCTGACCAGTCTGCAGCAGGGCAACGAGCGCAAGCTCGACCAGATGCGCGAAACGGTCGAAGAGAAGTTGCAGACGACGCTGGAGGCTCGTCTCGGCGAATCGTTTCGAATGGTGTCCGAGCGGCTCGAACAGGTACACAAAGGGCTCGGCGAAATGCAGGCGCTCGCCTCCGGCGTCGGCGACCTGAAGCGCATGCTGACCAATGTGAAGTCGCGCGGTACCTACGGCGAGGTGCAGCTTGCCGCGCTGCTCGAGCAAGTGCTGCTCGTCGATCAGTACGCGCGCAACGTTGCGACGCGCCCGCATTCGACAGAGCGCGTCGAGTTTGCAGTGCGCATGCCGGGCCGGGACGGTTCGATCTGCTGGCTGCCGATCGATGCGAAGTTTCCGGTCGAGGATTACGACCGGCTGCTGGCCGCAGTGGAGCTTGGCGATGCGGTCGCCCTTGAAGCCGCGGGCAAAGCGCTGGAGCGAAGCATCAAGGTCCAGGCGCGGATGATCCGCGAGAAATACGTCGAGTCGCCGCACACGACTGATTTCGCGATCATGTTCCTGCCGACCGAAGGATTGTTTGCCGAAGTTCTGCGCCGACCGGGCCTGGCCGATCACCTGCATCGCGAGTGCCGCACGGTGGTCGCCGGTCCGACCACGCTGTTCGCGATGCTCAATTCGCTGCAGATGGGATTTCGAACCCTTGCGCTCGAGCAGCGGTCGGCCGAGGTGTGGCAAGTGCTCGGCGCGGTGAAGACCGAGTTCGGCAAATTCGGCGAAGTGCTGGCAACGCTGCATCGCCAGCTGCTGACCGCATCCGACACGATCGATTCGGCCCAGCGCCGTTCGATGCAAATGAGTAAAGCGTTGAAATCGGTCGAGGCGCTGCCTCCCGAACAAGCTGCGCAGCTGCTGCCCTCGACGCGCGCTGACAATTGACCCCATGGCATGGCGTTTGCCTGTTTCTCTTACGCATCTGTGATGCGTCGCTGCGCTGCGATCTGCAACGCAGCGATCCTATCGATACAGAGAAAGAAGGGAGACCACCGTGGCTAAAACCATCGTCGGTTCATTCGACAGTTTTGAAGAAGCTCAGGAAGTGGTGCGGGATTTACAGCAGCGCGGTTTTTCGCGCGATGACATCAGCGTTATCGCCAATAACGCCACCGGCAAATACAGCAGTCTGTCTGCTGGCGGCGGGCGCACCGATACACGACTGTTTCGGAAACAGGCGCTAACACGGCGACCGGTGCGGCGGCTGGTGGCGTGCTTGGCGGCGCAGCCGGTCTGGTCGTCGGATTGATGGGTTTGGCAATTCCGGGAATCGGTCCCATCGTTGCGGCGGGCCCGATCGCGGCAGCACTGGCGGGTGCCGGTGTCGGCGCGGTTGCCGGCGGTTTGATCGGCGGACTTACTGGAGTCGGCGTGCCTGAAGACGACGCGAGCTACTACGCAGAATCTGTACGTCGCGGTGGCGCGCTCGTGACGGTTCGAGCCGACGACTCGCGTGCAGACGAAGCGGCCAGTGCGATGCGAGATCATGGCGCAGTCGACATCGAGCGTCGTGCTGAGGTGTGGAAGCAGCAGGGTTGGACACGTCACGATCCGAGCGCGACGCCTTACACCGTCGACCAGCTGGAGCGTGAGCGCAGCAGCTACGGTTCGCTAGGCCAAACGTCCGACCAGAACATGGGCGTCAGGTCGCAAATGGGCGCAAACACCATGACATCCGGCATGGGGGTGACGTCGACCTCGTCAACGTGGTCGGACGACGAGGACTTCCGCACGCACTACACGGATTACTTGAGTTCAACCGGTGGCACGTACGAAGACTATGAGCCGGCGTACCGCTACGGAAGTGATCTGGGCAGGAACGAGCGTTATCGCGGCCGAGGCTGGTCGGAGATTGAATCCGATGCACGTCGCGACTGGGAATCGCGTAACCCGAACGACGGTTGGGAGCGATTCAAGGCTGCAATAAGACGCGGCTGGGAGAAAACGTCCGACGCTGTCGAGCGCGCCATCCCGGGCGACTCGGATCGTGACGGCCGTTAAGGTCCAGTGTTAAGGTAAGAGGCGAGGCGTATGCCTCGCCTTTTTTATGAGCGCTGACGATAAAGGTAGCGAGCAAAGCCGCAGAAGGGTCGGTGTCTACGATCGCCCGGCAAGCGCGGATCGTTTTCGGAATTTGCGGGTATGGGTTTTGGTGGTCGCCGCGGCTGCGAGCGTTTTGAGTCTTTACTTTTTTTTCGGTAGTTAGGGTCGGCTACTGCGCTTCAACAAGTAAAGGCGCGCTCGCTGAGAATCGCTGAAGTTCAGGCGTTAATCGGCTGCGCGGCGAGCTAACCCGAAAGCCAAGATACTGGGGCCCGTTCGGTGCGCCAAAAACTCGTCGCTGTGAATCTGCTATCCACCAACGTCCATTTACATAAATCTCAGCCCAGTCGTGTTGCTCGCGGATTCTGAATCGAGGGTTGTCATCCAAGACAAATCCGCCAACGACCCGCGCAGGAATGCCGATTGACCTTACAAGAGCTGCAACCAAGTTTGCGTACTCGGTGCAGTCGCCTTCGCGATCCTGCAAAGTTCGAAGCGCGCTCTTCGCTTCAAGCGCGTAACCACCATAACGAACACTGGACGCAACCCATTCGTAAACAGCGAGAACGCTTTCCAGATCAGACCGCATTCTGAGTTGCTGTGCCAGTGCGGCGATGGCTGGATCGTTTGACTGAACCAACTCATCGGGAAGCAAGTATCTCGATGGTTCTATCCCCTCGAACGCCCCCATGCGAACCGTGTATTTCCACCACGGCTTCTATCCCGATTGCCAATGTTGCGTGCGGGCCTAGCTCTGCAACTTTCAAATGGACAATGGCGTTCTTCAGTTCATCGTAGCTAATGGAGTGGGAGGTTGTTGCGTGGAGCGAAACTAGGCGGTGCGAGGGTCCCTCACGGAGCGGTGCATAAACGTCCACGCTTCCTGCCCGAACGATTTTGTCCGTTGGGTTCCTGACTAGAAGCGCGTAGCGAATGACTCTCGTGATGGGGCGCCAGAACCTTCTCAGGTGTGCGGTCTGCAGTCTGTTCGCCAGCGAAAGCGGGAAATCCGCAAAGCAAAAGCGCCGCGGCGAACGGAACGCAATTTGGCAACGTCAGAGGCCTGGACACTTCAGCCTCTGACCTCCAGCCGAACGCTCCCACAGCGCTAGATGCTGGCGTACCACCGCTTCGAATTCAGCCGGCTTCCCTGCGAAGCTGAATACCGGCACACGGGCGCTTCGACTGACGCGTGAAAAGAATTTCGTGCGCCGGCGCAGTTGAGGAAACGACTACGATCGGCATTCCGGGACGTCCCTGTTGAGCAGCGGCCGCTATATGCGCCGCATCGACCGACGGAATCGCGATGGCATCTTTAACAAGCGATGCGAAGGGTTTTGATTCTGGCGCGAGCAATATCGTCGCATCCTTCGCCACGACTCGCTGCAACAGTTCGCGCGCCGACAATCGTGACAGCGACTGAACGGCTTGCTGCTCGCCGACGACTTCGCCACCGTTAGCCTGCCACGAGGCTATGCCACCGGCCAGCACACTCAAATTCTTGTAGCCGGCTTCTCGCAACGTGGTGCATTGATCGAACAGCGCTGCATCCTCTTTACCACTTCCGATCACTACGAGAGATGCTGAACGCAAATCTGGCCTTCGTCGCAGTTCGGACAACGACATCGGAAGTGAATTTCGGATGCGCGATAGGATCACCTCATTCCTGCTGCGGCTGTCAATCAGAATGGCCCCTGGCTTTGCCAGCAGACCTGTAGCTTGCGCTGCATTGATCTTGCACACGGAGGCGACATTTAGCTTGCGCATCTCTTGGGAAGGAACTACTTGCTCGAGACGGCATTGACCGATATCCGCAGGTGTCGTTGCCGCCGCCGCGCTCTGCGAGTCAAGGTTGCGTGACGTTTTTCCCGGGGCGGGTGACTGTGCCTGCACGGTGTTGATGAAAACCGATAGCGCGACACAGAGTCCACACATGAACAAGCAGGCCAGCTTTCCTGGCTGAAGTCCGCTCTTAAGCCGCGCCCTCATCTCGCTGCAGGATTAGGCTGGGCTGCCGGTGTCTGCGCAGGAACATGGTCTTGCTTGACCACAAGATCCGGTGGATGGCTGAAGACCCAGTCAGCGTACCGAGGCGCATCCACAAAACTGGCATCGTTCGGTTCGAAGTTGGCGACTTTGAACGGCTCCTTCTGGGACATCGAATGAACGCCTGCTATGCCGCCATCAACGATCAACAATCCCCACTCTGTAGTTCCCGTCATTGGATCGACGTAAACACGGCGCAGGTGTCGTTTGACTGTCGGGGAGCGTGGGTCGCGCACCAATTGGTCCAATGAAACTGGATAACGGCCCTGACCAGCGGGAGAGGCTTCCATATAGCGCCGAATTGCTTCCCGAAACTCGTGCCCGACAAAAAGTAGCTGGCGTTCCTTGTCGCGAGCCACCGTCGTCCGATAGATCTCAGCTCCAACAGACAGCGTTACACCCAAAATCGCAACGACAACAAGAGTCAAGATGAATCCGTAGCCGCGGCAACTCTTTCGCGCTACAAGGCTCCGCAACGTCGAACTAGAGCTGGTCATATGCGATGCCACTTACCGTCATGCCTTGCGCCCCGCTGCGGACGTCCGCAACGCCGCGGCGATCACCTTCGCTGGGTGCAATCAGAACCCAAGTAGAGGCGCTTTCTGTTATCGGGTCGACCGGCACAGAACGAAGATATTGCGACGAAACCAATTCGTCGAGCGACTCCGGATAGCGTCCACGATCGGCGTAAAACTTGTCGATCGTCGCGCGCACCACGTTCAGATTTTCGCGCAACACCGTCTGCTTCGATGTCTCCAGCGAGCCGTAGTAGCGGGGCAGGGCGAGTGTCAACAGCAACGCCACAATGGTCATCACCACCAACAGCTCAATCAAGGTGAAACCTCCCAGACTGCGAGGATGCTGTATCTCGTTTTCTTACCATTTGCTTATACGGAATTCCGTTAAGCCCGACGCGGTCCGATAAGGAATACACGTCGAAAACGTCCGCGCCTTCTGTCGGGTCTTCGGGCGGACTCGCGTAGCTTCTCTTACCCCATGTTTCGGCTGCCGGTACTTGAGAGTCAGGATAAAGAGGGTCGCGCGGCAAACTGCGCAGAAAGTAGATTTTTTGGCGTGACGGGCTTTTTGCATCGACTACGCCGGCCACGAGATCGTCGAGCGATGGCGGAAATCCAGATTCACCGATTTTCGTTGGGATGCGTCCCTGCTCGACGGCGCGCTTGTACGCATCGAGCCCCTCACGAATCTGGATCAGCGCGCGACGCAACTCGACCTCCTTCTCGCGCTGGACGACAATCTTTGCGGTCGGAGTTGCGATCAGTACCAGCACTCCGAGAATTGCAAGTGTTATCGCCAATTCGATAAACGTGAAGCCGTGTTGCGATCGCAGCGCGATCGTCGTGTTCATGGTTGGCGAATTACGACGTTGAATTCAAGCGGCACTGGGAACACGGCAGCAGGCGGGGGCGTTGGTGCGACGGAAAGCAACTGGATCTTGGTGCCGTCGGTTGCCCGCACTGCGCGTAGGTTCGCAATAATTACGGTGCCCTCACCATTGACACCCGAATCCTGACCAGCGCTTCCCTGCCGCACCACCGCGATAGATGCACGACCCTGCACTGGTTCTACTCGATTGCTGAATGACGTTTGAACGCCACCTTGCCGAAGGAAGTCACCCTCGACCACGTTGACCAGTTGCAATGTTGCTGGATCGAATCCGATCACGATGGGTAGGGCAGACACTGGCGCGCCCGATTGAATGCGGAGCACAGCGCTGAATTGTTCGCCGACGTTCACTTGAGTGGGCGCCTGCCAGCTGAAAATCTGAAGCGAAGCAGGCGCGCTCGATGTAGGGGTCGGGGTCGGGCTCGGCGGCGGAGCGGGTACGCTACCCTGTACCGGACTTGACGCCCCCGGCTGAGTCGGTGAGTTTGCGGGCGGTGAGGGACTGGGCGCTGGGGCGGATTGTGGTGGAGCCGTCGGCGCGACCGCTCCACCGGGACTGCTTGACGGCGCTTGGCTGGATTGGGGAACCGATGGTGCTGAGGAACTTCGTGCGGGCGCCGGCCGGTGCGGAGGATGCAGGGTCCGGTGCAGTGATTGCGAGACCTCGGCTTCCCAATGTCGCTTCGGTGCCTGAATCGAATTCCGCCTCCATCAAATCGGGCGGTCGGATCGAGCGCATGATCCGAGGCGTAATCAGCAGCACTATCTCTGACGAGGCCACTTCATCCTTGCGGCTCCCAAAAAGCCGACCCAGTATTGGCAGCGCACCCAGGCCGGGCACTTTGTTTGCGGTCACGCGATCGGAGTGATTTATTAGGCCCGCGAGTATTTGCGTCTCGCCATCCTTCAGGCGTAATGCAGTGGAAGCATTGCGGGTGCCAATTTGATACGCAAGCGTTCCTGCGCGCGAGCGCACTTCCGAGAGCAAATTGCTCACTTCCAGGGCTACGCGAATGCCGACTTCGTCTTCGAGGTAAATCGTTGGTTCGACCTCGACTTTTAGTCCGACGTCGAGGTAACTGACACTATCGGATACAAAGCCGGTCGATGTTGCTGTCGTGGTAATGACCGGTACCCGCTCGCCGATCACAAAACGCGCCTTTTCACGGTTCCGGACTCGAATACGCGGGTTCGCCAGCAACGCACCGTCAGTGTCATCTCGTCTGGCGTTGAGCGTTGTCGGTCCGATGGTGACGCCAATCGCCTCGCTGTTCAGGTTGCGCAGCGTATTCACCGTAACGGTATCTGGCGTCGGCAAAATTTCGAACGAAACTTGCGATGGCCAACGAATCCCAAGTTCGAGTAAGCGACTACGGGCTACTTCCAGCACTTCGACCTCAAGCATTACTTCCGCATCGCCCATGTCCTGCAGTGCGATCAGTCGCTCGGCAAGTCGAATTGCCTCAGGCGTATCACGCATGACGATCAGGCCCAGACGTTCATCTATGACCAGATCACGCGTCTTCAGGATCGTCTTGAGCGTGTTCGAAACGGCTTTGACGTCCGCATTGACCAGATAAAACGTCCGGATTGTCAGTGACTGATATTCCTTCAGTTTCTGAGGCGTGTTCGGATAGATCAGGACGCTGTTTTCGTTCAGAACCTTGCGCTCGAGCTGATTCGTTGCCAACAGGATTTTTACCGCGTCCTCGATTGACGTATTGCGTGCGAGGATTGTTGCTCTGAGGTCGGCGCGCACGTCTTTGTCGAAAAAGAAATTGAGCCCCGATACACGTGAAATCATGTCGAACACAGACTTCAGAGGTGCGTCGCGAAACTCGAGCGTGATCGGTTTTCGAAACGAAGCTGCTAGCTGCTGCTCTGCAGGCCGAGCGGCCTTTGCCCTGTGCTCGCTGATGCGCGTGTTAAGGCTGCGCGCCTCCTTGTTCCCGGCATTTTCTGCCAGCACAGTACGAGTTATTTCTGCGGCTTGTGCAACGTCGGGTGCGGTTCCCGCCTTTAACAGCTTCTCGGCTTGCTGCAGTAAATCGCGATGCCGGCGCTGGGTCGAGACAGCGGCCAAGCCTGAGACGGCATTCTGATTCGAAGGGTCGATGCTAACTATCTGGCCAAAAGCTTTTTCGGCGTCAGTTAAGCGTCCCTGACGAAGAGCGGTGTCAGCGCGCGCCGTTAGCTGAGTCACCGCGCCTTCGCGACGCGCCTCGTAGTTGACCCGATACTCAACATTGCGCGGATTCTCGTCGGACAACTTTTTGAGCCGCTGCAAACCTTCCTCATAGCGGCCCTGCGCAAACAGAACGTTGGGGTCGTCCGCTGGCGGCGGCCGCGTGGCGCAGCCTGCCAGCGCAACAAGCAGCGCGACTGCATACGTTGCAGTGATGACGCGAGCGGCGCAGTTGCGCATCATTTGCCGGACTCTCCGGTTGATAAGGCGAGCGACTGATTGGTCGGCAGATGCGTAAACAAAATCTGTCGATCGTCAATCGACTCGACCTTGAACACGCCGTCAATCACGTCGCCGGCTTTGGCCATGAAGCTTCGGTCGTTAGTCGCCAGAAACAACACGATTGACTCACCCTCCGTGTAGCGACCTAAATAGCGGAACGGCAACGACGGTGGCGGAGCAGGTTCTGCGGCCGGTGTTGGCACGGGGCGCACGACGGGCTTCGCCTTAGGGGTGAAAAGATCGGCCGCTCGCGTCAAGTCGCGCCGCACCAGCGCTGATGTATCCGGTTGCACTGCGACACTGCTTGCCTCCGCAAAGACTGAACGGCTCGCAGCATTCGCGACGTCAACGACTGGGTCGCGCGCAGCGGGCGGCGAAAGGATCAGCAACCCAACAAGCACAACAATGACGAGCGCCCCGATTCGCAACATCATGGTCCGCGCTCGGCGCTTCGAACATACAGTTGTAGATTGAGTCGCGCCTCCACGTCGTCGCTGTTGTCGGCAATTCTTTGAATCGACATGGACTCGAGCGTCAGGGTGCGGCTGCGTGTCATGGCGTCGATCAACATACGTTGAATACGCGCGAAATCACTCTCGACCGTAATTCCCAGGGACACTGTGGAGAAGCCAGCCGCAGGTTGAGCGCGAGTTCGATACTCGGCGATAGTCAGCTCTACCTTTGCCTTGTCGGCAGCGGCGTATAGATTGCGAAGATGCACCGGTACTTCGCGTGACGAGGGCAACGCCGCTGTGAGCATCGCTGCTGCATTCGATTGCGGGTCAAGCTTGACCGGAGCGCGCAAGGTCGAGAGCTGCTTCCGGTTCGAAGCGGCTTTCGTTTGGTCGGAAAATCCGGACACCGCGAGGAAGACCGCCACAAAAAGCAGGAGTGCCGCCACCGCATAAGCCCGCGTGCGGATGACTTGAATGGCGACGAAGTTCCCATTGCAACCGTGCAAAGAGTTGCTGAGTCGAAGGCAGCCGGCGGCTACTTTTCATTCGGATTCAACCAGGCGACTTCCACCACAAACTGAACCAGGCCCGGACGATCACCCGTCGATGAATTCGTGCCGCACCAATTGTGTCTCGCCCAGGCGCGGGTGCCGCGACAAATGATCGACATAGTCGGCGGCCTGCTTGAGTCCACGCGCCTGCGCGGTCACTCTCGCCCGTGCGGCTGGGGCCTCCGTTCCAGGCGTCATGCGCACGTCAAGATTCATCATGTGCACGCCGAACCCGCGTGGTGCCTCAAGCGCTGCAAGGAAATCGAGGATTGGAAAATTCAGGTGCACGAGCGCCTGTGCCACAGCGAGTCGTGCTGCTGCGTCTTGACTTTTCGTCGCAGTTGGGGAGTTCGCAAGCTGCACTGCAGGGCGAACGTCGGTGCGGTTCAACTGAACACGCGAGGACCACGCAAACAAAGCCGCGGCACCGGCCATGGCGACGGCAAAGAGCACCACGGGCGTGGTTCCGACAGCGTAGCGCCGCTGACGCTGCGCAAAGTTGAGGCGCAATGGCCGCATCGACTAATCGGCCATCGTGAGTTGCAACACCCGTGCTGCCCGACCCTCGCTGACTCCATCCGCGAGCACGATCGGATCGCGAAGGTCTCAACCAGGGATTTCGAACCTCAATACGACGCAATGCTATGCCCAGGTCGTTCGACTCCTTGTCGGGCAACGTCTCGCTGCTAACTTGTACCCAATGGGTATTCTGAGTGAGCGCGTAGTGAAGCACGCCTCATTCAACGGTACCGACCAACTTAGTCTGCACGCCCATCTTCTTGCCGGCCCCGTCAATCGCGGCGGTCAACAGCGGCTTCAACGACAAAATGCTGGCGCCTGACTCGCGGATGCTGTCATTCAACCCGTCGAGTAGCGCACGCGGCAGCGCGCACAGGAAACGCGGGGTTCCGTAAGGCGCTGGCTGCATGCGTACCTCAAGACTGTCGGCGACGTCGCCGAACGACGCGGACAGATGATCCTGTGCGTAGCGCTGCGCGGACGCGTTCTTCAAAAGCGCGCTGCTCCACGGCAGCACGGCGAAGCGCGCCAACCTATTGGACACGACACACTTGATCCGCGCAGCTGCGGCGGGCATCTCACTAAGAAGAGTGCGCAATGCCGTGGCGAATTCATCGGTTTTGAGCGTCGGAGTTGAAAACAGCGTCTCGCGCAACTGCACGGTCGCGCCGACTCGGGTGCCGACGGCAACAAACTCCGGAAATACCGCGATACCTATAGACGCCCGCGCACCACCACGACCCTTACGCAGCCACACGGTAAACCTCCGACAGAGTTGTGTCGCCTGATTCCACGAACTTGAGCGCCGCGTCACGTATGGGTCGAAGTCCCTTCACTCTCGCGGCTTCCTTCATTTCAAGGACGGACGCCTTAGTGGCAATCAGGTCACGCAAATGGTCGTCCAGCACCAGCACCTCGGCGATTGCGGTACGGCCTTTGAATCCGCTGCCGCGACAGTGTCCGCATCCGACACCCGCTCGAAAATTCCAACCGCTGACGGCTTCGGGCGCAAGTTGAGCGACCGCCAATAGATCGCTCGTGGGCATCGCAGGCTGCACGCAATGAACACAATTGATGCGCAGTAGCCGTTGCGCGACGATCGCGTTCAGCGCTGATGCCAACGCGTAAGGGTCGACGCCCATATGCAGAAACCGACTCAGCACGTCGAAGACGTTGTTGGCATGCACGGTTGTAAACACAAGGTGGCCGGTCAACGCTGCTTGCACGGCTATTTGCGCAGTCTCCGGGTCACGTATTTCGCCGACCATGATCGTGTCAGGATCGTGCCGCAGTATTGACCTCAGCCCGCGCGCAAAAGTCAGCCCCTTCTTTTCGTTGACGGGTATCTGCAGGACACGCGGTAGGCGGTACTCGACGGGATCTTCGATCGTGACGATCTTGTCGCGCCCGGTGTTGATTTCGCTCAGCGCCGCGTACAGCGTCGTGGTCTTTCCGCTGCCTGTGGGCCCCGTCACCAACAGCATGCCGTGGGGTAGCGTCGCCAAGCGGCGAATCGATCGCATTGCATCTTCGCTCAATCCCAGCGCTTCCAGACGCAGCTCGTCTGACTGCGTTAGCGACCGTCGATCGAGCAGACGTAACACGGCATCTTCACCGAATATGCTCGGCATTACGGAAACGCGAAAATCAACGTCTGTCTCTTTTGACGCGGGCTTTGAAGCGGCCGTCCTGCGGGATACGCCTCTCCGAAATGTCCAGTTCGGCGAGTACCTTGACTCGCGAAATCACCTGCTCGGCGGTCTCGATTCCTGGGGCGTGCAACACATCCACAAGCACGCCGTCGATCCGATATTTGACGAACAGTGCGTTCGCCGCCGTCTCGAGGTGAATGTCGCTGGCTCCGAGTTTCAACGCATCGTAAAGAGTTGAATTGACCAGACGAACGACAGGGCTGGCGTCTTCTGTGATCGATGCGATCGATAGGTCAAGCGTGATCTCATCGTTTGCCAGCGTCGACCCGCCAGGTACCGCATCCTCCATTGCACGCAGACCTTCCTCGTGCCGGGCCAATGCGGCGAGCAGATCGGCCGTGTGTGCGAGGACAATGTTGCAGTCCAGCCCTACACGCAGACTGGCCCATTGCGAGAACTCTGGATCGAACGGATCGGTGAAAGCGATTGCCACCGATCCATCGTCACGGTCGTACGGTAAGCACTGTCGCTGTAGACACTCACGAAACGGAATCAAATCGAATCGTGCGTTCGATGCTCGTAACTCATCCATCGAAGCAACGTCGTAACCAAACCAGTGCGCGATCGACTTCGTATAGCGCGGCCCCTCCAGACCGGTGACGTCCTGTAAAGCCTCTACAAGGCGCTTGCCAGAATTAGCCGCAGCCTCGCGCGCTGTTTTCAGCGATGCCGCGGAGAGGAGGAGGTTGTCCGGATCGTCAGGCATTGGGTTGTCCGTCAGCCGAGGCTGCCTGCCAGGTCGAAAATCGGCATGTACATCAGTACAACGATGCTGCCGATGACCAGGCCTATGACGATCATCAACGCAGGTTCGATCAGTCGTGTCGACATATCAATTCGTCGCGCAAACTCTTCATCGTGAAAACGCGCCGTGCGTTCGAGCATCTCCCCCAGGCGTCCACCCTGTTCACCTACCGACGAGCAGTGAATCGGCGATAGGTGTCGACAAGTTCTGACTGCGCAGCGCCACTGACAGCGGCTTACCCTCGTCAAGCGCTCGCCTGACGTTTCTTAGTGCAGTCTGTTCAGCCCCGATCATCAGGGACTGCGACATTTCGATTGCTTTCGGTAGCGACACTCCCGATGAAACCAGCAGACCGATCGTTCGATACAGCCTCGCCAGTCGAAACTCACGCGCACGCGATCTGACGCCGGGCAGAGCGACCACGTATTGCATCGCACGTCCGCGGATCTCCACGTTCACCGCCATATAAACAGCGCATGTCATCAGACTCAATGCGAGCGCAAAGAACAGCAATGAGTTCCGATTGATCCAACCACCGATCGCAATCAAAATCTCAGACAACAAAGGAATGTCACGGCCTGATGAGTCGTAAACGGCGCTGAACTTTGGCACCACGTACCCAATCAGGAATAGCGATACGGCTGCGCCCACGGCCAGGAGCACCAGCGGGTAAATGGATGCAGTGACGACGCGTCGCTTGAGTGCGTCGACGATGCTCTGATAAGACACATACCGCGTCAGCGCCGACGCGATGCTGCCGCTCGCCTCGTTCGCTTTTACTGTCGCGATGTACACCGTGGGAAAGTGCTGCGGAAACCGAGCCATTGCCTCCGATAGCGTCTTGCCTTGCTCGATGTCCAGCAACAGTGCTTCTATAACTCTTCGATCGCCCGGACGAATCGCTTTCTTTTTCAGCACCGCAATCGCAGCAGAGACATTTAGACCCGCCTCCAGCAGCGCAATCAACTCCTGCGAGAACAGCAGTGCATCGAAGCGAGCACCAACACGAACAGGCGCCTCCGGTTGATTCTCAACGACGGAAAGGACGCGCAATCCACGCTCTGTCGCCTGACGAATGGCGTGCGCAGTACTGTCGGCGCTCACCTTTAGCTCGCGCCGCTGATCGTCGCCACTTAACACTTCGAGCTGAATTTCCATCGAATCAACCGCCGATTGATCGAACTATTGATAGCTGACGTCTTCTTCATCACCATTGCCGCCAGGCTGTCCGTCCTTTCCGTACGACAACAATTCGAATTCGGTGCGCACGCCAGGCTGTTTGTAGACATACGGTTTGCCCCAAGGATCTAAGGGAACAGTCTTCTGCAAGTAGGGTCCGGACCACTTGGGCTCATTTGCGGGCCGTTCCATCAACGCTTTAAGACCTTGCTCATTTGTCGGAAAGTGGCCCGTGTCAATCCGGTAAGTCTCAAGCGCGCGCGCGAACGCTTCGATCTGCGCTTGAGCAGTTTTCCGTTCCGACTTGCCGATGTGGCCAAAGTAGCGCGGCCCAACATAGGCCGCCAAAAGGCCGATGATTACGATGACGACGAGCAGTTCAAGCAACGTAAAACCTGCCGCTCGTCGGCTGGTCATGGCACCCCCTCCCTGCATTTCTTCTGCTTCGCTTTGGTGCAAGCGACAGCCAGTCTTCTATGGCGACGCCAGCTTTTCGGCACCTTCCAACGCTTCTCGCATCGTCTAACGAAGCGGCGGACTATGCAAACGATTTCTTGACAATCGGTCAGCGGGTTCGATAGCCTGATCGCACAAATCAACAATATCAACGATTTTGGGGGTGGAGGGGAATGCGCGTCCGCGTCATTCTCATGGCGCTATTGAGTGCGGCGGGCGCGTGCGCGCCCGCCGCGGCTCAGTCCATTTCACCGGCAGATCTTCAAAAGCTGATCGCGCGCGGCGATGCGCTCGTCGTGCTCGATGCTTCGCGGCTACCCGACCGTTGGTCGGCTCCCCGTGGCTCCAATACAAAGATCGATTCCGGCGAGGGGACTAGCCGCTTGATCGCCGAGCAACTCCATCGAAATGGTCGTACTTGGGTTGCCTACGTAGAGGGCGGCTTTCCTGCGTGGGCAACACGCAAGGCAAGTCAGGCATGCACCTAACAGCGCGCCTGCATTGGATTTCATCGCGAATCACTGCAGGGGGCGTCGCCTATCAATTGTTTGCCGCGCTTTGCATGTCGTTCGCATTTGCTGGAGCGGCGCACGCGCAAACCAACATAACGGCGCCAATAACCGTTAATACAGTCTGGCGAGCTGGCGACGGCCCCTTCGTCCTGAGCGGCGATGTGAGGGTTCAAAACGGTGCAAGCCTGACTATCGAGCCCGGCGCGGTGTTGTACATGGGAGCGGGCAGTGCATTGACCGTGCAAGCGGGAACCCTGGTGGTCGACGGCACTGCGGCACAGCGCGTAACCATCACTTCGCAAAAGGTGCAGCTCGGCCAGACTCCAGCGAAGGGTGATTGGGCGGGGCTCCGGTTTTTAAGCTGGAGCGAGCCAGTCACGAGCTTAGCTATGTCGACATCGAATTCGGAAGCGGCATCGCAGTCAACGGCGCACGCCTAACACTGCAAAACACTCGGCTCAGATCGCATGCGGGCTCAGCAATCGCGATCGACCTCGCTTCTTCGCTTGATGGCGGCGAGAACGAGGCGACAGATAACGACATCAATGCGGTTGCAGTGCCCGCTGGGGACATTCTAGGAAGTGTGTCGTGGTCGCTTCGCGGCATTCCGTTTCTTATCGGTAGCGGTGCCGTTGGGGTCGGCGCATCACCGCGAATTAGTAGCGTGACGCCTGCAACCATTGCGCAAGGTGCAGGCGCGCAGCGTGACTATCGCCGGCTCGCGTCTTCGCGGCGCGACTCGCCCGACGCTAGGTGCTGCAGGTTTGACCGGAGCAGTCGTCGCAGGTGGGACGGATACGCAGCTCGAAATTCAAATGACCGCCGACGGCCGCCACACCACTTGGTGCAACGTGGTTGTCGCTGCTGACGGACGCGGGTGAAGTACGACTTGAAAATGCGATCTCGGTCATAGGTAACCAGCCAACAATTTCCACGCTATCTCCACGAGCGTTTTCGTCGGGCAAGGTTCGGTGCAGTTAACTGTGACCGGTGAAAACATCGATCCGCAATCTGTTGTGCTGGTCGATGGCGTGCCAGCGACCACGGCGTTTGTGAATTCGACTCAGGTCACCGCCACGATCGCGAATCAGACGGCCGCCGGGACGCGCCAGATTCAGATTCGCACGCCCGATCCGCTGAATGTGGGGCAGTTCCTAACAACCGCAGCGCTGCCGCTGGCGGTGAATGCGCCGGCGCTGACGCTTGGATCGGACACAACGACGGTCACGCGCGGACTGTCGCTGCCGTTGACGGTTGAAATTCCGTACGCGGCTGGTCCGAGCGGAGTTGTAGTTTCGCTGACGAGCAACAACCCCGGCGTTGGCACAGTACCGGCAACGGTAACCATCGCCGCCGGGCAGACGTCATCAACGTTTAATTTTTCGGCGCTCGCAGTCGGAGTAGCGACGGTAACTGCGTCGAGCAGCGGGTTCGCGAACGCGCAGCGATTGTTGACCGTCGCGCCGACAGCGGGATTCACCATCTCGCCGGCAACGTCCACAGTCGGTGTCGGTCGCTCGGTGACGCTGACGATCAACTCATCGGTGGTCGCAGGAGCGGGTGGTCAGGTCGTGAACCTGCAGAGCTCTGAACCAACGACGGCGACTGTTCCGGCGACGGTAACCATTCAAGCCGGCGCATCGAGTACGACTGCAATCGTCAACGCCGTGGCAATTGGCACAGCGAACGTGACAGCGACCGCCGCTGGTTATGACCCGGCGAGTGCGACGGTCAACGTGCGCGCCGTCACGATCACGTTGCCGACCACTGCTGTGGTGCCGCCGGGGTTGACGACGGTGCTACCGATCACACTTTCCGATCCAGCGCCTGTCGGTGGGCTGACGATAACGTTCGCAAGTTCGAATACGGCAGCACTCGTTGCTCCCGCGAACGTGGTGGTTGCACAAGGGCAGACGACCAGCAGCGTCACCATCAGCGGCACAGCAACCGGCAGCGCGGTGCTAACCGCGTCCGCAACCGGCTACCAGGCCGGAACCTCCACAGTGTCTGTGCAAAACATCATCATCAGTCTTGGTGTTTCGTCGGTGACTGTGCCGCAGGGACTAACGCGAACTGTCAACGTAAACCTGTCCCGGTCGGCGCCAAGCGGTGGCATCACGGTTTCGCTCTCATCTACAGCGAACGCCACAGTTTCGCCGGCACAGGTCGTGATTCCGGAAGGCGACTCGTTCAGCTCGAACGCCCGTGCGAATAACAGGGGTTGCGCAGGGGTCGGCGACGGTTACTGCAACAGGCCTAGGGTTTACCGCGGCGAACGTAAGCGTTTTCATTTCGGCACCAGCATCTGTCGCGCTGCTCCGCACGCAATTCGGCGGCCAGGCACAACTGAACGTCGGCCGCGGTTTCACTTCGTCATTGATTGAACTGCGGCTCGTCCGAAGCTCCAGCAGCGCCACCTTCTTTGGTATCGACGCTGCAACTGTCACATTAACCAACAGCGATCCGTCCAAGGTTTCGGTGCCCACGTCGATCGTGATACCTGCCGGCTTCGACACTGTGGGCATTCCGGTAACCGGTCTCGAATTGACCGGCGCCACGCCGGTCACGATCAGCGCGACGTCGCCTGGTTACACGACCGGCGCGCCGATATCCATTGGGGTACTTCCTCCGAACTATTCGTTCTGTTCCATCGATACCGTGCGTTCGGTGATCAGCGGCCGCGATTCGATGTGGCTGTGCGATTCACTTCAACCGGGCACCACGAATCCCGAATCGCCAGCCACCAATTCAGTGGTTGATCTTTCCATAGCTGCGGCAACGCCAGCCGGGCTGATTGGCGGGTTCTATGACCAGTCAAGCGGCGGAACACCAATCAGCAGCATCACTTGGACTACGGGTGCCTCGCGCACCGGCGTTTTCTACGTCGATACACCAACAGTGCCGGGCACCTATCGCGTCCGCTCGAGCTTCAACGGCGTCGCCAGGGAATCGAGCGTAGTTACGGTGTACGCCGCACCCCAGCTCGCATTCAACAAGACCTCACTCAACCTTGGTCGAGGATTCCGTACTGCTTCTTCCGAGCTGATCATCTCGCGCAACGTAGCGGGAACGCCAGTTCCCCTTAGCGAGCCGGTGACGGTAGCGCTCACAAGCAGCGACCCATCAAAAGTCTCGGTGCCGGCAACGGTGACGATTAGCCCAGGCTTTTCGTTTGAGCACGTGATCGTGACGGGCGTTGAACTGACAGCTGGTACGCCGGTGACGATCACCGCGTCCGCGCAGAACTATCAGTCGCCGCCCAGCGGGGTAACGGTGACAGTCGTCTCGCCCGTTTTCTCGCTTTGCAATATCAATACGACTCGGGTCACCGTAAGTCCGCGCGACGATGCACTGGTATGCGGTGGCATTCAGCCAGGTTCCGCCTTCGCCGATCTACCGGCAACCAATATGACGGTCGATGTGGCAGTCACGGATGCAAGTCCGTCCGGCATCGTGGCGGGAATCTACCCAGATCTCAGCGCAGCCTCGGCGCCCATCTCTCAGGTCCCGTGGTTCGCAGGAAATGCAGTTAGCGCCAACTTTCTACGTCGGCACCCCGACCGCGCTGGGTTCGTACCGAGTCCGCGCCTCATTGGCTGGACAAAACGCGACATCAAGCGTTGTTTCGGTCGTACAGCCTGAGCTGCGATTCTCGAAAACACAGCTGAATGTCGGACGCTCGTTTCAGACGAGCGGCTTTCCGCCCGAACTGGTGCTCGAACGCGTCGTAAGTGGCGTTCCAATCGTTTTGAACGAATCGCTTTCGGTCACACTCAGCATCAGCGATCCGTCGAAGGTCGGCACACAACCGCTCGTCACGATTCCGGCAGGCGGATCAAGCGTCTCAGTGTCGGCGATCCGCGGCATCGAATTCACCGCTGGCACACCCGTCTTGGTCGATGCGACTGCTGCGGGCTATTCGTCACCGACCAACAAGCTGCAAGTTTCGGTCGTCAACGGCGTAATTCGCTTCTGTGATCTTTTGACGAGTAGGGAGATCGGAGCGGAACGCGATGAAGCGACCGTATGTGCCGGCGTGCAAAGTGGCTCAACGCATCCCGAAGTGCCGTCGGTCAACTGGCTGCTTTCGCTTTCGCTCTCTAATCCCACCCCGCCTGGCATCGTCGCTGGATTGTTCAATCAAGAAGTGGGCGGATCGCCGATCACGCAACTATTTTGGGGCGCCAACTCAACATCGAGTTCGCCATTCTTTGTCGGGCTCACCGACGAGCGAACGGAACCTATCAAGTTTCCGCGTCCATGACGACGGGAGCATCGGCGTTATCCGACGTAGTAAACGTGGGGGTCGCCACTGGTGCGTTCCGAATTAAGCGCCACGAATTGATGGACACGTTTTACACCATTTTGGGGTAGGGGAGGGCTGCGTACTGGCTCTCACGGAGATGGCTATCGAGCGCACCGGCAGCGGCACGTCCAATCTTGACCGTAACGCTCCGATGCGTTTCGGTAGTCATTTGTCGTGTGCAGCCGTCATCACATTTCCTTCCAGTGCGGGCAGCGCCGGAATCATTCACGGTCGAAGGGCTTGAGCTGGGCAGCACGGTGATCGAGGCAACCGGAGCCGGATTCACGCAACGTATCCGGTCACTGTCCATCCGTTTCAACGCCAGCTTGTCGTTCTCGCCATTTCCCCACACGGTTGCGGTTGGTAGCCACCCTACAGACGTTCTGTGTGTCCATTGTACGCAGAGCGGTCTTTGTCCAGGACGCGATGCAACCATTGGACTTCGACTTAAGCAGCGACCCGACAAGCATCGCGACGATTGCACCAACGCGCGTCACCGTTCCTGCCGGTGACTTACCGGTCGCCGGACATCTCGCTAACAGGCATCGGTCCCGGTGCGGCGAGCGCTAACGATCAGCAACCCGCGATGGCTGGCACCGCGAGTCAAACCTTCACGGTGACGCCATGATGAGCGTCCCTGATTACTCGTAGGGCAGTTGTGGCGAGGCGTCGCGCTGTACGCAGTGCGTCTCGCGTTTGTGTCCTTGTCGTTGGCCGCCGACCTGACGGTTGGAGACGGCGTCATTGTCAAGTTCGGGACCGGGCTCTGAGCTTGTGGTTCGTGATCAGGTATGCAGTAGGTCGGGACGTAGCACTCACGAGCGAGCGCGACAGCTCGATCGGCGGCCAAGTCAGATCTGGCTTGCCAGCGCCAAGCGCAGGTGCATGGCGCGGCATCAAGCTTGAAAAGTCGTCAGGCGAGTTCTCGTTGTCACTCGGCGATCCGCTGATTCGTTACGCCGGTTCCGACAACGCAGCTGCGCTCACGATTCGTGGATTCTCGCCGAACCTTAGCTTCCTGCGCGTACGAGACAGCACTGTCGGTGTTCGCCTGCTGGATGGCGCGAACGCTCGACTCACCGGCTTCCTAATCAAAGGCAATGCAATAGGCGTTGAAGCAGACGGAGACTCTGCCGCGCAGATTCTGCAAAGCACGATCGAATCGAATACAAGCGGCGTCGTCAATCGAACGCCATCCACCGTCATTCAAGCCACCGGTAATTGGTGGGGACACGCAAGTGGCCCACGTGATCCGGCTGGCAATCCGCAGGGGCAGGGCGATTCGGTCAGCAGCGGCGTGAACTACGGTTCATATCTCGCGTCCGCGCCGCTTACCAACCCGACGCTGCGGATTGCGGAGCCGCGTCCGTTCTTTGATCAAAGCTTGATCGCGCTGCTTCTCTCGTGCGTCAACGCAACTGAATATCGAGTCGCCGAAAACGGTGCGTTCGCGAGGGGTCGGCTTCGTGCCGCTCGCCGATGGCCGCGCGAGCGTGCAGCTGCCGCTGTCTGCTGGCGATGGCGTCAAGCCCATCTCGGCGCAGTTCCGTGATGTGGCCGGCAACATCGTTACCGCGAAACTTGGTGGGCGGTGTGCTGGTTGACACACAAGGTCCTACGGTTGCATTTACTGTGCCGGCTGCGGACAGCGTTGTGCTCGGACAAATCAGTGTCGAGGCCAGCGCGACCGATGCAACGGGCATCGCACGTGTCGAGTTCTATGTCGATGGTGCGATCCAGTCGACCGATACCGCCGCTCCATACGCGTTCAATTGGGACACGGCGGCGTTCAACGAAGGTGTGCGTCAGCTTCGCGCAGTCGCCACGGATGGAGCAGGCCGAGCGTCGGAAGTCACGCGCAACGTAACCGTCACACGTTTTGTGCCGCCGCCCGACGTCGACGGCCCGGCGATCGCCAATGCTCGGTTGGATGCAACGCCTCTGGCCAACGGAGTAAGCGTCACTCGAAACGCAACTGTCTCCGCAACAGTCACCGATCGCAGTGGAGTGGCACGCGTCGAACTCTTACTCGATGGCGCGGTCGTTAGCGTGGCGACAGGCACTTCGAGCTTCACCTCAACACTCGACATCAGTGCACTGGCAAACGGACCCAGGACGCTCGGTGTGCGTGCCTTTGACTCGCTTAACAACGTTACGACACTGTCGTACAACATATCGATTGCACACGCAGCGCCGCCTGCTCCCACTCTGACTCAGCCACAGAACGGCTTGAGCACACGTTTCGGTTCAGTAGTCGCTGCCGGAACAGCGGCCGCCGGCACAAGTGTCCAACTATTTGTGAACAGCGTGGCAAGCGGCGCTCCGCTGATCGCGGATAGCAACGGCGCCTTCGGCGCAACGCTAACGCTGGCAAATGGACAGAATCGGATTCAGGCCCAGGCAAGCGATGCGCATGGAAGCAGCCCACTGTCACCGATCGTAACTGTCACGGTCGACACGGCCGTTCCGCTCCCGGCGGCGAATCTTGTCGCCACAGCGCAGTCAGCGGGCATTGTGCGGTTGGCATGGGTGCGTAGCACCGACCCGAGCGTCGTTGGTTACGACGTTTATCGCTCATCGGCGAGTTTCACGGCATTAACCGATGCTGTTCGAGCCAACACAGCGCCGATCAACAATTTGCTGTTTGAAGACATGCCGCGCGCGGACGGCGAGTATTTCTACCGCGTTGTGGCAGTCAACGCGGCTCGCACACCGAGTGACGCAACCAATGTCGCGCAGGGGCGATCAGACAGCACGCTGCCGCGCGCAAGCAGCGTCGTCTATCAACCGCAAGGCAGGGTCGATCCAGTAACTGGTCGCTTCGGGCAGGGCCGCGTAGATGTGACGCTGACTGTCAGTGAGCCGTTGCAGGCCACGCCGTACCTTGCGCTTGGCGTAGAAGGTGCAGCGCCGATCAGCGTTGTTTTGAATCGTCAGAGCGATACGGTTTACATCGGCAGCTTTACGGTGGACGCGGCGACTGCGTCCGGTGTCGCGACTGCAATCTTCTCTGCACGCGACGCGGTAGGAAATCGAGGCACCGAGGTCGATATCGGGCGCACGGTCGGAATCGATACGACTGGCCCGGCAGTGACGGCGATCGCGTTGACGCCTGCCGCTCCGATCAAGGCCGATACAGCCTCCAATGTGACCGCAACATTTACGGTGTCCGAGCCGCTGAAGAGCGGAACCACGCCGGACGTCTTGTTCCTGCTTTCGGGAGCGGGGCGTACGCCGACGCCGATCACCGGGATGACCGCGCTAAATCCGACGAGCTGGCGCGGCACTTTCGCATTGCCTGCGAACGCTGGCGCCAGCGCGCCGGAGTTTCTATCGTTCACGTTCCGTGCACTCGACGAGCTCGATAACGTCTCGACACTCGTTTCAGCGCCGAACAGTTTTCAGGTCTATCAGGGCAATCTACCCCCGAGCGCCATCCCAGCCGGCTTGCGCGCCGAGGCGAGACCCGCCGGGCGTGTGCGATTGACCTGGCAGACGGTTGCAGAGGCGGCGAGCTACCAGATTTATCGCCATGCACCGGGCGAGTCTGCGTTGACCGCCTTAGTGCGTTCCACCACGCTCGAACACATCGATGCAACGACGCAAGACGGGGTGTATCGATACGCCGTCGCTTCGGTGCGGCAATTCAATCAACAGGAAACCTTGTCGGCGCAGTCGGCGCCAGTCGAAGCCACATCGCGACGCGATGCACCCGGAGCGCCGCAGAACCTGCAACTGACTTTGACGGGTCAGGGCATTCGCGCGGTGTGGCAAGCACCGGTCGGCGGCAACGTTGCGACGTACAACATCTACCGAGCTCCGGGTCTGCAGATCACGTCGACCGACGCTTTACGCCGCTGCGCACTGGCATCGTCAGCGCCGCGTTTATCGATGCCAATCCGTCAACAACCGAGCATGCGTACGTCGTAACCGCACTCGACGCGGCCGGAAATGAGTCCGCGATTTCGAACTCGGCGTATCTGAATTCTGATTTGCTGCCGGTCGCTTCGCTGAGAATCGATCAGGCCGGCAACGGTCTTCCTGTGATCACGTGGACAGCATCGCCGAGAGGTGCGGTCGGCTACAACATCTACGTCGGTCCCGATAACAGTCGCGTAAAGCTCAACGCGCTCGTTGCTGACAGCGCTGACGTATACCGACAACGGCTATGTTTCGGGCGAGCGGCGCTACACCGTCGCAGCGGTGGATGCCAACGCTGTTGAGGTCGGCCGCTCGATCGTGCTGCCGTCAGCCGCCGCACAGATCGCCTCCGGTTTGCCGATCAAGCGTGGCATTCCGAATCGGCTGCAGGTACAACTCAGCAATACATCCCCGTCGGCAATTGCTGATGCGCGCATTGTGGTTCGTGCCGGTAATGTGGATCATCGCTCCGCGTTGATCAACCTCGCGGCGAATGAAACGCGCTTGGTGCCGGTCGTCGTCGGCGGTTATGACACACTGCCGAATCCTGCTCCGATAACAGTTGGCATCGAAGTCGTTCCCAACGAAGGCGAGCTGGTCAACATCACTCGCAACAGCAACGCAGAGGTTATTGACGGCGCTCTTGCCGTCGGCTTCTCGACCGAGAACTTCACGCGCGGCGGCAGCGGCCGGGTGCGGCTGACGATCGAGAACACATCGGATGTCGATATTGAGCTACTGACCGCGCGCACAAACGGCAGCCTGCCTTCAGACGAATTGCGCTTCAAGCTGCTGGACAACGACAACAACGTCCTTGCAACACAGTCGTTCCTGCAAGCGTTCGGCGCGAACGTCATCACGTTAACGAACGGATTGACGGTCGCTCGCATTCCGACGGGTGCAACGTACACGTCCGATCCATTTGAGCTGCGCGTACCCGGCGGGGCTCCCGACCGTATTCGCGTGCGGCTCGAGGTCGACAAAGTTCGATATCACAGCGGCGACGCCGACGAGGTGCTGGTCAAAGGGCGCGGAGCCGAAACTGCCGTCTCACTGGTTGATACTGCGTACTACGGCGAAGTCACTAGCGCCACGCCGTCAATTTCTTTCGGCGACGTTGATGTCGTCATCAGCGGCCGCTCGGTCGATCGCGCGACCACTCAGCCGCTGCCGAACACGCGGCTGAAGCTGATCTTGAATCAGGAAGGCTTCGAGCGTGTCGTTTCCGTCACCACAGACTCGACCGGGCTGTTCACCTACCGTTTGACTCCGGGTGTGACCGATGGCGGTTTGTATCGCGTCGCAGCCGTTCATCCTGAGATCACCGACCGGCCCGATCAACGATCGTTCGTCATCAATCGCGTGCGCCTGACGCCGCTAGCGCGCGTGTCGGTGCCGCCGAACTATCCGTTCCCGATCAACCTGCAAGCGGTGGCAGGGCCTGGCACGAGCGCTTCCAACCTTCGCCTGGTGTTCAACGCCGCGTCGCAGCCAACTGGCCAGCTGCCTGAAGGCGTGAGCTTCGCGTTGCCTGCGCCGATCAATATCGTTGCGCGTCAGACGCTGAACGTGCCCGTGACCTTTACAGCGGATAGCCGCGCGTTACGTACCGGCGTTGCGCTGCTCGATGTCATTGCCGACGGCTCAGTCGCGCCGATCGGCCAGGTAAGAATTGAATATGTGTTGACTGAGGCGCGCCCGATTCTGGTTGCCACGCCTAACGTGGTTAACACCGGCATGGCACAAGGCGGCATCGAGATCGAATCGCTGGTGCTCGAAAACCGCGGCATCCTGCCGGTCACTGAGCTGCGCACGAGCCTGACATTGCCGGATAACTCACCTGCGCCTGCGTGGGTCACGTTGGTTACGCCTGCGGACATCGGCACGCTCGCTGTCGGTGAGAAGCGAACGATCGAGATGAACTTCGCGCCTCCGGCCGGTACCAGCGAAGGGATCTATCGCTTCCTGCTGAAGGTGGAGGGATCGAACTATCCGGCGGACACCGTGCCGATCTTTGCATCGGTCACGCAATCCGGCATCGGCAATGTGCTGTTCAAGGCGTCCGACATCTACACAGCGACGCTGAATCGGCAAGGCCAATTGATTCAAGGCCTGGCGAATGCGTCGATCGAAGTACAGAACGAGGACGTGCCGTCTATCCAACAGCGGCGCCTGACCGACGACTTCGGCGAAACGTTCTTCGAGGCGCTGCCGGCGGGTCGCTACAAGTTCCGCGCGCGCGCATCCAATCACCAGGAGTTGGGCGGCCGCTTCCAGATAAAACCCGGAGTCACGTTCACTCAGCCGGTGTTCCTTGAGTACAACGTGGTAACGGTTGAGTGGACCGTGCGCGAGATCACGATCGAGGATCGTTACGAGATCATCCTCAGCGCAACGTTCGAAACGGACGTGCCTGCTGCCGTAGTTGTGCAGGAACCGCCGAGCGTCAATCTGCCGAAGATGCGCGCAGGCGAAGTGTTCAACGGCGAAATCAGAATCACCAACTACGGATTGATTCGCGCAGACAACGTCCGTCAGCAGTTGCCGACGACGGATTCCTTCTTCAAGTTCGAGTTCCTGACGGCGCCTCCCACGTCGCTCGAGGCCAAGCAATCGGTTCGCATCCCCTATCGCATCACAGCGCTGCGATCGCTGGAAGAAGAGGGCGGAGCAACGGGCGGCGGCTGCTACACGTACACCAATGTGCTCGTGACCAACTACGAGTACACGTGCGCCAACGGCACGCTTGCGGTCAGCCGCATTTCGACGACGTGGGCGTCGGTTTCGCAAAGCACGTGTCCGGCGGGTCCTAGTGGACCGGGACCCATCTACGGCGGCGGCGGTGGCGGCGGCGGAGGCGGTGGCATCGGCGGCGGTGGGGGCGGCTACTCAGAGCTTCCTGGCTTACCACCATGCGTGAAGTGCGCGTGCATCAAGTGCGGCACTCCAGGCGGCGCAGGCGGAGGAAACCCGCAATGAAGACGACCGCGATGCGCGCACTCTTCTTGACGCCACTGATCGCGCTGACTGAGCTGGCTGCCTGCCTCTGCGCAAGAAACGGTTTGCGCGCGCGTCAAGATCGAAGTTCGGCAGGAGTTGACGCTCGAGCGCCAGGCGTTCGACGCCGAGATGCGTCTGACGAACACGCTGCCCGACATGGCGCTCACCGAAGTGCGCGTCGACGTCAAGATAACCGATGAAGTCGGCGTACCGGTGCGCGTGTCAAGCGACCCGAATGACGTGACCGCGCAGTTCTTCATTCGAGTTTCAAACAAGGCGAACCTCGGCGGCGATATTGACGGCAGCGGCGTGGTGAGCGCCAATTCAACGGCCGAAGTCAACTGGCTGATCATTCCTTCGCCCGGCTCTGCTGGCACTACTCCGCTCGGCAAGAAGTATCTGGTCGGCGCGACGCTGCGTTACAAGTTCGGCGCGGAAATTCACACGCTCGATGTTTCGCCCGACGTGATCACGGTGCGTCCACTGCCGCGGCTGACGCTCGATTACTTCCTGCCGCAGGATGTGCTGGCGGATGACCCGTTGACCGCTGAAGTGGAAGCGGTCGTGCCATTCACACTCGGCGTTCGCGTCAAGAATTCAGGTATCGCCCCGGCGAAGTCGTTGAAGATCGATTCAGCGCAGCCACGCATCGTTGAAAACATTCAGGGGCTGCTGATCAACTTCGCGCTGACCGGCAGCTTTGTGAACGACGCTCCGGTAGCGCCCACGTTGAAGCTGGACTTTGGCCAGCTCGACGGCGGCACTACCAAGATGGGCCGCTGGATTATGGAAACGACGCTCGCCGGCCGCTTTACCGAATTTACCGCGCGCTACACGCATGCCGACGAGCTCGGCGGACAACTTACGTCGCTGATCGAAGCGGTCAACACGCACTTCCTCATACGCGACGTGCGAGTCGATCTACCGGGCCGTGATCTGGTGCGCGACTTCCTTGGCGAGAGCGCGGGCCTGCTGCGGGTGTTTGAATCAGACGGTACCGACACCGCCGTGCTGAATCTTTCAGCGCAAGCGGTCTTGACGCCGGGCACCGGTGCTACCTACCGCCTGCAGGTTCCGCCAACCATCGGCTTTGTCTACGCGCGCGTGCGCGATCCGTTCAATGGCACGCGTGCACTCGCGCCCGTAGTGCGCGATGACGCGAAGCCGATCGGCGTCGAGAACATGTGGCTCTCGAAGACGCGCAACCCACAGACCCGCCAGTACGAATACTGGGTGCATCTGTTTGATGTCAACACGCCGGGTGGCTACAGCACCGAGTTCAGAACGCCGACGGCGTCGCGGCGGCCACCAGTCATTCAATTGATTTCCGATCGCACAGTGCGCGAGCTGCAGCAGGTGTCGTTCGTTGTCGAGGCTTCGAGTCCCGACAATCGTCGCGGTCACGCTTTCCGCCGCTCCGCTGCCGCTCGGCGCGACATTCGTTCGTGACGGCAGCAGCACGCAAACGCTTGCGCGCTGGTTCTTCGATTGGACACCGGCACGCGGCCAGACCGGACGATTCCCGATCACGTTCACCGCGAGCGACGGCGAGTTGTCTGCCAGCAGAGCGGCGACCATTACCGTCAATGCCGAGACCCCGCCCGGGTCGCCTCAACTTCCGTTGATTGAAGCGCCGGCGGTGGGCGTGACGATTCGCTTATTGCAACCCGATCTGGTCGCCGCCGTTCCCACCAGCGATGACCCGGCCACGTCGTTCACCTTCGAGATCTATGCAGACGCCGGTTACACCACGCTGGTGCAAACGGGCGCGTCTGTCGCGCGCAATGGCGATCGCGGTACGTGGCGAGTGCCGACTGCACTGAACGACAACAGCGACTACTACTGGCGCGTACGCACTTCCGGCGCGGGCACGTCGAGCCCATGGGCCAACGGCCGCTTCCGCGTCAACCTCGCGAACGATGCGCCGCGCGCATTCCAGGTGAGCTCGCCGACGCACAACGGCGAAGCGCTGTCGCTATCACCCACGCTGACGGTCGTCAACGCATTTGATCCCGATGGCGATCCCTTGAAGTATCGCTTCCAGCTGTTTGCAGACAACGCGCTCACACAACTGGTTGCCGAATCGGCATTGATCGATGCGTTCAGCACCGGCAGCACATCGTGGCTGGTGCCTGTGCCGTTGCAGTCAGCCACGCGCTACTGGTGGCGTGCGTTCGCATTTGATCCAGAGCAGGCTGAGGGCCAAAGCCCAATCGTCAGCTTCACCGTCAACACGGGCAACCGGCCCCCGAGCACTCCTGCCATCGTCGGTCCGGCAATGAGCACGCTGGTCCCCGCAACCACCGTGAGTTTGACCGCGGGCGGCAGCGGTGATCCCGATGGAGACGCGATCAGCTATCAGTTCGAAATCGATACGACACCGACGTTTACCGGATCTGTGACTGCGTCACCACCGCTGCCATCGACCGGAGCGAATGTTGGTTGGCCTGCAAGCAACCTGCTGGAGAACACGCGGTACTACTGGCGCGTACGCGCGGTGGACGCACGAAGCGCAGCTTCAGCGTGGGCGGTCAGCGAGTTCTTCGTCAACGCCGTCAACGAAGCGCCGGCAACGCCCGCGCTGCTCAATCCCGGCAACGGCGCCACGATCAGCACGACAGAGCCGCGCTTGCAAGTCGGCCCGGCAATCGATCCCGACGGTGACGTGCTCACTTATGAGTTCGAGCTGTACGCCGGCTCGTCGCCCACATCGCTGCTACTGGGCTCGACTTCGAACACCACCGAAGTGCAGGTGCCCGCGGGCGTGCTGGCAGATGGCAGAACCTATAACTGGCGCACTCGCACACGCGATGCCGGTGGACTCACGAGCCCGTGGTCGCTCGGTGCTGTTTTCCAGGTTCGTCCTCTGCCAAGGCGCCCGGGCATCACGCTGACTTCGCCGACGGCTCCCACCGAAGTGACGAGCGGCAGCTTCACGCTCACCTACGACGCTGTCGATCCGCAAAACGATGCACTGATAGCGCTGTATCACGCGCCGTCACTGACTGCGACCGGCACATTGATCGTCGACGGCTTGCGGCTCAACCCCAACAGCTCGTCCGGTTCGTACGCGTGGAACCTGAGCGGCCTGACGCCTGGCACCTACTTCGTCTATGGGGTGATCAGCAATGCCGTGGGCAGTACGACGCATTACGCACCGGGTGCGGTGATCATTCCAGTGCCGTCAGGCAACGCAGGCTTCACCGTGCAAGCGCCGGCGCAACTCGTTACCACCGAGCAAGGCGGCACCGGCACATTCACCGTGGTACTGAAGACAGCGCCGACCGCTGATGTAGCGATCAGCATCACCAGCACCAACGTGCAGGAAGGCACGGTGTCGCCGGCGCTGCTGACCTTCACGCCTGCCAACTGGAACGTGCCGCAGACGGTTACCGCACGTGGCGTCGATGACTGCGTGCGCGATAACGATCGCAACTACACCATCACGCTCGGCCGCGCGGTAAGCCTCGATGCTGCGTACAACAATCTGAAGCCCGACGATGTCGCTGCCGTCAACCGCGACGATGACACCTCCACCGTGTGCCCGGCGCCGCACGACGGCAACGGGTTCCGGTTTATCCACCCGCTGCAGGGACTCGAGATGCGCGCTGGCTTGACCATTGTCGGCGATTGGCAGCTCGGGGTCGGCGACATGGTCGGTGTGCCGAAACGCTTCGCCAGCGCGCAGTTCGCGTGGCAGTCGGGCGCCACCTACAACTGGACGCTGGATATCGAGGGCGGCAACGGTGTGCTGCGTCTTTACTCCGGACCTTCCCTCGTTCGCACGGTCACTTACAGCGGTAGCGGCGGCGGGGCAATGCAAACAGGTAACGCCGTACGTATAGGTGTGCTTAGCGCCGGGCTTGCGATGCAGGGCAGTCGCGTGCGCGCGACCGTCACTTCAATCAACGGATATCCGGTCACCGGCGCGATCACCACCAACGGCCGCAACGGCGTGAGCGAGGAAAGCATGTACTTCGCTTCGCCGCTGCTCACGACGCGCATGAATCTGCAAGGCACGGTGACCTACACCTTCGGCGGCGGACAGCAGCCACGTCTGGGACTGCTGCACCTGTTCGTGCGCATGGGCAACGTTACGCAATGAGAAACAAACCGATGAATGCATCAGTGCTGTTCCGCTGTCTTGCGACGTTGTTGGTCTCGCTCTCATGTGCCACAGCGCATGCTCAGCGTCTCGATGCCGTCCAGAACTCTGCCCTCAGCGGCGCCGGCTTCGGCACCTCCGCCCAGCAGCAACGCGTCACGGTCAGTCAACCCAACGGCAAGCCGTGGGTCATCACCGAAGACATGCGCGTCAAAGTGCTGGGCGGCTACGTCCGCTTCGAGCGCTGGTGGACCGGCATCGCCTGGGTATTTGCGCCGGCCTGGACCAACCTGCAATTTGATGCAGCGGCAACCGGTGGATTGCAATCGGTCGGCGGTGGCGGTGGTGGCGGCGGTGTGGCGGCGGTAGGTAATCAACCCACCGAGTTCTTCGGCGGCACCGGCCAGCTCGGTGGCGCCGGTGCCTACATCACCAATGCCAGCGCCACCGGTGGCGTGGTCAACAAGATCACGCGCAACCTGGCGGAGTTCTACAGCGACGCCAATGGCTCGACCTACACCGCCTTCACCGCGCCGCGCTACACGATCCGGCCGTATGGTCCAAACGGCGCATCCATCACCGGCCCGATCAGCGTCTCGCAGGAGCTGATCGTGGTCGGACCAGGCCAGTTTCGCCTCGGCGATGCGCGATGGAGCGCGCCTAACCTCACCACCTGGCGCTGGGAAGACAGAGCAGGCGACTGGGTCGAGTACAACGCCAACGGCCGCATCGTGCGCTACGGCGATCGCAACAACGTCACCGTCAACTTCAGATACGTCAATGACGTGCTGACTGCGGTGCTCGATCACTTCGGCAATGAAGTGCTGCGCTTTACGTATGTAGCCGGGCGACTGACCGAAGTGCAGGACGTGCCCAGAGCCGGAGAAACATTACCCACCCGCAGCGTCAAGTATGAGTACGACGCCAGGGGCTCGATCAACAAAGTGATCGATGTGATGGGCAATGCGATGACGTATGGCTATGCAGCCGATGGCAAGCTGACCAGCGTCACCGATCAGGAGAATCGGACCAAGCGGTTTGAGTATGGGGCGTCGAATCGAGTGTCGAAGTTCATTGATGCGGATGGATCGGTGACTGACTACCGCTATGACTATGACCGGTTGAAGAAGCAGTTCTATATTCGCATCGATCATCCGCTGGTGGCGGCGGGAAGAAAGACTGAAGAGCAGTGGATTGATGGCGATGGACTAGTCGTGCGGCGCGACAACAACGGGCGCACGCTCGGGGCACTGGCGCGTCAAGGGCGCATCGATGTGCGCACCGATGATCGCGGTCAGACGATCCGCTTCGAGCGTGATGAGTACGACAACATCACCACGCACCACATGGCCCGATAGCACCAGCACCAGCGCCAGATATTCGCCGCGCCATCTCGGTGTGCTTGAACAAACCGACGAAGCCGGCGTGCGCACTACTTACGAGTACGACGCAGTCGGCAATCTGATCAAGCGTACCGAAGCGGCCGGACTGCCCGAACAGCGCGTCAGCGAGTGGACGATCGATCCTGCAACGGGTCACGTGCTGACTGAAACCGTGCGCGGCGGCAACGTCACATTGCCCGACGGCACAAGCGTAACGACGCAAGACGCCACCACACGCTACGAATACACCGACAGCGCGGGCAATCGCAACGTAATCACCGACGCCGAAGGTGCATATCACTCGCATCACCTACAACCGCCTCGGCCTGTCGACCGAAACGATCGATGCCAGAACCAATGCGTGGCGCAAACCTACGACGCACGAGGACTGTCGCTCACCGCACCAACCCACTCAACCAGACCACCCGACAAAGCTGGAACAAGGTCGGCGAGCGGTTGACGCGAACTGATGCCGATGAATCGAACCACGCGCTACACGCCGGACGCCAAAGGCCGCGTCATCGAAATCATCGATGCTTTGAACAACACTGCACGCATGACTTACGACGCGGCTCGGACAGATTACGCAGGAAACCGACTTCGCCGGCGAACGTAACCAAGACTACACCTATGATCGCGATGGCCGTGCCGCTGACGCAGATTGATGGCAGTCGGCAACACCGTCGAATTCGTCTACGGCGAGCCGGGCAGTAACAGCGGCGATCTGCCGGTCATGGTGCGCTATCCGACCTTTACGCAAGCCACGACACTACGATGCGCGCGGAAGGCCCGTGACCATCACCACGACGCCAAAGGCCGAGTTCAACCTCACCAACAGTCCGCCACTAATCACGCGTTATGAATACGACGCGGTGGGCAATCGGATCGACGTCACCGACAGCGACAGCAAGGTCACGCGCTACAGTTCGATCCACTACGAAGAAACACCAGCGTCACCGATGCCGACAACAGCGGCACGCGCTTTGCGTTCGACACCCGGGATAATCTCACTGGCGGTGCGCGATGCGTTGAACCAGCAGCATCGCATGCAAACGATCGGTTACGGCCAGAAGATCAGAGAAATGCGGCCGGGCGGCCAAGCGTGGCAGTGGAGCTACGACCCGGTCGGCAATCTGCAAACGCAAACGGATGCCAAGAATCAGTTAACCACGCACACCTACGACAACGCCAATCGGCTGACTCGAATCGTGATCGGCGCAAAGACAATCACTTTCGACTACAACCCGGCGGGCTCGATGATCAAGCTACGCAGACGGGACAGTCAGCGGCACGATCGGCGTCGACGAACTGCAGCGCAAGACCAGCGAAACCGTCAACTACGGTGCATTCAGCCAAACCTATCGCTATCGCTATGCAGCGCAAGGCACCAAGAGCGCGCTGGTGTATCCGGACGGCACCGAAGCAACTTACACGCATGATGCCAATCGTCAACTCACGGCGATCAATCTTCCGCAAGGCGTCGATTGCCACCAGTCTACAGCAACGCCTACACCGAGATAGAAACACTTACTGCCGGGCGGAACTCGCAACACGACGCAGCTGGATGCACTGCTACGAGTCGCGAGCCTCAACGTCATCAGCCCAACTCAGCAAACACTGCTGAACTACCAATATCAATACGACAGCGCCAGCAACATCACGCAGCAGCAGACGCAGCGCGGAACGAATACCTTTGGCTACGACAACCTGTATCGCTTGACGCAAGCGACCTATGGCAATGGCTTGCGTAACGACAGCTTCACGTACGACAAAGTACACAACCGGCTGACCGATCAGACTCAGCCGGGCACTGGAGCTACAACAGCAACAATCAACTGATCAATCAGGGCGGCGTTGCCACCTGGAGCTATGACCCGAACGGGCAAGCAGTTCAGAAGCAGTCTGCGGGACAAACCGAGCCTACGTTTATAACAACGAGAACCGGCTCGCCGAAGTCACCGACAACGCTCAGACGATCGCCCGCTACAGCTACGACCCGCTCGGACGCAGATAAAGAAGGACGCGGCGGGAGCGACGCACTATTCTTCCTATACAGCGACGAAGGATGTTAGCCGAACTCAACAGCCAGGGACGAATCACGACGCAGTATGGCTTTGCGCCCGATAGGCTGTGGGGCACGATCCAAGCTATCGACTCGACAAGGACGCACAGGCGACAACGTTCTGGCGCTGTATCACACGGATCACCTTGGAACACCACAGTCCATTACTAACACGAATGGGCAGGTGCTATGGGGCAACGGCAGCGCGCATTTGGGGAAGCATCAGTCGACGCAACCCCGACGCTGACGAACAATCTGCGCTTTCCGGGGCAATATTTTGATCAAGAAACAGGGACGCATTACAACTTCTTACCAGGGACTATGACTCGCGTACCGGGAGATACGTGCAAGAAGACCCCATCGGGCTGGAAGGGGGAATTAACGCGTACAGCTATGTGTTTGGTCAACCGACTGCATTCCTAGATCCCGATGGTACGCAGGTCAGGCGACGCTGGCCAGTGCCCCCAGGAAGCACGCCAGGCCCTCGTGATTCGAACAATCCGCTCGAAGACCTCGAAGGCAAGAGAGACACAAAGGCGAGGCGCTCCGACCGGGGCGATGATGACTGTCGCATGTATCACATCCGCGATTGCGCCGGAGAAACGATCTACGTCGGTATCACGAACGACATCGAGAGGCGTACTGGAGAGCACCAAACACGCTTTGATGGAAAAATTCGGCAATATGAATGCCCCCTCTGCAAGTTGACTTTGGTCGAAGTTGCGCAGTACCCGAACCGTACAGTTTGCGAAAGTGATGAGACAAATAGATACGCGGGCTGCGGCCGTTTGCCAATATCAGAAAGAATCCGGACGGTCCGTTGACACGGTACGTCAAGCATTTGATTTGGAAGCAACAACGATGCGTTCCTCCTTGCTAGCTGCCATACTATTTGCTTGCTTATTTGTTCTCGGGCCCGATAGCAGCGCACAACCTAGGATGATGGACACCGGCAAATTCTGGGAGCTTGTGGAGTCTGCGAAAAAAACGCAACCGAAGAAGAGAATCTACCGAAACGACTTCAAGCAACGCTCGAAAAACTTCCTGCAAAGCAAATCAGAGAGTTTGATTTCGTTTTCGATCAATTGAGGCAGTCCGCTGAAGTTGGCGACCTATGGGCCGCGCGCGTTTCTCCTGAATGGGGGAAGTTGTTCGGACGATTGCTTTATCTACTTCCGCAACTGGCTCATTGGTCAAGGGCGGGACGTTTTTGAACGAAGCCTTGCGTCTCCGGACTCTCTGGTGTCAGCGCCCGTTGAGTACGACTCGGAAGCCAGGCCGATCGCTCAGAGCGAAGCACTCGGATACGCTGCTGCAAGAGCTTTTGAGGCGATAACGGGTAAGGGGTTTAAACCGCTTCTCAGGGCGGGAAGACGTGTTACCTCTCCGGCGAGCGCATCCCGCCGGGCGTCAGACTTTGATGAAAAATCGACTGGCAGTTGTACACAGATGCCGTTATCGAAGAGCGGTTGCCGAACCTATGGAAAAAGTTCGGCGCTGAGAAACGTTCGTTTGATAAACGTACAGAGGCGTCGGCGAATAGGGTGATAACTGAAGTTCATGTTCCTGGCATTGGGCTCTTATTTAGGCGACCATGTTCGACACAGTGTGTATGGTGTGGGGAAAATTAAGAAAATTCTCAGTCCTATGACTCGAAGCGCAATCATTGAATTCCAGAGCGGCGAAAAGGGTTTCAATCTGTCAAAAGATTTTTTTGAAGTCGTGGGAAAGTGACTCGTCCTTCCCGTATTTAGCAGGATCGAGCCAGGCGCGCTAACACTCGTACGGTCAGCGCCGCTCGTACTGCTTCGCACCAAACAGCGTTTCTTTCTCCTTGTCATCGATCGGCTTGCGACGATCCGCTAACACCTGCACACCACGCTTGACCGCTGGGCGCGAGTCGATCGACTCATACCAGCGCTTCACGTTCGGATAGTCAGCCAGATCGATTCCCTGATTCGGATGCGAGCGCGTCCAGGGAAAGATCGCGATGTCGGCGATCGAGTACTCATAGGCAAAGTACTTCGCTTCGCCGAGCCGGCGGTCCATCACGTCCGTATAGCCGCTTTGCTTCGTTTGTATACCGATTAATCGCGTATTCGATTTTCTCCGGCGCGTAGTTGCGGAAGTGGTGCGCCTGACCGAGCATCGGGCCGACGCCGCCCATCTGGAACATCAGCCACTGCAGCGCGATGTACTTGCCGCGCGTATCGGTCGGCAGGAACTTGCCGGTCTTGGCGGCGAGATACAGCAGGATCGCGCCGGACTCGAAGATCGAGATCGGCTTGCCGTCGGGCCCGTCGGAATCGACGATCGCCGGCATCTTGTTGTTCGGACTGATCTTCAAGAACTCCGGCTTGAACTGATCGCCCGCGCCGATATCGATCGGGTGCACGTTGTACGGCAGGCGCGCACTCCTCGAGCATGATGTGGACTTTGTGGCCGTTGGGTGTGGGCCATGTGTAAAGGTCGATCATTGGTTTCCTCCTGCTTTGCCTAGCTCAACTTTTGCGATGGCGTTGCGATGGACTTCGTCGGGTCCGTCGGCCAGCCGCAGCGTGCGCGAGTGCGCGTACGCGTACGCCAACGGGAAGTCGTCGCACATGCCGCCACCGCCATGCGCCTGAATCGCCCAATCGATGACATCGCATGCGACGTTGGGCGCGACTACTTTGATCATCGCAATCTCGGCCTTTGCTGCCTTGTTGCCGACCGTGTCCATCATCCATGCCGCCTTCAGCGTCAACAGGCGCGCCTGATCGATGCGACAACGCGCCTCGGCGATGCGCTCTTGCCACACGCTCTGACGCGCGACCGCGGAGCCGAATGCAACGCGGCTCGATAGGCGACGGCACATCAGCTCCAGAGCGCGTTCGGCCAGACCGATCGAGCGCATGCAGTGATGAATGCGACCAGGGCCAAGCCGGCCTTGCGCAATCTCGAAGCCGCGGCCTTCGCCGAGCATTAGGTTGCTCGCCGGCACGCGCACGTTCTTGAAGTCGATCTCCATGTGGCCGTGCGGCGCGTCGTCATAACCGAACACGCTTAGCGGCCGCATCACATTGATGCCGGGCGTGTCCGACGGCACCAGAATCATCGACTGCTGCGAGTGCCGCGGCGCCTCGGGGTCGGTCTTGCCCATCACGATGTAGATGCGGCAGCGAGGATCTCCCGCGCCCTGAGATCCACCATTTACGGCCGTTGATCACGTAATCATCGCCATCGCGCTTGATCGACGTCTGAATGTTGGTTGCATCGCTCGATGCGACCGCCGGCTCGGTCATCACAAATGCCGAGCGAATTTCGCCGGCCAGCAGAGGCTTCAGCCATTGCTGCTTGTGAGCCTCACTGCCGTAGCGCTCGAGCGTTTCCATGTTGCCGGTATCAGGCGCCGAGCAGTTGAATACTTCGGGTGCCCAGGGAACGCGGCCCATCAACTCGGCAAGCGGTGCGTATTCGAGATTGGTCAGCCCCGCGCCCTCTGAAGACTGCGGAAGAAACAGGTTCCACAATCCGGCTGCTCTCGCCTTCGGCTTCAGCTCTTCGATCAGCGTTGTCGGCGTCCAGCGCGCACCACGCTTTGTGTTTTCTTCGATCTCGTCGTGAAAGCGCTGTTCGTTCGGATACACATGCTGCTGCATGAACGAATCGACACGCTCGCGCAGTTGTTGAACCTTCGGCGAATAGTCGAATTGCATTTGCGCAGGATAGCTCAGCGCAGTCAGCGGCTCGTTCGCACGTCGCGGCGCTGCGGTTTAAAGTGCGGCCGATGAAAGCAATTCAGTGCGTTGAGTGGGGTGATCCGGACAAGCTGGTGCTGGCCGATTTACCGTTGCCCGAACCGGGTGCGGCGCAGGTTCGGATTCGTATCGCCGCGGCCGGCGTGAATTTTCCCGACGCGCTGATCGTGCAGAAGAAGTATCAGCTGCAGCCAAAGCTTCCATTTGTGCCCGGGACCGAAGTTGCCGGGACGATCGATGCGGTCGGCGAAGACGTCAAGCACTTGAAGGTGGGTGATCGCGTGATCGCCTTTGTCGGGGTTGGCGCGTTCGCCGAGTATGTCTGCGCGCCGGCAGCGCTGGCTATTCCGATACCCGATGGAGTAAGCGACGAGATCGCGGCTGCATTTACGCTGACATACGCAACGTCGCATCACGCGCTGTTCAATCGCGGGCAACTGCAGGCCGGCGAGACATTGGTTGTGCTTGGCGCGGGTGGCGGGGTGGGGTTGGCCGCGGTCGAGCTTGGAAAGATCGCAGGCGCGCGTGTGATTGCTGCAGCATCGAGCGCGGATAAGCTCGCTGCGGCAAAGGAGCACGGTGCTGACGAGTCGATCGATTACTCGACTGCCGATCTGCGTAGTGCGGTCAAGGAATTGACCGGCGGCAACGGCGCTGACGTGATTTACGATCCTGTCGGTGGCCCGGCGACCGAGGCAGCAGTCCGCTCGCTTGCGTGGCGCGGTCGGCTGTTGGTCGTGGGCTTCGCACAGGGAGAAATTCCGCAGATACCAGCGAACCTCTTGCTGTTGAAGGGCGCGTCGGCAGTCGGTGTGTTCTGGGGTGACTTTGCCAAGCGGGAGCCGAAAGCAAATTTCGCGATGTTGAAGGAGCTGTTCGGATGGCTGAAGGAAGGCAAGCTGAAGCCTCATGTATCGCGCGTCTATCCATTGGCGGAAACGCCGCACGCGCTGGAGGCACTGCTGGCGCGCAACGTCGTCGGCAAGCTCGTCGTGCGCCCTTAACCATAGTCTGATGAAACTACTCGCCGCCTTAGCCCTTGTTGTATTAGTTGGTGTTGCGGACGCTGCCGAGCGCGCGATTGAAAAGTCGGTCGTGGTACCGGCAACGCATCGATCAAGCATGGGATGCGTGGACGACACGCGAAGGCATCACCAGCTTCTTCGCGCCCGACGCGAAAATCGAACCGAAGGTCGGCGGCGCGTTTCAGATTTACATCAACCCGCTGGCCGAGCCAGGAATGAAGGGGGCCGATGACATGCGCTTCATGGCGCTGCAGCCGAAGCAGATGCTGTCGTTCGATTGGAATGCGCCACCGCATCTACCCGCGGCGCGGCAGCAGCGAACATTTGTCATCGTCCGTTTTGCGCCGGTCAGTGAAAAGGAAACGCGCGTCAGCCTGCATCACACCGGCTGGGGCGAGGGCGGTGAATGGGACAAGACGTTCGCCTACTTCGATCGTGCGTGGGAAAACGTGCTGGGAAATCTGAAGAAGCGCTTCGAAAGCGGTCCGCAGGACTGGACCGAATGGATGAAATCTCTCAAGAAAATGCAGGAACAGGCGTCGCAAAAGAAGTAGATGGCCTATCTGGAATTTGCACCCGCCTTGCAGCGGCATGCGGCTGCACCGCCGATCGACGCACCGGCAGACTCTCTGCAGTCGTTGCTTGCCGCCGCGTTTGAACGGCAGCCTGCGCTGCAAAGCTACGTGCTCGACGAACAGGGCTGTGTGCGAAAGCACGTAGCAGTCTTTCTGAACGGCCGGCTGCTGCACGATCGGAAGCGGCTCGATGTGCCGCTGCAGACAGATGATCGGATTTACGTCGCACAAGCGCTGTCGGGAGGCTGAGGTGAGACTTTCGGTTGCAACACGCAAGGGCTTGTTCGAGCTATCGCAACGTAACGGCGAGTGGAGCGTCGATGCCTTGCACTTCGTCGGTGATCCGGTCACCGCGGCACTGCATGAGGACACCAGCGGCAGAGCGATCGCCGCCCTTCGGTTGGGCCACTTCGGCGTCAAGCTGCGCGTATCGGAAGACCGGGGCAAGAATTGGGAAGAAGTTGCGTCGCCCGCATATCCGCCGAAACCCGAAGGCATTGAAGATTCGAATACGTGGACGCTCGATCAGGTGTGGATTCTGGAAGGCTTCCACCCGAAGAATCCGCAGCGCGTTTGGGCCGGCACGAACCCCGGCGGATTATTTCGATCCGACGATGGCGGCAGGTCGTGGCAGTTGATCGAAAGCCTGTGGAACATGCCGGAGCGCAAAGAGTGGATGGGCGGTGGCTACGACATTCCGGGCATCCATTCGATCTGCGTGCATCCAGAAGATCCGGACGACATTGTTGTCGGAGTCTCTTGCGGCGGCGCGTGGCGAACACGAGATGGCGGCGACACCTGGACTGTGGGCCAGGGTATGCGCGCGACGTTCATGCCACCCGAAGGGCAATTGAATCCGGTGATTCAGGATCCGCACCGCATCGTTCAATGCGAATCGAATCCCGATGTGCTGTGGACGCAGCATCACTGCGGCATCTGGAAGTCGACCGATCGCGGTGCGAACTGGAACGAGATCACCACCGCGCGTCCAACCAGTTTTGGATTCGCAGTCGTGGTCCATCCGCGCGATGCGAACACCGCGTGGTTCATGCCGCTTGTAAGCGATGAGAAGCGCGTACCGGTCAACGGGAGCGTGCTTGCCACGCGTACCCGCGACGGCGGCGAGAACTTCGATGTGCTGGATAGAGGATTGCCGCAGCGAAATGCGTACGACATGGTGTATCGCCATGGCCTCGACATTGCAGCCGATGGAACGCACTCTGGCTGCCGGTTCGACGACGGGATCGCTATGGGTGTCTGCCGACAGCGGCGAGTCATGGCAGACGGTCGGCGTCAGTTTGCCGCCGATCTACGCGGTGCGATTTATCTGACCTTGTTTATCTGACCTACGTCTGCTGCGCGTAGCGCCAGCCGATCTCGGCGAGCGCCTTTGCGCGTCGCACCCGATTGTGCTGCGTTGTCCGATGACGCGATGCCTTCGGTCGAGCGCTTGAAAACACCCTGCAAAATCGCCGCGATGCGAAACAGGTTGTACGCCAGATAAAAATTCCAGTGATCGATCTCGCGGCCCGTTCGTTCGGTGTACCGCTGCCGATACTCTTCTTCGGTTGGAATGCCGAGCGCTCGATAGTCCAATCCTGCGATGCCGCGAAACGCTCCGGGCGGAATGTGCCAGCTCATGCAGTGATACGAAAAGTCCGCCATCGGATGGCCGAGCGTCGATAGCTCCCAATCGAGCACGGCAATGATTCGCGGCTCAGTCGGATGAAAGATCAGGTTGTCCATTCGATAGTCACCGTGGACCACGGTGGTTTCATCGCCTGGCGGAATGTGTTGCGGCAGCCAGTCGATCAACCGGTTCATTGCGTCCATCGATTCCGTTTCGGACGCTCGATACTGCTTGCTCCAGCGTCCGATCTGCCGCTCGAAGTAGTTGCCGGTCTTGCCGAAGTCAGCGAGGCCCGCACGGTCGATGTCGACGGCATGCAGCTTCGCGATCACACGATTCATCTCGTCGTAGATCGCTGCACGCTCGCTGACGGAGACCTCAGGAAGCGACTGTTCCCAAAAAATGCGGCCTACAACGTGCTCCATCACAAAGAAAGCGCGGCCGATCACCGATTCGTCTTCCACCAGTAGCAGCGTGCGAGGCACCGGTACACCGTGCGCGGCGAGCGCGGTCATCACGCGGAACTCGCGTTCGATCGCGTGCGCGGAGGGCAGCAGCTTCGCCGTCGGCCCCGGCTTGCTGCGCATCACGTAGTTGGTTGAAGGCGTTGTCAGCAAATACGTGGGATTCGATTGACCGCCCTGGAATTGCTTGACTTCGAGTGGTCCGCGATAGTCAGGCAGATGCGTCTGTAGATAGGTTGCCAGCTTCGCGCGATCGAAGTCATGGCGCGCGGTGACTTCTCCGAGCTGATTCATTTGACAACACCCGCCGTAACCAAGCGCTGCAACTCGGCAGACGAATAGCCAATCTCGGCCATCAACACAGACGTGTGTTCGCCCTGAGCGGGAGCCGAGCGTGAACGCCAGCTCGCCGACGCCATCTGCGCGAGCGGACCCACTTCGGAGACGCCGCGCTCCGTATGCACGAGGTTGCGCGCCAGATGATGAGGATGTGAAAGCGCTTCGGCCGGAGTCAGCACCGGGGTCACGCATGCATCGACGGATTCGAACACCTCTAGCCAATGCGCGAGCGGATAGGCGGCGATGCGCTGCGTGACCAACTTGATCGTTTCGAGCGCCAATGGCGAGCCCGGTGCTTCGCCCAACTCCCAGTGCCGTGACTTGAGTTCACTCAGTCCGGCTGATTCGCAAAATGCCTGCCAGAACTTCAGCTCGAGCGCGCCAAGCGCCAGATGCTGACGGTCAGACGTTTGATAGATCTGATAGCAAGCAACGCCGCCTGTCAGCAGTGTCTGCTCGGCTATGGGATCAACACCGCTGTCGACGGCAGCATGTGGAAACAAGTGATGCGCAAGCAGCCCATCGGTCATTGCGACATCGACATGCACGCCTTCGCCGCTGCGCTGTGCACCGAGCATGGCGATCAGCATCGTCGCCAGTGCAGAGAGGGTTCCGCCCAATAAATCGCCGATCTGCAGATTCGGAATCGCGAGTCTGCCGCCGGCGCGGATCTGGTCAAGCACACCCGTCATCGCGATGTAGTTCAGGTCGTGACCGGCACGCTGTGATAGCGGGCCATGCTGACCGTAGCCCGAGAGCGAGCACAGCACCAGCCGTGGATTGCGCGCATGTAATGTCTCCCAGCCGATCGAGAGCCGGTCGAGCACTCCCGGACGAAAGCCTTCGATCAGCGCGTCCGCCCGATCCACTAATCGCAGCAACACTTCGCGGCCTTCGGCGGATTTCAGATCGATTGCAATCGACCGCTTGCCGCGATTGACCGCTTCGAACGCCGCGTTGACCGTCTTGTCGCCAAGCGCAACGGTCGGCGGAAAATGGCGCATGTAATCGCCGGCGCCAGTATCTTCGACCTTGATCACATCGGCGCCATAGTCGACCAAGTGCATCGTTGCGGCCGGCCCCGGCAACAGCCGCGTCATGTCGATGATCGTCAAGCCATCCAATGGAAGGCTCATGCGACGGCCGTGCTACCCGTGTCGACAATTGCCTCCAGCTGCGTTTGAATTTCGAGCCAGCGCGATTCGAGCGAATCGACCTTGCGCGCGAGCTCGCCGCGGGTCTTCAGCGTCGCTGCAACATCGTCGGGAGCGCCGGAGTGATAGAAGTCAGGATCGGCGAGCCGCACATCGAGCTCTCGCAGCTGATTCGAGATCTGCGCGAGCTCCCCTTCGACCGCGTTAAGTTTGTTCTGCAACGGCTTGCGCGCAGAAGCGATGCGCTGCCGTGCCACGGCTTCCTGTTTGCGCTCGTTGCGACGATCCGCACCGTCGCTTTCCTTGGCTGACCTTTCGCGCCGGCTGGCCAGGATCAGCGACGAGTAATCGTCGAGATCGCCGTCGAACGACGCGACTTCGCCGTCGTGTACCAGCCACAGCTGATCGGTCGTGGCACGGAGCAGATGCCGATCGTGCGAAACGAGAATCAACGCGCCTTCGTACGACGACAACGCGACAGTCAACGCCTCACGGGTTTCGATGTCCAGATGGTTGGTCGGCTCGTCGAGCAGCAGCAGGTTGGGGCGCTTCCATGCGATCAGCGCTAGTGCGCAGCGTGCTTTCTCGCCGCCCGACATCGGGCCGATCAGTGACGTGGCGAACTCGCCCGAGAACCGGTACTGGCCGAGAAATTCGCGCAGTTGCTGCTCGCGTGCTTCGGGCGCGAGTCTTCGCAGATGCTGCAGCGGCGTCTCATCGGCGCGCAGCTGGTCGAGCTGATGCTGCGCAAAGTAACCGATCGCGAGCCCCGCTCCGCGCCGCAGCTCTCCTGCTTGCGGAGTCAGATCGCCGGCGATCGACTTCACCAGCGTCGACTTGCCGGCCCCGTTGACTCCCAGAATTCCAATGCGGTCACCCGACCCGACGTTGAAACGTACACCGCCGAGCACCGTTCGCTCGCCGTAACCGAGCCCAACGTCGTCGGCGTCGAGCAGTCGTTCGGGAAGTTTCAGCGGCTGCGGAAACTCGAAGCGCCATTCGCGCCGTGCGCGCACCGGTTCGATCGCGGTCAGACGGTCGAGCATCTTCAGCCGGCTCTGTGCCTGCCGCGCCTTCGAGGCCTTTGCACGAAAGCGGTCGACAAAGCTCTGCAGATGCGCCGCGGTGCGCTCGTACTGCCGTGAAGCTGCGTCCTGTTGCCGCTGCTGCTCAAAAAACGCAGCTTCGAACGCGCTGTAGTTGCCGGCGTAACGCCGGATGGAAAGATCGGCAATGTGCCAGGTCGTCTCGCTGATGCGATCCAGAAACTCGCGATCGTGCGAAATCACCAGCACGGTCGCCGGTTGCCGCTTCAACCACGATTCGAGCCAGACAACCGAATCCAGATCCAGATGATTGGTCGGTTCGTCGAGCAACAGCAGATCGGCAGGACGAAGGAGGGTGCGCGCCAGCGCGAGTCGGTTGCGCCAGCCGCCGGAGAATGCACGGACCGGGCGCGCACTGTCCGACTCGGCGAAGCCGAGGCCATGCAGCACCGCTTTGGCCGAGGCGGTAATCGCGCCTTCATTCAGCTCTGCGAGCGCCGCGTGCGCGTGCGCGAGGCGCATCGCATCGTGTTGCGCGTCGGCGGCCACCAACTCGGCGCGCGCTGCGGTCAGTGGTGCGTGCCCGCCCAGCACGTACGCGATCGCGGTGTCGTCGGTGGCCTCGATGTCCTGCGCCACATGCGCGATGCGCTCAGGCGATGGCGCTTCGATCGCTCCGCCATCGACCGCCAACTCACCGAGAATCGCAGCGAACAATGTCGACTTACCCGACCCGTTGGCGCCGATCAATCCGATTCGCTCGCCCGGCGGCGCGATCAGCGAAACATTGCGGTACAGCGTGCGCGCGCCGCGCGCAACGGCGAGATCAATCAATCGCAGCATGAACTACGGCAGCTGCTCTTGATGGGCCAGAAACACCATGTCGTCACCCGCGCTGGTCGTCAGCCACGTCAGCGCCAAATCGCCGAACGCCTTTTCAGCCGCAGCCCGTCCGTCGCCGATCTCGACGATCAGCACGCCGCCGCGCTTCATGTAACTGCGCGCCTGGCGCACGATCGTCTTGACGAGTCGCATGCCGTCGGGCCCTCCGGCCAACGCGACTTTCGGTTCGTGCGCGTATTCCTTCGGCAGTCGCGCCATTGCAGCATCGGTCACGTAGGGCGGGTTGCACAGAATCAAGTCATAGCGCTTGTTCGTCAACGCGGCAAAGAGGTCTGACTTGATCAGCGTGATGCGATCATCGAAGCGATAGTCGGAGACGTTGCGAGCGGCGACCTGCAGCGCCTCGGCAGACGAATCGACGGCGTCGACCTTGGCGCCGGGAAAAAGATCAGCGGCCATGATCGCCAGGCAGCCTGAGCCGGTGCAAAGATCGAGGACATCGGTGACCGCGTTCACATCCTGGACCCACGGGTGCAGGTCGTCGCGCAACAGTTCGGCGATGAATGTGCGCGGAATGATCACCCGCTCGTCCACGTAGAACTTGTAGCCCTGCAGCCATGCCTCGTTCAGCAGATAGGCAGCGGGCAAGCGCTTCTTGACGCGGCGCTCGATGCTCTGCAGCAGCCCATTAATTTCGCCATGCGTCAGATACGCATCGGCGAAAAAGTCGAGGCGCTGCAGCGGCAGCTGCAACGTGCGCATGACGATGAATGCCGCTTCTTCAAATGCATCGACCTGGCCGTGCCCGAACGCAAGATCAGACTCATTGAAGCGGGTCACCGCATAGCGCAACACATCGCGAAGGGTTCGCAGATTGGCCTGGGCGTCGATTGTCATTGTTCTGGTTGCGCCTACGTCAGCAGCAGCTCGAGTGTGCGTCGATAAACGTTCTTCAGCGGCTCAAGATCGGAGACCGCAATGTGCTCATCGATCTTGTGGATCGATGCATTGGGCGGACCGAATTCGATCACCTGCGGGCAGAAAGTTGAAATGAAGCGGCCATCGGACGTGCCTCCGGTCGTAGACATGTCGGGCGTCCGGCCGGTGACTTCGGAGATCGCACGCATGATGGAGCTCGACAAGTCGCCCGGCGGTGTTAGAAACGGGCGCGCGCCGATCGTCCATTGAACTGAAAATTCGAGCCCGTGCTTGCCGAGAATGCTTTCGATTCGCGCCATCAGTGATTCGGCGTCTGACACCGGCGCGAACCGCAGGTTGAAATCAATCTCGCAGCTACCGGGAACGACGTTCAACGCGCCCGTTCCGGCGTGGACGTTTGAAACCTGAAACGATGTGGGCGGAAAAAATTCGTTACCGTCATCCCAGCGCTCGGCCGCCAGCTCTGCCAGTGCCGGTGCCACCAGGTGCACCGGGTTGCGGACCAATTCCGGATAAGCCACGTGGCCTTGAATGCCGCTGACAACCAGGCGGCCCGACAGCGATCCGCGCCGCCCGTTCTTGATCGTGTCGCCGAGCGCGGTGACCGACGTCGGCTCGCCAACGATGCAGTAGTCCATCTTTTCGCCACGTGCTCGCAGCGCGTCGATCACCTTGACCGTGCCGTCGGTTGCGGGACCTTCTTCGTCCGAAGTCAGCAGCAGCGCGATCGAGCCGCGATGCGCCTGCATTGTCGGCAACGAACTGCTCCGCTGCGACGACGAACGCGGCGACTGAGCTTTTCATGTCGGCGGCTCCGCGTCCGTATAGCGTGCCGTTGCGAATGGCCGGCTTGAACGGATCGGATGACCATTTGTCGAGCGGTCCCGAAGGCACCACGTCAGTATGGCCGGCAAAGACGAAAACGGGAGCTTCACGTCCGCGACGCAGCCACACATTCGTCACTCCATTGGTCGCGATCGTTTCGGCTACGAAGCCGGCCGATCGCAAGCGCTCGGCAATCAGCGCCTGGCATCCGTCATCGACCGGCGTGACCGATCGGCGCGCGATCAACTGCTGGGTGAGTTCGAGGGTGGGAGTCATCGGAGGCCGCCGATTGTAACGGCAGCGCTCCGCCCGCCGACTAAATGTTCAGCGTGAACTCGGAGAACGAAGCGTCTTTGCCCAGACTCTGCGCGCTGCTGTCGCTCCGCCTTCGACAGCGGCTTGCCCGCGTTGTTGATGAACCAGAGCAAATTGTTCTGCGAGTCTGCGGCAGAAAGCGCGTCCTCGCGCGTGATCTGGTCGGCCTGGATCAACGTGTACAGACTCTGCTCGAACGAGATGCTTTCGGGCGCAAGACTTTGCTCCATCGCCTCCTTGATTGCCGGCACGTCGCCGCGCTCGATCAAGTCGGCAATGTGTCGGGTATTCATCAGGACTTCGACCGACGGCACGCGGCCACCGCGCTTCGAGCGGATCAGTCGCTGCGACACGATGGCCTTCACCGCGACCGACATGTCCTGAAACAACGCCTGCCGCGTTTCGGGAGGATAAAAGCTGATGACGCGGTTCAGGGCGTGCGCGCTGTTGGTCGCATGCAGTGTGGCGACGACCAGGTGACCCGACATCGAATAGGCCACGGCCGCGCTCATCGTGTCACGGTCACGAATCTCGCCGATGAAAATAACGTCGGGCGCCTGACGCATCGCGCTGCGCAGCGCCGCTTGCAGCGTCCGCGCGTCGGAGCCGATCTCACGCTGATTGATGATCGATTTCTTGTTGCGGAACAGATATTCAATCGGATCTTCGAACGTCAGCACGTGCCCGGTTGAAAGCTCGTTTCGATGATCGAGCATCGACGCAATCGTCGTCGACTTTCCTGAACCCGCTGCGCCGACCACGAGGATCATGCCGCGGCGCTCCATGATCAGGTCTTTCAGCACTTCGGGCAGGTGCAGCGCGTCGAGCTTCGGCACATCGTGCGGAATGAAACGAATCACCGCCGAAATCGACCCGCGCTGCAAGAACGCGCTCAGACGGAAGCTGCCGATACCCTGCACCGGCAAGCCGATGTTCAGTTCGCGCGAATCTTCGAGCTCGCGAAAGTGCGCGTCGGTCAGGCGCTCGGCCAGCAGCGAAACGATTGCCTGCGGCGCCAGTCGATCCTGATTGATCGGCACACAGACGCCGTTGATCTTGATGGTGATCGGCGAGCCAACCGAGAAAAACAGATCCGATGCCTGCTTTTCGGCCATCAGATTGAACATGCGTTCCAGGGACATGCTGAATTCCTATGCGGCGTGCGTCAGGTCGGAGCGGCAAGGATAAAGCGCGAGATTGACGCTTGGCATACCGCCAAACGGATGAAAAGGGGGCGAATTTATGGGCTGAAAGCCGAGGACCACTAGTCGCGCAGCAGCTCGTTAATGGCGGTTTTCGCACGGGTTCCGGCATCCACTTTCTTGACGATCACCGCGCAGTACAGGCTGTACTTGCCGTCTGCCGACGGCAGGTTGCCTGACACCACCACCGAGCCCGCGGGTATACGGCCAAAGCTGACTTCGCCGGTGGCCCGGTCATAGATCTTGGTGCTCTGACTGATGTAGACGCCCATCGAAATCACCGAGTTTTCCTCGACGATCACGCCCTCGACGATCTCGGAGCGGGCGCCGATGAAGCAGTTGTCCTCGATGATCGTCGGGTTCGCCTGCAGCGGTTCCAGTACGCCGCCGATGCCGACGCCGCCCGACAAATGGACATGCTTGCCGATCTGCGCACACGAACCGACGGTGACCCAGGTATCGACCATCGTCCCTTCGTCCACATACGCGCCGATATTGACGAACGACGGCATCATCACGACGTTCTTCGCCACAAAGCTGCCGCGGCGCGCGACCGCCGGCGGCACCACCCGTACGCCGGAGCGAGCGAACGCTGCGCTGTCCCACGTCGCGAACTTGTTCGGTACCTTGTCGTAGAACTGTGCGAACCCGCCCTGTAGCGGCGCGTTGTCGTTCAATCGAAACGACAGCAGCACCGCCTTCTTGACCCACTGATGCACAACCCATTCACGCCCGCGCTTTTCTGCAACGCGCAGCGTGCCGCTGTCGAGCTGATCGATCACTTGTTCGACGGCAGAGCGCACTTCCGGCGGCGCCGAGGTAGAACTGATCGTCGCACGCTGCTCATGCGCTTCGTTAATGATCGCTTCCAGGTTCATTGAGAGCTTTCGAGGTCCAGGGACGCGATGCGCGCAGCCGCTTCAGCTGCTTCCGCCGGCGATGCGACCAGCGCTATCCTGACATAGCCGGTTCCCGGATTGCCGCTCGGCGTGTCGCGCGACAGGTAGCTGCCCGGCAACACGATGACGTTTTTCTGTGCGTACAGCTTCTGCGCATACTCGGCCTCGTCGATCGGGGTACGCGCCCACAGATAGAACGCGGCATCCGGAATCGCGCACGGCAGCCGCGAGGCAATCACCGGTGTCGCCTGCCTGAATTTCTGCGCGTAAAGCCTTCGGTTTTCGACCACGTGCGCTTCATCCTGCCAGGCAGCGATGCTCGCATGCTGCACCGGCAGACTCATCGCGGTGCCGTGATAGGTGCGATACAGCGTAAAGCGCGAAATTGCATCGGCGTCGCCGGCGACGAACCCGGAGCGCATGCCCGGAACGCTCGATCGCTTGGACAGGCTGCTGAACATCACCAGCCGCTCGAATCGATCGCGCCCGAGCTCGGTCGCTGCCTGCAAGCTTCCCAACGGCGCCTTGCCTTCCTCGAAATAGATTTCGGAGTAGCACTCGTCGGACGCAATCAAAAAGCCGTACCGATCGGAAAGCTCGAACAACTGCTTCCATTCCTCGAGCGTCATCACGTGGCCGCTCGGGTTGCCCGGCGTACAGACGTAAACGAGCTGCACCTCGCTCCATTGCGCCGCGGTCAGCGATTCGAACCGCATGCGGTAACCCTCTTCGGCCGTCGTCGAGAGATAAAGCGGCCCTGCGCCTGCCAGCAGCGCCGCGCCCTCGTAGATCTGATAAAACGGGTTCGGCGCAACGACGGTTGCGCGCCGGGTTCGATCGATGATCGCCTGCGCAAAAGAGAAGAGCGCTTCGCGCGAGCCGGATACCGGTAACACCTGCGTCGCAGGGTCGAGCGCCTTCAACTGAAACCGCTGGGTTGCCCACGCTGCAATCGCTTCGCGTAGCTGCGGCACGCCGGCAGTCGCAGGGTAGCTGGCGACGCCCGGCAGCGCCTTTGCATACGCATCGATAATGAATTGCGGAGTCGGGTGCTTCGGCTCACCGATCGACAGATTGATCGGCGCCAGATCTCCGGGCGGCGTGAGACCAACGAACAGTTGACGTAGCCGCTCGAACGGATACGGATGGAGGCGCTCCAGATCGGGATTCACGCAGGGCGATCAGCGCGTTGGGCTGTTCGGTGCGTCATCCGGCATCGGCACCGGCGCCGCAGTCTTCCAGCCCTTCTTGCGATGCTCTGCCGTCACGGTCGTGAAAATCCCGCCGCGCACGTACCACCTGGCGGTCAACCGCATGAAGCGAGGCGCGATCGCCTTGACCAGATCGTCGAGAATTTTATTGGTCACGGCCTCGTGAAATGCGCCTTCACTGCGATATGACCACATGTACAGCTTCAGGCTTTTCAGCTCGACGTTGCGCTTGTCGGGAACGAAGTCGATGATCATCGTCGCAAAGTCGGGCTGGCCGGTCAGCGGGCACAGGCAGGTGAACTCCGGAATTTCCATTCGCACCCAATAGTCGCGCTGCGGCGCGGGGTTGGCGAAGGTTTCGAGTGATTTGCTAGGGCGGTTGGGCACGGGACGCGTTGCTGTCGACGGATCACCGAATCACGGTTTACCGATCACGTTTATTATACGAACGCGTTCTTCGCTTCCTTCAACAGCAAACTCCCGGCTAACACGTGCGCCTGCGGCAGATCAGACTGGCCGGCTTCAAATCATTTGTCGATCCAACGCCGATCGATGTTCCCGGCACACTCGTTGGTGTCGTTGGTCCCAATGGGTGCGGCAAGTCGAATGTGATCGACGCCGTGCGCTGGGTACTCGGCGAGAGCAAGGCCGCCGAGCTGCGCGGCGAGTCGATGCAGGACGTGATCTTCAACGGCTCGGGCGATCGCAAGCCCGCAGGGCGGGCCAGTGTCGAGCTCGCGTTCGACAATAACGAAGGCGAGTCCGGCCACCGACTGGGCGGTGCGTGGGCGCAGTACGCCGAAATTTCGGTCAAGCGCGTGCTGACGCGCGACGGATCGTCCAGCTACTACATCAACAACCAGAACGTGCGCCGGCGCGACGTGCACGACATGTTTCTAGGCACCGGGCTCGGACCGCGCGCGTACGCGATCATCGGCCAGGGAATGATCTCGCGCATCGTCGAGGCGCGGCCCGAAGAGCTGCGCATCTTCCTCGAAGAAGCGGCCGGAGTGTCCAAGTACAAGGAGCGCCGCCGCGAAACCGAGAACCGTCTGGCCGACACGCGCGACAACCTGACGCGCGTGGAAGACATTCTGCGCGAGCTCGATACGCAGATCGGCAAACTCGAGCAGCAAGCCGCAGTGGCGCAGACCTATCGCTCGTTGCAGGCAACCCACGACGAGCAGCAGCAACTGCTATGGCTGACACGCAGGCGGGAGGCCGACGCCGAGCGCGAGAAAGTGACGCGCGACGTGGCCAATCGCACCGTGGCGTTGGATGCGCACATCGCCGAGCTGCGCGGTGCCGAACGCGCGCTTGAAGACGTTCGAAATGCGCACTTCGCCGCCAGCGACGCTGTTCATAACGCGCAAGGCGCGATGTTCGAAGTCAACGCCGAAGTTGCGAAGCTCGAATCCGAAATACGCCTGATTGCAGAAAGCCGCACGAGGCTGTCTTCGCAGATCGATTCGCTGGTTGCAACACGCAACGTTCGTCTGAACGAACATGCGGAGCTTCGCCAGCGCGCGGTCGAGCTGGTGCAGGCGATCGCGGATCTGGCACAGCAACTGGAGCAGGCAAAGGCAAGCGTTTTCACGCACGAGTCGACGCTGCCGCAGCTGGAACAGACGTACCGCATCACGCGTGACGCGGTCACCGCCGCGCAGGCCGATGCCGCCCTTGCGGAGCAATCGATCGAAGCGGCAGCCGCTGAGCAGCGCAACGCGGATCGACAGCTGGCACAGCTCGCGCAGCGCCGCGAGCGTCTCAGCGAGGAGCAGGCGTCGATTGGCTCGCCCGATGAAGCGCAGCTCGCCGCGTTGAAACAGCAGCTTGCGAACAACGAAAGCGAGATAGCCGAGCACGCAGAGTTGCAGCAGCGCAGCGAGGCGACCGTCGATCGGATGACAGAGCAGCGGCAGCAGCGCATCGATGACCGTACGCGCCAGGGCGAAGCACTGGCGCGGCTCGAAGCGCATCTGCAGGCGCTGAAACAGGTGCAGGCGAGCGTCGAGGCCAACGCCAAGCTTGACCCGTGGCTGCGCGCACAAGGGCTGGAGAATCTGCCGCGCCTGTTTCGCAAGCTTGTTGTCGAACCCGGCTGGGAGACTGCTTTCGAAGCAGTGTTGCGCGAGCGCGTGCAGGGCGTCGAAGTCGGCAGGCTCGACACGATTGGCGGTCTCGCGGCAGATGCGCCACCCGCACGCGTCGCGTTTTATTCAACCAGTGAGGCCATTGCGAGCGATGCGCGAGATTCACCGCAGCTGACCGGATTCCGACGGCTTAGCGAGTTGGTGCGTACGCACGATGCCGCTTTTGCGGCGTTGCTGGCGGACTGGCTCGCCAATGTGTTCGTCGCCGACGATCTCGAGTCGGCGCTGGCGGCGCGCGGCGAATTGCCTGCGGGCGGTCAGTTCGTCGTACAGGCGGCGCACCGTGTGTCGCGCCACGACGTGCACTTTTACGCGGCCGACGATCAGGCCTCCGGGCTGCTCGCGCGTCGACTGGAGATCGAGAACCTCGAGCGCGAAGTCCGTGCGCAACGATTGATCGCCGAGCAGGCGACCGCGGCCGTAGCGCGCTCCGAGGCGGAGTTGAAATCGGCACAGCAGGCGCGAGATGAAGCGCGGCAGGATGCAGAGAGCCGCAGAGCGCAGATGCACGCGCTGCAGCTTGAATCCGTTCGCCTCGAGGAGTTGATCGATCGAGTCCGACATCGCACGCGTCAGATCGACACTGAAGTGCAGGAGATCGAGGTCAACGAACGCGAAGCGCGCTTGCAGCGCGAGCAGGCGGATGACCGGTTTCAGCAGCTCGACGCCGAATTGTCGCCGCGCCAGGAAGCCGTGGAGCGCGCGCGCCTGACGTACGAGGAAGCCGACCGTGCGCTGCGCGCGGCACGCGACGAACAACGCGTGCTCGACACGGCACGCCAGCATTGCGAGTTCGCGCTGAACGCCAATCGCGAGCGCGAAGTCGATCTGGCGCGAGGCGCCGAGGCGGCGAGTGCCGACGCGCAGCGCCTGGGCGATGAAATCGCTCGCGCTGAAGAGGAGTTGAAGCGCCTTGACGACAGCGGCGCACGCGCCGGTCTTGCCGACTGGCTCGCGCGGCGCTCGGCCGCCGAAGAATCGCTGCGGCATGCGCGCAGCCATCTGGACGACTTTGCGCAGCAACTGCGCACTGCCGACGAGAAGCGCATCACGCTGGAGCGTGACGTGCAGCCGCTACGCGACAAACTTACCGAGCTGCAGCTGAAAGAACAGGCAGCGCGACTTTCATCGGAGCAATTTGCAAATCAGCTGGCCGAAGCTGCAGCCGACGAAACGGCTCTGACCGCGAAGCTCACGAAGCCGCCGCAGAAAGCGGCTGCGCTGCAAGCCGAGATCGCGCGCCTGGCGCAGGAAATCGAAGCGCTGGGAGCCGTCAACCTGGCCGCGCTCGAAGAACTGACGACATCGCGTGAACGAAAGAATTTCCTCGATGCGCAGTCTGCCGACCTGACCGCGGCGATTACGACTCTCGAAGATGCGATTCGCAAAATCGACCGCGAGACGCGGCAGATGCTGCAGCAGACATTCGATGCGGTCAACGTTCACTTCGGCCAATTGTTTCCGAAACTGTTCGGTGGCGGAGAGGCCCGGCTGATCATGACCGGCGAGGAGATTCTCGATGCCGGGGTGCAGGTGATGGCGCAGCCGCCAGGCAAGCGGAACAGCACGATCCACCTGCTGTCGGGTGGCGAGAAGGCGCTGACGGCGATTGCGCTTGGTCTTTGCGTTGTTCAAGCTGAACCCGGCTCCGTTTTGCCTGCTCGATGAGGTCGATGCGCCGCTGGATGATGCGAATACCGAGCGCTTCTGCCGCCTGGTCGAATCGATGACGGACAAGACACAGTTCATGTTCATCACGCACAACAAGATTTCGATGGAGATGGCGCAGCAGTTGGTCGGCGTCACGATGCAGGAGCAAGGGGTGTCACGCATCGTCGCGGTCGATATCGACAGCGCCGTGCGGTTGACCGCCGAGGCCGCGTAGCCCAGTGGCATGAGACCGCTCACCTGGGTGCTGCTTGCGATTGCAGCTGTCTTGCTGATCGCGCTTTACCTATACGGTAAGTGGCAGGAACGCCGGTCGGCTCGGCTGCATGGCGGCGACAGCGATCAGGAAGCTGGCACGATTGACCGCCCGTTGCCGGATCGTTCGAGTCTGGCGCGCAACGTGCGCAATTCCCGGAACAGCAGTCAGGCGGCCGTGCGAATCGAGCCGACGATGGGGCCTTCGCCCGAGCCCGACGCAAGCATCAGCGAACCCGTGGGGGATGACGCTTCCGCGGCGACACAGCCGGTCGGCGGGTGGGTCGAAGATGCGCTGCTCGATGTCATGCTCGAGCTGCGTTGCGTGCACGCGTTCGATGGCGTGGCCGCACTCGAGGCGCGCGCACAGCTCGATCGGCTTGCGCTGCCATTGCCGATTCATCTGGCCGTGTGGGACAGCAAGGCCGGACGCTGGAGCTTGCCGGACCGCTTCGGCTTCTATTCCGAGATGTTGATCGCGGTGCAGTTGGCCACGCGACGTCACTCGTTGGGTGAGATCGATGCGTCGCGCTTCATCGCGGCTGTTCAGCAGATCGCAGTATCGATCGACGCAGATTTCGATCCGCCTGACGTTGCGCGCCTGGTGCATCAGGCGGCGGCACTCGATGCACTGTGCGCGCGCTTCGACGTGCAGATCACGCTGACACTGGAGGCACTCGCGGAGCCATGGAGCCACGCCAGCGTCGATGCAGCCGCGATTGAGGCAGGACTGAGTGGCGTGGAGCGCGAGCGTTGGGAGCGGGTCGACACGGAGCATCCGATCGCGCTTTCGATGACTTCGACGGCAGCGTTCCCCACGCAGCGGCTGGCGCTCGCGCTCGACCTCCCGCGCTCGAGCGCCGATCCATCGCCGTTATCGATACTGTTCGAAGTTGCGCATCAGCTCGCTGAACGCTTGAACGCGCGCGTCGTCGATGACAATGGCCGCATCGTGGAGTCCGCGGCGCAATCGGCGATTGAGTCTGAGCTGGAGAAGCTGGTCGGTGATATGCGTACGGCCGAGCATCGAGCCGGGTTCTACGCGCGCGCGCCGCCTGTACGTCGGCTGACTCCGCGATGGCGCACGCAAAGGCGCGGGCGAACGATATTCGGCGCCTGCGCGAGCAGATAGCGCAGGCAGATCATGATTACTACCTGCTCGATCAGCCGACATTGCCGGACGCCGAGTACGACCGTTTGATGCGGGAGCTGCAAGCGCTCGAAGCCGCTCACCCGGAGCTGATCACGCCGGACTCGCCGACACAACGCGTCGGCGGCGCACCGAGCCGTGCGTTTCGCGAAGTTCGGCACGCGGCGCCGATGCTGTCGCTGAACAATGCATTCGACGAAGCGAGCGTCGTCGCTTTCGATGCGCGTGCCCGCGAGGGGCTGGCGCGCGCCGGGCGCCCGGTACAGCAGATCGAGTACGCATGCGAGCTCAAATTCGACGGCCTCGCCGTCAATCTGCGCTACGAGCGCGGCGAGCTCGTTCTAGGCGCGACACGCGGTGATGGCGCGGTCGGCGAAGATGTCACCGCGAACATCCGCACGATTCGTGCGATCCCGCTGCGCCTCGGCAAGCGCGCACCCTCTGTGCTTGAAGTTCGCGGTGAAGTGATGATGTTCAAGCGCGAGTTCGAGCGATTGAACGAGCGGCAGCGAGCGAAGGAACAGCGCGAGTATGCGAATCCGCGCAACGCGGCGGCAGGCGCGCTACGGCAGCTCGATCCTCGCATCACTGCGCAGCGCTCATTGCGCTTTTTTGCATACGGCCTGGGCGAGCTGCAAGGCGCCGCCGGAACCTGCAACGCATGCCGCGCTGCTTGACTGGCTCGTTGACCTTGGCGTACCGGTTGCGCGCGAGCGTGCGGTTGTCGACGGCGTCTCCGGTTGCGCGCGTTTCTACGAAGCGGTTGGCGAGCGGCGTTCGACGCTGCCATACGAGATCGACGGCGTGGTTTACCGCGTCAATTCGCGCGCCGACCAGCAGCTGCTGGGTTACGTCTCGCGTGCACCGCGCTTTGCGATCGCGCACAAGTTCCCGGCGCAGGAAGCGGTGACGCAACTGATCGGCATCGATATCCAGGTTGGACGTACCGGTGCACTGACGCCGGTGGCGCGTCTTGCGCCGGTCTTTGTCGGCGGCGTGACGGTCACCAACGCCACGCTGCACAATGAAGACGAGATTCGCCGCAAGGACGTTCGAATCGGCGATACGGTCATCGTGCGGCGTGCCGGCGACGTCATTCCCGAAGTCGTTGCGGTGGTTCCCGAGCGCAGGCCGGACGGCGCCAAGGTGTTCAAGATGCCGGCCGCTGCCCGGTGTGCGCGTCGCGTGTTTATCGCGAGGAGGGCGAAGCCGTCACGTCGCTGCACCGGCGGGCTGGTCTGCGGTGCGCAGCGCAAGCAGGCGCTGCTGCACTTTGCCGAGCCGGCGCGCGCTCGACATCGAAGGGCTGGGCGACAAGATCGTCGATCAGCTGGTCGACAGTGGCCGCGTACATGCGCCGGCCGATCTGTTCGCGCTGGAGGCCGAAACGCTTGCCGCCCTCGACCGGATGGGAGGCAAATCGGCAGCGAACCTGGTGGCCGCGCTCGACCGCGCGCGCAGCACAACACTGGAGCGCTTCATTTACGCCCTCGGCATACGGCACGTCGGCGAGTCGACCGCGCGCGATCTGGCGCGTCACTTTGGCAGGCTCGACCCGATCATGCATGCATCAGAGGACGAGCTGCTGCAGGTTCCCGATGTCGGGCCGGTCGTTGCCGCATCGATCGCGCATTTTTTCGCTGAGGCGCATAACCGTCAAGGCATCGATCAACTGCGTGCTGTCGGGCGTTCAATGGCCCGAATCGCGATCCGGTGCGTGAGCCGGTCGGGCAAGCTGGCCGGCAAGACGTTCGTCATCACCGGTACATTGCCGACGTTAAAGCGCGACGATGCCAAATCGATGATCGAAGCGGCGGGCGGCAAAGTGTCCGGCTCAGTGTCGAAGAAAACCGACTATGTCGTCGCTGGCGAAGACGCCGGGTCGAAGCTCGCCAAGGCGCGCGAGCTCGACGTGTCTATCATCGACGAAGCGCAATGACAAAAAATGCTGGGAGATTAGTTTTGTTCGCAATCATCGGCGGCAGCGGCCTGGCCAAGCTCACCGCGTTACAGAATCAGCGTCGGCAGGTGATGCGTACGCCCTACGGCGAGCCCTCGGGTGCATTGACATTCGGCGAGTTCGCCGGCGCCGGCGTCGTGTTCCTGGCACGTCACGGCTATGGCCACACGCTGTCGCCGCACGAGATCAACTATCGCGCCAATATCTGGGCGCTGAAGGAATTGAAAGTCGAAGGCGTGATCGCCGTGGCCACTGTCGGCGGGATCCGCGACGATCTGGTGCCGGGCACTTTGGTGCTTCCCGATCAGATCATCGATTACACGCACAGCCGCAAGAGCACATTCTTCGAAGGTTCGGAGATGCCGGTGACCCATGTCGACTTCACGCAGCCGTATTCGCGACCGCTGCGCGCGACGTTTGACCGCCGCGGCCGCGGCCTGCAACGAGAAGCTGGTCGACGGCGCGGTTTACGCATGCACGCAGGGGCCGCGGCTCGAAACCGCGGCCGAGATCGAGCGCATCGCACGCGAAGGCGGTGACGTCGTTGGCATGACCGGTATGCCCGAGGCGGTGCTGGCGCGCGAGGCGGGTCTGGAATATGCGTCACTTGCGGTGGTGATCAATCATGCCGCCGGCCGCAGAGACAGCGTGCACGCAATCAAGCTGGAAGAGCTCGGAGAAGTGATGCATCAGAGCATCGTGCGGGCGGTGCGTGATTCTGACATCGTTTTTCGAGAGGACGCCGTGATTCAAGACATTCTGCGGATGGGCGATCCGCGACTGCTGGAAGTGTCGCAACCGGTGCTCGATCTTCAAGCACCCGAGCTCAAGACACTGGTCGATGACATGTTCGAGACGATGCACGCGGCAAGCGGTGCCGGACTTGCGGCGCCGCAGATCGGCGTTCCGCTGCGCGTGGTGATCTTTGGCTACAGCGATCCTGAGGCGCGTAATCCACGCTACCCCGATGCAGACCCGGTGCCGCAGACGATTCTGATCAATCCGGTGATCGAACCGTTGGGCAATGAAATCGAAGAAGGCTGGGAAGGGTGCTTGTCGGTGCCGGGGTTGCGCGGCGTCGTTCCGCGTCACGCGAGGATCCGCTACAGCGGGCTGGATCTGCAGGGGCGGTCAATCGATCGCGTCGTCGACGGTTTCCATGCGCGTGTCGTGCAGCACGAATGCGATCATCTCGACGGCATTCTCTATCCAATGCGCGTGCGCGATTTTTCGCGCTTCGGCTACACCGACATTCTGTTTCCCGAAATGGCTGAAGCCGACGATTGATGCGGCGCTGCGAGCGCGTCGAGAAGGTCGCTTTCGATCGCAAGCTGACCCTTGGCTGAAGCGAGCTCAGCGCCCGAGATCAGAAACACGTCTTCCGCGCGCTCGCCGAGCGTCAGCACCTTGGCGGTGTGTACCTCGAGTTCGTGCTTCGCGAGCACGCGGGCAATCGAATACAACAACCCAAGGCGGTCGGTGGCGACCACCGATAACAGATGGCGCGATCCGCGCTCGTCTGGCTGCAGCTGCACAGTCGGCGAAACCGGGAACTGACGCGATTGCCGCGATTGCCGGTACTTTTCCGGTGGCGCGGGTGCGGGCAGCTCGTGCTCCTTCGATATCCACTCTGCGAGCTCGTGCTCGATCTGGCTTAACAGCTCGCGATAGTGGCGTGCGTGGCCGTGATCGGTGACAAGGAAAGTGTCGAGGGCATAACCATGGCGTGTCGTGTGCACGCGTGCGTCGAGAATGCTCAGGTTGCGGCTGTCGAAGTAGCCGCAGACGCGCGCGAACAAACCTTTCTGGTCCTTGACATAGATCAGCACCTCGGCGCCTTCACCGATGCGCGCCAGGCGAGCGCGCACGATCGGCCGCTCACTGTCGACTCTGCTGAACAGCGAGCGTGTGTGCCACGCAATGTCCTGCGCGCTGTGCCGGAGGAAGTAAACGACGTCGAGCTGTTGCCAGAGCGCATCTCGCGCGTCGTCCGACAACCCGTACAGCCGCAAGATGCGGATCGCTTCCTGTTTGCGGCCCTCGAGCACCGCAGTTGGCGCGACCGTTCCACCGCCGAGCAGCCGCCTCGTCGAGCGAAACAAGTCCTCGAGCAGCTTGCCCTTCCACGCATTCCATACTTTTGGGCTGGTGCCGCGAATATCGGCGACCGTCAGCAAATACAGCGCGATCAGCGTGCGCTCGTCCTTGACTCGCTGCGCGAAGCGCTCGATCACGGCGGGATCGGCAAGGTCCTGTTTTTGCGCCACCTGCGAAAGCAGCAGGTGCTGCGCCACCAGAAACTCGACGAGCGCTGTATCGGCGCGTTCGAGCCCGTGATCGCGACAGAATTTGCGCGCATCTCGACTGCCGAGATCGCTGTGATCGCCGCCGCGGCCTTTCGCGATGTCGTGAAAAATTGCGGCGATGTAAAGCACCCACGGTCTGTCGAAGTCCGCCATCAGCTGGCTGCACAGCGGATATTCATGGGCGTGCTCGGAAAGGGTGAACCGACGCAGGTTGCGCAGCACCTGCAGGATGTGCTGATCGACCGTGTAGACATGGAACAGGTCGTGCTGCATCTGCCCGACGATGCGTCGGAACACCGGCAGGTACCGGCCGAGAACCGACAAGTCGTTCATGCGGCGCAGCTCGTGCAACACACCTTTGGGTTGTTGCAGCAGTGCGATGAACGTCGCGCGGTTGGCCGGGTCGCGACGGTAGCGTGCGTCGACCCTGACGCGTGCGTGCCATAGCGCGCGCATCAGCTGCGCAGACATCCCTTTGAGCTCGCGATGCTGCGCCATCAGCAGGAACGCACGCAAAATACCGTTCGGGTCGCTCTCTAAGCCGCCTTCGTGCGCCAGATCGAGCAGTTCGTTGCGCACGACGAAAGTCGCGTCGAGCGCTCGCGCTTCGCTTTGCTCACGTCCAAAGAGACGGTGCTCCATGTTCTGCAGCAAAATCGTATTCATTTGTGTGACGACTTTGGCCGAGCGGTAATAGTGCTGCATCAGTACTTCGCTCGGACGACAATTGGCGGTCGCGTGAATCGAGCTCATCTGCGCGACTGCATCCTGCACATCGAACACAAGGCGGTCCTCACGGCGCCCTGTCACCAGATGCAGACGCGCGCGAATTTCCTTGATGCGCCGCTCGCTGCGCCGAATGATGCGGGCTTCCTCGTCAGTGATGAACCCGCGCCGAGCCAGCTCGGCCCAGCTGCCGCCGTAACCGCTTGCACGGGCCACCCAGACCACGACTTGCAGGTCGCGCAGACCGCCGGGACTTTCTTTGACATTGGGCTCGAGGCTGTATGGCGCTTCGTCGTACTTGATGTGCCGATGCTGCTGCTCGAGCAGCTTGGCGCGGAAGTACGCCTCGCGGTCAAGTGACGCGACGACTGCACGTGAAAACGCAACGTATCGTGAACGCGCGCCGGCCAGCAGTCGCGACTCGAGCATCGCAGTAAGAATCGTGATGTCGCGCCGGGCCTCGACAACGCACTCGTCGAGCGTTCGTACGCTGTGCCCGAGCGGAACGCCGAGGTCCCACAGCAGGCTGACCAGATTCTCGATGGTGCGTGCGTCATCTTCGGTTGCCGGCTGATTGAGCAGGATCAACACATCGACGTCGGAGTGCGGAAACAGCTCGCCGCGACCGTAACCACCCACCGCGATCAGCGCCGCGCGCGCCGTGATACCGCTCGCTTCGGCCACTTCCCGCAACAGGCGGTCGACCGAGCGCGACAAGCCGCGCAGCAAGGCGTCAGCCGAGCCGCCGGCGTTAAAGCGTTGGATGAGGTTTGCGCGCTCTTGCCGCAGGCGATCGCGCAGCTTGAACGCGATGTCGTTCACAAGGAACTACGCCGGCGCGTGCTCGTGCTCGCGCGCCTCTGCATTTCTTTGCTGAATGAACGCTGGCAGAGCGGGTGAGCCCGCCGAAAGCGTCATCACTTCGTAGCCGGATTCGGTGACCAGCACCGTGTGCTCCCATTGAGCCGACAGCGAATGATCTTTCGTCACGATCGTCCAGCCGTCCGCCAGCTCCTTGATCTCGCGGCGTCCGGCGTTGATCATCGGCTCGACAGTGAAGATCATCCCCGCTGTGAGCGGCTCCAGCGTGCCGGGCTTGCCGTAATGCAGGATCTGCGGCTCTTCGTGGAACTTGCGGCCGATGCCGTGACCGCAGAATTCGCGCACCACGCTGTATCCGTTTTTCTCGGCGTGCACCTGGATCGCGTGGCCGATGTCGCCGATCGTTGCGCCTGGTTTCACTTGCGCGATGCCCAGCCACATGCAGTCATACGTGACCTCGCTCAATCGCCGCGCGGCAATCGACGGCTCGCCGACAAAGTACATGCGGCTGGTATCGCCGTGAAAGCCATCCTTGATGACCGTCACGTCAATGTTCAGGACATCGCCGTTCTTCAGCGCTTTGTCCCCCGGGATGCCATGGCACACCTGGTGATTGACCGAAGTGCAGATCGCCTTTGGAAAAGGGCGATACCCTGGCGGGGCGTAGTTCAGCGGCGCCGGTATCGTCTTCTGCACATGGGTCATGTAGTCATGGCAAAGCCGGTCGAGCTCACCGGTGGTGACGCCGGGCTTGACATGGGGCGCGACGAAGTCGAGCACTTCCGAGGCCAGCCGGCCGGCGACGCGCATTCCGGCGATTTCTTCGACTGTCTTGATTACGATGGCCATTGAAGTGGGTCTTTCGTCCGAGTTCGCTATAATATCCGGCTACTTGCGGCTCTGAGCGACGAAAAGCAGCAAGAAATCACGCACGGCATTCCCAAGGTGCGGGCTAAGACCAAAAAGTCCAGTCCGCCTCGATGTCCGTGCCGGATCTAACCTTGGAGAACTTAGATGTCGGTAACGATGCGTCAAATGCTGGAAGCCGGGGTCCACTTTGGACACCAGACGCGCTTCTGGAATCCGAAAATGGCACCGTTCATTTTCGGCCACCGCAACAAGATTCACATCATCAACCTCGAGCGCACGCTCGATCAGTTTCAGGCGGCGACCAAGTTCGTGCGCCAACTGGCGAGCAATCGCGGCACCATCCTGTTTGTAGGCACCAAGCGCCAGGCACGCGAGACGATTGTCGAAGAAGCGCAGCGCGCCGGCATGCCGTTCGTCGACCAGCGCTGGCTGGGCGGGATGCTGACCAACTTCAAGACGGTCAAGGTGTCGATCAAGCGGCTTAAAGAGATGGAGCAGATCGTCGCCGACAACGGCACCGAGCGCATGTCGAAGAAAGAGGCGCTCGATTTTCAGCGCGAGATCGAAAAGCACAACAAGGCGATCGGCGGTATCAAGGACATGAACGCGCTGCCTGACGCGCTGTTCGTGATCGACGTCGGTTATCACAAGATCGCGATTCTGGAGGCCGCCAAGCTCGGCATTCCGGTCGTAGCGGTGGTTGACACCAACCACTCGCCGGAGAACATCGCGTATGTGATCCCTGGCAACGACGATTCGAGCCGCGCGGTGCGACTTTACGCGCGCGGCATCGCCGATGCTGTCCTCGAGGGCAAGGCAGCGGCGCTGCAAGGCGTCGTGCAGGCTGCAGCCAGCGACAACGACGAGGAGTTCGTCGAAGTGAACGAAGGGCAGTAGCCTCGTAGAGCTCAAGGCTTGGAAGGGGGCGCAAGCCCCTTTTTTGTAGAACAGATTAGGAGTGGTGATGGCGGAAATTACCGCGGCGATGGTCAAGGAACTTCGGGAGAAGACCGACGCGCCGATGATGGAGTGCAAGAAGGCGCTGGCCGAGGCCGATGGCGACATCGCAAAGGCGGAAGAGATCCTGCGCGTCAAGCTCGGCAACAAAGCGAGCAAGGCAGCGTCCCGCGTTGCTGCCGAGGGCATAGTTGCCATTGACATCGACAGTGCAGGCAAGATCGGCGCGATCGTCGAAGTGAACTCGGAGACCGACTTCGTCGCCAAGAATGCGGATTTCGTTCAATTCGCGAACGATCTTGCAAGGCTCGTCGCGACAAAGAGGCCGGCCGACGTGCAGGCGTTGTCGTCGCTGCCGCTTGGCACAAGCACAGTGGAAGCAACGCGTACCGCACTGATCGGCAAGATCGGCGAAAACATTTCGATCCGGCGCTTCGCGCGAGTCGAGGCGAAGGGCAGCCTGGGCAGCTACATCCACGGTGGCAGCAAGATCGGCGTGCTGGTCGATCTGGTAGGCGGAAGCTCGGATCTTGCGAAAGACGTGGCAATGCATATTGCGGCGAGCAAACCGAAGTCGCTCGACGCGACCGGCGTGCCCTCCGATCTGCTCGATACCGAGCGGCGCATTGCGGTCGAGAAGGCGCGCGAGGCCGGGAAGCCCGAAGCGATGCTCGACAAGATCGCAGAAGGCACGGTGCAAAAGTATTTGCGCGAAGTGACGCTGTTGGGCCAGGTCTTTGTCAAGGCCGAAGACGGCAAGCAAACAATCGAACAGTTGCTGAAAGCGAAAGGCGCCAGCGTCAGCGGCTTCGTGCTGTACGTAGTGGGCGAGGGGATCGAGAGAAAGCAGACGGACTTCGCCGCCGAAGTCGCCGCAATGGCGACCGCGCGCGCGTGAGTGTCTTGATGCGTAAGTAAACGCATGTCGGCCAACGACGCGACGATCAACACCCAGACCGCTCCGGCTTACCGGCGCGTGTTGCTGAAATTGTCGGGCGAAGCGTTGATGGGCGACGACGCGTTCGGGATCAATCGTGCGACCGTCGAGGACATGGTCGCCGATCTGGGCGAGGTCGTGCGGCTCGGCGTCGAAGTTGCGGTCGTCATCGGCGGCGGCAATATTTTCCGCGGCGTCGCGCTTGGCGCAGAGGGCATGGACCGCGCCACGGCCGATTACATGGGCATGATGGCAACGATCATGAACGCGATGGCGCTGCAGGATGCGCTGCGACGCGCGGGTGTCGAAGCGCGCGTGCAGTCCGCCCTGAACATCGAGGCAGTGGTCGAGCCTTACATTCGTCCGAAGGCGCTGCGCTACCTGGAAGAGGGCAAGATCGTGATCTTCGCCGCCGGTACCGGCAATCCGTTTTTCACGACCGACACCGCGGCCGCACTGCGCGGATCCGAAATCGGCGCGCAAATTGTGTTGAAAGCGACCAAGGTCGACGGCGTCTACTCGGCCGATCCGAAGAAGGATCCGAACGCGACGCGCTACTCGACGATCACGTTCGACGAAGCGCTCAATCGCAAGCTGCAGATCATGGACGCGACCGCGTTCGCGTTGTGCCGCGACCAAAAGCTCCCGATAAAGGTGTTCAATATCGCCAAGCGAGGTGCGCTAAAGCGCGTCGTACTGGGCGAGGACGAAGGAACGCTGGTTCATGTCTAGACGTAAGGAGTGAGCCGATGAGTATTGCGGAGATTCAAAAGTCGACCGAGCAGAAGATGCAGAAGTCGGTCGAAGCGTTAAAGCACGATTACGCAAAGGTGCGCACAGGCCGCGCGCACGTCGGGCTGCTGGATCACATTCAGGTCGACTACTACGGCTCGATGATGCCGCTGAATCAGGTCGCGCAGGTGGGCCTCGGTGACGCACGCACGATCACGATTCAGCCGTGGGAAAAGAAAATGATTCCGGTCGTTGAAAAGGCGATTCGCGAATCAGATCTCGGGTTGAATCCTGCGACCAGTGGTGACATCGTGCGCGTGCCGATGCCGCTGCTGACCGAGCAACGCCGCAAGGAGCTGGTCAAGGTGGTCAAGCACGAGGGTGAAAACGCCAAGGTGGCCGTGCGAAACCTGCGCCGCGACGCGAATCATCAGGTCAAGGAAATGCTGAAGAACAAGGAAATTTCCGAAGACGACGACCGCCGTGCCGAGGACGCGATTCAGAAGCTGACCGATCGCTACGTTGCCGAGATCGACAGACTCGGCGCGGAGAAAGAAAAGGAAGTGATGACCGTTTGACGGTCAGCCCATACTTCCTCGGCCGTGCGTAACTCCAATTCTTCGCAAAGCTCGCCCCCCTCGCGCCGTATTCCGCGCCATGTCGCCATCATCATGGATGGCAACGGCCGCTGGGCTGTGGCGCAAGGCAAGCCGCGCGTCGCGGGACACTCGCGTGGCGTCGACGCCGTGCGTTCGACATTGCAGGCGTGTGGCGAGCGCGGAGTTGAGTATCTGACGCTTTTCATTTTCAGCTCAGAGAACTGGCGGCGGCCTCCGGACGAGGTGTCGACGTTGATGAAGCTTTTCGTGTTCGCTCTGCAGCGCGAGATCGACAAGCTGATCGAGCTTGGCGTGCGGCTGCGTGTCGTCGGAGATCGCTCGGGATTCGAATCCGAGCTGCGCCGCCTGATCGTCGACTCCGAGCGGCGCACCGAACACAACAGCAAGGTGCATCTGACGATATGCGCCGATTACGGTGGCCGCTGGGACATCGCGCAAGCCGCGACCCGTGCCGCGAACGCTCAGCTTGAATCGGGCGTCGATCGCGTGGTGCTCTGACCGAGTCCCAGATCGAGTCGCATCTGGCACTCGCGTTTGCGCCGGAGCCCGATCTGCTGATACGCACCGGTGGTGAAAAGCGCATCAGCAACTTCCTGCTGTATCAGCTGGCGTACACCGAGTTCTATTTCTGTGATGTTCTATGGCCGCAGTTCGACGCTGTCGAGCTTGACCGCGCGTTCGACTGGTTTGCGAGTCGGCAGCGGCGCTTTGGTATGACCAGCGAGCAGCTCGATGGCCGGCCGCCGATTGCCGATGCCGCATAACAGCGAGCTGAGGCGACCGTGCTGAGGCAGCGCGTCGCGACTGCTTCGGTGCTGCTGCTCGTTGCGGTCGGTGCGATGGTGTGGTCATCGACCGCATTTGCCGTCGTCGTCACCGCGCTGCTGGGCTTCGCACTCGCCGAGTGGCTGCAGTTGACCGGTGCCACTCGATCGGTGTCGATCGTCGTGGCACTCATCGTCAGCGCCACGCTGCTGGCGGTGTTACTCGCGGCGTCGAACACGATCGAGGCACTGGTGCTGCCTCTAGGCGCAGTGGCCGCGGCCATCTGGATCGCGATCGTGGTGTTGCTGCTGCAACCAAGAGCGATGGCATTGCGCTTGCCGCGCGCCGTCGGCATGGGACTCGCCGTGCTGCTGACGCTGGCAGCATGGTTTGCACTGATGCGGTTTCTGTCGCAGGGTGTGCTCGTGTTGCTCTCAGTCCTGCTGATCGTGTGGATTGCCGACACCGCCGCGTATTTCGCCGGCCGCGCGTTTGGGCGCAGAAAGCTGGCGCCTCACATCAGTCCGGGCAAAACGTGGGCGGGCGTTGCGGGCGCGATTCTCGCGGTCTGTTGCTTGCGCTCGTTATCTGGCTTCTGGTTCCCGACCCGCGAATCTATTCGAACAGCTTGTTTGCGTCGGTCGGTCCTGCGTTTGCGCTGTTCCTTCTCGCGCTGCTGGTGGCGTTATCGATCGCCGGCGACCTGTTTGAAAGTCTGTTGAAGCGGCAGGCCGGCGTGAAGGACAGCGGCCAGTTGCTGCCCGGGCACGGTGGCGTGCTCGATCGCGTCGATGCGATGGTGCCGCTGTTGCCTGTCGGCAGCGGTTATCCAATGGCTGGTTCGATGAGAAACATCACGATTCTCGGAGCAACGGGCTCGGTGGGCGCGAGCGCGCTGGACGTGATCGCGCGCCATCCGCAGCGTTTTCGCGTGCACGCGGTAACGGCGCAATCGAACGTCAACGAGCTGGCAGACATTGCAGCGAGGTTCGAGGCGGATGTTGCCGTGATCGGAGATGCGTCGCTGGAGCCAGCTCTGCGCGATGCGCTGCAGTCGCGCGGCGCGAGAGCGCGTGCGCGCGCCGGACGTACTGCACTGGTCGAAGTGGCACAAGCCGCCGAATGCGACACGGTGCTGGCTGCGATCGTCGGCGCCGCCGGGCTCAATCGACATTAGCGGCGGCCGAGGCGGGCAAGCGATTGTTGCTGGCGAACAAGGAAGCGATCGTTTGCGCGGGTGCGTTGCTGATGGCAGCGGTACAGCGCGGTGGTAGCGTACTGCTGCCGGTCGACAGCGAACACAACGCGATTCATCAGTGCTTGGCAGGAGTCAGCGAGCCGAGAGAGCATCGGCGCGCGCCTGATACTTACCGCGTCCGGGGGCCCATTTCTGAATCGCGAAGATCTCGACGGCGTTACGCCCGACGAAGCCTGCGCGCATCCAAAGTGGGTGATGGGACGCAAGATTTCGGTCGATTCCGCGACGCTGATGAACAAGGGGCTCGAGGTGATCGAAGCGAGCTGGCTGTTCGGTATACCTGCTGATCGAATCGACATCGTGATCCATCCGCAGAGCGTGATTCACTCGATGGTCGAATTCCGGGACGGATCGGTGCTCGCACAAATGGGAACTCCCGATATGCGAGCGCCGCTGGCGTATGCGCTGGCGTGGCCCGAGCGCGTCACAAGCGGGGCTCGGCGGCTCGACTTCTCGAGCGTCGGCCCGTTGACATTCGAAGTGCCGGATCGGCAGCGCTTTCGCTGCCTCGACTATGCGTACGCATCTCTGCGTCGCGGTGGCGCGGCGAGCGTGGTGTTGAACGCCGCCAACGAAATTGCGGTCCAAGCGTTTCTCGACGAACGATTGCCCTTTACCGCGATTGCGCCGACGATCGAACAGATGCTCGAAACCTACGACCCACCGCCACCGAACACCATCGATGATGTATTGCATATCGACCGCGAAGCGCGCGCGCGATCGAGCGAGCTCGTGTTGGACAAAGTTCAATGACACTACTGACGACGATCGCCGCGTTCCTGGTCACGCTCGGCGTGCTGGTTGTGATTCATGAGTACGGCCACTACTGGGTCGCCAAAAAAGTCGGGCGTCAAGGTGTTGCGCTTTTCGATCGGCTTCGGTCGTCCGCTTGCGCGTTGGGTGCGCGGGCCCGATCGCACCGAATGGGTCCTGTCAGCGCTGCCGCTCGGCGGCTACGTGCGCATGCTCGATGAGCGCGATCCGGAGTGCCTTCCGATTGAAGCCGCGGATCTCCCGCGCGCATTCAATCGGCAGTCCGTGTCAAAGCGGATTGCAATCGTGCTCGCGGGCCCGGTCGCAAACCTGTTGCTCGCGGTAGCGGTTTACTGGTTTCTGAGCGTTGTCGGCGTTTTCGAGCCTGCCGCAGTAGTCGGAACACCCCCGCCGGCGAGCTGCGGCGGCGCGGGCGGGATTGCTGGCCGGCGATACCGTCGTCGGCGTGGCAGGCAATCCGGTACGGTCGTGGAACGAATTGCGCTGGTTGCTGCTGCAGCGCGCAGTTTCAACCGAGCCGATCGAAATCGAAGTCGAAGGCAGTGATGCGCGGCGGCGTGAGCTGACGATTCAGCCAGCCTCTATCACTCCCGAAGATCTCGATGGTGATTTGATTGGCCGCATGGGCTTTGTCTTGTATCAGGGGCCGACGCGCATCGGTCAGGTCACCGACGGAAGTCCGGCGTCGCAGGCCGGTCTGCGCACCGGCGATCGCGTCGTATCCGTCAATGGTGAGCCGATTACAACGGCCGACAAGTTGCGCGCGTCGATTCGTGCATCGGCCGAGAAAGACGATGGAGCTGGGCGTTGAGCGCGAAGAGCGAACGATCCGCCTGCAAGTCACTCCGGCGCGTATCACCGACGACAAAGGCAACTCGTTCGGACGGATCGGCGCGGAGCTGAGTGATCGGCTGCCGCCGATCAAGGTGCAATACGGCCCGATCGAAAGCATTCCGCGCGCTGTCGAGAAGACGGCAGACACCGCGGTGTTCTCATTAAAAATGCTCGGCAAGATGCTGACAGGCGAAGCATCGTGGAGAAATTTGTCCGGGACCGGTCACGATCGCCGATTACGCGGGGCAAACCGCGCGCATCGGCCTCGCTGCGTTTCTGGGCTTTCTCGCTCTGGTATCGATCAGTCTCGCAGTGTTGAACCTGTTACCGATCCCGATGCTCGATGGCGGGCACCTACTGTATTATCTAATCGAAATTTTTAAGGGCAGCCCGCCTGCAGATTGGGTCGTCGAGTGGGGGCAACGCGCCGGCGTTGCGTTACTGGGACTGCTCACCGTGCTGGCGCTTTACAACGACGTGTTGCGGCTGCTTTCCTGATTTCTTCAGACAACAAATTCAGACGGGGACAGTCAGTTGAATCGGCGCGTTGTATCTAGGCGCAGCATGGCTGCATCTCTGCAGCCGGTGTTGCGACCCGTCATGCGCCATATCGCAGCCGCCGTCGTCTCTACTTGGTGCTTGTCGGCCTCAGCGCAGGAATTCGTCGTGCGCGATATCCGCGTTGAAGGTGTGCAGCGCACCGAAGCGGGCACCGTGTTTTCCTATTTGCCGATTCGCGTCGGCGATCGTTTCGATCCCGAACGCGGCACGCAGGCAATTCGCGCGCTTTACGCCAGCGGGCTGTTCAAGGATGTGCGGCTCGAAGTCGACGGCGATGTGCTTGTCGTTGTCGTCGACGAGCGGCCCGCGATCTCTGCGGTCGAGCTCAGCGGCGTGACCGAGTTCGAAAAGGACCAGGTTCTGAAGTCGCTGCGCGACGTTGGCCTCGCCGAGGGCCGCATCTTCGATCGCTCTGTGCTCGAGCGCGCCGAACAGGAATTGCGCCGTCAATATTTGTCTCGCGGCTTGTACGGCGTCGAGGTCAAGACCACCGTGACGCCGATCGAGCGCAATCGCGTCAACGTATCGATCGCGGCAGTCGAAGGCGAGATCTCACGCATTCGTTCGATCACGTTTACAGGCAACACCGTATTCAGCGACGGTGTGCTGCGTGGGCAGATGGAACTGTCGACGCCAAATTGGCTCTCGTGGTACACGAAGCGCGATCAGTATTCGCGGCAAAAGTTATCGGCCGATCTTGAAACAGTACGTTCGTACTATCTGAATCGCGGCTATCTCGATTTCAAGATCGACTCGGTGCAGGTATCGATCAGTCCGGACAAGCGCAACATCTTTGTCTCGGTCAACGTGTCCGAGGGCGACCGCTACAACGTCTCCGGCATCAAGCTCAGCGGCGAGCTGCTTGGCCTTGACGAAGAGTTGCAGCCACTGATCGACATCAAGCCGGGTGAAGTTTTCAGTGCCGAGCGCATCAACGCGGTTGCAAAACGCATTACGGATCGCATGAGCACGCTGGGCTACGCGTTTGCCAGCGCCAACCCGATCCCGGAGGCTGACCGCGAAAAGCGCCAGGTGGCGTTCACGATCGTCGTTGATCCGGGCCGCCGTGTATACGTGCGCCGCGTCAACATCGCGGGCAACAATCGCACGCGCGACGAAGTGATTCGGCGCGAAGTGAGGCAGTACGAAAGTGCGTGGTTCGATTCGGATCGCGTACGTCTGTCGCGGGACCGGATCGATCGTTTGGGTTTTTTCGAATCAGTCACCGTCGATACTCCGGCCGTGCCGATCTGCGCCCGATCAGGTCGACGTCAACGTCACCGTGAAAGAACGTGCGACCGGCAAATTCAGGTGGGTGCAGGTTATTCGAGCGCGGAAGGTTTGGTACTCAGTGGCGGAATCGCGCAGCAGAATTTGTTTGGCTCGGGCAATGCACTGTCGCTCGAGATCAACACCAGCAAGGCGAATCGCATCATCGCGCTGGCGCACACCGATCCCGTACGTCACGACCCGAAGGGATCAGCCGGTCGATCGAGTTGTTCGACCGCAAATCCGACCTTGCCGAGCTTGGCCTCTCTAGCGTCGGCTATTCGACGCTAGGCGTGGGGTCGTGTTCGGAGTGCCGTTCACCGAGTTTGACCGCGTCTTCTTCGGGCTCCGATATGAGAAAACGGAGATCGATCTGACTCCTTTTTCCCCGTTCAGATACGTCGAGTATGTCGAGCAGTTCGGTGCGAGATCGGATTCGCTGGCGTTGACGACCGGGTGGTCGCGCGACGATCGCGATAATCTGCTGGTGCCAACGCGCGGTCGATACCAGCGCGCGTTCACAGAAGTGGGCTTGCCCGGCCTGGATTTGCAGTACTACCGTCTGACTTATCAGTTCCAGCAATACTTTCATTCTTCCCCCGTGTCACCTCGCTTTCAACGGCGAGATTGGTTACGGCGACGGCTACAGCGGCGACCCGTATCCGTTCTTCAAGAACTACTACGTCGGTGGCATCGGCAGCGTGCGCGGCTTTGAAAGCGGCAGCCTTGGCCCGCGCGACATCGACGACAGTCCGCTCGGCGGCAATCGGCGCATTAACTTCTCGCTCGAGGCGTACATGCCGATACCTGGCGCCGATCGCACGCTGCGTGCACTGACATTTGTCGATGCCGGACAGGTCTGGGGACTTGAGCCCGTCAGGAATGCGGATGGAAATTTCATTCTCGTCAACGGCCGCCCGGTGTACGAAGACGAGAAAATCGACTTCGGCAAATTGCGTTACTCGGTCGGTCTAGGAGTCGCGTGGATTTCGCCACTTGGGCCGTTAAGAATTTCATACGCGTATCCGCTCAATAGCAAACCCGAAGATCGGATTCAGCGATTCCAATTCCAGATCGGGACTGGGTTCTGATATGCGAGAATCTTTTGCTTCCGAGGAGGCACAACGATGATTGAAGTGTGGCTGAAGAGTTTTGAGGGTAACGTTTGCCGCCACGTGCTTGCGACCGGGTCATTGGCAATGCGCAGGATTTCAAGATCGGAGTCGTCAATCCCGAGCGGCTGCTGCGCGAATCGACTCCGGCGCGCGCGGCACTGACAAAACTCGAGGCCGAGTTCTCAAAGCGCCAGAAGGACGTTGAGGAAACCGGCATGCGCTTGAAAGCGGCGGCCGAGCGTTTCGAAAAGGATTCCCCGGTAATGACCGAGACCGATCGCGGCCGCCGGCAGCGCGAGCTCGCTGAGCTCGATCGCGACTTTCAGCGCAAGCAGCGCGAGTTTCGCGAAGACCTGAATCAGCGTCGCAACGAAGAGATGCAGAGCCTGCAGGAGCGCAGCACGCGCATCATCAGGCAGATCGCCGAGCAGGAAAAGTTCGACCTGATCGTGCAGGAGGCGGTGTACTTCAATCCCCGCATCGACATCACCGAGCGTGTGTTGAAAGCGCTCAATGCCGCCCGATAGTCGAAATGAAGAAAGCGGTCAGTGTGTCGCTGGCCGATCTGAACAGTGCGGTCGTGGAGCGCTCGAGTGGCCGCCTGCAGGCCATCGTTGTGGGCCCCACTGATGTCAAGTTAACCGGCGTCGCTCCGCTTGCGGTCGCGACTCGATCCGATCTCGCATTTCTCGCCAATCCGCTGTATCGCGCCGATGCGTTGACGTCGCAGCGCCGGTGCGATCGTGCTCAGCGCGGCGGATCGCGACGCGTTGCAATCGCAGTCAGCGCCCTTGACGGCGTCGTTGACGGCGATGGCGGTGTGTGAGCAGCCGTACGTCTGGTTTGCGTACGCCGCACAAATATTGAGGCCGAATGCGCCGGTGAAATCGGGTGTGGCGGCGGGTGCCCACGTCGCCGACCAGCGCGAAGGTCGATGCGTCGGCATGCGTCGATGCCGGCGCAACGATCGGCGAGGGTGCCGTCATCGGTGCGGGCGCATGGATCGGTGCCGGTGCCGCGATCGGCGCGCGCACCATCATCGGCAATGCAACTCGAATTTTTCCGCGCGCGGTGGTGCTGGACGATTGCAAGATCGGCGCGCGCTGCAATCATTCACAGCGGTGCGGTCATCGGCAGCGACGGCTTTGGCTTCGCGCCGTTCGATGGACGCTGGATCAAGATTCCGCAACTGGGTGCGGTCGTCGATAGGAGACGACGTCGAGATCGGTGCTAACACCACGATCGATCGCGGCGCGATGGGCGATACGATCATCGAAGATGGAGTCAAGCTCGATAACCAGATTCAGATCGCGCACAATTGCGTGATCGGTGCGGACACCGTGATCGCCGCGTGCGTCGGCATTGCGGGAAGCACCAAAATCGGCAAGGGCTGTCGGATCGGCGGTGCGGCGATGATCGCCGGGCATCTGACGATCGCAGACGGCTCGAGCATCGGCCCGGCCACTGCTGTGCCAAGCTCGGTGACGGAATCCGGCCACTACACCGGCTTCTTTCCGCTGATGAAACATAAAGACTGGGAACGCGCCGCGGCTGTGGTGCGCAATCTGCCGGATTTGCGCAGCCGATTGCGGCAACTGGAATCCGAACACAAAGCTGCCAATCCAAACGCGGACAAAGTGAAATGATGGATATCCAGCAGATCCTGAAAACGCTGCCGCACCGCTACCCGTTCGTGATGGTCGACCGCGTGCTGGAGATCGTGTCCGGCGAGCGCATCGTCGCGCTGAAGAACGTGACGATCAACGAGCCGTACTTCGTCGGCCACTTTCCGCGTTTGCCGGTCATGCCCGGCGTGATGATCATCGAGGCGCTCGCGCAAGCCGCGGCGTTGTTGACCTATCAGACGCTGAATCTGAGCGAGGCCGACGGGACGTTGTTTTACTTCGCGGGCATCGACGACGCGCGCTTCAAGCGTCCGGTGACGCCGGGTGATCAGCTGCGGCTTGAAGTCGAGATGGTTCGCGTGATGCGCGGGATCGGCAAGTTCAAGGCGCGCGCGCTGGTCGACGGCGCGGTCGCTGCCGAGGCGGGGTTGATGTGCGCGTATCGGACTGCAGACCGCAACGCTTCCCAGGAGCGCGGGAGCAAGAGCGAGACGTAGAGGCTCGTTAGTGTCGCGCGCGCATCCGACCGCAGTGATAGATCCCGCGGCCGAAATCGCGGATGACGTCGAAATTGGGCCTTACTGCGTAGTCGGTGCCGGCGTCACGATCGGCGCAGGCTCGGTGCTCGAACCGCATGTCGTCATCGGCGGCCGCACGACGATCGGCCGCAACAACCATTTCTTTTCGTTCTGCGCAGTCGGCGGCGTACCGCAAGACAAGAAATATGCAGGTGAAGACACCGAGCTCGTCATCGGCGACGGTAATACATTCCGTGAGTCGTGCACCATCAGTCTTGGCACCGCCGGTGGCGGTGGCGTGACCAGCGTCGGCTCCGACAACTGGATCATGGCGTCGGTGCACATCGCGCACGATTGCATCGTCGGTGATCACACGATCCTCGCCAACAATGCGACGCTTGCCGGCCACGTCACGCTCGGGCGATTGGGTGATCCTGGGTGGCATGACAGCGGTGCATCAGTTCTGCGCGGTCGGCGCGCACGCCCTGGCGGCCGGTGGATCGATCGTGCTGCGCGACGTTCCACCGTATGTGATCTGCAGCGGCAATCCGGCCGAGCCGCACGGCATCAACTCCGAAGGGCTCAAGCGCCGCGGCTTCGATGCAAACACGATCAACCTGCTGCGGCGGGCTTACAAGACGCTGTATCGCGATGGGCTAACGGCCGCCGATGCCGTGACCGCGCTGGGCGCACTCGCCGAAGAGAATCCGTCGTCCGCTGCCAGCGATCGACGCCCTGAGGGATTTCGTGCAGAAGTCGCAGCGCGGCATCGTGCGTTAATGCCGGGCGAGCGAACGATTGCGTTCGTCGCGGGCGAAGCATCCGGCGATCTGCTCGCGGCGCCCGTCATCTCTGAAGTTCTGCAGCGTACGCCGGACATGCGCTGCGTCGGCATCGGTGGCGACCGCATGATCGCGCGCCGGATTCGACGCCTGGCATCACGTGCGTGAATTGTCGGTACGCGGCTACGTCGAGGTGCTGCGTCATTGCCGCGGCTGCTACAGCTCCGACGCACGCTGCGTGAGCGGGTGGTCTCGACCAAGCCGCAGGTCTTTGTCGGCGTCGATGCGCCGGATTTCAATCTGGCGCTCGAAGAACAACTGCGAGGGCAGGGCGTGCGCATCGTGCATTTCGTCAGCCCATCGATCTGGGCCTGGCGCGCCGAGCGCATCAAGCAGATCGCGCGTGCGGTCGATCGCATGCTGCTCGTCTTCCCGTTCGAGCAGAAAATCTACGACGACGCCGGAATTCCAGCGAGCTATGTCGGGCATCCGCTCGCAAGCATGATCCCGATGATTCCGAACGCAGCCTGCCGCGCGCCAACGGCTCGGCGTGCAAGCGGAAGGAGAGCTGCTCGCTGTGCTTGCCCGGCTCGCGCCTGACGAGGTGCGCCATAACGGCCCGATTTTCATTGCCGCGATGGCGTTGCTTGCCGCCGAGCAGCCGACGATCCGTTTCGTGATGCCAGTGGCCGACCCGGCCTGCGCGCCGCCATCGAGACGATGATGGCGGCATACCCAGACCTTTCCGCGAAGGTGAATATCGTCAATGGCCATTCGCACGATTGCCTCGAAGCCGCCGATGTCGTGCTCGTGGCCAGCGGAACCGCGACGCTCGAAGCGGCGCTGTTCAAGCGACCGATGGTGATCTCGTACAAGATGTCGCCGGTGTCTGCGTGGATCATGCGACGCAAGGGTTGGATTCCGTACATCGGACTTCCGAACATACTGGCCGGAGAATTTGTCGTTCCCGAACTGGTGCAGGAAGCCGCCACCCCGGCCGCGCTGGCACAAGCGGTGCTCGACTGGCTGCACGATCCGGCAGCGCCGCGTGCGCACCACAGCGCGCTTCACCGACATGCATCACTCGTTGAAGCGCGATACCGCACGGCTGGTGGCCGACGCCATATTCGAGGTCGCGGAATGAAGGTGCGTGCGTTTCGCATCAGGCTTCGAAGGCGCAAGCCCGTCAACGGCGACCTGTTCGAGCAAGCTGCGCTCGCAACCGGGCTGATCTGCGGCATCGACGAAGCAGGGTGTGGTCCGCTCGCCGGCCCGGTGGTCGCGGCTGCAGTCATTCTCGATCCGAAGCGCCGCATCTACGGCCTGCGCGATTCCAAAGTGCTGAAGCCCGAGCGCCGCGAGCAACTCGCCAAGCGCATTCGCGAGCGCGCCATCGCATGGGCGGTCGCCGAAGCCAGCGTCGACGAAATCGACAGCATCAACATTCTGCAAGCAAGACTGCTCGCGATGCGTCGAGCGGTGGATGCGTTGAAGGTAATGCCTCAGTACGCGCTGGTCGACGGCAATCAAATGCCGCGGCTGCCGTTCCCCGGCCGCGCGATCATCGCCGGCGACGCGCTCGAGCCCGCAATCTCCGCCGCATCGATCCTGGCCAAGACCGTTCGCGACGGCATGATGCGCGCGTTCGACGCGGTGCATCCGGGCTATGGGTTCGCGCAGCACATGGGCTACGCCACGCCCGAACACTGCGAGCGCCTGCAAGCACTCGGCCCCTGCATCCTGCATCGACGCAGCTTCGCCCCGGTTCGCATGCTCGTCGAAGAAGATGCGGATCTCTTCGACTGACAATCCGATCTATCGGCGGCTGAAGCAACTCGCAACATCGCCGCGCGCGTGCAGGGAAGCCCATCGAACGTTGATAGAGGGCGTTCATCTGCTGCAGGCGGCGCTCGACGCCCGTGCAACTATTCTCACGCTGGTGCTGCGCGGCGCCGAGCAATCCGCCGAAGCGCTTGCACTTGTGCCACGAGCGGAAGCGCAGTCAAAGGCCAAGGTGATCGAACTCGCGCCGGCGTTGTACGACGCGATATCTCCCGTCGAGCACGGCGCAGGCGTGCTGGCCGAAATCGAATTTGAGACGCCGCCATGGCCGAAGCAAATCGTCGACGATGCGATCTACCTCGACAACGTGCAGGACCCTGGCAATGTTGGCACGCTGCTACGGACCGCTGCAGCAGCCGGCGTTCGGCACGCGATCGCCGGGTCGGGATGCGCGTTCTTCTGGTCGCCGAAAGTCATGCGCGCCGCAATGGGAGCGCACTTCGTGCTTGATCTGCACGAACAGATAACGCCTCAGGCAGTGCGCGATGCATTCGCAGGCGAAATCCTCGCCGCAGATGCAACGGACGGTGAAGACTTGTTCGCGGCGGAGTGGGGAAGGGACGCTACCGTTTGGCTGTTCGGCGGCGAAGGGCAGGGGCTCGCGGCGAAGACACGTTGCTCGCCGCAAACCGCCGATTGCGCATTCCAATCGATGGCCGAGTCGAATCGTTGAACGTCGGTGCTGCAGCGGCGGTGTGCTTATTCGAGCAGAAACGCCGGCGGCTGGCGCGTGATAACCGCTGACATTCGCTATCGGCGAACGTCTAGCTCAGCGATATCTGTGTTCAGCTCACGTGCCAGGCGAGCGCGATCGATGATGAAGTCGTTCTTCTTCGCCTCGGCGCTGAGGAACGCATCAAGGTTGCCATGCTGAGCTTGTAGCGCCGGAACGAGTTCCAAAAACGCTGCGGTTAGCTGCGGGTCGAAGTGCTTGCCGCCTTCGCGCCAATGTGTTGCAAGGCATCGGCGATCGGCCACGCCTCTTTATAGCTGCGTTTGTGTGTCAGAGCGTCGTACACATCCGATAGCGCAACGTATGCGTGCGCTCAGCGGAATCATTTCGCCACGGATTTTGCGTGGATAACCCGATCCATCCCACTTCTCATGATGGTTAAAGGCGATCTCCTGCGCCACAAACAACTGTCCGAGGCCACCTTCGCCGATGATTTCCCAGCCAAACTCGCAGTGCCTCTCCATGATGGCGCGCTCATCAGGAGTAAAGCGCCCGGGCTTTTGGAGGATCGACTCAGGAATGCGAATCTTGCCAACGTCATGCAGACGGGCGCAAAGATCGATCAGCTGGCACAACTCCTCGTCCAACCCCATCTTGCGGGCGAGCTCGCGTGCCATCGCGCCCACCCGATAGCAATGCTCGCCGGTTTCATCGTCGTGGAATTCGACCGTGACGCTGTTGCGCTCCAGAACCTGCGTGAACTCGCCGAAATCCTGCATTGAGAAGCGCTGGAACTTGAGTTCGTGCTGCTGCAAGTCCATCGCGGCCTCGGCGCGGGCGTCCAGCGCCTTCTTGACTTGCACGACGTGACGGTGGTGGTGCTCCAGCAGGTTTTTGACCCTGCTGTCGCGGTTCAACCGGACGACTTCTTCCTGATACACCAGGGCATTGTTCGGCTGTTTGGCGACCTCATAAGCTCGGACGATCGTTGCGAGTGCGTCTCGCAAGGCGGTAGGAACCCCGCGCCGGCTATCGTTGATTGCGCGTTGCAGCCTGGAGAGGCCGATATCGCAAGTAGCCGGGTCATGCACTTCTCCCAGGCCGAGCGCCATCTCGGCGTACAACTCGCCCAGGGCGCCGGCGCCCTTTGCGTGCAATCGGGCCATCTTGGCGCGTTCGAGCGCCAACGGGACGTTGCGCACCTCGAGCAAGAGGCGCGTGTAGGCAAACTCGATCGTCGCGCGAGCCATGCGCTCACTGTCATCGCTCGGCTCGGCCAGAAGTTCGATCGCCCGCTCGGCGGCAGACAATCCTCGCGAGAAGTCTCGAAGATAGAGAGACGCGACTGCAATGTTTAGAAGGGGGAGCGCCTGCGTCAACCGGGGTATCGCCGCCGAATGCGAGACCTCGATCGATCGCTCGTAGCACGGAATAGCCATGCTGAACTGGCCCGCGTATTGGTGGGCCAAGCCGAGGTTGTTGAAGATGCCGGACTCCTGGTCCGAGTCTGCCAGCGTTGCGGGCCGCTGGCAGGGCACGCGTCAACGCGGTCATGGCGGCTGGAAAGTTTCCGGTCTCCATGTGCATCACGCCCAGCATCTTCAGGCACTTGGCCAGGACAAGGTCGTTCTTGAGGCGCTCCGCGACTGCAACGGCATGCTTGGCAGGTTCGATCCCGTCGAAAGGAACGCCGCGCAGGTACCTGTTGCGCGCAATCCCAAGCAGACACATCGCCCGAGCTTCGGTCGTTGGCTCCTCGGGTAGCGCCAAAAAGGCGTCCCATGCCAGATCGAAAATTTCGGACCCATCCCCGGTGGCGGGGGCCTTACGCAGGTGGTCGTCCAGCCGCTGAAACCGCTCTGGGAGGTCAGGCGCGTCCGCGAAAGGCAACAGGCCCGCCCAAGCAGTCATTGACTGATCAGCAACAAGCATTTAACTTTCGCAGGTCGGATGGACTCAACTAAGCAAACTACACGTCCGATTGACCCTGCTTAGACCGAAAAGCGCAAGCTTTTGGGCCAATTCGGGGATGAAATTACCTTCGCGCGGGAGGGAACCATGGAAGTTGTCATCGAAACGCAAGAAGAAGTGACAGAGCAACCTGTTGTGATTGAGCTGTCCGCCGAGTGTCTGAGCATGGTGGGTGGCGGCAAGGCAAGCGTAGCTTACTGAGCAACAGCTATACGGCGACTGCGTCGGTCAAATAAGCAGCGCCGGACTCAAATAAAACGCCCCGCATCGCGGGGCGTTTTTTATTCGGGACCGCTAACCAACTGTTCTCAGTGAAAATATTGGCCTACAGAACCGCCGCCGATTAGGTCCATATCAGAGAGGGCCAGTTCTATTGTTTCTGCGTTGTCTGTGGTTTCTTCGATCAGCTTCTCTGCTACTTCAAATTCGGCTTTGGTGGTCATGCTCGCTCCTCGAGTGATTATTTGGACGATTCGTAGCGTCGCGTCCTAACGCTGAAGCGAAGTATGCGCGCGCTAGTCTTTTTTGCGATCACCGACCCGAGTGATTGGTGAAATAAGCAAGGAACAGGCAAGCTCTCGGGATATTTGAGGTGAGCGGTATGACTGAGGCAGCGCAAAGCAAGTTGCTGGAAATTGAGAGGCGGCTGAACTCAAACCTGGTGTCGCCTCGACCAGAGACGCTTGCCGTCCTTGGCGAAGCTCTCGCCGCGCTCCGAGAGATTCCATTCTCCTTCGAGCCAGCGCGCCGTATCGAGTGCTTGCTGAGCATTGCTCAACAGTTCTATCACCAGGGCCAGAGCGTTTTCAACGGTGTCGAGCCGGCCGCGCTGGCCGTGATGCTGGCCTCAGAGCTGGACAATCCCGCGCTATACCGTAAGTCACTCACGTTTCAAGGAATTATTCTTTCTCAGACAAACAACCCCGGTGATGCACTTCTTTCGCTAGCGGACGCGCTGCGGCTAGCCGAAAAGCTGCAGGACACGATGGCGACTGCCTCAGTTTGGAACGCTTTGGGCGCCGCCCTGTATGAAGCAGCGTTGTACTCCGACGCAAGAGAATGCTACGAACGGGCTCACTCGCTGTCCGGCACCAGAGCGGACTTGCGGCAGCTTGCCTCCATCGCCTTGGCCAACGCGGCGATATGTTGTTTGCACATGGGTGCCCATCGGGATGGCATAAAGAGAATTAGTGAAGCGGTCGTGTTGATGCCCACGCCTACTTCACCGGCTCAACTCCTGGTGAGGGTGTTCGCGGAGGGAACTTACGTCCGGCTCCTTCTCCTTTCCGGAGATATTCGTCAGGCGGGGGAACGCGCGGTTCTGGCTAAGCAATTCGCAGCCGAAGCAAAGTCCGTACGAGCAGATATTTCTGCAGCGTGTTCTGAGGGGCTGGTCGAAGTGTATTCAGGCATGGGAGATGTCGGACTGTCACGAGGCATGCAAGCGCTTGAAAAAGCGCGGCAGGTTAAGCCGTCATTGCGCGAGACGTTGCTGGCAATGGTTCAAGCGCACGAAAAGGCCGGTCGTCCCGAGCGCGCGCTTGCACTCCATCGCGAACTGACACTGCATATTCGTAAGGCGCAACACGAGAACATTGTTCGCCATCAGGAGTTGCACCTGAAGCAACTCGAGGCAGACGAGGCCGCTCAATTCCCGTCGCGTTTGCTCGAGGAAAAGGATGCCGAGCTAACGCAAAAGATCGCCGCACAGACAGTCGGCGCGAAGCAAGGTCGCTTACTGGAGCAAATGGCTTTCACCGCCGAGATGCGTGACGATCCGACCGGCGAGCATTGCTACCGCGTCGCCAAGCTGGCGGCGTTACTGGCGCAGGCGCACGGTGAGTCGCCTGAAACTTGCATAACGATCGAGCTGGCGGCTCGGCTGCACGATATCGGCAAGGTCGGTATTCCAGACACGCTGATGCAGAAGCCCACGCTGCTCTCCGACGGCGAGCGCCAGATTCTTGAGACACATGCCAAGACGGGCGCCGAGTTGTTATCGCGCACGAAGGTGTCTTACGGCGAGACCGCGGAAGACATTGCCAGGCATCACCACGAGCGTTGGGATGGGCATGGTTATCCCGACGGCATTTTCGGTTCGGCGATTCCATTGGCCGCGCGCATCGTTGCTGTGTGCGATGTCTACGACGCGATGACGCACGACAAGGCGTACCGGCGCGCGCTGTCCGGCGAAGAGGCACTCGCCGAAATGCTCCGTGGCCGTGCGCTGCAATTTGATCCGAAGTTGATTGATCTTTTCGGGCCGATGATTACGCGCTTGCGCGCCGAGCATGCAGACCTGGATGCGTTTCTTGGCCAGGCTGCGAGGCAAACGGCACTCACGGTCGCTCGGCAGAAGATTGCCGAGTCGCTTGCCAGGCCGATTGAGGGTGCCGAACCGGATCACGCTACAGGGCCTACTGAGCGCAAAGACGTCAACTACGGATAGTCAACCAAAAGGTACTCGTCGCATGCACCGACCGGCGTTTTCGCGATTCAGCTTGATTCAGAAGTACAGCGCCTCGGATGCGCTGCCAATCGTTACATCGCACTGATCGCCGCTCTTGCCGATCGCTCCCTGAATCGAGCCCGCGATCGCTCCGGTGGTGCCGCCTTTGCTGCTCAGTATGGTTCCGAAGTAACAGCGGCGCCGTGATTTCCTGGCCTTGGTATCTGTTGCTCAGCAGCATGAAAGGTACATAAGGCGAAAACGTGCCGCGTAGAACTGGCTCGCCGTTGATCAACAGCGTCAAGCCATAGCTATTCGGGTCATAGGTGCCGCCAAGCTCAAACCTTTGTCCTTGGACGTCGACCGTTTTTGTTTTGAGCGACTCTCGTGGATGCGCAGCCCGTGAGTGCGGTTGAGACGACAAACAGAGTGACCAGTACCGAATCAGTCTCACCTCTAGCCTCGGCGTCGGCTTATTGCCACGGGAATATGCAGATGTCATGCCTATAAATTAATAAGACCTTCGCTCCAGCCGCACTTCCTGCATGATCGTCGCGGCGATCTCTTCAATCGACTTCGTCGTCGACGATAGCCACCGAATTCCCTCCCGCCGCATCATTCTCTCCGCGGCTTCCACCTCGCTCCGACAATTCTCCAGCGCTGCATAACGGCTGTTCGGGCGCCGCTCGTGCCGCACTTCCGCAAGGCGCTCGGGCGAAATCGAAAGCCCGAAAATCTTGTCCTTGTGCTGCGGCAGTGCGCTTGGAAGTTGGCCGCGATCGAAGTCTTCCGGAATCAGCGGATAGTTGGCGGCCTTGACCCCGTATTGCATCGCCAAGTACAGGCTGGTTGGCGTTTTGCCCGAGCGCGATACGCCGACCAGGATCACATCGGCGCCCGCGAGTCCTTTCGCCGACTGGCCGTCATCGTGAGCCAGTGTGAAGTTGATGGCTTCGATGCGGTTCTTGTAGTCCTCGGAGTTCACGCGGATCGCGTGCGAGCGGCCGATGGTGTGCGTTGAGTGAAGTTCGAGCTCGCGCTCCAGCGGTTCGACGAATGTCTCGAACATCTCGAGGAAGAACGCTTCGGTGCCTTCGCGCAACGCGCCGGAAACCGTCGGATCGACCAGTGTGGAGAACACGATCGGCCGCTTGCCGTCGCGCACGCCTGCTTGATTGATGCGGATTGCCGCTTCGCGCGCTTTGTCGGCGCTGTCGATGAACGGCAGCCGCTGCGGCCGATAGCGCAGGTGTTCGAACTGCGTCAGCACGCTGTGGCCCAGCGTTTCCGCCGTGATGCCGGTGCCGTCCGAAACGAAGAAGACGGTGCGATCGTAAACGGCTGGCACGGCTGGCTGGGACATCGGTGGATGTTAACGGGACCGCCATTACACTGCGCGCGGTTTCCCCATCGAGACATGCATGCAGCGCGGCAAGTACGTCATTCCTTTTTCACAGCTCAGGATGTCCGACGTCGACTCGGTCGGCGGCAAGAATGCATCGCTGGGCGAGATGCTGAGTCAATTGAGCGGCGCGGGCGTGCGCGTGCCGGATGGCTTTGCGACGACGTCCGAAGCGTTTCGATTGTTCGTCGAGCACGGAAACCTGAAAGAGCGGATTGCAAAACGCCTGCAGCAGTTGAACGTCGATGATGTTCGGGCCCTTGGCGCAGCGGGAAAGGAGATTCGCGGATGGATCGTGGACGCGCCTTTTCCGACGGATTTTAAGGATGAGATAACCTCTATTTTTCAGGTACTTGAAGCGGACAGTTCAGGCGAAATCTCATTTGCGGTGCGGTCGAGCGCGACCGCCGAAGACCTGCCCGATGCGTCATTCGCGGGGCAGCAGGAGACGTTTCTCAACGTCAGTGGCATCGATGCGGTTCTCGATCGCATCAAGCATGTGTTTGCCTCGCTCTACAACGATCGGGCGATTGCCTACCGCGTTCACAAAGGGTTCGCGCACGCCGACGTCGCGCTGTCCGCAGGCGTGCAGCGCATGGTCCGGAGTGATCTGGGGTCTGCCGGCGTGGTGTTCACGATGGACACCGAGTCGGGCTTTCGCGACGTGGTGTTCATCACCTCGAGCTATGGGCTCGGCGAGACCGTCGTGCAAGGCGCTGTGAACCCCGATGAGTTCTATGTTCACAAGCCGATGCTTGCCGCGGGCAAGTCGCCGATCATTCGACGCAACCTTGGTTCGAAGCTGATCAAGATGGAGTTCGACACCGATGGCGACAAGCGCGTCCGCACCGTCGACGTGGCTGCAAGCGAACGCCACGCGTTCTCCTTGACTGACAAAGAGGTCGTTGAGCTTGCGCGCTATGCGGTGATCATCGAACAACACTACGGTCGGCCGATGGACATCGAGTGGGGCAAGGACCGCGACGGTGCCATCTACATCCTGCAGGCGCGGCCCGAGACAGTGAAGTCGCAATCGAACTACAGAGCAGCAGCGCTTCCGCTTAACCGGCAACGGTAACATGCTGGTGACCGGCCGCGCGATCGGTCAGAAGATCGGCATCGGACCGGTGCGCATCATCGAAGACATCGCGCAGATGGATCAGGTGCAGCCGGGAGATGTGCTGGTCACCGACATGACCGATCCGAACTGGGAGCCGGTGATGAAGCGCGCGGCCGCGATCGTGACCAATCGCGGCGGGCGTACCTGCCACGCGGCGATCATTGCGCGCGAGCTGGGAATTCCGGCGGTGGTTGGCTGCGAGACTGCCACCAGCGATCTGACGGAAGGCGAGATGGTCACGGTGAGTTGCGCCGAAGGCGATACCGGCAACGTCTACGCGGGCGAGCTGAAGATGGAAGTCGAGACGGTAAAGCGCGGCGCGCTGCCGCCGATTCCGGTCAAGATCATGATGAACATCGGCAATCCGCAGTTGGCATTCGAGTTTCAGTCATTGCCGAACGAAGGGGTGGGGCTCGCGCGGCTCGAGTTCATCATCAACAACGTGATCGGCGTGCACCCCAAAGCCGTGCTCGACTATCCGAACCTCGATCCGGAGCTGAAGCAGGCCGTCGAGAGCGTTGCGCACGGCTATCCAAGCCCGCGCGCATTCTTCGAGATGAAACTTGCCGAAGGCATTTCGACGATCGCCGCTGCGTTCTGGCCGAAGCCGGTGATCGTGCGCATGTCGGACTTCAAGAGCAACGAGTACAAGAAGCTGATCGGCGGGTCGCGCTACGAGCCTGATGAAGAAAATCCGATGCTCGGCTTTCGCGGCGCATCGCGCTACATCGCCGATTCGTTTCGCGAGTGCTTTCGAATGGAGGCAGCAGCGCTGAAGAAAGTCCGCGATGAGATGGGGCTGACCAATGTGGAAATCATGGTGCCGTTCGTGCGGACGCTGAGCGAGGCAAAGCGCGTAATGGAATTGTTGGCCGCGCACGGGCTGAAGCGCGGAGCGGGTGGCTCGCCCGACGGCTCGGGCGCACTGCGCGTCATCATGATGTGTGAAGTTCCGTCGAACGCGATATTGGCGGAGCAATTTCTCGAGTACTTCGATGGCTTTTCGATCGGCTCCAATGATCTGACACAGTTGACGCTCGGAATTGATCGTGACTCGGGGCTGGTCGCCGAGGGCTTTGACGAGCGAGACCCTGCGATCAAAGTGCTGCTGGAGAAAACGATCGCGGCGTGCCGGGCAAGCGGCAAGTACGTCGGCATCTGCGGGCAAGGGCCGTCGGACCATGCGGATTTTGCCGAGTGGCTGATGGTGCATGGAATCGATTCGATATCGTTGAATCCGGATACCGTGGTCGAGACCTGGCAGCGGCTCGCCGGCGCTGCGGGGATCGTGTCGCCGAGGGAGAGGGTCGAAGCACATGGATAACTACGTCTGGTGGTTTGTCATTGGTTTTGGTCTGGTGATCGCCGAGTTGCTGACGGGCACGTTCTATCTGCTGGTCATTGCGATCGCGTTCGGCGCTGCCGGGGTCGCGGCGCTGCTGGGCGCTCCGGTCGTGGCTCAGTGGGCTACCGCGGCAGCGGTCAGCCTCGGCGGAACGTTGTGGCTGCGGCAGTCGCGTTTCGGGCAGCGCCTGCGGGATCGCGCCACCAGCGACCGTGTGCAAAACATGGACGTCGGCCAGACGCTGCGAGTCGAACAATGGGCGCCGAACCGCACTGCGCGCGCCAACTATCGCGGCGCTACGTGGGATGTCGAACTGGTGCCGGGCGACTCGCCGGCGAGCGGCGAGTTCGTCATCCGCGAGATCCAGGCCAACCGATTGATCGTCGCCGCAAAAGTGCGCTAGCACTCATGCAGTAAACGAGTCCGACCGAGGAGAGCTCCATGTTCGGCATTAGTGGTGTCTGGTTGATCTTCATTGTCATCGCAATCGTCGCGTTCACGTTCGCCATCACTGCGCTCAAGGTCGTTCCTCAACAAAGCGCGTGGGTGATCGAGCGCCTGGGCAAGTATCACGGCACGCTGCAACCCGGACTGAATCCGGTCATCCCGTTCATCGACCGGGTGGCCTACAAGCACAGTCTTAAGGAGGTGCCGCTCGATACGCCGAGCCAGGTGTGCATCACGAAGGACAACACGCAGCTGCAGGTCGACGGCGTGCTGTACTTCCAGGTGACCGATCCGCAGCGCGCATCGTATGGCGCCAGCAACTACATCCTGGCGATCACGCAGCTGGCGCAGACCACATTGCGCTCGGTGATCGGCAAGCTCGAGCTCGACAAGACGTTCGAGGAGCGCGAGTACATTAACCACAGCGTTGTTTCAGCGATCGACGAGGCGGCGATGAACTGGGGCGTCAAGGTGTTGCGCTACGAGATCAAGGACATCACGCCGCCAAATGCAATCCTGCACGCGATGCAGCAGCAGATCACCGCGGAGCGCGAGAAGCGCGCGCTGATCGCGTCGTCCGAGGGCCGCAAGCAGGAGCAGATCAACATCGCCACCGGCGAGCGCGAGGCCGAGATCGCACGTTCGGAAGGCGAGAAGTTCGCGCAGATCAACATCGCGCAGGGCGAGGCCGGTGCCGTGCTCGCGGTCGCCGAAGCCACCGCGCGCGCAATTCAGATGGTGGCTGAAACGATTCGTCAACCCGGCGGGTTGGAGGCCGTCAATCTGCGCGTGGCCGATCGGTTTGTCGATGCGTTCAGCAACCTGGCAAAGACCAACAACACGCTGATCGTGCCTTCGAACGTGGCCGATATCTCGACGCTGGTCGCTTCGGCGCTGACGGTCGTCAGGGCGCAGCCTGCGCCGCGCTGACTTTTCTCAGCATGATCGAGAACTACGAAATCACGCTGGCACGATCGTCGGATGCAGCACGCATCGCGGCACTGTCACGGGATTCGATCGAGCGTGGTTTGAGCTGGTCGTGGACGCCGCAGCGGGTTCTAAGAAGCCTGCGCGATGTCGCGACCAACACGATCGTGGCGCGCGAGCCCGGCATCCTGGCGGGGTTTGCCATCATGAAGTACCGCGACGACGAAGCGCACTTGCTTTTGATGGCGATTCATTCTGCGCGGCGCCGGCGCGGGATCGCGTCGGCGCTGCTCGACTGGCTTGAGGTCACGGCGAGAGTCGCGGGGATCGCGTCGATCCGGGTCGAAGCGCGGGATACCAACTTCGCGGCGCGCCAGTTTTACGGCAAGCACGGCTACATGCAGGTCGAGTTGTTGCGCGGCTATTACGAGAACCGCGACGATGCGGTCGTTTTGAAAAGGCTGCTGCGTATCTAGCGACTACGTTGCTTGAGCAGCCGGCTCTGTTCCCGCTTCCAGTCTTTGTCTGCCTCGTCGGCTCGCTTCTCGAACTGCCGCTTGCCCTTCGCAAGGCCCACTTCGAGCTTCACGCGGCCCTTGCTGTAGTGCATGTTCAACGGAACCAGCGAGTAACCGGCGCGCTCGACCTTGCCAATCAGCTTCCGTATCTCAGCGGCGTGCAACAGAAGCTTGCGGGTACGCGTCGGCTCGGCTTTTACATGCGTCGACGTCGTCGGCAGCAGACTGATGTGCGCGTTAAGCAGATACAGCTCGCCGCTGCGCACGACGACGTACGCTTCATTCAATTGAACCTGGTTCGCGCGAATCGATTTGACTTCCCAGCCTTCGAGCGCAATGCCGGCTTCGTAGCGCTCTTCGATCGAGTAATCGTGTTGCGCTTTCTTGTTTTGAACAATCGCCACTGCGAGAAGCGCGATGGATTACATGCGCGCCGTCAATACAATCCGGCTTTATATCCCACTCGCGCGCACGTAGATGGCTTCGAGCTGGCTGCGGATTACGGTGGCGTATTGCGCGCCGGGCGTCGAAGACATCAGCGAGGTGCGGGTAGCCGCTTGGCGCCACCGTGCGCGACGCTATCGAGGCAGCGCAGATTCGCGTGCGCCGGCCTGAACTGAAAGATGCCGTTGACCCTGGGATCTGGGGACACCGCTGCTCACTCGATCGCCCGCTTGCCGATGGCGACCGCGTCGAGATCTATCGACCGCTGATCATTGATCCGATGGAAGGGCGTCGAGCCCGGGCGGAATTACGGCGCAAGCGAGGCGGCAAGAATTAGCCGCAGGCACTCTGCATGATCTTGCGCGTGCGATCCATTTCCGCGGCGCGTTGGGCGTCGTCCAGATACTCTCGATTTCCCGATGCGTCGGTCTTCTGGATGCGTATGCCGTCTTCGAGTGACTTCATGTAGCCGCGCGCACGATCGCACTCGGCCGTCTTGGTAGCACTTTTCGTCTGTTCTTCGGCGGCTTTCTTTTCGCTATCGGCGCGCTCCTGCTGCCGCTTGCGAAATTCCATTTCACGCTCGGCGACAGTCTTGGGTGCGTTAGGAGCACTCTTGGTGTCACCCTTTGCATCCGCAGGTTTGCCGGCGTCATCGAGAGGACCGCTCGCGGGCGCCGGATTGGCCAGCGTCTGCGTGTTCGGCTGGCGCACGATGCTGCCGGCCTTGATGTCCGGCGGCGGCGGCCGATCGGAATACACGGTGCGGCCGTTGCCATCTTTCCACGCCCATTGAGCTTCACTCGGCGAAGAAGCGAATCCAGCCAGGACAATGGCAATCGTGATTGTTGAGCGAACTACATTGACACCAATCGACATACGTTCTCCTGAGGCGCCAGCACATTTTCCGATGGATTAACGCGACGGGGCAAGGCCAGCAGATTACCTAGAAGACGTCTAAAGACCCTGCAATTGCAATGAGCTAAGTCGTCCGGCTTAGCAGGGGCGCCATGGCGAGGGAAGGTTAATACCCAATTTCCGTATACTCCGTCTTTGCGTCTGAGGAAAAGTATGCGGTTGGTACAAAAAGCGCTGACTTTCGATGACGTGCTGCTCGTCCCCGCCTACTCGGCGGTCCTTCCCCGCGACGTACAGCTTTCTACCCGACTCTCCCGCAACATTTCTTTGAACATCCCGCTCGTTTCGGCGCCGATGGATACGGTGACCGACGCGCGGCTTGCCATTGCTCTGGCGCAAGAAGGGGGTATCGGCATCGTTCACAAGAACATGACTCCCAAAGAGCAGGCGGCTCACGTGATGAAGGTGAAGCGTCACGAAGCGGGTGTGTTGCGCGATCCGATCACGATCACGCAGGATATGACGGTGCGCGACGCGATCGAACTTCAACGCGCGCACAAGATCTCGGGTTTACCGGTGGTCGAGGGCAAACGCGTGGTCGGTATCGTGACCAATCGCGATTTGCGATTCGAGACGCGGCTCGATGCGCCGATCCGCGACATCATGACTCCCCGCAAGCGCTTGATAACCGTGCGCGAAGGAACGACGCCCGACGAAGCGCGCGCGCTGCTGCACGAGCATCGGCTCGAGCGCGTGCTGGTGACGAACGGTGACGACGAATTGCGCGGCCTGATCACCGTCAAGGACATTACGAAGGCGACCGAGCATCCGAGTGCCGCCAAGGACCATCTGGGCAAATTGAAAGTCGGCGGCGCCATCAGCACGGGTCCCGATTCCGACGAACGGGCCGAGTTGATGGTGCGAGCGGGTGTCGATGTATTGATCGTCGACACCGCGCACGGCCATCACCAGGGCGTGCTCGATCGCGTGCGCTGGGTGAAGAAGAACTTTCCGAAGGTCGACGTGGTCGGCGGCAACGTCGCCACCGCGGAAGGCGCGCGCGCGTTGGTCGATGCGGGGGCCGACGGCGTCAAGGTCGGCATCGGGCCCGGATCGATTTGCACGACGCGCATCGTCGCCGGGGTCGGCGTGCCGCAGATCACCGCCGTGTCGAACGTGGCGAAAGCGCTCGACGGCTCGGGTGTGCCCATCGTTGCCGACGGCGGCATTCGCTATTCGGGCGACGTCGCAAAAGCGCTCGCTGCCGGCGCGTACGCGGTGATGATGGGCGGCATTTTTGCGGGCACCGAAGAGGCACCCGGCGAAGTGATCCTGTTTCAGGGCCGCTCGTACAAGAGCTATCGCGGCATGGGCAGCCTAGGCGCAATGGCCGAGGGGTCAGCGGAGCGCTATTTTCAGGACAACGACAACGACGCCAACGTCGACAAGTACGTCCCGGAAGGCGTCGAAGGAATGGTGCCGTACAAGGGCAGCGCGCTCGGGATCATGTTCCAGATGACAGGCGGGTTGCGCTCCAGCATGGGCTATTGCGGCTGCAGCTCGATCGATGAGATGCGCACCAAGGCGCAGTTCGTCGAGATCACCGCTGCGGGAATGCGCGAATCGCACGTGCACGATGTGCGAATAACGAAGGAAGCGCCCAACTACCGGCTCGAGACTTAGTGACTTCCGCGTCCGTGCATCACGACCGAATACTGATTCTCGACTTCGGCTCGCAAGTCACACAATTGATCGCTCGCCGCGTGCGCGAGGCAGGCGTGTATTGCGAGCTACACCCGTACGACGTCGACGATGCGTTCGTGCGCGAGTTTGCGCCGAAAGGCGTGATCCTGTCGGGCAGCCACGCCTCCACCTACGAAGCACACGAGCTGCGCGCACCAACTGCCGTGTTCGAGCTCGGCGTGCCGGTGCTCGGTATCTGCTACGGCATGTTCACGATGGCGGTGCAGCAGGGCGGCCAGGTCGAAGCGAGCACGCATCGCGAGTTTGGCTACGCCGAAGTTCGCGCGCGCGGCCATACGCAGTTGCTCGCGAACCTGGAGGACCAGCGTACCGCCGACGGGCACGGGCTGTTGAAAGTCTGGATGAGCCATGGTGACAAAGTCACCGAGTTGCCGCCCGGCTTCAAGCTGATGGCGTCGACGCCGAGCTGCCCGATCGCGGGCATGGCCGACGAGGCGCGTGGTTTTTACGGCGTTCAGTTTCATCCCGAAGTCACCCACACAGTGCAGGGCCAGGCGATTCTGACGCGGTTCGTGCTCGACATCTGCGGCTGCAAGCCCGATTGGGTGATGGGTGACTACGCGGCCGAAGCGATCGAAAAGATTCGCGCACAAGTCGGCAGCGACGAAGTCATCCTCGGGCTCAGCGGTGGCGTCGATTCATCCGTGGCCGCGGTGCTGGTCCATCGTGCAATCGGCGATCAACTGACCTGCGTATTCGTTGACACCGGTTTGTTGCGGCTCGGCGAAGGCCAGCAGGTGATCGATACGTTTGGAAGGCACATGGGCATCAAGCTGGTCCACGTCGATGCGAGCGACCGTTTCATGAACGCGCTCGCAGGCGAAGCAGATCCCGAAGCCAAGCGCAAGATCATCGGCCGCGAATTCGTTCACGTTTTCCAGGAGGAAGCGGCGAAGCTGCCCGCGGCCAAGTGGCTCGCGCAGGGAACGATCTATCCCGACGTGATCGAGTCAGCCGGCGCGAAGACCAAGAAGGCGATGACGATCAAGAGTCACCACAACGTCGGTGGCCTGCCTGAGACATTGCATCTGAGACTGCTCGAGCCGCTGCGCGAGCTGTTCAAGGATGAGGTGCGCAGCCTCGGCATTGCGCTCGGGCTGCCGCGTGAAATGGTTTTCAGGCATCCGTTTCCGGGGCCGGGTCTGGGTGTTCGCATTCTCGGCGAGGTCAAGCGCGAATATGCAGATCTGCTGCGGCGCGCGGATGCGATTTTCATCGAAGAGCTGCGCTCGAGCGGGTGGTACGACCGAACGAGCCAGGCGTTCGCGGTGTTTTTGCCGGTCAGGAGTGTCGGCGTGATGGGGGACGGCCGCACTTACGAATGGGTTGTCGCATTGCGCGCCGTGCAGACGTCGGACTTCATGACAGCACAGTGGGCCGAGCTTCCGCACGAGCTGCTCGGCCGCGTGTCGAACCGGATCATCAACGAGGTGCGCGGAATCAATCGTGTCGTTTACGACATCAGCGGCAAGCCACCGGCGACGATCGAGTGGGAGTGATAAGTAGACTGCGCCGATGAACGAAACCCGCACTTCGATCACTGCTGCGGAATGGCTCGATCGCATGTCGCAGCTCGCCTTGCGGCACGGTGTGCACCTGTCGACTTTGCAACAGAAGGAAGGGCGGGACCTTGAATTGTTCTTCGCCGGCGCGGCACTCGCGTTTCCGCCGGACGTATCGCTGAGCGAACACGACGCCAACGAGGTTCTGAAGCGATTTCTCGCGACTGCGGGCGTGATGGTCGTCCACCGATCATGTCGAGCTGCGCCGCTGGATGGTGGATACAGGGTTTCTGCAGCGATCCGACTTCGGCACCGACTATCGTCGAGGCGTCATTCCGGACTGGCTTGTCGATGCTGCGCAGACACTCGACTTCGAGCGGATCGCGAGCACGGTCGCGCAGGCGCGCAGCGCGAATGAGGCGCAACGCGAAACACGCCGTCGCGCGTGGCTCGCCAGTCAGATCGAAGTGACCGAAGGGGGTGACGTCGCGGCCGGTGAAGCGAGCACCGATGAGACGTTCATGCGGCTCGCACTCGATCAGGCGCATAACGCATGGGCGTTGTCCGAAGTGCCGGTCGGCGCGGTGATCGTCAAGGACAAGAAAGTTCTCGCGACAGGATTCAATCAGCCGATCGGAACCGCGGATCCGACCGCGCACGCGGAGGTGCGCGCGATGCGTGCCGCCGCGCAGTTGCTCGGCAACTATCGTCTCACTGATTGTGAGCTGTACGTAACGCTCGAGCCCTGTGCGATGTGCGCGGGCGCGATGCAGCACGCGCGCATCAAGCGCCTCATTTTCGGCGCGGCGGATCCGAAGACGGGTGCATGCGGCAGCGTGGTCGATCTATTCGCGGAGCCGCAGCTTAACCATCACACCGACCGTTCGCGCGGGTGTTCTTGCCGACGAGAGCCGCCGATTGCTGTCGAGCTTTTTCGTTGAGCGACGTGAGCTGAAGCGGCAAGGCAGCCTGCCGGCCGATGCCGACGAGAGTGAGTAGCAAGACCCTCGGCATCGTTGCGCCATCCGGATTCGTTCCGGACCCGTCGGCAGTGGATCGCGCGGCTGCGTTTTTCGCGGCCGAGGATGGAAGGTCGAGGCAGGCGAAAGCGTATTCGCGCGCGAGCAGCGTTTTGCCGGCGGCGACGATCTGCGCCTGGCGGACCTGCAACGCTTCGCAACCGACGCCAAAGTCTCACTGGTCGTATCTGCGCGCGGCGGCTATGGGCTGTCGCGCCTTCTGGACCGAATCGACTTCGCAGCGATCAAGGCACGCGCGCCGGTGATGGTCGGCTACAGCGACTTCACCGCGTTCAATCTGGCGTATCTCGCGCGCGGCGGAGTGAGCTTCGCCGGGCCCTGCGCCATCGAGTTCGGCGCGCCGGAGCCGAGCGCTTACACGATCGAACATTTCTTTGGCGTGCTCGGCAGCAAGCGGTACGCGATCGAGCTCGAGCTGCAAGGGCCGCGCGCCGATGTTTCCGGGCGGCTGTGGGGTGGCAATCTGGCGATGGTGGTCGGCGTTGATCGGAACGCCATACTTTCCGCGCGTGCGCGGCGGCATTCTCTTTCTGGAAGACGTCAACGAGCCCGCATACAAGCTCGAGCGGATGTTTTATCAGTTGGCACATGCCGGCGTCTTGCAGCGGCAGGCAGCGATCGTGCTCGGCGATTTTTCGCCGATCACGCCGATGCCCAACGACAACGGCTTCAATCTCGATGCGGTGATCGCTCGCCTGCGACAGATCAGCGCTGCGCCGGTATTCACCGGCTTGCCGTTCGGCCACTCGCTGCGCAAGCTGACGCTGCCCGTCGGTGGACATGCACGACTGGCCGTCAAGCGCAGTGGCAGCGCAATGCTTGAGCTCAGCCGCTATCCGAATCTGCTTTGATGACCGACGCAGCCCGCCTATGATCGCGCCCTGATGATGACGGACACCCAATGTCTGGCCCGCTGACCCGATTCGGCTTCGCCGAAGAAACGCCCGAGCAACGGCAGGAGAAGATTCTTGCCGGCGTCATGGCGTCGGTTTACCGCCAGGTGCCGCAGTCGGTGCTGGTCAGCATCGTCGGCGCGTTTGCGCTGGTCATGGTGTTATGGAATTCGATCGACCAGGATCTGCTGCTCGGCTGGTCGCTGCTCATTCTGTTCGAATCGTTGTTGCGGCTGCGCCTTTCGTACAGATTTCGACGCGCGAGCGCGTATCGCTGAGTCGGTCGACTGGTGGGCGCAGCGCTGGGTCGTGCAGGCGGTGGCGGCAGGCTTGCTGTGGGGCGTCGCCGGCTTCATGTTCTTTTCGAACAACCAGCCGCTGCATCAGGTGGTGCTGGTGGCCGTCGTGCTAAGCGTGGCGTTCGGATCATTGACGCTGTACGCGAGCCATCGTCCCGCGTTTCACGTGTTCATGCTGCTCGCGGTGTTGCCGCTGATCGCGCGCATGGTCGTCGTGCAGGACCCGACGTACTACACGGCTGCCGTCGTGATGACCGCGGTGTTCCTGTTCACCGTGCTTTATGGCCGCGACTTCGGCAACGCGGTGTTCGAGTCGGTCAAGAACACCTACGAAAACGAAGTGCTGGTCGAGCAGCTGGTCGCCGAAAAGCGAATGGCCGAAGAAGCGCGGCGCGAAGCGGAAAACGCCACGCGGTCGAAGACGCAGTTCTTTGCGGCTGCAAGCCACGATCTGCGGCAACCTCTGCAGGCGATCGGCATTTATGTGTCGTTGTTGAAGAAGCGCGCGCACGGTCCGCTCGAACCGCTGGTCAACAATCTGTCGACTGCAGTCGAGACGCTGTCAAAGCTGGTCGAAGAGCTTCTCGAAATTTCACGGCTCGATTCGGGATCGATTCAGCCGCGCGTCGAGCAGGTGCTGATCGACGATATGTTCTCGCTGCTGGAGCAGGAGTTCACGCCACTGGCCGCATCCAAAGGATTGTCGCTGCGCATCAGACGCGGCGGGATTCCGATCGACAGCGATGCGTTGCTGCTGCAGCGCGTGATTCGAAACCTGCTGGCCAACGCGATTCGATATACGCAGAAGGGCGGCGTGCTGCTGGCGGCGCGCCCGCGCAATGGACTGATCAGCCTCGAAATCTGGGACACCGGTCCCGGCATCAAGCAGGGTGAGCTCGATCGCATCTTCGAGGAGTTCTATCGCGGTGAAAGCTCGAAAGCCGAAAACAGCGGCTCGGGCTTTGGTCTCGGTCTGTCGATCGTCAAGCGCATCTGCGGCTTGCTCGGTCATCCGCTGATTGTCACAACACGGCCCGGCACCGGTACGGTGTTTCGCGTCGAAGTGCCCACGCTCGAGCTCGCCGCTGCGTATCAAGCGCAGCGCGCCGGAAAGCCTTGATGTGACGATCCGTCCGTTAAACGGTTTCACGTTCGTCGTCATCGAAGACAACGCCGAAATCCTGAACAGCCTGACGCGCTTGATCAAATCGTGGGGCGCCGAAGTCGTGCCTTCGACCGGCTACAACGCGCAACTGATCAAGCGCATCAGCGTGCAGCAGCGAATCGACGCGATTCTGGCCGATCACAATCTCGGCCCGCATTCGATCAGCGGCGTCGAAGCCGTGTTCAGAGTGCGTGAGCTGGTGGGTTTTCCGATCCCGGTGGTGATGCTGACGGCAATACAGGGAGTCGACGTGCTGTCGGAATTTCAGCGCGTGATGCACGAGCGTCTCGAGCTCAGCCCGACGATGGCATCGGCGATCGCGCGCAGCCGCGTCGAAGAGCCTGTCGTGCTGCAGAAGCCAACAACGGCGGCTGTGCTGAACAACACTTTGGCAGAGATGCTGGGGTTGACGACTTTGCCGATGGTGCGGCCGACGGCGGATGAGACTGCGTCGGCTAGCGACGCGACGTGAACGAATGCTTGATTCCGAGGATGGCAGCAGCGGCTGGCGCAGCGGCGCCGCCTACGTCGTCGGGCACTAAAATTCCGAACCCACTGCGGTACTCACGCCAGCGGCGGGCCTGCAACTCGCTGGCGCTCAAGGCAGGCCCTTAAGTGCCCGCTGGCGCTCCGCTCCTCGGGCGACGAATCAAAGGCGGTGCCACTGCGCCAGCCGCTGCTGTCGCGACATTGTCTCGATCTAGAGGTCTTTTCTTTCCCCACTCAGTGAGAGTCTCTCGCGCAAGCGTTGGGCGGAGATGACCTGCCTTCGGGGCGTCGCCCGAGGAGCGCCAGCGACGGGGCAGTTTGAGCCAAAAAAACGCTTTCCCTTATTTCGGCGCCGGCGTTGCGAGTACCGCAGTGGTTGGCACTTGTGCGCCGAACGCCGGCAGGGCAGCTCCGCCCAACGCTCGCGCAGCGGAACTAGCGCGACTAACCGATGTCGTACCCGTGCCGGCGCGCCGCAAGCAACGCTTCGGTTCGATTCGATGCGCCGAACGCGCGATAGATCGCGGTGACGTGTGTCTTGACCGTACCTTCCGACAAGCCGAGCTCACGGCAAATGATCTTGATCGGTGCGCCGCGTGCCAGAAGCTTGAGCACCTGTTCCTGGCGCTCGGTTAATTCGACGCGTCCGCTATCGCCATCGCGCGAGCGCTCCGTACTTCCGAAGATCCCGGCACGATTGACTTCTTCGAGCAGGTCGGCCGGAATGTAGACACCGCCGGAGAGGACGAACTTGACGGCGGACAGCAGCGTTTCCGATGCCATCGATTTGGGAACGAAACCGGCCGCGCCGAGCTGCAGTACACGCATCACGCTGCGTTGGTCCTGATTGCCGGAGAGCACCAGGATTTTCATCTCTGGCGCTTTGGCGACCATCGCCTCCAGCAATGCGGTGCCGGAGACTCCCGGCATGCCGAGGTCGAGTACGACGAGATCGAGCTCGGGCTGTTCTTCCTGGATCTTCAGCGCGCCTTCCGCAGTGCGCGTCGTGATGACTTCAGCGGTTGGATCGAGATCCAAAAACAATACGCTGAGCGCATCGGTGATGAGGGAGTGATCGTCAACGACAAGTATTTTCATGGTGTTTATTTCGAGCGCTGTTGAGAGTCGATGCGACGACCTCAGTTATGCGCGCGGAGGGCGGCATTGTAGACCGCGTATTCTGACGGCCCATACGGGGAATTACGCGCGTCGATGCGGTCAATCGTGCGGTTTGGTGCGCCAGCGCCCACGATTTCAAGCCGGGCGCGGCTTGATCATCGCGGCGCACGCCTTGGCGCGCATGCGCGCTTCGTCGGTCGACGCCGCGCGCGCCAGCGCCACGCCCATGCGCCGCTTGACGAACGACTCCGGCTTGCCGAACAGTCGCACGTCGCTTCCCTCGATGGCTAGTGCTTCGGCAACGCCGTCGAAGCGCATCGCGCGTGCATCGTGCCCGCCGTAGATGACCGCACTCGCGCCGTGATTGCGCAGTGACGTATCGACCGGCAGGCCGAGGATCGCGCGCGCATGCAGCTCGAACTCGTTCTGCCATTGCGTCGCCATCGTGACCATGCCCGTGTCGTGCGGCCGCGGGCTGACTTCCGAGAACCAGACCGCATCGCCCTTGACGAACAGCTCGACGCCGAAGATGCCGGTGCCCGCCCAGGTCGTCGGTCACAGCCTTCGCATAGTCGCGCGCCTTTGCAAGCGCCGATGCAGCCATCGGCTGCGGTTGCCAGCTTTCGACATAATCGCCGGCGACCTGCACGTGGCCGATCGGTTCGCAAAAGTGCGTCTCAATTTCGCCGTCGCCGCCAAGCGCGCGCACCGTCAGCAGCGTGATCTCGTAGTCGAAATCGATCAGGCCTTCGACGATGACCCGGCCCAGCGCAACCCGGCCGCCGGCATTCGCATACCGCCACGCAACCTCGACCTGATCGGCGGCGTCGACTCGGCTCTGTCCCTTGCCCGACGACGACATCACCGGCTTGACGATGCACGGCAGCCCGATCGCGTTCGTCGGCCGCACGCAGCTCGTCCAACGAATCGGCGAAGCGATAAGGTGAAGTCGGCAACCCCAGCGTCTCGGCCGCCAGTCGGCGAATGCCTTCGCGGTTCATCGTCAGCTGCGCTGCGCGCGCAGTCGGCACGACACGCGCCAGGCCCTCGCGCTCGATGGCTGCCAGTGCATCGGTCGCGATCGCTTCGATCTCGGGCACGACGATCGCCGGCCGCTCCGCTTCGATCACCTCGCGCAATGCTGCCGCGTCGGCCATGTTGATCACATGCGCGCGATGCGCGACCTGCTGGCCTGGTGCATTCGCATAGCGATCGACCGCAATCACTTCGACGCCGAGCCGTTGCAGCGCGATGATGACTTCCTTGCCGAGCTCGCCTGCGCCCAGCAGCATGACCTTCAGCGCAGCAGGCGACAGCGGGGTTCCTGAGAGCAGGGGCCAGAGACGAGATTTCAGTAGCAGCCATTTTTCCGACTATCGCATAGCCGCGTCATCGCTTATAACGCCTGCCCATGCTTGATGCCGTCAATCTCTGCTGCGAGCGCGGCGAACGCGCGCTGTTCGCCGGGCTCGAGTTCGCTGTTGCTGCCGGGTTCGCTGCTGCGGGTGGCGGGTCCCAACGGCACCGGCAAGACGAGTCTGCTGCGCATGCTGTGCGGCCTGCTCGAGCCCGCGGCGGGTGAAGTGCGCTGGCATGGTCGCAACATTCGCCGCCAGCGCGAGGAGTACTGGAAGGATCTCGTTTACGTCGGTCATTTGAACGGCGTCAAGGAAGATCTGACGGTGTACGAGAATCTGAACGTCGCGCAAGCTGTCGCAGGACGCAACGTCGATCACGCGGCACTGCGTCGAGCGCTTGACGCCGTCGGCCTTGCGGACTTCGAGCACACGCTCGCGCGGCGGCTTTCGCAGGGGCAGCGGCGCCGCGTGGCGCTGGCGCGACTGTTCGCCACCACGACTGCGCCGCTGTGGATTCTGGATGAGCCTTTCATCGCGCTCGATCAGCGCGGCGTCGCTTCGCTTTCAGAGCGGATTGCAAGCCACGTCGGCAACGGCAACATGGTAGTGCTGGTCACCCATCAAGACGTTGCGATCGATGTGCCGCGTCAGCAGCATATCGAGCTGGCCGGCAGCGCCGCTGAAGCCGCATGCTGAGCGTCTTTTTGCAGGTAATTCGCCGCGATCTGTTGCTAGCGATGCGGCAAAAATCCGATGTGCTCAACACGCTGTTCTTCTTCGTCGTGGTGGTGACAATGGTCCCGTTGGGTATCGGGCCGGAGCCGGCGTTGTTGCGCGACATTGCAGCGGGCGTGGTGTGGGTCGCCGCATTGCTCGCTGCGATCTTGTCATTGCCGCGTCTGTTTGCGAACGACTACGCCGATGGCACGCTCGAGCAGATGCTGCTGTCGGCCGAGCCGCTGCCGTTGATCGTCCTCGGCAAGGCCACGGCGCATTGGTTGACGACCGGATTGCCGCTGACGGTCATGGCGGTTGCGTTCGGCGTCGTGTTCGATCTCGACCTGACGGCGACCCTGGTGCTCGTCGTGTCCCTCGCATTGGGCACGCCGGTGCTATCGCTGATTGGCTCGATTGGCGCTGCATTGACACTCGGGTTGCGCGGTGGCGGAGTGTTAACATCATTGCTCGTGTTGCCGCTCTACATTCCGGTATTGATTTTCGGCGCCGGTGCGGTCGGTGCAGCGGCCTCCGGCCTCGACGTCACCGCTTATTTTCTTCTGCTGGGTGCGTTCGCTTTGTTCGCCGTCGTGCTGACTCCGTGGGCAGTGGCTATCGCACTTCGTATTTCGGTTGAATGACGATGAGCACCGTCATGGCTTCCAGTTCCCGGCCCGGCTTGTTCTGGTTTTCGTCACCGCAGACGTTCTTTCCGCTCGCCGGAAAATTGACGCCGTGGTTCTTCGCGCTCGCCGCAGTGCTCGCGGCGTGTCGGCTTATACGTCGGCTTCTTTGTCGCGCCGACCGATGCGACGCAGGGTGAGTCGTATCGCATCATCTTCATTCATGTGCCCGCTGCCTGGATGTCGATGTTTCTTTACCTGGTGATGGCATTCTGGGCCGCGGTCGGACTGATCATGAATACGCGCATGTCATCGATGATGGCAAGTGCGATCGCGCCGACCGGCGCGTTGATGACGGTACTGGCGCTGATCACCGGCTCGCTGTGGGGCAAGCCGACGTGGGGCACGTATTGGGTGTGGGATGCGCGACTGACGTCCGAGCTGGTGCTGCTGTTTCTCTATCTCGGGTTTCTTGCGTTGCAGGCGGCGATCGACGATCCGCGCCGCGCGGATAAGGCCGGAGCGGTGCTCGCGCTGGTCGGTGTCGTCAATATTCCGATCATTTATTTTTCGGTGCAGTGGTGGAACACGCTGCATCAGGGCTCGTCGGTCAGCCTGACGCGCTCGCCCTCGATGGCGGCGACGATGCTGCTTGGCATGCTGTTGATGGCGCTCGCCTTCTGGATGTACAGCATCGGCGCGGCGCTGCATCGCGTGCGCAGTATCGTGCTCGAGCGCGAGAGGCGCGCCGAATGGACGAGGGAACTTCTGGCGCAGGGGAGGCTCAAGTGAACTGGGCGAGCGCGGCTGATTTCTGGGCGATGGGGGGCTACGGCTTCTACGTCTGGGGCTCCTATGGCGCGACCGTTGCCGTGATCGCGATCGAACTCTGGCTTTTGCGTGCGCGCCGCCGCAGCGCGGTAGGCTGCTTTGAAACAGGAAACGATGCGAAGTGCCGATGCGAAGAACGTACGATGAAGCCGCGCCATAAAAGACTCACGCTGATCGTTGGAGGGCTCGCCGTACTCGGCGTCGCCGCCGCGCTCGTGTTGTCGGCGTTTCAGCAGAATCTCGTGTTTTTTTACAGCCCCTCGCAGATCGCCAACAAAGAAGCGCCGCAGGGTAAGGCGTTCAGAGTCGGCGGATTGGTCGAGCAGGGCAGCCTGAAGCGGCAGCCCGACGGACTGACGGTGTCGTTCAACGTGACCGATACCGCGAAAATCATCCCGGTCGTTTACACCGGCATCCTTCCTGACCTGTTCAAAGAAGGAAAGGGCGTCGTCGCGCAGGGCAAGCTCGGCGACGACGGTGTCTTTCGCGCGCACGAAGTACTGGCGAAGCACGACGAGAATTACACGCCGCCCGAAGCCGCGTACGCGGTCGAGCAGGCGCAAAAAGCGCGCAAGACCTTGCAGTAGCAACATGACCCCGACGCTCATCACGTTCGCTGCCCCTCGCCGGGGCGGTTTAGCACCTTGGGGCGCGTGCACGAGCTGTACATGATTCCCGAAATCGGAAACTTCGCGTTGATCCTGGCGTTGCTGCTCGCGACCGCGCAGGCGGTGCTGCCGATCGCCGGCGCGGCTCGCGGTGACCGTGCGTTGATGGCGGTCGCGCGTCCGGCGGCGCGCGGGCAGGTGCTGTTCATCACGGTTGCCTTCGGCTGCCTGTTGTATTCATTTGTTGTCAACGATTTTTCGGTGGTCAACGTCGCAAGCAACTCCAACTCGCAGCTGCCGCTGCATTACCGAATCGCAGCAAGCTGGGGTTCGCACGAAGGCTCGCTGCTGCTGTGGGTGTTGATGCTCGCATGGTGGACGTTCGCGGTTTCGGTTTTTTCGCGCCACCTGCCCGACGACATGGTCGCGCGCGTGATCGGTGTGCAAGGCGTGATCTCGATCGGCTTCCTGCTGTTCATGCTGCTGACGTCGAATCCGTTCGATCGCCTGCTGCCGGCTGCAGCCGACGGCCGCGATCTGAATCCGCTGCTGCAAGACCCCGGCATGGTGTTTCATCCGCCGATGCTTTACATGGGCTACGTCGGCTTCTCCGTTGCGTTCTCGTTCGCGATCGCGGCATTGCTCGGCGGCAAGCTCGACGCAGCGTGGGCGCGCTGGTCACGTCCGTGGACGACGCTTGCATGGTGTTTTCTGACATGCGGCATCGCGCTCGGAAGCTGGTGGGCGTACTACGAATTGGGTTGGGGCGGGTGGTGGTTCTGGGATCCCGTTGAGAATGCGTCGTTCATGCCATGGCTGGTCGGCACCGCGCTGATTCATTCGCTCGCTGCGACTGAGAAGCGTGGCAGCTTCCGAAGCTGGACGGTATTGCTCGCGATCTGCGCGTTCTCGCTATCGCTGCTGGGCACGTTCCTGGTTCGCTCGGGCGTGTTGACTTCAGTGCATGCGTTTGCGACTGATCCGAAGCGTGGCGTGTTCATCCTCGCGTTTCTGGTGTTCGTGATCGGCTCATCGCTCGCATTGTTTGCGTGGCGCGCGCCAAAGGTCGGACTCGGTGGAAAATTCGAGACGGTGTCGCGCGAGTCGTTTCTGCTGTTGAACAACCTGTTGCTCGCGGTGGCTGCAGGGTCGGTGCTGCTCGGCACGCTGTATCCGTTGTTTCTCGATGCGCTTGCGTTACCGAAGGCTTCGGTGGGGCCGCCTTACTTCAATCTTGTGTTCGGCGTTGTGATGGCGCCGTTCGTGTTCCTGATGGGCATCGGTCCGCTGGCGCGCTGGAAGAAAGCCGAGTTGCCCGATCTGGTGATGCGATTGAAATGGGCGCTTGTCGTTGCGCTCGTCACCGCACTGATCGTTCCAGTGATCGCAGGTCGCTGGACTGCCACTGATCAGCTTTGGCTTGTTCCTCGCGTTTTGGGTGATCGCGTCGATTGCACTCAACGTCAAGGAACGGATTCGTCACGTGCGCGGCGGGATGTTCGAGCGCCTTCGAGCGCAGGGCCGGTCGTACTGGGGAATGCAGCTCGCGCATCTCGGAATTGCCGTGTTCGTCGTCGGTGTGACGGTCGTCAACGGCTATCAGGTCGAGCGCGACATGCGGATGAACGTCGGCGACACCGTGCAGGTGGGCCGTTACGACATCAAGTTCAACGGCACGCAGAAACTCGCCGGCGCCGAACTACACCGGGGTCCGCGGCGCGGTCGAGGTCTCGCGCGGCGGTCAATGCAGTGGCAACGATGCATCCTGAAAAGCGTATTTACAACGTGCAGAAGATGCCGATGACCGAAGCGGCCATCGACACCGGCCCGTGGGGCGACATTTACGTTTCGCTTGGTGAGCCAATCGATCCGGGCGCAGTCGAATCGGGCGCGTGGAGCGTGCGCGTTTATCACAAGCCTTTCGTTACGTGGATCTGGGGCGGCTGCGTGCTGATGGCATTGGGCGGCGCTCTTGCGCTGTCTGATCGTCGTTATCGATTGCTGGCGCGGCGTGCCGACGGTGTCGTGATCAGGAGCAGGTGACCGCGTGAGCGACGCCACCGATAGCGACGCTCGATGTTCCGGCAAGACCCGCCGCCGGAGAGCGAACCGAAATCGGCGTTGCGCTTCGTGCTGCCGCTCGCAATCTTTGCGATTCTTGCCGGCTTTCTTGTTTGTCGGCCTCGGTCTGAACCCGCGCGAAGTGCCGTCGCCGTTTATCGGCAAGCCGGCGCCGTCGTTTCAACTGTCACAGCTCGCTCAGCCGGAGCAAACGTTTTCTCCGCAGCAGATGAAGGGCGAAGTGTGGTTGCTCAACGTGTGGGCATCGTGGTGCGTCGCGTGCCGCATCGAGCACCCGCTGCTGGTTGATCTGGCAAAGAAAGATGTCATTCCGATCGTCGGGTTGAACTACAAGGACAAGCGCGAGGCTGCGCTCGGGTTGGCTCGCGCAATTCGGCAATCCGTACAAGCTGTCGGTCGTCGATATCGATGGCCGCGTCGGCATCGACTACGGCGTCTACGGGGTGCCGGAAACGTTCGTCATCGACAAGGCGGGCGTGATTCGCTTCAAGCAGATTGGTCCGATCACCGAAGACGTATGGCGCGACAAGATGCTGCCGCTGGTGCAGCAGCTGCGGCAATCGTAACGATGTGGCGAGTCGCGATCGCGTGCGTTCTGCTGGCGCTGGCAGCGAGCAGCGCTGTCGCGGCGAGGCCGGCAGCGCAGCTTGACGCGAGCGGTGCGCGCCGCGCGGCGGCACTCGCCGAGCAGTTGCGGTGTCTGGTGTGCCAGAACCAGTCGATCGCCGAGTCGAATGCCGAGCTTGCGGTCGACCTGCGGCGCGAGATCAACGAGCAGATCCGGGCGGGACGCAGCGATCAGGACATCATCGACTTCATGGTGGCGCGATATGGCGACTTCGTGCTGTACCGGCCGCCCGTCAAGCCGCACACGTGGCTGTTGTGGTTCGGCCCTGCATTGCTCGCAATCGGCGCGTGATTGCGTTCGTGCGAGCGCTGCGCAATCGCCGACGTCGCGCCGTCGAGCGGCCGCTGACCGAAGCCGAGCACGCCGAGGCCGAGCGCCTGCTCGGCGGGCCTGCGAAAAGTCCGCAGTGACGACGTTCGTGATCATCGCCGTCGCGATGGTGACGGTGGCACTCGCGTGGATACTGTGGCCGCTGCTGAGGCCTACGGCATCGCGCTCGGTCGAACACTCCGCGGCCAACGTGACGATCTTCAAGGATCAGTTCGCAGATCTCGATGCCGATCTGGCGCGCGGCACGCTGTCGCCTGAGCAACACGCCGAGTCCAAGAGCGAGCTCGAGCGGCGGCTGCTGGACGAGGCACGTGGTTCGGAATCAGCCCGCACAGAGCGGCGCCCGCATCGCTGGTCTGCCGTCATCGTTGCGCTGATCGCCCCGATAGCGGCCGCTGCACTGTATTGGCAGATCGGCACGCCCGGCGCGTTGTCGCCGCAGGCTGCCACAGCGCAGGACGCCAACCAGCCCACGCGCGAACAGATCGACGCGATGATCGCGCAGGTCAAGCAGCGGCTCGAAAAGGAGCCCGGACAACATCGAAGGCTGGACGATTCTGGCGCGCACGCACTACACGCTCGGTAACTTTCAGGAAGCGGCGGTCGCGTATGCAACGCTGAGCGCGCTGGTCGCCGTACGACGCGGACTTGCTTGCGGACTACGCCGATGCGCTTGCGATGAGCCAGGGAAGAAGCTTCGCCGGCAAGCCGATGGAACTCGTGCAACTCGCGCTGAAGATCGATCCAACACAGTGGAAGGCGCTTGCGATGGCAGGCTCGGAAGCCTTCGAGCGCAAGGACTACAAGGCCGCGGCCGATTTCTGGCAGCGCCTGCAGAATGCTGCGCCCGCCGAGTCGCCGATCCGCGAGCGCGTTCAGGCCAGCATCGACGAAGCGCGCTCGCTCGCCGGCATGCCGGCGGTTGCGCAGGCTCCGAAGAGTGGGGCAGCCGGTGCCGGCGAAGGACGCAGCGTCAGCGGTACGGTCACGCTCAGTCCTGCGCTCGCTGCGAAGGTCAAACCCGATGATTCGGTGTTCGTGTTTGCGCGTCCAGCCGACGGCTCGCGCATGCCGGTCGCGGTAGTGCGCGCACGCGTGAGCGAGCTGCCGTTGCGATTCACGCTCGACGATTCGCGCGCGATGGCACCGACCTCGAAGATTTCGGCGTTGAGCGAGGTCATCGTCAATGCGCGCGTGTCCCGCTCGGGCAACGCGATCCCGGTCAGCGGCGACTTCGAAGGCGCCACCGAAAAGGTCAAGGTTGGCACTCAGGGAATGTCAGTCGTCATCGATCGCGCCATTCCCTAGGCGGAACCTCGCAGTGGCTGCCTCGGCCGTTGTCTCGAGCATTCAAGGCCTATGCCGCTCGGTGGTGCAGGCAGGCCGACGCGCACTGGGCTTGCCCAGCCGACTGAATACCGAAGACCGCCGCGTTCTGGAGCAGGTGATCCTGCCGCAGTACGCCAGCCGCTCCGACATCTCGCGCATCCTGTTCGTCGGATGCGCGGCCTACACGCAGCAGTACGGCGAACTCTTCGGCGGTCGCGAGTATTGGACGATCGATCCGGTCGCACGGCGGCGCCGTTACGGCGGTGCGCGTCATATCGTCGACACTCTGCAAAACCTCGGCAGTCACGTCGCGCCCGGATACTTCGATCTGATCGTTTGCAACGGCGTGCTGGGATGGGGTCTGAACTCACCCGCCGACGCTGATGCCGCGCTGGCGGCGTGCTTCACAGCATCTGCGCGCAGGTGGCGAGCTTGCTGCTTGGATGGAACGACATTGCGCCGACGCAACCGCGTCGTGCCCGAGAGCATCCCGACTATGAAGCGCTTTCAGGTCGCAGAGTTCGGCGCGAGCGCGTGTAGCTCGGTGGAAAGTGGACGCGCCTAACCGGCACGTGTTCGACTTCTATCGAACGCCGTCGGATTACTCAATAATCAGCTTTAACAAATGCTCCGTATCTATTTGATAAAGCTAGCTATTTTAGTGCGATCATGTCTATGGCTACTGGTCGAGCGGGACTGACGTTTGCCTGTGGCGTCGCAAGTCCCACCCGAAAGCTGACTATGGCCGCTCGCTCGTTGCAATCCGTGACGATCACCTTCGGGCTCGTCACGATCCCCGTGAAGATGTACGCCGCCACCAATCCGCGCGCTGGTGTGTCGTTCACGATGCTCGATGCGAATGGCGGACGGGTTAAACAGCAATACATCTCGGCCGAATCGGGCGAGGTCGTTCCGCGCAACGAGATGATCAAGGGGTACGAATTCGAAAAGGATCGGTTCGTCACTTTCACCAAGGAAGAGTTGAAAGCGCTCGAGCAGGCGTCGACCGGCGCGATTGAAATCACCGAATTTGTGCCGGCTTCGTCGATCGACCCGGTTTACTACGAGAAAGCGTATTACCTCGGCCCCGACAAAGGGGGCGCCAAGCCGTATCGCCTGCTTGCCGAAGCGATGCGTGACTCCGAGCGCTCGGCGATCGGGCGCTGGGCGGCGCGCGGTAAACAGTATCTGGTGAACATCCGCGTCGTTGAGCATCGCTTGATCTGCAGGAGTTGCTTTACGCCGACGAAGTACGGCCGATCGAAGAAGTGGAGATACCCGACGCGAAAGTCAGTCCGAAGGAGCTGGCGCTGGCCAAGCAACTGATCGACAGCATCACTTCGAAGGCGTTCGATCCGACCGAATACAAGGACGACGTGCAAGAGCGGATCGAGGCGCAGATTCAGAAGAAGGTCGAAGGCGAGGAGATCACCGTTCCGGAGGGCGCAGCGGCACCCGCCAGCGCGAAGGTCATCGACATCATGGATGCGCTGCGCGCGAGCCTGAATCGAAAAGGAGGCAATGGCGCCGCGAACCAGCACGTCGGCTGCTGCCAAAGGATCGGCCGTACGCAAGGGCGCCAAGCGGCCGGAGGAAAGGAAAGCAGCGAAGAAGTCGGCCAAGAAGATCCACCGGCCGCGCGGTGCGCAAAGCCGCGTAAGCTGGACCAGCAATTTGGTTTACGAGTGTCTTGCCTGGTCGGGCCGGGCGCCGCATGCCGACGCCACGTACAACATTGAGGAGCGTCCCATGGCAACAAAAACGTCAACCACTAATCCGATTGCAACCTTCTACGAAGCGCAGACAGCCGCGACGGCTGAGATTGCGCAGGCCGCTTTGAACGGAATGCAGCGACTGCAGAAGCTCACGTTGGAAGCGATGCGCGCGGGCGCGGGTGGGCAATTATCACTTGCCCAATCGATGGCGACGATGCGCGACGGCGGCGATCTCGGGCGCTCGCTGTCGGAAGCGGCAGCGCCTGCGGCGGAGCAGAGCGCACGTTATCAGCGCGAGATGGTGCAGGCGATTGCCGAGATGAACAACAACGTCTGCGCGCGAGTTATTCGATGATGGAGCGGATGCGCGATGCATTTGAAACCGCGACGCAAGGTGCGATGCCGCTGCCTTCTTCGATGCCCCGGCTTATCGAGCGACGCGGCGAGAGCATGACAAATCCGATGGCGATGGTGGACTCCGCGATGCGCCAATGGCAGACAGCGGTGCAGCAGATGATGGACACACCGGCCGCTGCGATGGCCGTCGTGATCGCAGACGAAGAAACCGCCCACGCGCTTCGAGCGGTGACGCCGCGCGCAAGCCGAAGCGCCGCCGCAAAGCGCAAGTCTGGCGCGCGCACTCGCTGAGGTTTGTAGTGCAATTGCAGCGGTCACTGTGTAGCGTGGCTGCACGCTGACAGCGCCGTGACCTTTGCGATCTGGGCGCTGATCGCCGGCGCCATCTTCACGGTGATGGCGCTGTCGGGCACGCTGCTGAAGCGGCTGCCGCTCAGCACGTCGATGCTTTATCTGCTGGCCGGATTCGTACTGGGTCCCGCAGGCTTCGCGCTGCTCAACGCCATCTCCGATCACCGATCATCGCGTTCTCGAAGTCGTTGCCGAAGCGGCCGTGCTGATCTCACTGTTTGCGGTCGGCCTGAAGCTGACGCTGCCGCTGTCCGACCGACGATGGCGCGCGGCGCTGCGGCTCGCGACGCTCTCGATGCTGATTACGATTGCGCTGACTGTCTGCCATCGGCGTCATGTTGTTCGATCTTCCGCTCGGCGCCGCGATTTTGCTGGCGGCGATGCTGGCCCCGACGGATCCTGTGCTTGCATCCGACGTGCAGCTGGAAGATCCGAATGACCGCGATTCGGTTCGGTTCAGTCTGACCGGCGAGGGCGGGCTGAACGATGGCGCCGCGTTTCCGTTCGTGATGCTTGGTCTGGCGTTGCTGGGGTTGCGCGACTCGGGCTGGAACTACTGGCGCTGGGTGACACTCGATCTCGTCTGGCCCGTCGTCGGCGGACTCGCGATCGGTGCACTGTGCGGATATGCGATCGGCAAGCTCGTGCTGTTATTTGCGCACGCGACATCAGGAAGCCGTCGGACTCGACGAGTTCCTGATGCTGGGGTTGATCGGGGTTGCCTACGGTGCTGCGCAGCTCGCGGCTACTTATGGCTTTCTCGCGGTATTCGCTGCCGGGCTCGCGTTACAGCGTTCGCAGCGCAAGCCTGCCGACAACAAGTCCGCGGCAACGGAAAAGAAAATCGAAAAGGCGTTGGCGGGCGGCAGCAAACAAACTGTGGCGACGGATCCGCAGCTGGCGGGTGCCTACATGACGCAGGCGGTGCGAGGCTTCAACGAGCAGCTCGAGCGCATCGTCGAAGTGGCGATCGTCGTCATCGTAGGCGCGATGCTGACGTTGATCGTGTTACCGCAAAACGCAATTGTCTATCTGGTATTGCTGTTCTTCGTCGTGCGGCCGCTTGCTGTGTGGCTTGGCCTCGCCGGGCTCAATATGCCGCGCGATCAGAAGCTGCTGATCGCCTGGTTCGGCATCCGAGGTATCGGCTCGATTTATTACCTGCTGTACGCGATAGGCCACGGCCTGCTGCAAGCGCCGCTGACACAACTGATGCTATCGATCGTGCTGACCGCAGTGGCAGTATCAATCGTCGTGCACGGAATCTCGGTCACGCCGCTGATGAACCTTTATGGCGAGCGTCGCAAATGGCGTAGCCGCTGATCGCAGCGACGAGGCGCTGCTACTGCGCCTGTGGCTCCCCATAACTGCTTCAGCCGCGCGTCACGTCCGCAATTGGAGCGATAGAACTTGTAGCGCACCGGATTCTTGGTGTAATAGTCCTGGTGATACTCCTCGGCGGGGTAAAACTGGGTTGCGTTGACGATCTCGGTGACGATCGGTTCGCGAAAGGGCTTGTTGTTGCTCAGCGCTTTCTTCGACGCTTCTGCCTGCGCGCGCTGCTCATCGCCATGCGTGAAAATCGCCGTACGGTATGGACTTCCCGCATCGCAGAACTGACGATCCTTGGTCGTGGGGTCGATCGTGCGCCAGTAGTACTCGAGCAGCCTCGAGTAAGTCACCTTGCTGGGGTCAAAGACCACCTGCACCGCTTCGGCGTGTCCGCTGTTGCCGGCGGAGACGCTGTCATAGGTGGGATTAGCGGTCCTGCCACCGATGTAGCCCGACGTCGTCGAAATGACGCCGTCGACTTTGTCGAAGTCCGCTTCCGTGCACCAGAAACATCCTCCGGCAAATGTCGCGACCGCAGTCGTGGCCGGACGAGTCGCCGCTGATGACTTCTCTTGCTTTGGCTGCGCAAACACGCCGGCGGCCACAATGCCGGTGACGAGCAAGACCGCGGCGCTGGTCAGGAGGGTACGGTGTCTCATGCTGCCGCCGGAACAAATTTAAGCGCCACACCATTGTTGCAGTAGCGCTTGCCCGTTGGCGCGGGACCATCGTTGAACACGTGGCCCTGATGGCCTTCGCACCGCACGCAGTGATACTCGGTGCGCGGATAAATCAGTTTGTAATCGGTCTTTGTACCCACGGCATCGGGCAGGGGCTGATAAAAACTTGGCCAGCCGGTTCCGCTTTCGTACTTTGCTGCGCTTGAAAACAGCGGCAACTCGCAGCCCGCGCAGTGGTAAATGCCGGGGCGTTTCTCGCGGTTCAGCGCGCTCGAGCCGGGTCGCTCGGTCCCTTCATTGCGCAATACGTCATATTGCTCGGCGGTCAGTCGCGCTTTCCACTCTGCGTCAGAAAAGGTCACCTTCGCGACGCCACCGGCGCTGCCTTTGGCAGCCTTGCCATCTGCACCTATCGTGCGTGCAGCGCCGGCACCCAATCCAAGAGCGGCCAGTGTCGTAAGCAGGGAACGTCGGGTCATCATTGTCGTCCTCTATTCAAGTCGTTTCGCAACCGAAGCTAAGCCCGGATTGGTCGATGCGGCACCTCGCTTCTTACACACGGGAGCGGCTACTGCACTTGGAGTTGCATCCCATTCTGATCGTTCACGATCAGGAGCTGCTGCCCAGAGACAGGCTGCAGGGTTTTCCCGCGAAATTCGAACACCGGGCGTTTGCAAACCTGGTGCATGCTCGCCGTGTGCGTGGGTAGCTGGTATGTCTGTCCATCGAGCATGTATTCAACGTCGACGTTTGTTCGGTTTGACACTTTGAATTCGACCATTTGCGACTTTGGCTTGCCGAACAGTTGCACCGCATAGTAGTAGTCGGTGCGAGGGCTGTGGGCAATCGCCACCGCAGTTTCTGTCACGTTCGAATTCAGCATGTTCGCGCGGTGGCCGGGCGAGTTTTGCCAGCCTTCGACGAGGCGCCGCGCGAGCTCCGCCGTATCGGTGCCTACGGAGCTGTACACGTAGGCGATGTTCTCGGACACCGTGCAGTACTCGTAGCCAAACCGCTTCGCGCGCGTAGCGGGCTCGGTGCCGTCGGCCGAGTGGCTGAACTTTCCAGTGCGCGCCATGAAATCCGCAAAGTAGCGGGCCGCGCTGGAAAGCTGTGGCGCGGGCCCTGTGGGCTCCAGCATTTTCCTGGCGGCGAAATGCGTTTGTCAAAGCAACGACACGCCGTGATGCTTCGGCGGTGTCGGCACGATACCGGAGCGCCCTGCGAGCTGCGCGCTGTCGGTCGCGCCTTCGATGTGACGACAGTCGCGTCACGCTGCTGACTGACTTGCGCTTGAGCACCCTCAACGAATACTTGCGCCAACAACGGCGCAAAACGCAAATGCAATGCAACCCAGCCTACTTGGCACCGGCCGCCGTCACGCGCCAGATGACGTTGCCAACGTCGTCTGCCACCAACAATGCGCCGCGGCGGTCGATCGCGACGCCCACCGGGCGTCCATAGGCTTTGCCGTCCGCGTTGACGAAACCCGTCAGCACGTCAATCGGCGCACCTGACGGCCGGCCCGCGGCAAATGGTACGAACACAACGTTGTAGCCGCTGCGCGGCTTGCGATTCCATGAACCGTGCTGTCCGATGAACATGCCGCTGGCAAATTGCGCAGGCAGCGTATTGCCCTCGCTCCATGTGAGTCCCAGCGCAGCGACGTGCGACCCCAGCGCGTAGTCAGGCACGATCGCTTTGGCAACGAGATCGGGCCGCTGGGGTTCGACCCGCTCATCGACATGATGACCAAAATAGCTCCAGGGCCAACCGTAAAAACCGCCATCGCGAACTGAAGTCAGGTAATCGGGCACAAGGTTGTGACCGATATCGTCGCGCTCATTGACGACGGTCCACAGCACGCCGGTCGTCGGCTCCCACGCCATCCCGTTCGGGTTGCGAAGTCCCGATGCGAAGAGCCGGCGGCTGCCTGTGGCCGGGTCTACTTCCCAGATTGCAGCGCGTCCTTCTTCCATCGACAAACCGTTTTCTCCGACGTTGCTGTTGGAGCCGACCGTGGCATACAGCTTCGAGCCGTCGCGACTCGCGATTATGTTTTTGGTCCAGTGATGATTGAAGGGGCCCGCCGGCAGGTCAACGACCTTCGTACCCGGCGTCTTGATTTTCGTCTCGCCTTCCTTGTACGGAAAGCGCATCACCGCATCGGTGTTCGCCACATAGAGCTGATCGCCGACCAGCGTGATGCCGAACGGCGAATTCAGATCTGTCAGAAACGCATCGCGAACCTCGGCGGCGCCGTCACCATCGGCGTCGCGCAGCAACGTAATGCGGTTAGCACTTGGCACACCGGCACCCGCACGCCCTTGCACCTTGCCCATGATCCAGAAGTACAGCCCGGAGCGCTCAGGACGCTTCGGCGCGTTCGACTCGGCGACGAGTACATCGCCATTTGGAAGAACGTAAACCCAACGCGGATGATCAAGTCCGCTTGCAAACGCGGCTACACGCGTGCCGGCGGTTGTGGTTGGAACGACATCAGGAGGCCAGCCGACGGCGGGTGCGATGTGTACCGTCGGAATCAGAGGAGTCTTCGGCGCTGGCAACTGTGGCGTCGGTCCCACACCCACTGTGACAGGTGCCGTTGCCGGGCTCGGCACATGAACACAGAAACATTGCAACGGCGATAAGAGAAGCCAACCGCGTCGTTGTCATCAGGGTTTCCGGAGGAGTGAATCTGCTCCGGCGAAGCATTTCATATGCCCGATTTACCGCAACGTTGCGAGATACGCAGCGATATCACGAGCATCGGGCTCGGTGACTCGCAGGTTCGGCATCGCAGTGCGACTATCGACGCTCTGTGGATTGCGAATCCAGAGCACCATCGCTTCGGGCGTATTCGCAATCTGGCCTGCGATCAATTGACGACTGGCAATGCCGGCAAGGGGCGGGCCAACGTCGACTTCCGCTCCTGTGATGCCGGGAATTCGGTGACATCCATTGCAGCCGTATTGCGATACGGCAGAGCGCCCACGCCCGGCGTCGGCCGCGAGATCGGCCGGGGGCGATGCTTGATCGATGTCGCAGCGCTCGCCTTGCCGCGGAGCCATCAGTTGCCGATAGGCGGAAGGAGAAAGCTGCGGCAAGCGCTGGACGAACGCGACGATTGCCCAGATGTCTGCATCGGCCAACTGCAGCTCCCACGCCGGCATGCCGCTCATCGTGATGCCGTTGCGCGTGATCCAGTAAAGCTCGCGCGCTTTCCACCGCAAATTCGCATCGATCAGCGGGCCAGGCAATGGCTGCATCCCCAGCGCAATGTCGTTCTGCGCCACGCTGGGCCCTCCGTGACACACTTCGCAGCGATGCTGATAGCACGCAGCGCCGCGCTCGAACACGCCAGGCGCATCCAGTGCCGGCGGCTCGATGCTACGGGCGCGCAGCCGCACCGACTGCTGCATCGTGGTTTCGAGCAGCGAATACACCGCCTGCGTGTGAGGCGAGCTCGCCGCAATGTTGTACACGCCGCTCCAGACAAACGCCACCGCGCCGGCGGCGACGACCATCAGCGCTATCAGGGCTATAAGAGCTCTGTTCATGTCAGTGCGAAGCGAACGCGAAACAAAGCAGGCTACGATGAAAATTGCTTATGCAGGCTGTGAGCATGAATTCAATTCGTTCTCTTCGCGTTGGTCTTTGCGGCGTGCTATCGATCGTGGCGGGCGCCTGCTCAAATGCATCGAGCGACATCGAGCGGGGACGTGAGCTTGCGCAACAGTACCAATGCGGTACCTGCCACATTATTCCGGGCGTCAACGCCGCCAACGGAACGGTGGCTGCCACGCTCGAATCTTTCGGCCGCCGCGCCTACATTGCCGGGCACGTCCCGAATAGCGATCAGAATTTGACGCGCTGGATCATTGATCCGCCCGCCGTCGTGCCTGGCACGTTGATGCCGAGCATGGGCGTCACACCCGGCGATGCGCGGCTGCTCGCGGCCTATCTGATGCAACTTCGCTAGGGCCAACTGGAGTGCTGCATCCCGCGACTGCATCGGCCGAGACAGCACTTGAAGTTGCGGTCGTGCTGAGCATCGGGGCCGCTTTAATCTTTATTGGCGTGATGACGCTGCTGGTGCTGGTGTTGGCGCGACGCCGCCGGCTGCGCATTAGCGCATGGACCTGGATCGTTGGCGGCGGTATCGCGTTTCCGGTTGTGACGCTGTCGGCATTGCTGATTTATTCGACCGCGCGCGGACTGCCACTGCGGCACTCAGGTGCGGAGGACATGGTGATCGAAGTATCCGGCGTTCAGTGGTGGTGGGATGTCACGTACCGCGATCCCGCAACAGGTCGAGAAATTCGTTCAGCGAATGAAATTCGCGTGCCGGTGGGGCGCACTGTGGTGTTGGGGCTGACGACAGCCGATGTCATTCATAGCTTCTGGGTTCCTGCGTTGGGCGGCAAGGTCGACATGGTCCCGGGTCGGGTCCGGCAGGTGCGAACTCAAGTGGCGCAGCCGGGGTGCATCGCGGCGTATGCGCAGAATTCTGCGGCGATCAGCATGCAAAGATGGCACTGCATGTGGTCGCCGTTGAGCCGAACGAATTCGATCGGTGGCTTGCTGCCCAGGCCGCGCCCGCGAGCGCGCCGAGCGGCGCAACGGCACAGCATGGCGAGCGCCTGTTCAGCCAGCTTCGCTGCAATGCATGCCATGCAGTGCGCGGCATCGCGGAGAGCCAGGCCATACAGACGGCGCCGGACCTGACACATGTGGCGAGCCGGCTGTACATCGGCGCGGGCGAGCTGCCAGTCGAAGCGGGCAGCTTCGGTCGCTGGATCGCTCACATCCAGCACATCAAACCCGGCGCTCGCATGCCGGGTTTTGATCACCTCGATAAACAATCACTGGCTGCTCTCGCCGCATTTCTCGATGGGCTGAAGTGACGTTACCCACTGCCCGCGATCTTCCCAGCTCACTGCCGCGTCCGGCCGGCGAACTCGAGCAACTGGAGGACGCATGGAAACCGGCTGCTGGATGGCGCTTCTTCTCGCGCGTCAACAACACGCAGATTGGCATGCTGTACATCGCGACGGCGCTGATCTTCTTCGTGCTCGCCGGCGTGCTTGCGCTGATCATGCGCACGCAGCTCGCCGTGCCGAACAACACGCTGGTCAGTCCGCAGCTATACAACCAGCTGTTCACGATGCACGGCACCGTGATGATGTTCCTGTTCGCGATTCCGGTTGTCGAAGCGATCGCCGTCTACATGCTGCCGAACATGCTCGGGGCGCGCGACATGCCGTTTCCGAGGCTCGGTGCCTACGCCTACTGGGCCTATGCGTTTGGCGGCGCCGCATTTTTCATGACAATCTTTTTCGGCGTCGCGCCCGACGGCGGATGGTTCATGTATCCGCCGCTGACAAGCGAGTACTCGGCGGGTATCGGCGCCGACTGGTATCTGCTGGGAATCGGCTTCATCGAAATTTCTGCGATCGCAGGCGCGATCGAGCTGATCATCGGCGTTCTGTTTACGCGAGCGCCGGGCATGACGCTCGGCAAGATGCCGATTTTCTCGTGGGCGATGCTGATCACTGCACTGATGATCATCTTCGCGTTTCCTGCGGTGATTGCGGGCACGACATTGCTCGAGCTCGAGCGCTCGCTCGACTGGCCGTTCTTTATCGCCGAGCGCGGCGGCGACCCAATTCTCTGGCAGCATCTATTCTGGTTCTTCGGTCACCCCGAGGTCTACATCATCTTCCTGCCTGCAGCGGGGCTGGTGACGATGATGATCTACACGCTCGCACGCACGCCGCTGGTCGGTTACCGAGCGATCGTGCTGGCGCTTCTCGCGACGGGATTCTTCGGCTTCGCGGTGTGGGCGCATCACATGTTCACCGCCGGACTGGGGACGCTGGGCATGATGCTGATCTCCGCCGCGAGCTTCGCCGTCTCGGTGCCGGCGGCCATTCAGATATTCAGCTGGATCGCCACGCTGTCGCACGGCCGCTTGCGAATCACCGGTGCGTCGCTCTTCCTGCTTGGCTTTCTGTTCATCTTCGTGCTGGGCGGGTTGACGGGAGTGATGGTCGCCGTGCTGCCGTTCAACTGGCAGGTGCACGACACCTACTTTGTCGTCGCGCATCTTCACTATGTGCTGATCGGCGGCATGGTGTTTCCGCTATTTGCGGCGCTCTATCACTGGACACCGCTGCTCAACGGCCACGTACTGTCCGAGCGGCTCGCACGCTGGATATTCGGACTGATGTTCGTTGGCTTCAACGTCGCATTTTTTCCGATGCATCTGTCGGGTGTGCTCGGAATGCCGCGGCGTGTGTACACGTACCCGGCCGGCCTGGGTCTCGACGGCCTGAATCTAGTGTCGACGATCGGCGCATTCATGCTGGCCGCCGGCATCGTGCTGTTCGTGTTCGACGCGCTGCGCACGTGGCGGCGACCGGAAAAGAAGAACGAGAATCCGTGGAACGGCCCGACGCTTGAATGGGCGGGCAACGAGGAGTACGGCGTGCGCAGTATTCCCGAAGTCGACTCGCGCGACCCGTTATGGACACGCGCGTCGCTCGTAAGAGAGATCGAAGCAGGGCAACACTGGCTGCCCGGCACAACGTCAGGAAAGCGCGAGACGCTGATGACAAGCCCGCGCGTAGCGCGGCCGATGCACTTGCTGATCTTGACCGGTGACAGCTGGTGGCCGATCGCGGCGGCGGCTGGAACAGCCGGTTTCTTTCTGCTGCTGACGGTGAAGATGCTTCTGCTGGCGTTCGCATGCGGTGTGATCGCCATCGTCGCAATGGCGATATGGCTGTGGGAAACCGACCCCACTCCGCACACCGCAACCGTCAACGCGGCTGACAACCGGCCGCCACTGCACGTTGGCGCGGTCGGCATGCAAACGCATTCGTGGTGGGCGGTTGTGATTCTGCTGATTGTCGACGCGACGATCTGCGCGTCGTTCGCGTTCGCGCATGTTCACGTCTCGCTGATGTCCGATGTCTGTCCGCCGCCCGGGGCCCGCCTGCCCGACCTGCGGTTCGATGCCGCCAGCGTCGCAGCGTGGATCAGCTCTGCGCTATTGATGGAAACCGTGCGGCGGTGGAATGTGAGCCGCGCGTCGATGCTGAACAGAATCATGTTCGGCGTCGTGGTCGCGCTCGCGCTGGCAAGCGCCGTCATCGGCTTTGCTGCGAATGCCTGGGGCCACATGGACGCTGGGCTCGAGCCGAAGGCCAACGCGTGGAGTGCTACGGTGATGACGCTGGTCTGCTATCAGGGATTGCATGTCATCGTCGTTACGCTGATGGCCGCTTATCTGATCGCACGCTTCGCAACCGGCCGCCTGCGGCCCGACGCGCGTGCGACGCTGGATAACACCGTTTTGTTTTGGCAATACGCAGCAGTGCAGGGCGTCTTGACGGTGGTAGCAATTCAGGCACTACCGAGGCTCCTCGGATGACAACTCATTCGATGCGATCCGATACGCCCGAACCGACGATGGCCGACGGCTTCAGAGCAAGTGCGTTGCGCGGCGCTCTGCCGATGTTTGTCTGGGGAGCGCACTTCTTTCTTTCGTACGCCAGTGTCGAAGTCTCGTGTGCGCTGCGTCTGCATCGGTTCAAAGTGCTCGACGTATCGGCGCTTGATCTTTGGCTTTGGAGCATCAGCGCCGCGGCGATTGCGACGCTCGTGGTGTTGACCGTGCGAGCCGTGCGGCGCCATGGGGCAGACGCGGAATCCTGCGACATGCACGCGGCCGTTCCAATTGGCACTGCCGTTCTGGCACTGGTCGGCGTTGTGTGGAGTGCGGTCCCGATTGCGTTCGTCTACGGACCTGCGATTTGCCACACCGCCTATTGAAGCGGCGGTATATGGGCTGATTACAGGCTGGCCGCTGCAGATAAACTCGCATTGACAAGGACTCACCAGGAGAGCCCCGCAATGACGATCACCCGACACGACCAAAGCGCCATCCTTTCGCAAGCCGTCGAGTATGGCGAGACCGTTTACCTCGCGGGCATCGTGGCGAAAGACTTGAACAAGGATGTGAAGGGACAGACCAAAGAAATCCTCGACGAGATCGACCGCCTGCTCGCAAAGTGCGGGTCGAGCAAATCAAAAGTCCTGCAGTGCCACATCTGGGTGACCGATATTCGCAACCGCGCTCCGATGAACGAGGTGTGGACCGAGTGGGTCGACAAGAAAAACCTGCCAGCGCGCGCGTGCGTCGAAGCCAAGCTCGCCGATCCGAAGGCCCTGGTCGAGATCATGGTGATCGCCGGCAAGTAGCACTCAAGTGCTCGGCAGAGCAGCGACACCTCCGCGCGCACTTCGATGTCGGACGCTCTCAGGAAACAATCCGCTAGGACTTTGCTTTCTTCGGTGTCGACTTGCCGGAGCCATTAAGGGCAACCGCGGCGCGAACGAGCGCTTTGAATGCGGCTGCGTCAACCTTCTCTCCTTCGTGGATATCGATCGCGCGGCGCACGTTTCCGTCAAGGCTCGAGTTGAAGAGACCGGCCGGATCCTTCAGCGACGCGCCCTTGGCGAAAGTTAGCTTCACTTTGTCTTTGTACGACTCGCCGGTGCAGATGATGCCGTCATGCGACCACACCGGAGTGCCCATCCACTTCCATTCCTCGACGACGTCCGGGTCTGCTTCGTGGATGAGCTTGCGTATTCTGCCGAGGGTCTTCCCGCGCCAGTCTCCGAGCTCGGCGATTCTTGTCGAGATGAGCTCCGACGCCGTGCTGGCCCTGGCTCGCACTCGACCTTTTCATGTTCTCATCCTGGTCAGCACCATCCTAAGTCGCCATGACAGCGGCGGCTCTTGCACGCATTGTTAGCTATCACCCTTGTCATAGGGCTTCGTTGTCCGAGGAGCGTTCGGCGCCTGCTTGTCGAGAGATTGCCGATAGCGGATGCAGCCCGCCATGAATTGGGGCCACTCCGGAACAATCGGCACCGGATCTGATCGTTCGGGCAGCAACCCCCACAGGCCCGGATGATGCCAGCAGAGTTCCTGCTCAGTACTGTCACGATGTTGGCGAATGCCCTTGCGGAGTTTCCTTACCTCGGCGATTAACTGCTCGCGTGACATTGAATCGAGGTCCGTATCCATGACGTTCCTTCGCGTTAACGGTCGGGCGATGCCCAACGTTGATACCAGCGCCGTGCCAAAGAGCTCGCGTCCGCTGCAACGAGCGAAAATCATCGGCAGAGGTGACAACTTTGGCTGAATTGATAGGAGCCACTGTGCTGCCTCTCGTGTTAGACGACACCGGAGCAACTCAACCAACCCGTAGCGCTGCGGGCGCAGATAGGTCAGCGCAGCGACGCCAAGTGCGCGGCCAGCGACTCTATCTCGTCGTTGCTCAGGTCGGCAAGGAGCGGATCCGGTTTCGTGGCGGTTCCGTGCGACCGGGTGCCGCCTCGCATCATCTGCAACGACCAAGCCGTGTAACGCGCCTTTTGCCCGGCGAGCCGTGCCGCGCCCGCGTTCGTTCCCTGCAACGCCGGCCCGTGGCAGTCGGCACATCGCAAGCGTTCAGCCAATGCGCGGCCGGCGTCGCTGCCGGACGATTCCGGGACGTGCGGGGGCTGCCGCATCGCATAGTGTTCGGCGAGGTCGTCGACATCCTGCTCGCTCAACTCCTCGGCGAGGCTCACCATTACAGGGGCGGTGCGCTTGCGCTCGCGGAAGGCACGCCACTGCGCAATGAAGGCGGCCTTCGGCTGCCCTTCGAGCAGCGGCAGCGTGGAGTAAATCGTTTCCGTCGACGAGTGACAGGATACGCAGCGTGCCGCCGCGAGCCGTGCACCGGCGACCGCGTCGCCCGGCCGCCGCGCCGTGCGCGACTAGCAGGCATGCCGACAGCGCAGCGGCTGCAGCTGCGCGCCGAGCACATTCAGCGTTCGAGCACAGCATTCGTAGTTCGGCGGAATTGGAGCATCAAAGATGCTGGTTAGGCCGCATCTGCGATCACCTCTAGTGGACAACGCAGGGCGATTGCGAACCCAAGAGGTGGCATGCCTGTGCGACCATGTTCTCGACCACCTGCGCGGCAGGCGGTGCGTCGTGGACTATTCCGGAAACTTCGCCGATGAGTACCCCGGAGCGATCGGCGTCACCTGCCTCGAAAGCACTCCAGAAGCGTTGATACTCCACATCGATCGCCTTCTCTAGTTCGCGCTCGCGCCCATGCCACGTGGTGACAAAGCCATTCTTCAGAACGCGCACGACGAACTCAGGATTGGGCCAGTACCGCTTCCGGGCAACATCGACCGAGTTGGATTTCATCGTAGAGTCGCCGTCAGCGCGGATGATCGCTTCGCGAAACCCGTCCGGCGCCTCCGACTCCTTGGTTGCAACGAAACGTGTCCCGACAAGAACGCCATCAGCGCCGAGCATGAGGGCTGCGGCAAGTCCTCGACCGTCTCCCACGCCGCCTGCTGCGACCAGAAGGGTATCGGGTGAAAACTTCGCGAGGTAGTCGGCCGCTTCGGGCACGAGCGTGAACAGGCCTCGGTAGCCGCTGTGACCGCCGGCTTCGCAACCTTCGGCGACGATGATGTCGGCGCGTGCATCGACGGCCTCACGCAGGAACTTCATACCTTGCACTTGACAGATGAGCGGCACGCCTTGCGCCTTGATGCGCGACGCGTGTGGCTCGACCTCCCCGAACGACAGCATCAGTGCCGCGGGCTGCTTGGCCAAGACCTGATCGAGCAACTTCGGATTTCTTGCCATCGACCAGGTGATGAACCCGCAGCCGACCCGCGCAACTCCCGCCGCAGCGAACTGTCGTTCGAGCCAATCGGTGTCGCCATAACCGCCGCCGATGATGCCGAGCCCGCCTGCATTGGTTACGGCTGCAGCGAGCTTCCCGCCCGCCATGACGCCCATCGGCGCCAGCAGAATTGGATGTTGGATTCCGAGCTTCTCAGTGAGCCGTGTCTTCAGACGCATGAGCTTTCCCGTGAGCACGCGCCACGGTGCCGAACCTGACGAACCCGTTTTGCAAGTTGGCGCCGCGCTCGATCACGAAAATATCGAGTGCATCGTGAGCGTTACTGCGGTGCACGCATCGCTGCCACTGTGTTCTTCAACGCGCCACCAATCACCGCTGCGATTTGCGTCGTTAGATACCGCGCACCGAGGCCGGCGTACTTGCGCTGATCTTCTACCGGAATCGTCATCAGTCCCGCGGCGACCTTGCTGCGCGCGATCTTCGTTATCGCCGCATCGATCGCGGCGAGAACCTCCGGATGCTTCTGATTGCCCTCGTGCCCCATCGCGAACGACAGATCGTTCGGGCCGATGAACAGCGCATCGATGCCCGGCACCGCAAGGATCTCATCCAGATTACGGATCGCTTCGGGCGTTTCGATCATCAGGATGACGCCGATACCTTCGTTGGACGCCTTTGCGTGCGCCGGGCCGCCGAAAAATCCGTAGCCGGCTGCGCGCGGAGAAAACGCCGCGCCGCGGTTGCCTACTGGAGGATATTTGGCGGCGGCCACAATGCGACGCGCTTGATCGGCGGTGTTCACCTGCGGCACCTGAATCCCCGATGCGCCGATGTCGAGAACGCGCAAGATATCGGACTCGACCGTGCGCACGATCGGAATCATGTTTACGCAACGTGCCGCGCGTATCAAATGCTCGGTGGTTTCGATGCTGCCGGGACCGTGTTCGTTGTCGAGAATTACGAAGTCGAATCCTGCGTGGCCGCACATCTCGACGATCGCCGGGCTGGCGATGCCTACGAACATGCCGAACAAGGGTTTGCTGCCCTTCAGCAGCCCGGGCAATCGGGTATCGAGAGTGGTCACGCCGTCTCCTATTCGAGTTTCAGATTTGCTGTTTTGACGACCTGTGCCCAACGCGCCTTCTCGTCACGAATGAACGTCGAAAACTGTTCCGGTGTATTGGTCGATACCTCGGCGCCTTGCACCTCAAGTCGCTCTTTCATTTCCGGCGTGTTCAGAATCTTCGTGATCTCGCTGCTTAGCCGCGCCACGATCTCTTTCGGCGTGTTCGGCGGTGCCAGCACACCTTGCCATGAGCCGGTCTGAAAACCGGTGAGTCCGGCGGACTCGGCCACGGTCGGCACATCGGGAATTGCGCTCATCCGCTTGCCGCTCGAAACAGCAAGGATCTTCAGCTTGCCGCTCTTGACGTGCGGATACGTCGCTAGCATGCCGTTGAACATCACATCGGCCTGGCCGCCCGCCATGTCGGTAATCGCCTGCGCGCCTCCCTTGTACGGGATGTAGGCCCAGTCGACCCCCGCTTTCGAGGCGAATTCGATGCCGGCCAGGTGCGGCGCGCTGCCGACGCTCGATGCCGCGAAATTCAATTTGCCGGGCTTCGACTTCGCGAGCGTGATCAATTCCTTCGTATTGTTCACCGGAACCGACGGATGCACGACCAGGATGTGCGGCGAGTACGCCACCATCGTCACCGGCGAAAAATCGGTGGCAGGGTCGAACGAAAGCTTGTACAGGCTCGGGCTGATCGCAAGCGCACCGATATCTGCAAGCAGCACCGTATAACCATCAGGCGGAGCCTTCGCAACGAAGTCGGCGCCGAGGTTGCCGTTGGCGCCAGGCTTGTTCTCGACAACGACAGTCTGGCCGAGCGAGTCGGTGAGCTTCTGTCCGATCGCGCGCGCCAGAATGTCCGAGGTGCCGCCCGGCGGATACGGCACGATGATCTTGATCGGCTTGTTCGGATACGCCTGTGCCTGAACGATCGGTGCACTGAGCAGGGCGCTGCTCGCGAGCAACGCGCCGAAACCGATCCGCAATATCTGACTTATGGTCATCATGGTCTCCTTGTGTTTCTGTGTTTCTAAGATCGGCCGCTAGTGGATCTGCGGCTCCGGGGTCGCACTCGTTCCTTCCAGAAAATCGAAGTCGCAGCCATCATTGGCTTGTGTGATGTGACGCGAGAATAGCGCGCCGTAGCCGCGCTCGTAATGCGGCACAGGTGCGCGCCATTGCTGCCTGCGACGCGCAAGCTCGTTGGCATCGACGAGCAGGTTCAGCGTGCGCCGTGGAACGTCGAGCTCGATCTCGTCGCCGTTCTGAACCAATGCCAGCGGCCCGCCCACTGCGCTTTCAGGTGCAACGTGCAACACGCATGCGCCGTAACTTGTGCCGCTCATGCGTGCATCCGAAATCCGGACCATGTCGCGAACGCCCTGGGCCAGCATCTTCTTCGGTATCGGCAGCTGACCCCATTCGGGAAAGCCGGGGCCACCGATCGGTCCGGCGTTGCGCAGCACGAGCACCGAATCGGGTTCGACGTCGAGCGCGGGATCGTCGATGCGCGCTGCGAGATCGTCGTAATTGTCGAACACGACCGCGCGGCCGCGATGCTCGAGCAGGTGCTGCTCCATCGCGCCCGGCTTGATCACCGCACCATCGGGCGCGAGATTGCCAATCAGCACGGCCAGCCCGCCGTTGACGAGCACCGGCTTGTCGCGACGGCGAATGACGTCGTCGTTGTAGATATCGGCGCCTGCAATGTTTTGGCCAAGCGTCTTTGCGTTGATCGTCAGCGTCGAAGCGTCGATCAGTTCGCCCAATTCAGCGAGCACCGCGCGCAATCCTCCGGCGTAATAGAAATCCTCCATCAGATACTTGCCGGCAGGGCGCAGATTCGCCAGCAGCGGGGTGATACGCGAGAGTTCGTCGAAGCGCTGGAGCATCAGATCAACGCCCGAGCGGCGGGCCATCGCAATCAAATGCACCAGCGAATTAGTCGAGCCACCGAGCGCCAGCACGGTGGTGATTGCGTTGTCGAACGACGCTGCGGTGAGAAAATCTGACGGCTTTAAATCCTCCCACACCATTTCGACGATGCGCCGGCCGGATTCGGTAGCCATGCGTTGATGATTCGCGTCGACCGCGGGAATCGATGCCGCCCCTGGCAGCGTCCATCCAAGCGCTTCGGCGGCGCTGGTCATCGTCGATGCAGTGCCCATCGTCATGCAGTGACCCGGCGAGCGCGCGATGCCGTCTTCGACTTCTTTCATCACTTCTTCGGTGATATTGCCGGCGCGCAGCTCGGCCCAGTATTTCCATGTGTCGCTGCCGGAGCCCAGCGGTTGGCCGCGCATGTTTCCGCGCAGCATCGGTCCGGCCGGCATGAAGATCGTCGGCAGATTCATGCTGGTCGCGCCCATGATCAGCCCCGGCGTCGTCTTGTCGCACCCGCCCATCAGAACAGCGCCATCGGCCGGATACGAGCGCAGCAACTCCTCGGTTTCCATCGCGAGGAAATTGCGGTACAGCATCGCCGACGGTTTTTGAAACGGCTCGGATAGGGACATCGCCGGCATCTCGACCGGAAACCCGCCCGCCTGCCACACGCCGCGCTTGACCTCTTCAACACGCTGCTTGAAATGCGAGTGACACTGATTGATGTCACTCCAGGTGTTGATGATTGCGATCACCGGCTTGCCCGCGTAGTCCTTGCGGTCATAGCCCATCTGCGCAGTGCGCGAGCGATGGCCGAAGGCGCGCATATCCTCGGCGCCGTACCAGCGATGCGAACGCAGTTGTTCGGCCGTTTTCCGGCGCGGGCGGGCCGAATTTGCTTGACAGCGTCAGTCAATCGGTTTCTCGCATCCCAACGGGCTTGGTAGGCGCGCTAGCCTGTAGCGCGCTCACCGTCAATCACGATTACGGCTTGGCGATTTTCCAAACTCCGCCCACACCGTCTCCGGTCTTGTCGCCAGCCTTTTTATCGTTGATCCACAGATACAGCGGCTTGCCCTTGTAGGCCCATTGCTTCGCGCCGTCGTCACGCGTGACGATCGTGTAATCGCCGGTTGGCTTGTCCGTAGCAGTGGCGGCAAGTGGTGGCCAGCTCGTTGCGCACGGTCCATTGCAGACGCTCTTGCCGTTGCCGGCCGTATCTTTGTCGAACGTGTAAAGCGTCATACCGCTGGCGTTGGTCAGCACGCCGTCTGCTGTCTTCGTTCCTTGCGCAACCGCACCGAAGGAAAACGTCGCAGCGAGTATGGCCGCGCTAGCTGAAAAGAATTTCGCAAGGTTCATTGAGTTCCTCCTTAAGGTAATGATCGTAGGTGCGAGCGCGTTCATAGCGCTTCGTCCGAATGCGGCGCGGCCTGGCTTGCGTAAATCGCGCGCACGGTCTCTATCGTATCCGCTTGCTCCGGCGTCTTGTCCGCACGGTAACCCTTGACGCGCGCAAACCGCAGCGCAAGCCCTGCAGGGTAGCGCGAGCTGCTTTGCAGATCGTTGAACGTTATTTCGACGACCAACTCGGGCCTGACTCGCACAGCCCAGTCATCACGACTGATCGCGCGCGCCAGCAGCTCTTCGGTTTGCCACTTCAGCATCGCGTCCGTCATTCCCTTGAATGTCTTGCCGAGCATGACGAAGCCGCCGGTTGACGGATCGCGTGCTGCCAGATGCAAGTTCGACAGCCAGCCCTTGCGCCGTCCATGGCCCCACTCGGCGGCGATCACGACCAGGTCGAGCGTATGTGCGCGCTTGACCTTCAGCCACGATGCGCTGCGATGGCCCGGCTCATAGGGTGCGTCGATCGCCTTGACCATTACACCCTCATGCTGCCGTTGCACGGCGTCGTCGTAGAACGCCTGTGCGGTTGCGAGGTCCGACGTCACGATCCTCGGAGTGAGCATCGACGGCGGGAGAACGGTGGACATCGCCGCAAGGCGCTCGCTGCCGGGTCGGCCGATCAGATCGTCACCATTGATGCGCAGACAATCGAAGAAGAACACCGACAGCGGCATCGTTTCGCGCATCCGATCGATATCGAGCACGCGACCGAACCTGCGCATCGTGTCCTGAAAAGGGTAGGGCGTGCCGTTGCTTCTCAATGCAATTGCCTCGCCGTCGAGAATCAACGTTTCGGCATTCAGAGCTCGCACCGCGTCAACGATCTCGATCGCCGCCGGTGTCAAGTCATTTCCGGTTCTGGAAAACACGCGCACCAGGTCGCCCGACTTTGTGGACCTGTACGCGGGCTCCGTCCAGCTTCCATTCGATCGATGCAGTTGGGATGCGGGCGAGGGCATCAGCTGATGTCGTCGGCTGGCTGCGCGAGCATCGGTGCCAACGGTTGAAACAATTCGATCGAAAATTTTTGCAAACCTTCGCGGCCTTGCGTCAACGCGGGGCCGGCGACGGCTGCGATTCCACCGGCGATCATCGCTGCGCGGCGGACATCCGCTGGCGGAAGCTCGCGCCGCGCTCGCCACCGCTTCGATCATCAAACCTTCGAGCGCTCCCTGTCGCAGCTCGCCGAGCAGGAGCCTTACGAGGAACTCCTGCTCGCGTTCAGTCGCGGCGGACAGCAGATTCTTCAGCAGTCGCGACCGCGCGGCGATCGAGCCACGCCCGCCGGTACCGGCAATCTGATCCAGCGCGTGATTCACCGACGACAAGTCCAGGCTCGGAGCGGCGGCGGGTGCCACGCGCGCACTGTCGATCAACGAATAGCCAATGCCGGTTTTGCGCTGCAGGGTCTCACCCGCCAGAAGCGCCACGCCGATGTCGATCTCTTCAGGTTGCAATCGCCGCAGCAGCGCGGCGATCTCCGCGATCTTCGAGCGTCGGCTCGCGGTGCTACCGACGCGCTCGGAAGCATCGACCAGGTCGCTTAGCAGTGTCATGTTGTAATTACGGGCGTCGCGCAATTGTCGAGTCGTGCGCAACGAAAGGAGAGTTTATGTTCAAGCGATGGCTCTCGTGCCTGCCGCTGTTGTTGTCAATGTTTGTGGGCAGTGCAGGTGCGCAGGAGTGGCCGACCAAGTCGATCCGCTTCGTGGTGCCGTTTGCGCCCGGAGGCACCTCGGAGATCGTGGCGCGCAGCGTCGCGCAGGAACTTACGAAGCAACTCGGTCAGACGGTGTACGTCGAGAACAAGCCCGGCGGTGCCGGCACGATCGCGATGCAGGAGGTCGCCGGTGCCGCTCCCGATGGTTACACGATCATTCTGGGCCACGTTGGCACGCTGGCCGTCAATCCTTACGCGATGAAGAAGCATCCGTACGACGTCAACAAGGCGTTCGTGCCGGTGGCGCTGTTGGCGCGCGTCCCTAATGTGTTCGTGGTGAACAGCGACATCCCACCGAAGAACTTCAAGGAGTTCGTCGACTACGCGAAGAAGAATCCAGGCAAGCTGAATTACGGGTCGGCGGGTAACGGCAGTGCCGGTCATCTTGCGTTCGAGTATCTGAAATCGGTGACCGGTATCTTCGTCGTTCACGTTCCTTACCGAGGAACAGGCCCGCAGTTGCAGGATCTGCTCGCGGGCCGTACTGAAGCATCTTCCGCCGGCTCGCCCGCGCTGATGGGCCACATCAAGAGCGGCAAGCTGCGCGCGATCGCGGTCGGCACGCCGGAGCGCATCTCTTCGCTGCCCGACGTTCCGACGGTGGCCGAGATGGGATTCCCCGGCTTCGAGACTTCTCAGTGGTACGGCGTGATGGCGCCAGCGGGAACGCCGAAGCCGATCATTGACAAGATGGCGGCCGAAATTGGTAAAGCGTTGAAGTCGAGCATGATCACGCAGCGCTTTGCGCAAGACGATGCCGTCGCAGGGCAGGGCGGCCCCGACGCCTTTGCTGCGTTCATCAAGAAGGAACAAGCGCGCTGGCAAGACGTGGTCAAGCGCGCAGGCATCGTGATCGAATAGAAGCCCTCTGCAAGCGACATCGAATGACCGATCCTCTCAACAAAGTCATGCGCCGCGAACTGGTCGCCGGTGCCGCGCACATCATGCCTGGCGCGGCCAACGCGCTCGCTGCGCGACTGATCGAAGCGGCCGGATACAAAATGATGATGCTCAGCGGCGCCGCCGTGGCCAACAGCTATCTCGGAATGCCTGACATCGGATTGGTCTCTGTCACCGAGCTGGCAGCTCATGTCGCGGCGGTGCGCGATGCGGTCGGTATTCCGATACTCGCTGATGCCGACACAGGCTTCGGCAATGCGATCAACGCGCGCCGCACGGTCAAGCTGCTCGAGCGCGCCGGAGCGAACGCCATCATGCTCGAGGATCAGACGTATCCGAAGCGCTGCGGCCACTTCGAAGGCAAGGATGTCATTCCGAAACAGGAGATGGTGTCCAAGCTGAAAGCCGCCGTCGATGCACGTATCGATCCGGACATGATGATCCTTGCCCGCACCGATGCGCGCGCGGTGGAAGGGTTCGAGGCAGCGCTCGATCGCGCTCGCGCGTATCAGGAAGCGGGCGCTGATTTTCTGTTCGTCGAAGCACCGTTGACGAAAGAAGAACTGTTGGCGATTCCACGCGAAGTGCCGGGCATTCATCTTTGCAACATGGTGATTGGCGGCAAGACGCCGTTGCTGCCGCGCGAAGAGCTGGCGCAAGCCGGTTACGCGGTCGTTCTCTATGCCAACGCCGCACTGCAGGCATCACTGCTGGCGATGCAGCAGGTGTTGCGGCATTTGCACGACACCGGTTCCGTCGCCGGCATCGAGTCGAAGCTGATGATGTTTGCGGATCGACAGAAGGTGCTTGACGCGGAGAAATTCAGCGAGCTCGAGAAGCGCTACGCATGACCTTGATCCGTCTCCATTGCGCACGGCGTGTGCAGGTCGGCTGACTGCGCTGCTGCGAGCTGAATGAGCGTCGATCCGGACGATGGCTGGAGCCTTCCAGCCTGGACGTATCGTGACCCGGCGTTCTTCGATGTCGAGATGACGCGCGTGATGCGACCGAGCTGGCAGGTCGTTTGTCACGCGAGCGATGTCGTGAACCCAGGCGACTGGCAAACGCTTGAGTTTCTGAACGAAAGCGTTGTCGTCATTCGCGGCGACGACATGCGAGTGCGCGCGTTCACGAACGTATGCCGTCATCGCGGGTCGCGGCTCCTGAGTGACGCGTCGGGCTGCGCAAAGCGTCTGACCTGTCCTTATCACGGATGGACCTATGGCCTTGACGGGCGACTGATCGGCGTGCCTGGCAAGCACGACTATCCGGATCTCGACATGGACGCCCACGGGCTCGCTCCCGTGGAGCTCGAAATCTGGCGAGGCTTTATCTTCGTTCGCCTCGCGGCAGGCGGACCGTCGGTCGCCGCCATGATGGCGCCGTATGAGGAGCTGATTGCGCCTTACCGCTTCGAGGAACTGCGCGCGCTGGGACGCGTGACGCTGCGGCCGCGGGATGTCAACTGGAAGAATGTCGCAGACAATTATTCGGACGGCCTTCACATTGCAGTTGCGCACCCTGGATTAACGCGACTGTTCGGACGCAACTACGGCGTTGAAGCGCAGGAATACGTCGATCGCATGTGGGGGCTCATCGCTCGAGCAGCCATCGTCCAGACTTTCCGAGCGGCTTTACCAGCAAGTCTTGCCCCGAGTCGACTACTTGCCTGAAGGGGCACAGCGGCAATGGCTTTACTTCAAGCTATGGCCCAATGTCGCCTTCGACATCTACCCCGATCAGATCGACTTCATGCAGTTTCTTCCCGTCTCACCGACCCGTACGCTGATCCGCGAGATCAACTATGCAATTCCCGATGAGCGACGCGAAATGAAGGCGGCTCGCTATTTGAACTGGCGGATCAATCGCCAGGTCAACGCCGAGGACACTGCGTTAATCAGCCGAGTGCAACAGGGAATGATGTCGTCGAGCTTTGTACAAGGTCCGCTGGGCGAAAGCGAGGTGTGCCTGCGAAGCTTTTGCCGCAGGATGCGCGCACTGATTCCCGAAGCGCGGCGGTAAGAAGTTAAGTCCGCGTCCACTGCGTTCGATGCCGGCTAACATGCGCGGCATGGAACTTCCATCCGAATCGAAGTGGCGCCTGCGGGGTGTGCGAGTCGTGCACGGCGACGAACTCGACATCAATACGCCACAGACGCCCGGAATGAATCGCGCGGCGGCGATCAACTACGCGCGGGCCGGTGCGGAGAAGCTTTGGGCTGGCACCGTAGTCATCCACCCGAAAGCGAAAACCGGCGCCCACCATCACGGCCCCGTCGAAAGCGTGATCTACGTTGTCAGCGGAAGGGCGCGCATGCGCTGGGGCGATCGACTCGAATTCGTTGCCGAGGCAGGCCCCGGCGACTTCATTTTCGTACCACCGTACGTGCCTCACCAGGAAATCAATGCAAGCGACGACGAGCCGCTGTCATGCGTGCTGGTACGAAGCGGGCAGGAGCCTGTGGTCGTCAACCTCGATATTCCAATGGTGGAGCAGCCGGAGGAGGTGAAGTGGGTCGACGATATTCATAAGTCGGCGTCATGAGCCGAGTTGACATAATGCACATTATGCGCATATGCCCCAATGGCGGCCGGACTCGGGTCCCCGGCAAAGATCGGCACGTAAAATGCATCTGAGTGTCCTCGCGAGGTGCCTGATGCAACTGACGAGTCGACTGTTCTTCCTTTCCGCTGCTGCGTTGTTGTCCGCCTGCGCGACAACGCGCATGGATGCGCAATGGACCAATCCTGATTACCAAGGCACGAAACGTGCGCGGTGCGTCGGTCTTGGTCGCTTGTGAAGCGCCGGACCTGACCGTGCAGCGCATTTGCGAGGACCAGCTGGCCGCGGCTGTCTCCTCTAGAGGTGCGAAAGCCACTTTGAACTCTCAACTGTCTCCGGCCGGGGCTCCGCCGGCCGGAAACGATCCGTACGTTGCAGCAGCCAAGCGAGTCGGGGCGCGTGCGATCGTTCGCATGACCCTTAGCTCGGGGCAGCCGGTGGCCGTTGACAGCGGCCCGTCAATCGGAATCGGTGTCGGCGGCGGTTCCGGTGGATACCGCAGCGGCGGATTTGGCGGCAGCGTTGGGATCGGTTTCCCGATCGGCGGCGCACGGGTCAGTCAGGCGTTTGGTGCGGAAACGGCACTCATCGATCCGTCGAACGGAGCAACGATGTGGTCCGGGCGCGCCAGCAGTAGTACTGCCCAAAACGTGACTGAGCAAGTCACCGAGTTGGCGCAGACGACGATCGGGGCGCTTCAAGGCACGGGATTGCTGTAATAGACAGCTTTAACGGTCAAACGCAAGCGGCTTGATTTGAAACATCTTCGGAAGAGACAGCCTCTTGCTTGTCTGCGTTAAGTTTGCTGGGCACAAGCTTGAAAAGATTCATGAAATTTGAGGTCGATGCCTGCGCGACCTCGCCGACAGTTAGGTTCTTCAGCTCGGCGATCTTTTCGGCCACTTTCGGCACGTACCCCGGCTCATTCGTCTTCCCTCGGTAAGGCACCGGGGCTAGATACGGCGAATCTGTTTCGATCAGCAGCCTGTTCAACGGCACGGCGCGCGCGACTTCCTGCAACTCGCGCGCATTCTTGAATGTGACGATTCCGGAAAACGAGATGTAAAAGCCGAGCTCGATCGCTGCTTCAGCAACCGCGAGCGACTCGGTGAAGCAGTGCATGACACCCCCTGCTTCGGCGGCGCCCTCCTCCTGCATCAACCTGATCGTGTCTGCCGACGATGAGCGGGTGTGAATGATCAGCGGCTTGGCGCATCGACGCGCCGCGCGAATGTGCGTGCGAAACCGGCTGCGCTGCCATTCGAGTGGCTCCTGCAACCGAAAGTAGTCGAGTCCTGTTTCGCCGATGGCAACCACCTTCGGATGGTCTGCCAGCGTGACGAGCTGCTCGATCGCCGGCTCTTCGGTGTCTTGATAGTCGGGATGCACGCCGACCGAGCAGACGATGTGCGCGTGCTGCTCCGCGACGGCTAGGACAGCGGGAAACTCCGTCAGCGTCGTGCACACGTTCAACGCTGCGACGACTCTGTTGTCGCGCATCCGTTGCAGTACGCCCGCCAAGTCCTGCGCTAGCTCCGGAAACGACAAATGGCAGTGTGAATCTACATACATATAGAACTCACGGGAGCCGGCAACTGGCGGCCGGCAAGACGAGTTATAGCGTATGTGTCGGCCGGGCCGACTTCAACGCGCCGCCGAGCGCATCTTCGATGCGCTTGCGCGCATTGAGCCCGGTTTCGTCCGAAGGAAAGTGCACGCCGATGCCGGGTGTCTTGCTGCCGCCGGCCGCGGGGCTGATCCAAACAACTTTGCCTGCTACGGGAATTCGAGTCGGGTCATCGAGCAGCGTCAAAATCAGATACACGTCATCGCCGAGCTGATATGGCCGCGTCGTCGGAACGAACATGCCGCCGCTTTTCAGATACGGCATGTACGCCGCATACAAAGCCGCTTTCTCTTTGATCGATAGCGATAGCACGGCCGGACGCGCGCCACCCGGTGCTGCAGCCTGTCCGTTTCCGCCTTTGCCGCCGTCTTTCATCTCGTTGCTGTCGCCCTCTTGTGCCCGCATCGCTTCGGCATAACCGAGCAACGCACTTTCAATCACCAGACGTGCATTCAGCGGATGATCGCTGACCGCTTGCATTTGCGCCAGTGCCGCCGTCCATTCGACGACGCGCACAGGCTCGACCGTCCGGCCGAGCGCCGCAAACTGGCGCTGGTGTTGGGGATAGTAACGAACGCGTCCCGCCAGTCTTTCCGCTAATAAGTCCCATCCCCACCGCTGTAACAGACGGATCGCCGGCGCCACGGCGATGTCTTTCGGCACGGTGCTTACGATTTCAGCGCCCGTCAGAGCTGCGCCCCGACTGAGCAGCTTGATCAGTGCCTCGCGCAGCGCCGGGTCGAGCATCTGGCGCGGATCAAGCGTCGATTGGCCCTCGATGCAGAGCGGCGCGCCACCTGCTTCTGCCAGCTTTGCCTCCGCCCGCTCGATCCCGTTCGATTCAGCCATTCAATGGCCTGCGAGTGACTCGGAACAGGCGCGCGCAGCAGCACGCAGCGCGAAAGAATCGTCGGTAGAACGGCGTCGAGCTGGTCGCTGACCGCGAGAAACGCAACGCCAGGCGGTGGCTCCTCAAGCACCTTCAAAAGCGCGTTCGCCGCGGGAGCATTCAGCGCTTCAGCCGGCAACAGCAGGACGACGCGGCGGCCGCCACGATGCGAAGAGATCGCAAGGAATTCGCTGATCTTGCGCACCTGATCGATGACGATTTCACGGCTGGGCTTGGCCTTGCTCGCCCGCGTTTCGGCGCGGTCCGATTGCACGTCTTCAACGAGACTGTCAGCATCATTGCGCTCGGGCATCAACGCGGCGGGCGTCAGGCACTGCAGGTCGGGATGGTTATCAGCCGCTATCAGTTGGCAACCCGCGCAGCGGCCGCACGGCGCATCGTCAACCGGCGACTCGCACAGCAACAACTGCGCATACGCTGACATCAGGTGACGCTTGCCGATGCCGCGTCCTCCATGCAGTAACAAGGCGTGCGGCAACCGTTCGCGCCAGCCCACGAGCTGCGACCACAGCGCGTGCTGCCACGGCAGCGGCTTCAACCGTTCCATTGCCGCATCAAATGACGAAGTTGATCGCGTACCGTGTCGCGCTCCTGCTCGGCGTCGACAATGAAAAAGCGCGCCGGGTTCGCGGCCGCCCTTTTCAGATACATCGCGCGCACCGCGCCGAAGAACGCGATCGGTTCGGCTTCGAAGCGGTCCGCCGATCGTGCCTGGGCGAGGCGCTGAGCTGCCACTTCCGGCGCGACGTCAAACAGAATCGTCAGGCCAGGCTGCAGATCGGGGTGAACCCAGTGCTCGAGCTCTGCGATGGCGCGCTCGTCCATACCGCGGCCTCCTGCCTGATAGGCATACGTTGCATCGGTGAATCGATCGCACAGGACCCATTCGCCCGCTGCCAGCGCCGGCCGAATGATTTTCACCAGATGCTCGGCGCGCGCGGCGAACATCAACATCGTCTCGGTCTCGCGCGCCATCGGCTGGTTCAACACGAGCTCGCGCAACGATTCACCCAGTGGGGTACCGCCGGGCTCGCGCGTCAACAGTGGCTTAATGCCGCGCGAACGCAGCGCTTCCGCGACCGACTCGATATGCGTGCTTTTGCCCGACCCATCGATGCCTTCGAACGTAATAAAGTGGCCGCGCTCGCTCATCGACGGCAACATCGCTGGTAGGCGTCCACCGCGCGATTGTGCTCGGCCAGCGTTGCCGAAAAGTGCGAAGTGCCGTCGCCGCGTGATACGAAGTACAGCGCTGAGGTATTCGCGGGATTCAGTGCTGCCTCGATCGATGCACGACCCGGCAGTGCGATCGGAGTCGGTGGTAATCCGGCGCGCGTGTATGAGTTATATGGCCCATCGGCGAGCAAATCGCGCTTGCGCAAGTTACCGTCGAACGAGGGGCCGATTCCGTAGATGACCGACGGGTCGGTTTGCAGCAGCATCCCCTGCTTGAGCCGATTGACGAACACGCCGGCGATCATCGCTCGCTCCGAGGCCTGTCCGGTTTCCTTTTCGATAATCGATGCCATCGTCAGCGCTTCGTATGCGCTCGCATACGGCAGGTCGGGTTTGCGGACGGCCCACGCGTCCTGCAATAGTTTGATCTGCGCGCGGTATGCCTGACGGTAGATGTCGAGATCGGAGGTGCCTGGGTCGTATACGTACGTTTCGGGTGCAAATAATCCCTCGGGATGCGTCTCGCTGGCGCCGATCGCCTTCAGCAACTCCTCGACAGACATCTGTGCCGAATCCTGCTTGAGCTGAGTCTGCGTCGGCGAGCAAGGCGCGCAGCTCGCGAAACGCGATGCCCTCCACGACCGTCAATCGCTCGCGAATGACATCACCCGACTGCAGCTTCGAAAGCAATCCGGCCAGCGTAATTCCACGCTCGACGGCATAACGGCCGGCGCGCAGTGACTGCGACGTGCCGGTAAAGCGTGCCACCGCAACCATCGCATCCGCGTTCAGTTCGATTCCGGCCGCCTGCGCCGCCTGCGCGATGCTTCGTACCGAGCTTCCGGCGGGAACGCGAAGTTCGACGCGATCGGATTTGAACGGCAGTGGGCGTTCGAACAGATACCACCGCCCTACCAGTCCCACGGCGAACAGCGCAATGCCCATAAGCAGCACGAGACTGATCCATACGCGCGCACCGCTACGTTTTTTCATCGAAGCAAGGTCATGGGAACAACGAAGAAGGCAGGGACGACTAATGATCGGCGCAGTTATATTAATCTGCGTCCAATTCAGACGACACAAGGTGAGATGTCTGCCCTAGCCGCTTCCGTTCAGACGACCGTGCTGGCTCCGCTGCCGGAGCTCGGTGTCGTTTGCGTCTCGGGCGCAGATGCGGTGCCGTTTCTGCAATCGCAGCTGACGAACGACGTGTCTCGACTGGCTCCTGGGAAAGTTCAGTTGTCCGGCTATTGCACGCCGAAGGGTCGGTTGCTTGCAACGTTTCACCAGTGGCGTACGGATGAAGGCGTGTTCATGCGCATGCCGCGTGACGTCATCGGCTCGGTCGTCAAGCGACTATCAATGTTCGTGCTGCGCGCGAAGGCCAAGGTCACCGATGTCAGCGATGCATGGGCCACCTACGCACTTCTCGGCGAAGGAACGGACGCGCTGCAGGACGCTGGGCTGCCGTCGCCCGACGCACCGTGGTCCTCGACTACAACGGGCTCGGTGCGCATTGACCGTCTGCTGCCGACACCCGATGGTGTATCGCGCTACTTGCTAACGTCACCACGTGAGTCGCAATTATCAATGCTCGGAGGTGTCGCGAGTGGTCTCAGCAGCCATTGGTGGCTCAGCGAGATCGACGCCGCGGTGCCGACGATTTTCGCGGCAACCCAGGAGAAGTTCGTTCCGCAGATGATCAATCTCGAAGTATTGGGCGGTGTGGACTTCAAGAAAGGTTGTTATCCGGGCCAGGAGATCGTTGCGCGTAGCCAATATCTCGGCAAGCTCAAGCGGCGCATGAACATTGCAGACGTCGACGCGACCGACGTTCAGCCTGCGGCCGACGTCTATCACAGCGATGCCACGCAGCCCGTCGGCACAGTTGTGATGGCCGCTGCATCTGCCGAGGGAGGCAGCGCCCTGCTGTTCGAGTCGCCGATCGATCGGCTGGACTCGGGCTCGCTGCATCTGCAAAGCCTCGACGGCCCACGCCTGAGGCTGCGTCCGCTACCGTATGTGCTGTTCGATCCTACGGAGTAAGCGAGAGATTCGATGTGCCTGATGGTGTTCGCCTGGCGCTCGCATCCGGATTACCCGCTGGTGCTGGCTGCAAATCGTGACGAGTTCTATCTGCGTCGTACACGCCCCGCTGCGTGGTGGGGCCACGCGGTGTCGGTACTCGCGGGTCATGACGAGGAAGCAGGCGGCACCTGGCTCGGAATCACACGCCGCGGCCGCTTTGCAGCGCTCACCAACGTGCGCGCGCCGAGCGAGCGCAATCCACACGCACCTTCGCGCGGAACGCTCGTTCTGTCGGCCTTGCAGGCGTCCGACTTCGCCCAGCAGCTGGCTCGAATCGAATGCTGCTCGGATGGGCGCGTACAACGGCTTCAATCTGCTGCTGGGTGATGTGGCGCCCGTGGCTAGCGGCGAAAGTCGAGAGCGAACCGCGTCTGGAGTACTTCACCAACCGCGGCAGTGAGCCCGCGCGCACGCTGGCACCGGGTGTATACGGACTGTCCAATGCATCGCTCGATACCCCGTGGCCGAAAGTGACGCGTGCTGTAACGCGCTTCGCCTGCTCAATCGCGTCACGAGTGGACCTCGACATGCTGGTACGTCTTTTGGAGAATCGTGAGCTCGCGCGCGACTCCGAGCTTCCATCGACCGGTGTTCCCTACGAATGGGAGCGCGCGCTTTCGTCGATTCAGATTCGCGCCAATGGTTACGGGACACGATCGAGCACCGTGATCACCGTGCGCAGTGATGGGCTCACGACGTTTTTTGAGCGCACTTACGACACAACCGATCCGCAGCGTTTCTCTGACCGTCACTACGAGTTCACCATTGATCGAGCTGCCAGCCCGGCACGGATCAAGGCGCCGGGATCCGGCTAGCCGTTTCTACAGCGTCGTTGCTACAAACGCGCATCGCATATCGATGTGCGGGATCCCCGCGTCGTCGTATTCGTCTCCGTACGCGACATATCCGTGCTTTCGATAAAACTCGGTGGCATGCGTTTGTGCGCTGAGCACGGCGTGCCGATGGCCGCGACGCCTCGCTTCGTCCATCAGGGCTTTGAGCAATGCGCTGCCGATGCCGCCGCCGCGCGCGGGTTTCGCCACGGCCATGCGCCCGATATGTCCGTCGGGCAACAAGCGGCCCGTGCCGACCGCGATCGCCACTCGCATCGAAAGCAACCGCATGTACTGATAGAGGATCGAACGAGTCGAGCTCGATCTCAGCCGGTACACGTTGTTCTTCGACGAAAACAGCAAAGCGCAGGGGCTCGGCCCAGCGCCGCAAGCTTTGCCAGTCACCCAGCTCGATTCGCATTTGCGGAATCTTCGGGAACGGTGGTCTCGAACGCGCGTATTAGCGCCCGCATTTCGTCCGAAATCGACTGTGCAGTACGTGACACCAATTCGGTCTGTACGTAGATCAGCTCCGCCGTGACCAGCACGGCTTCGTACTGCCTGCGCCGGTAAATCTCGATGACGAAGCGCAAGCTGCTGTTGCCAATCCGCGCGATGCGGCCGCAAACCTCGAGTTCGTCGTCGTAGTAGGCCGCGGAAAGATATTCAACAGTCGACTTGCGCACGAAAAGGTCGCTGCCCTTGGAGACAAACGCGTCCGGATACTGCATGCCAACCGCACGCCAGTATTCAGTGACGCACACATCGCAGTAAAGAAGGTAGTGGGCATTGAAGACGACGCCCTGCTTGTCCACTTCTGCCCACCGCACGCGTAACGGCATGCGATGCCGAAAGTCCGCATACATTACTTGGCGCCCTTTTTCGCATCGCCTGCGATAACGAACGTCATGCGCGCCGGATCAATGTATTTGCGGAACGCCGCGTTCACTTGATCGACTGTCACTGCACGCATCCGATCCTCGAACTGTTTTGAAAATGCGAAAGTCCGCCCTAGGTCCAGGTTGGCGGTCCACGCGCCGGCGAGCACGCCGTCCTGCGATCGATGGGTCGCGCGCTCCTGCAGCGTGCCCTTTTTTGCGTCTTCGACTTCCTTGGGGGTGAAACCGTCGCGACGTGCGCGCTCGATTTCCTCTCGCAACGCCTGCTCGGCTTTCGCGACATTCTGCGGCGCCATGATTGCCGACATGGTCCACGAAGCGACTCGATAGCGAGAACCGAGCGCCAGACTGGTGCCGGCGCCGTAGCTGAGGCCGTCGCGCTGCCGCAGCCGTTCCATCACACGGTTCGACATTCCTGCACCGTCGCCGAAAATATCGTTCGCAATCACCAGCGCCGGAGCATCCGGATCATCGTCACGTAGCGGAAAGTCGATGCGGCCACGGATGACGGCGTTCTCCTTTTCCGGCGTGTCGATCGCCAGCCGCGCAGGCTTAACCTCCCGGTGCTCGCGATCCAAACGGGCGTACGGCGCTTTCGATCGGTAATCAGTGAACAACTCGTTGGCCAGCGCTTCGATCTGCTTAGCATCGAAGTCGCCGATGACTGCGATTTCACCGCGCGCCGTTCCGTAAAAGTCGGTGTGGAACTTGCGCGCAGCGTCGAGTGGCGTCTTGGTAACCGCTTCGATTCGGGCGCGCAATGGAATGTAGTGGCGCGGGTCGCCGGGCGGGTACGTATTGAAATGAGTCGCGAGTGCATCGCGCGAGATCGCCTCCGGATTATCAAGCTGTGCCTGCAACGATGTCGCCACCTGGCGCTGCAGCTGCGCGTACTCGTCCGCCGGAAAATTAGCCGCTCGCATCACGTGCGCCAGCAATCGAAGCGCGTCGGGCAGGTTCTCGCGCGTTGTTTGAAACCCTGTCAGGCCACCCGTCATTTGCAGACGCGTCATTTCGTCGGCGATCTGCTGCCGCGTCATCTTGTCGGTTCCACGGGCAAGCATTGCTGCCGCCATGTCCGCTTCGATCATGCGGCCTGTCAGCGACTCGGCACTGCCCCACTTGAATTGGGTCTGCACGTTGACAGTGCTGCCACGGTTTTGCTTTGGCAACAGCGCGACATTCAAATCACCGAACGACAGCACGCGCGTGCGCTTGTCGATATTTTCCTGCGACGGTACGAATGCTTCGGATACTGCGCCTTTTTCGGACGGTTTGTAGTCTGCAAGCAGTTGCGTCGGCGTTGGAGCAGCAGGAATCTCGGCGCGCAACGGCGCGTCTTCCGGAATGTATGAACCAACCACTCGGTTATCGCGCACGAAATATTTGCGTGCCGCCGCGTCGACTTCGCCTGCGGTCAGCTTCGCCAGCTGGTCGCGCTGCAGGAAGAACAGGCGCCAATCCCCGAGCGAGATGTATTCCGACAGCCCAACGCCGAAAGCCTGTGGATCCGCCAGTGCACGGTCGAACAATGTGCGCTGTTTCTGCACTTGACGTTTCAACTCGGCTTCCGCTGCAGGTGCCTTCGACCAGCTCCCTTCGATAACATCGATCATCGTCTGGCGGACTGGATCAAGCGGTTCTCCCTTTTTCACGACCGCACCGAAAAGAACGAAACCCGGTTCGCGTGCGTCGATGCTGAAATTGAATACCTGCGCCGCCTTGCCTGTTGCTACCAGCGCCTGGTGCAATCGGCCGTTCGGCGTATCGCCGAGGACGTCGGCTGCAATCCCAATAGGTAATGATTGTGGATTCAACGCCGAGGGCACTCGGTAGCCGACCATCACGAACTGCACCTCGCCGGGACGTCGCACAGTGAAAGTGCGCTCACCATCGCGCGTTGGCTCAACCGTCCAAAACACCGGCAGCGCGCGCTTCGGCTTCGGAATCTTTCCGAACGCCTGCGCGATCCATCCCAGCGTCTTGGACTCGTCGAACTTACCGGCGACGATCAGCACCGCGTTATCCGGCTGGTAGTACGTCCGGTAAAACGCCTGTAGGTTTTCGATGCGGACGTTTTCAATATCCGAGCGCGCACCTATCGTCGAGTTGCCGTAGTTATGCCAGTCATACAGCATTGACTGCATGCGCGTCAGCATCACGCGCGTCGGATCGTTCTCGCCACTTTCGAATTCGTTACGAACGACGGTCATCTCGGAATCGAGGTCCTTCTTCGCGATGAAGGAGTTGACCATCGCATCGGCTGACCAGTCGATCGCCCACTTCAGATTGTCATCAGTCGCCTGAAACGTCGAGTAGTAGTTAGTGCGATCGAGCCACGTCGAGCCGTTATTTTGAAACCCCCGGCGCGTGAACTCGGTGTCCGGTTTCAGAAAGTTCTTTGAGCCCTTGAAGATCAAGTGCTCGAGTAAATGTGCCATGCCCGTTTCGCCGTAGTTCTCGTGGCGCGAGCCCACCAGGTACGTGATGTTGACCGTCGCGGTGGGTTTCGACTGATCGGCAAACAGGACGATTCGCAGGCCGTTAGCCAGTCGGTACTCGGTGATGCCTTCGACCGTCGGGCCTCGTGTGACGCCGTTGGGCAACCGTACCGGCGCCTGCGCTGTAGCGAGGCTGCAAATCGCAGCGAGCAGCAGCGCGGCGCCCGTGCGCCATATTGAGGATTTCATGGATGTGACCTTCGTAGATTGATTGCAAATTCTGACACGCGAGCTGAATCGAGCGTCCGAAATCAGGCCAGCAGGTAATCGGCAACGAACTTCGCGACTGCTTCGGGCTCCTCGTGCGCCAGCCAATGCGTGCCTCGTTCAACTCGCTTGACCGTCAGGTCGTCGACAAATTCGTCCAGACCGTCGAGCAAGGCGGTCGGCAACGCGGTGTCGGCCTCTCCCCAGATGACGAGCGTTGGCACACGCACGCGAAACTGTGCGGGATCGAGTTGCAGCGTCAGCGGGCCGGGGTCGTTTTCGGTCGGCGGATAAAGTGGCGACGCGCGGTAGTAGTTAATGCCGCCGGCAAGACCGCGTTGCCACACTTCTTTGTAGCGCCACGCACGCTCCGGCGTGTACCAGGGCGCGTCTTCGCGTTGCATCGATAGAAGGAACCGTTGCAGTAGGGCGTAGTCGTGGTTGGCGAGTGCGCGTTCGGACCCAGGTCTACGCAGCCAGTTCATATACGCACTTGCCTTCTGCTGCTCGGCACTGTGCACCAAGTCTCGTGCAAACGGAATCGGATGCGGCGAGTTCAGCACGATCAAGCGCTCGATACGATTAGGATGCGCGATCGCCCATTGCCACGCGGCGGCCCCGCCCCAGTCGTGTCCGGCGACGATCGCGCTTCGATGGCCGAGGTGCTGCACGAATTGTTCTAGATCGGTCGACGATCTCGCGCATGCGGTACGCAGCAACTTCGGTCGGCTGGCTGGAAAGATTGAAACCGCGCAGATCGGGCGCGACCACGTAATGACTTGCAGTGAAATACGGCATGACGTCTTCCCACGCTGCCCAATATTCGGGAAAGCCGTGCAGGAACAGCATCAATGGAGCACCGGGGTCGCCGCCACTTGCGTAATGCAAGCGAATTCCACTCGCCAGATCGGCAAACTGTCCGTCTCGAATCAATGCGCGGATGACCGCATCCTTCAGCCTAACCGCGGCTTTGCGTCGGGCCGCGTCGAATAAGGGTCGGCTGGCGGCTTGCCGTTCAGCACCGAGTCGAAGCGTGCCTTTACCGCCGGCAAAATCTGCGGATGCGTGAAAACATAGAAGCGATTCGCGCGGATCGCATCGAACGTCAACTGCGCGACTTGTGCGGCCGTCATCCGGCCGCTCGACACGGCTTTAGCGACCGCGTCATGAGCTAATTTCTGCGACGCCGTCGTATCTGGACCGGCGTTGGCGAGCCCGTGCGGGCGATTACGGTGCGAATCGGCGATTCCGGTCGGTACAAATGCGGGAGACAGCACGCTCACACCAAGCGTCGAACCCGCTGTCTGCAGATCGTGATAGAGCGTCTCTGTCAGAGCGACCACCGCGTGTTTCGAAACGTTGTAGACACCCATCAGCGGCGGCGCCAGCCATCCCGCCATCGACGCTGTATTGACTACGTGCCCCCACTCCCCGCGCGCGCTCGCTTCGAGCATGCGCGGAACAAAGTGCTGCACGCCGTGCACGACACCCATCAAGTTCACGCCCATCACCCATTGCCAGTCGTGGTCGGTGGTCTCCCACAGATAACCACCGCCACCGACGCCGGCGTTGTTCATCAACAGATTCACGCCGCCGAAGTGTTGGTGCACGCGATCTGACCATTGTCTGACCTGCGCCGAGTCAGAAACGTCGACGACGTCGCTGCTGACGTCCGCGCCTGCACCCTTCAGTTCCGCGACGGTGGCTGCCAGCGCGTCGGGCTGCACGTCGGATAACGCGAGCCGCATCCCAAGCTGCGCACCGAGCCGCGCGAATTCGCGTCCAAAGCCACTGCCTGCGCCCGTAATCGCCGCAACCTTGCCGTGCAATGGCTGCGTCATCACGCGAGCTTGACGAGCTGCTTGCCGAAGTTGGCGCCTTTCAACATTCCGAGAAACGCTTGCGGTGCGTTCTCAATGCCGCGCGCCACGGTCTCGCGATACTTGATGCGTCCGGCAGCAACGTGTTCGCCCAGCTCCTTCAGCGCCTGCTGGCCACACGTCCATGTGCTCGGTGACGATGAAGCCTTGCATCGTCAGCCGGCTGATGAGAAACCAGGTTGGATTTTCAATCGGGATCGGTCGGCCGTCGTAACCGGCGATAAGACCGCACAACGCAATGCGTCCGTAGGTATTCATGCGCGGCAACACCGCGTTCATCACTGTGCCACCGACATTTTCGAAGTATCCATCGACCCCGTCAGGTGCGACTTCCTTCAGGCGCTTGCTGAGGCCTTCAGCAGTGCTCTCAGACTTGTAGTCGATGCACGCATCGAAGCCGAGTTCTTCGGTGACGTAACGGCATTTCTCTTCGCCGCCGGCGAACCCGATCGCGCGCAGACCGCGGATCCGCGCCAACTGACCGACGACGCTGCCGACTGCGCCGCTCGCGGCCGAGACGACGATCGTATGTCCTTCGCGCGGATCGATTACACGATTCAACCCGTACCAGGCAGTGACGCCCGGCATACCAACCGAGCCAAGGTAAGCGGATAGCGGAACGTGACGGGTGTCCACCTTGAACACTCCGGTGCCGTCGGACACGCCATATTCCTGCCAGCCGAGATAGCCGACCACTTTGCTTCCGACCGCAAATCCAGGGTTGCGGGATTCGATCACTTCACCGGCTGTGCCGCCGAGCATGACTTCGTCGAGCGCCTGCGGCTGCGTATACGACCGGCTCTCGTTCATACGGCCGCGCATATAAGGATCGAGCGATAACCAGTGATTGCGAACGAGGAACTGCCCCGGCTGCAGCGTCGGCACGGGCACTTCCTCGAGACGGAAATTTGACGTCGTCGCGACAGTTTTGGGCCGGCTCGCCAGGACGATTCTGCGATTGGTAGGCATCTTCGTTGACTCAGTACGAGGTTGCGCCGCCATCGACGGCGAGAATTTGCCCGCTGATGTGCTTGCCGGCGTCGGACGCAAACAGCAGCGCGGCTCCCTTCAAGTCTTCTTCATCGCCGAGCCGGTTCAGCGGTGCCAGGCGAGCCAGGGCGTCTTCTCCCAACTCCTTGATCACACCCTTCGTCATCTTCGAAGGAAAAAATCCAGGCGCGAGTGCGTTAACCGTTATGTTGTACTTGCCCCATTCGGCTGCCAGGGTGCGCGTGAAGTTCACCAGCGCTCCCTTGCTGGTGTTGTAGGCAATCGTGCTCATCGTTCCGGGCGTGTTGCCCGATAAACCCGCAATCGACGCGACGTTGATGATGCGGCCACTTCGCCGGGGGATCATCGAAGTGCGGCCGACCGTCTGCGTCAATAGAAAAATACCGCGCACGTTCAGATTCATCACCTTGTCCCACGCGTCGAGCGGATGATCTTCGGCCGGCGCTCCCCAAGTCGTGCCGGCGTTGTTGACCAGAATGTCGATCTCACCGAGGTGTGCGTGAGCCGCAGCAGCCAGCCGTGCAATGTCGTCCGGGTTCGATGAATCGGCAGCGATCGCATGCGCGTCGACGCCCTGCTCTTTTAGACCTCCGCTCGCCGCCTGCAATTCGTCGGCCTTGCGCGAAGACAGGACGAGTCGAGCACCCATCTCGCCGAGCGCTTCGGCGATCTGCAGCCCGAGTCCGCGCGAGCCGCCGGTAATCAGCGCGGTTTTGCCGGTGAGATCGAATAGCTTCTTAAGCGGCATTGAAGATGCGATCTGGACCTAACGCGGCCATTTTCCGCTCGCTGCCGCGTCCTGCAGCAGCTTGGCAGGCTGCCAGAACTTCGGATCGGCATGCTCGTTCTGCGCGAACGACTGCATCGAATGGACGACAATTTTCAAGCCGACCGTCTGCGCATAAAACATCGGACCGCCTTTTGCCGCCGGAAAGCCGTAGCCTGTCAGATAGACGACGTCGATATCGCTGGCGCGAAGCGCAATTCCTTCCTCGAGAATCCTGGCGCCTTCGTTGACCAGCGCGTATACGCAGCGCTGCACAATCTCGTCGTCTGTAATGGATCGCGGAGTCATGCCGATTTCACGTCGATACTGAGTCACCAGCTCGTCTATTGCCGGATCAGGCTTTGCAGTCCGGTCGCCTGCCTCGTAGCGATACCAGCCCTTGCCCGTTTTCTGACCCAGGCGGCCCTGTTCGACGACACGATCGCCGACTCTGCTGTAGGTGACATGCGGCTTTTCCACGTAGCGACGCTGACGAATCGCATATCCGATATCCAGACCGGCCAGGTCGCCGACGGCAAATGGGCCCATCGCCATCCCAAATCGAACCATCGCAGCGTCGACCTGCTGCGGCGACGCACCTTCGTCGACCAGGAACATCGATTGGCGCAGATACTGTTCCAGCATTCGGTTGCCAATGAAACCGTCACACACACCGGACACGACGCCGACCTTTTTCAGCCGCTTCGCAAGCTGCATCACCGTCGCAAGCACATCTTTGCTGGTGTGCCGGCCGCGCACGATCTCGAGCAACCGCATCACGTTGGCGGGGCTGAAGAAGTGTGTGCCAATCACATCTTGCGGCCGGACAGTCGCCGCGGCGATCCGATCAACATCGAGCGTTGAGGTGTTGGTTGCGAGAATTGCGCCGCGCTTGCTCACCGCATCGAGGCGCTTGAACACATCCTGCTTGACGCCCATGTCTTCGTACGCCGCCTCGACGACGATGTCGGCCGAACTGAGCGCATTGAAATCAAGCGTCGGCGTCAGCAGTGCCATGCGCCGCTCGACCTCGTCCATTGTCAACCGACCCTTCTTCGCCGTCGCTTCCCAATTGCGCCGGCACATGGCCAGGCCGCGATCAAGAGCCGCCTGGTCCTTTTCGAAGACGGTCACCGGAATGCCCGCGTTCGCGAAACTCATCGCAATGCCGCCGCCCATCGTGCCGAAACCGATGACTGCAGCTTTGCCGATCGCGCGCGTACGCGTTTCATCGGGCACATCGGGAATCTTCGCTGCCGCGCGTTCGGCAAAGAACGCGTGTCGCAACGCCTTCGACTCGGGCGACTGAACAAGTTCGACAAATAACTGGCGCTCGAGTGCCAGGCCTTGCTCGAACGGCAGCTTAACGGCCGCCTCGACCGCCTCGATGCAACGCATTGGCGCCGGGAGTCCGCGCGCTCGCTTTACGGCTTGCTCACGAGCCGCTTCAAAAAAGGTACTGGTGTCATGACCACCTGACAGCGCTGCAGGCCTGCTCGCGAAGCTTCGGATGCTTTGACTTGCGGACGACTTCCTTCGCGAATGCGAGTACGTCGTTAAACGAAGTGTTGGCGACGATTTGCGAAACGAGGCCACGCTTCAAGGCGGCGTCCGCATCGATGGGCTCGCCGCTCACAATCATCTGCAGCGCCGCCTCGACGCCGATCGCGCGCGGTAAGCGCTGCGTGCCACCCGCTCCAGGCAGCAAGCCGATCTTGACTTCGGGAAGAGCGAACAATGCATCTCGCGTCGCTATTCGGTAGTGGCAACCCAGAGCCAGCTCGAGTCCGCCGCCCATGCAGATGCCGTTAACCGCAGCAATCACCGGCTTGGTCGAAGCCTCCACGTTATCGATCAATTGCAGCAGACTCGGTTGCGCCAGCGCAGCCGGCGTATTGAATTCCTTGATGTCGGCGCCGCCCGAAAACACTTTGGCCGTACCGGTGATCACGACGCTGCGGATGTCGTCATCACGCAACGCGCGGCCGAGTCCATCGATGAGGCCTTTGCGCGTGATGTGCCCCAGCCCGTTGACGGGCGGATTGTCAATCTGCAGCACGGCTACGTTGCCGCGCTTTTCGTAGTGTGTGGTCATCTTGCAATCAAACTTCGAGCCATTCCTGGCGAATCAATTTGTTGGTCTTCAGGTCGTCAGGCGTGCCTTCGAACACCATGTGTCCGTGGCCCATCACATAGACGCGTTGAGAAATCTGCAGCGCGATCGTCAGCTTTTGTTCGATCAGCAACACCGACACTCCGCGCTCCTTAAGGTGCTGTAGAAACTCCGCCACCAACTTGACGATCATCGGCGCAAGACCCTCGGTGGGCTCATCGATGATGACCAGCTCGGGATCGCCCATCATCGTACGCGCGAGCGTCAGCATCTGTTGCTCGCCGCCGGACAGCACCCCGGCCTCGGTCATCGCACGCTCGCGCAGACGCGGAAACACCCTATACATTTCATCGAACGTCCAGCGCCCGGTGCCGCGCCCTTTGACTCCGAGTCGCAGGTTTTCTTCGACGGTCAGTGTCGGGAAGATGTCGCGGTTCTCGGGTACGTAGCCCAGGCCGAGGTGTGCGATCTCATACGCCTTCCTCTTGATCAGATCGTGACCCTTGAAGGCGATCGACCCGGTGCAGTCGACAAGTCCCATGATGGCCTTTGCAGTGGTCGATCGGCCGACGCCATTGCGCCCCAGCAGGCTGACGATTTCGCCACGCCCGACGATCAGATCGACGCCGTGCAAAACATGGCTCTTGCCGTAGTACGCCTGCAGATTGGAGACGTTAAGCATCAGGCGGTTGCCGCGGGTTGCCCAAGATAAGCTTCACGCACTGCGTCGTTGGCACGAATCTCCGTCGGAGTTCCGCTCGCAATCACTTGTCCGTAAACGAGCACCGAAATGCGGTCCGCCAGATCGAACACGACGCTCATGTCGTGCTCGACCATCACAAGCGTCTTGCCTTGCGTGACGGTGCGTATCAGCTCAACTGCGCGTTTGCTTTCGGCGCGGCTCATGCCCGCAGTCGGCTCGTCAAGCAGGATCACGTCGGCGCCGCCGGCAATGGTGATACCGATTTCGAGCGCGCGTTGCTCGGCGTAAGTCAACAAGCTGGCTGCGATGTCACGCCGACGCTTCAATCCCACTTGCTCGAGGATCGATTCCGCACGCTCTTCTGCGTCCGCCAGTTTGTTCAGGTTCCTCCAGAAGGAATAGCGATGCCCGAGCGGCCACAGCACGGAGCAACGCAGATTCTCGAACACGGACAGGCGGTGAAACAGATTAGTGATCTGAAAGCTGCGCGACAGGCCGAGCCGGTTGATTTCGAACGGCTTGCGCCCCGTGATGTCGATGCCGTTGAGCAGCAGAGTTCCCGAGCTCACCTCGAAGCGGCCGCTGATCAGGTTGAACAACGTGGACTTGCCCGCACCATTCGGGCCGATGATCGCGTGGCGCTCTCCGCGTGGAACTTGAAGAGAGACGTTGCGAATAATCTCGGTCCGGCCGAACTGTTTGCTGACCGCAAGCAGTTCAAGCGCCGGTGCTGGTGAAGAGCTCATGGGTTCTCGCGGATCCAGTCTTCGATCTCGACCTGCGCTTCGTCCCATTCCTGCTTGAAGCGTCTGCGATAGAACTCGAACGCAATCGCCGCTGCGGCAAGAGTCGAAACCGCGAAAACCCATCCGGGCGCGCGCGAGGTGTCAAACACGAATCCGAATAACCGTACCTCGGGCCCCTGGCCGACGTTAAGCGTCACGTGATACATCAGCTCGATAATCAGCACCGTGCCGAATGCAAGCGCCAGCGCGGCGAGCAGCAGGCCGACATAAGGATCGCGCAGGCGCGCGAACTTCTTGAACTTCAGCACGCGCAGATTCATCAGTATCAGGCTGGAGAGCCCGCCCGGTGCGTACATCACGAGCAGCACGAAGAACACGCCGAGGTAGAGCTGCCACGCTTTCGTGTACTCCGACAGCGCGACGGCAAAGAAAACAAACACGACGGCGCCGAGAATCGGGCCGAAGAAGAACGCCGCGCCGCCCATGAAAGCGGCGAGCAGGACGCCGCCGGAGCGGACCGCACTGACGTTCTCGGCGCTGACGATCTCGAAATTGATCGCCGAAAGTCCTCCCGCGATCCCCGCAAAGAAGCTCGACAGGATCAACATCAGCCAACGCACGCGCTGCGTGTTGTAGCCGATGAATTCGGCGCGCTCCGGGTTGTCGCGTACTGCGTTGGCGATGCGGCCAAGCGGCGTTTGCGTCAGCGCGAACATGGCGATCATGCAGGCGAAGCACCACACGGCGATCAGGTAGTACACCTGAATCTGCGGTCCGAACGTAAGACCGGGGATGCCGAGCAGCGGGCTTCCGCTTGCACGATCCGCGGTAACGCCGCCTTCGCCGCCGAAGAATCCCGGGAACATCAGCGAGGCCGCGAACACCATCTCGCCGATACCGAGCGTGATCATTGCGAATGGTGTTCCGGCACGCCGCGTCGTCAAGTATCCGAAGATCACGCCGAAAAACGCCCCGGCAAAACCGCCAATCAACGGCAGCAGAGACGTCGGCCACGCGAGCGCGCCGGCTCCGATCCAGCGCAACGCGTGGATTGCGAAAAAAGCGCCAAGCCCCGAGTACACCGCATGACCGAAAGAAAGCATCCCGCTCTGACCCAGCAGCATGTTGTAGCTCAGCGCGAAGATGATGGTGATGCCCATCTGCGACATCAGCGTCAGCGCAAAACCTTTGCTGAAGAAGGCCGGCAACACCAGAAACAGCAGTGCCGTAAAGCCCCAAAGAACCCAGCGGCCAAAGTTCAGCGGACGAAAGGTGAGCGCGCTTTGCTGCACTAGTCTTCTCGCGTTCCAAGCAATCCCTTGGGCCTGACGATCAGAATCAGCACCAGCAGCAGATAAGGCAGCACGGGCGTTACTTGCGATACCGTCAGCTTCAGGACTTCATAGCCCGGCGTCTCGGGCCCGATGGTCACCCCGAGATTGGGCAAGCAGGCCCGCCAACCGATCCGTCCTCGGCCTTGCCGAAGTTCTCCAGCAGGCCGATCAGTAAAGCAGCGACGAATGCACCGGTAAGCGAGCCCAACCCACCCACGATGATGATCACGAAGATGATCGCTCCCACCGTATTCGCCATATCGGGTTGAGTCACGAACGCGTTGCCTCCGACCACGCCCGCTAATCCGGCGAGCGCCGAGCCCGGCACCAAACACCAGCATGAAAACGCGTGGCACGTTGTGTCCGAGCGCTTCGACTTGCTGCGGATGGGTTAGCGCCGCTTGAATGACGAGCCCGATTCGCGTCCGAGTCAGCACCAACCAGAGGGCGAACAACATCGCGATCGCCACCGCCATCATGAACATCCGATACTCGGGAAATGTGATTCCGAAGCGCTGCATCCAGTCGACCGGCCCGTCGAGCTCGGCAGGCACCCGGTACGGAACCGGCTGACGGCCCCAGATCACCTGGACGAGTTCGACGATGATGTACGACAGCCCGAACGTGAACAGCAGCTCGGGGACATGACCCCACTTGTGCACGCGCCGCAGTCCCCAGCGTTCGACCAACGCACCAATCACAAACAGCACCACAGGCGCAAGTATCAGGGCTGGCCAGAAACCGATCCAGGTACTGATCTGATAGGCGATATAAGCGCCGAGCATGTAGAAGCTCGCATGCGCGAAGTTCAACACGCCCATCATCGAGAAAATCAGTGTCAGCCCGGCGGCGAGCATGAACAGCAGCAGCCCGTAGCTGACGCCATAAAGCGCCTGGCTAATCAAAGTCTCGAGCAAGACCGCTTCCTGAATGAAAAAACCGGCCCGGGGAACCGGGCCGGCAAATGTCAGCGTGGAATTCTTCCTACGGTAACGCCGGCCGCTTCATAGCGCAGCTGGTCGGCTGCGATGCGACGTAGGTGGGATATGCAACCTCCGTTTTCCAAGTGAAGCCCGTCTTCTCGATGTCGTGCTTGTTGGGGCCGCCGACCTTGGTCCACGAGACGACCCAAAGCGGCTGCAACAGTTGATGATCAGCTGCGCGCATCTCGATTTCACCATTGACGCCTGCGCGCTTGGCTCCTTCCATCGCATACGCCACCCGCAGCGGATCCGTCGATTTCATGCGCTTGATGGTATCGGCCAACATCGTCAACGAATGCGTAGGTCGCGACCGCGTAGAACTCTTCGCCGAAGCGCTTCTTGAAGTCCAGATACATCTTCTCGCCTGGATAATTCGGCGTGATATTCGGATGCCAGTATCCAACCATCCGCATCCGGTCTTCGCCTGCCGGCCCACCGCTGTCGGTGTGCCGATCACGCCGCCGTAGTAGGTGTAGAAGTTCGCGTTCAGGCCCGCCTCGCGCGCAGCACGCACCAGCAGCGCAAGGTCGGGCCCCCAGTTGCCGGTGATTACCGTGTCCGCATTTGCTGCGCGCATTTTCGCAATGTACGGCGCGAAGTCGCGCACTTGGCCGAGCGGATGCAGGTCGTCGCCGACAATCTTGATGTCGGGACGCTTGCGCGCGAGCAATTCTTTCGCAACCCGCGATACCTGGTGTCCGTGCGAGTAGTTCTGGTTGATCAGGAAGACGTTCTTTACCTCAGGCCGATCCTTGATGTAAGCGGTCAGCGCTTCCATCTTCATGTCCGTGTTCGCATCGAAGCGGAAGTGCCAGAAGCTGCATTTGCTGTTCGTCAGGTCAGGATCGACCGCCGCGTAGTTCAGGAACAGGATCGACTGGTTGGGGTTGCGTTCGTTGTGCTTTTCAATCGCGTCAATGCAGCGCGAGCGCCGCACCCGAACCTTGGCCCTGCACGACGTAGCGAATTCCCTGATCGATCACCTGTTTCAGGGCAGTCAACGTCTCCTGCGGCGACGCTTTGTTGTCGAACGCCACCATCTCGAACTTGACACCTGGTCCGGCAAGTTGGTCGGCATTGACGACGTCGGTGGCGAATTGAAAGTGCTTGAGCAGAGTTCGCTCCACGCCCGCAAACGGCCCGGACTGTGGATCGACATAGGCAATCTTGATCGTCTGCGCGGCGACTGTCGCAGCAACGGCAGACTTCGAAGCGGCAGACTTGGTTTGCGCCAACCCCGACGTAGCGAAAATCGCCGCGACCGCGGCGGTGATCCAACTGATGACGTGGCGGCGATTCATGTGGTCTCCTGTTGTTTTAATGACGACGCAAAGAGAATACTTAAGCGACTACTCAATATAAATAACCAACACATTTCAGTGTCGCCACAGTCATGCTGTGGGCAGCCGATGCTCACGAAACTGCTCGCGCAACCGCGATTTCAGAATTTTGCCGGTAGCGCCGAGCGGAAGCGATTCGACAAACGCCACATCATCGGGCATCTGCCACTTCGCCACCTTGCCCTGATAGTGCGCCAATAGCTCGTCGCGCGTAACGTCCGCATTCGGTTTTTTTACGACTACCAGCAACGGCCGCTCGTCCCACTTCGGATGCGCCGCCGCAATGCACGCCGCCATCTGAACGGCCGGATGGGACACGGCGATGTTTTCGAGCTCGATCGAGCTGATCCACTCGCCGCCGGACTTGATCACATCCTTGCTGCGATCGGTGATTTGCATGTAGCCGTCGCGGTCAATATTCGAGACGTCGCCGGTCTTGAACCATTGTTTGTCTTTTGAATCGCCTGTACCAGAGGGTCGCGCTCGCCGCTGTTGTAATAGTCCCTGACGACCCACGGCCCCCGAACCAGCAGATCGCCGAACGCGGCGCCATCCCATGGCAGCTCCTTGCCCTCGTCATCGTGATCTTCATGTCGACACCGAACAGCGCCCTGCCCTGCTTGTATTGCACCGGCAGTCGCTCTGCGTCCGACAAATGCGGTGTGCTTCTCCTTGAAGGTGCACACAGTGCCGAGCGGGCTCATCTCTGTCATGCCCCAGGCATGCAGTACATCGACACCGTACTTGTCCTGAAAAAGCTTGATCATCGCGGGCGGGCAGGCAGAGCCGCCGATGACCGTGCGATTCATCGTCGAAAATTTGAGATTGTTCGCCTCCATGAAAGCCAGCAGCCCCTGCCACACGGTCGGCACGCCCGCCGAGAACGTCACCTTTTCAGACTCGAATAACTCATACAGCGACTTGCCATCCAGATGCGGGCCGGGGAAAACCACCTTGGCGCCCACCATCGGCGCTATGTATGGCAATCCCCAGGCGTTGACGTGGAACATCGGGACCACGGGCAAGATCACGTCGCGCGCCGACAGGTTCAGCGCGTCGGGCAGCGCCGAGGCCATCGTATGCAGGATCGTCGATCGATGTGCGTACAGCACGCCCTTCGGATTGCCGGTCGTGCCCGACGTGTAGCACATCGATGACGCGGTGTTCTCATCGAACTGCGGCCAGGTGAACAGGTCGGATCGGCCCTCGATCAAGTCCTCGTAGCAGATCAGGTTGCCGAGCTTCTCTGACTTCTCGGCCGGCATATGCGCGCGATCGGTCATCAGCACCCATCGCTTTACTGTCGTGCAATGCGGCGCGATCGATTCGACCAGCGGTAAGAACGTCAGATCGAAGAACAGCGCGCGGTCCTCGGCGTGATTGACGATCCATGCGATCTGCTCGGGATGCAGCCGCGGGTTGATCGTGTGCAAACGCTGCCCGCACCCGACACGGCGAAGTACAAGCTCCATGTGCCGGTAGCCGTTCCAACCGAGCGTCGCGACGCGCTCGCCGCGAGCGATGCCGAGTCCGCCAAGCGCGTTGGCCAGTTGTCGCGCACGTCGATGCAAGCCCGCGATATGTCGTGCGATGAACGTCGCCCTCTACTCGGCGCGAGACGATCTCAACATCGCCATGATGCCGATCCGCATGCTCGATCAAGGACGAAATCAAAAGCGGCATCTGCATCATCAAGCCTTGCAACATCAAACTGTCTCCCGACGGCCGCTCGTCCTCGGTGGTTCTCGCTGGCTCTCTATAAATCGGCGGCCTTGCCCGCATATGCTGGTGGCTCGGTCGCAAGCCGTCAAGCTCCTACAATCCATACCTCTCGGAGAAGCCGTTGGACGCACCCGTCGCCGCTCAGGAAACCGTTGCAACGCAGGATGGATCGCCGGTCGACCTCGGGTTGCGGTTCGACAACTCGTTTGCGCGACTTCCCGGCGTCTTTTACACCCGATTGCCGCCGGTGCCATTGCCGGAGCCGTACCTGGTCGCCTTTTCGAAATCCGCCGGCGAATTGATTGGTATCGGTGACAAGGAAGTGGCGGGCCTAACGGAGGCTCTGGCCGGAAATCGGCAGATTGCCGGCACCGATCCTCTGGCTGCTGTCTACTCCGGCCATCAGTTCGGTGTGTACGTGCCGCGCCTGGGCGACGGACGTGCCCTGCTGCTCGGCGAGGCGATCGGGCCGACCGGCGAACACTGGGAGCTGCAGCTCAAGGGTTCAGGCAAGACGCCGTATTCGCGCATGGGCGACGGTCGCGCGGTACTGCGCTCGTCGATCCGCGAATTTCTGGGCTCCGAAGCTTTGCACCACCTGGGCCTCCCGACGACGCGTGCGCTGGCGGTCATCGGCTCCGATCAACCCGTGTTTCGGGAAACCGTTGAAACAGCAGCGGTCACGCTGCGCATGTCGCCCACGTTTATCCGCTTCGGTTCGTTCGAATATTTCTATTGGACCCAGCAATACGACGCGCTTCGGCAGCTTGCTGACTACGTGATTGCACGGTTCTACCCGGAATGCCGCGCTTCGGAACAACCCTACCTGGCCTTCCTCGAACAAGTCGCCCGCCGTACCGCGCGCCTGGTAGCGCAGTGGCAAGGGGTCGGATTCAGTCACGGAGTGCTCAACACCGACAACATGTCGATCCTCGGCATCACGATCGACTACGGTCCTTTCGGCTTCATGGATGCGTTCGATGGCGGATACATCTGCAATCACAGTGATGTGAACGGCCGTTATGCGTACAACATGCAGCCGCAGATTGCGCACTGGAACCTGTACGCGCTCGGGCAGGCTTTGGTAGCGCTGACCGAAGACGTCGACGCTACAAGAGCGGCGATAGATACTTACCTTGCCGAATATGCGCAGGCGATCGACGCGGTATTCCGCGCGAAGCTCGGGCTCGCCACCAAGCACCCTGACGATGAGTCGTTGATTTCAGCGGTGATGGATTTGCTGCAGGCGACACATGCGGATTGGACGATTTTCTGGCGCGCGCTTTCGACTTTACGGGTCGACGGAAATGACAATGTGCGAGATCTGGTCGTCGACCGCGCGGCGTTCGACGAATGGGCCGGTCGCTATCGCGCGCGGCTCCGCGCGGAGGGCGCCAGCGACAGCGAGCGCGCGCAACGAATGAACCGAGTCAATCCGAAATATATTTTGCGCAACTACCTGGCAGAAGTGGCGATTCGCCGAGCACGCGGCGATGATGGCGCACGCGATTTCGATGAAGTCGCGCGCCTGCTGAAAGTTCTGCAGCGCCCGTACGACGAACAGCCCGAGTTTGCGTCGTACGCGCAGGAGCCACCCGACTGGGCCAGAACGCTGGAGCTGTCTTGCTCTTCCTGAGGATGACGATGAAAAAAAACGACGTCAATTCGGCGTCACTCAAGTTCGATTCGCAGAAGATCGCCAAGACGTGAAGCTCCTATTCGATCTATTTCCGGTCGCTGCGTTTTTCATCGCTTACCGAATCGGCAAGAGCTTTCCCGAAGAGTCGGCGGCATTCGTTGCAGCGGCGTTTGGCCCGGTCGCCGCAACCGCAACGTTTCCGGACCTCGTCGCCGTCATCGTTGCGACGACGATCGCCATCGTGGCGACACTGTTGCAAGTCGGCTGGTTGCTGGCGCGGCGCCAGCAGGTCAAGCCGATGCTTTGGCTCTCAGCGATTCTGATCGTCGCATTTGGCGGCATGACGATCTGGCTGCAGAACGAGTTGTTCATCAAGTGGAAGCCCAGCTTGCTCTATTGGAGTTTCGCCGCCATTCTGATCGGCGGGCGTGTGCTGTTTCGCCGCAACCTGCTGTCCGCTTTGCTGGGTTCCGAACTTCGTCTGCCGCCCGCGATTTGGGATCGCCTGCTGTGGATGTGGGCCGGGTTTTTCACGTTGCTCGGCGCAATGAATCTGTACGTCGCTTATCAGTACACGACCGAGCAGTGGGTCGACTTCAAGACATTCGGCCTGATTGGATTGACGTTTGCCTTTGTCCTTGGCCTCGGCGTTTACCTCGCCCGTCACGTCAAGGAAGTGTCCGATGCCTGAGACGACGATCGACCGGATTCGCAACCGTCTTGCGCAGCTCGAACCGCTCCTGATCGAGTTGCGCGATGACAGCGCCAGTCACGTCGGCCACGTCGGCGCGGCAAGTGGCGGGGGGCACTATGAACTGCGGCTGGTGAGCACCCAGTTCACAGGGAAATCGAAGATTGAGCGTCATCGCCTCGTGTATCATCTTCTGGGTGATCTAATGCAGCGCGAAATTCATGCGCTCGCGATGAACCTACTGGCTCCTGACGAGGTCGAACGGGCGCCTGTTTCCGGTCCAACCAACGACGACTTTTCACCCAGTCACTCTTCAGGACACTAGCCTCCTATGGAACGTAGCCGATTGATGCAACGTACTGCCTTTGTCGCGGCCCTCTCGCTGGCGAGCAGTATCGCGATGGCGCAAAACGTCGCTGTCGTCAACAACAAGCCGATTTCCAAAGCGCGTGAAGACGCGTGGGTCAAAGAACTGACCAAGCAGGGGCAGGCGGATTCGCCTGAGCTGCGCAAGCAAGTCAAAGAGCGGCTGATACAGAATGAAATTCTGCTGCAGGAAGCCCAACGACGCGGCGTTGCCGAAAAAGCCGATGTGAAGTTCATGCTGGACGTTCAGCGGCAGAACACACTGATCCAGGCGCTGTTGCGAGACGAGGTCGAGAAGGCTCCGATCACCGACGCGCAGATAAAGGCTGCCTACGAGCAGCAGAGAGCCAAAGTCGGCAGCAAGGAATACCGCGCCCGGCACATCCTGGTCGAGAAAGAGGACGAGGCGAAATCCATCATTGATCAGTTGAAGAAAGGCGCTAAGTTTGAAGAGCTAGCGAAGGCGTCGAAAGACACAGGCTCGGCAAAGAACGGCGGTGATCTTGACTGGGCCGCACCGGATTCCTATGTCAAGCCATTCTCCGAAGCGCTGACGAAGCTGTCGAAGGGCCAGCTCACTGATGCGCCGGTTCAAACCCAGTTTGGCTGGCACGTGATTCGTCTGGATGACGTTCGCGATACTCAGTTTCCTCCGCTGGAACAGGTCACTCCGCAGATCCGCGAAGGCTTGCAGCAGCAGCGCGTGCAGGCATTCGTCGAGTCACTTCGCAAGAACGCCAAGATTCAGTAGTTACCCGCCCCGGGCATTCTTTGTGCCGCATTGTGGTACGGCGGGGCTACATGGGCGAGGTCGCTGTGGGATAGCCGTATTAGCCCGACGTCCGACGTTCCGTCGAGCTAAACCGGGTTTCAGCGGGCGCACAAGAGGGAGTCGATGAGCCTTAGATCGTGAACTGACGCAGGGCCGCTCGATCGAGCGGCCTTTTTTTGGTCGCTCAGCCGACGTAGCGTCGAGCGTTTCTAAAGATTCGCATCCACGGCGAATCTTCGCCCAGCTGCGGCGGTTGCCATGACATTTGAACGGTGCGAAATACGCGCTCCGGGTGCGGCATCACAATCGTGAAGCGACCATCGTCCGTTGTGAACGCGCATTGCCCGGCGGGCGAGCCGTTTGGATTGTAGGGGTATGCATCTGTCGGGCGATGTTGCGAGTCCACGTAGCGCATCGCAACGCTTGCGCCGCCTTGCTGAGCGCTGCTGTCAAACACCGCGCGTCCCTCTCCGTGCGCGTTGGCAACGGGGACGACGCTGCCGGCCATTCCACTAAAAAACAAGGACGTCGACGGCGTGACTTGAACCTGCACCAGCCTTCCTTCGTATTGCTCGGACGCGTTGCGCTCAAAGCGAGGCCAGTGCTGCGCGCCTGGAATCAATGCCTTCAACCGACTCATCATCTGGCAGCCGTTGCACACACCGAGCGCAAACTTGTCGCCGTGATTGAAAAACTCGACGAACATCTCCGCCATCTTTGCGTTGTGCAGAATCGTTTTTGCCCAGCCTCCGCCGGCACCGAGCACGTCGCCGTATGAAAAGCCTCCGCACGCGACCAGGCCCTTGAAGTCACCCAATGACTGACGGCCCTCGATCAGATCCGTCATGTGCACGTCAACCGACGCAAAGCCCGCACGATCGAACGCGTACGCCATCTCGGTCTGGCTGTTAACGCCTTGCTCGCGCAAAATGGCGACACGCGGGCGCTGGCGTGTCGCAATGAACGGTGCGGCGATATCGTCGTTCGGATCGAAGGTGAGCGCCATCGACAAGCCGCGATCGCTCATATCGGTTGCGCGCGCATATTCCTGATCGGCGCAACTCGGATTGTCGCGCAGTCGTGCGATGCGCCATGAAGTTTCGCTCCACACTTGCTGCAGCTCGCTGCGTGACTTCGACAGCATGGGCTTGGCATCGCACCAGAACTCAATGACGATCACTGCGGTTCGGTTTGCCGATGATCTGGCTTTGCGGCCCAAGCCCGGCTGCGCGCAACGTGCTCATCACCTGGCTTTTGTCGCGGTCTCTGACCTGAAGCACCGCGCCGAGCTCTTCGTTGAACAGCACCTTCAAAATCAATTCAGCTCGTCGTACCGCCATCTGCTCGGGGCGGATTTTGAAATCGCCCGAGTCCTGCGCATGGGGATCGATCGCCAATGCATCGAGATTGACGCTGATGCCAACGTGGCCCGCGAAACTCATCTCGGTAAGCGTTGCGAAGAGTCCGCCGTCCGAGCGGTCGTGATACGCCAGCAGTTGACCGTCGCTTTGCAGTTTTCGCACGGCGTTGACAAGCGCCGCGATCTTCGCCGGCTCGTCGACATCGGGCACTTCGTTACCGATCTGCTGTGTGACCTGCGCCAGAATCGATCCGCCCATTCGATTGCGGCCCGAACCAAGGTCGATCAGTATCAGCAGCGTGTCGTTGTCGGGATTGAGCTGAGGCGTCAGCGAGCGTCGAACGTCATCGACCGGCGCCGCGGCGCTGGCGATCAACGACACGGGGGCGACGACCGTTTTATCGGTGCCGCCATCGCTCCAAGTCGTTTTCATCGACAACGAATCTTTGCCCACCGGCACGCTGATGCCGAGCGCCTGACATAGATCGCTGGCAGCGTTGACCGCGTCGAACAGCTTCGCGTCCTCGCCTTCGGAGCCGCACGCTGCCATCCAATTCGCTGAGATTTTCACGCGCTGCAACTCGACATCGGCGGCCGCGATATTCGTCAGCGCTTCCCCAATTGCAATACGCGATGCCGCGGCCGAGTCGATCACGGCAAGCGGAGTCCGCTCGCCCATTGCCATCGCCTCGCCTGCGTATCCGTCGAAGCTCAGCAGCGTCACGGCGCAGTCGGCGACGGGTACTTGCCATGGACCCACCATCGAGTCGCGCGAATTCATCCCGCCGACCGTTCGATCGCCGATGGTGATCAGAAATCCCTTGCTCGCCACAGTCGGATGTCTAAGCACGTCGAGCGCGCATTGCTCAAGATCGAGCCCTGCGCCGTCGAACGCCGGCAAGAGCCGCTCGACATGACGCACATCGCGATGCATGCGAGGCGGCCTGCCCAGCAGCACATTCATTGGCATGTCCACGGCCTGCGAGCCATCGCCGCGGTCGATCACGAGCTGGCCATCGTCTGCGATGCGACCGATCACGGCATACGGACAACGCTCGCGGCGCGCCAGCCAATCAAACGCCGTCAGCCGATCGGGCGCGAGCGCCAGTGCGTAGCGTTCCTGCGACTCGTTGCACCAGATCTCGAGCGGGCTCATGCCGCTCTCCTCGACGGGAATCGCCGCAAGCGCGATACGCGCACCACGCCCGGATTGATCGGCAAGCTCAGGCATCGCATTCGAGAGTCCACCGGCGCCTACGTCGTGAATCGAGAGAACCGGATTGTGTGTGCCCAATGCCCAGCATCGATCGATCACTTCCTGCGCCCGCCGTTGCATCTCGGGATTACCGCGCTGCACCGAGTCGAAGTCGAGCTGCTCGGTATTGGCGCCAGCGTCCATGCTCGACGCGGCACCACCCCCCAGACCAATGCGCATGCCCGGACCACCCAGCTGAACTAGAAGCGCGCCCGGCGGCAGATCGTGCTTGAGGACTTGATCGTCGCGGATGTTGCCGATGCCGCCGGCGATCATGATCGGCTTGTGATACCCGTAGCGCCTACCGCCGACGTTTTGCTCGTAGCTGCGAAAGTAGCCAAGCAGATTCGGACGGCCGAACTCGTTGTTGAACGCTGCCGCCCCAATCGGGCCATCGATCATGATCGACAGCGCGTCGGCGATCCGCGCGGGAAAGCCAAGGTCGCCGGCGGATTGCTGTGCCGAGCGCGTGACGTCAATGTCGCGCTCCCATGCATGTCGCATGTCGGGAATGCGCAAATGCGACACTGAAAAGCCGCACAAGCCTGCCTTCGGCTTTGCGCCGCGGCCGGTTGCACCTTCGTCGCGAATCTCGCCGCCGGCGCCTGTCGACGCACCCGGAAACGGCGATATAGCCGTCGGATGGTTGTGTGTCTCGACTTTGAAGACAGTGTGTGTCAGCTCGTCGCGCGCGCCGTAGTCGACGCCAACAGCACCCGCGGCGTGATCGCTGTACGGATAAAAGCGCGCAGCGATGCGGCCTTCGAGCACAGCCGAATTGTCGCTATATGCGACCACGGTGCCTTGCGGTGCTGCGCGATGCGTCGCGCGGATCATGTCGAACAGCGTCGCATCCTTGCGCTTGCCGTCGATGGTCCACGTGGCGTTGAAAATCTTGTGTCGGCAATGCTCGGAGTTGGCCTGCGCAAACATCATCAGCTCGACGTCGGTCGGATCGCGGCGCATCTGCGTGAACGCGTCGACCAGATATTCGATTTCGTCGGCTGACAGAGCGAGCCCCATTTCGACGTTCGCACGTTCGAGTGCCGACCGTCCGCGCGTCAGCAGCGGAACAGTTTGCATTGGCTTGCTTTCGAGTTCGCGAAATATCGAGCGCCGGATCAGCGTCGGGGTCGATCACGCTTTCGGTCATTCGATCGTGCAGCACGGATGCCAGGCGTTCCGCAGCGTCGGCGCTCAGCGTTCGTCGGCCAAGCCCGATCACATACAGCGTGCCGCGCTCAATGCGCCGAACCGCCGTCAGTCCGGTGTTACGTGCAATGTCGGTTGCCTTGCTCGCCCACGGCGAAATCGTTCCAAGACGCGGAACGACCAGGAACGCAGCACCCTTGGTAGCGGCCTTGGCCGCATCACCATAGTCCAGCAACGCATCCAGCCGCGCGCGCTCTGATTCATCGAGCGGCGCGATTGGCGTGAATAAAGTGAACAAAACGGCCGCTCAACGAATCGGCTGACTTCTCCACCGACCGGATCGCCGCCAGCAATCGCGCGGCTCGAAAAGTCGACAACGCGCTCGGCCCGGTGAGCGCAAAAACCGTACTGGACTGGGTCATTGAAAGCAAAAGCGCGCGAAGCTCGCGCGTCGTCGTGCGCTTGCCGGGCTGACAAGCGTGCGAAATTATAGCGATGTGAAGTTGCCGGGCGCAGCAACAGTGCAGCGCTGGACGGTGCTTAGGCGACCAGTCGCTGTTCGGCGTGCAGGGTTTGCGCCGCGGACAGCGCGCGCAGAAGCGCAACGTTGCAGTCGAGCAGCGAGATATCGAGCGCCTCACGCTGTTTTCGGCCCATCACCGGATCGTTGCGTTCAATCGCTTCCGCGAGCGACAGATACGGTGCACAAGGGCCGCTACGGTCGACCAATGCGGCAGCGACACTCGGCGCGAGCTGTGCGTGCTGCAGCAGGCGCGGGAACGTGGTCCCGGTCATGCGATCGAGCAATGAGAACGCACCGGTCTGAAACAGCGAGTCGCGTAGCTCCGCACCCTCCGCGTTGCAGCTGGCCAGGTGCTCGAGGAACAGTCCGCGGCGCGTGCCTGCGTGCATCAGCGGCAGTGCGTCTGCACACAACGTCGATACGCGCAGCATGCGCGATAGCCAGCGGGTGAGTTTGGCGTGGCCCAGCACCATCATCGCGCGTTTGACGGAACCGACCTGCATCGGCACTGCGAATGCGGTCGAGTTGACGAATCGAATCAGCTCGAACGCCAGTGCGGCGTCGCGCTTGATAGCCGATTCGATCAAATCGATGTCCGCGCGATCGTGCGCCAGGCGCAGCAGCTCAAGTACCGAGTGGTGATTGGGTTGCGGCGGGCGCTCCGTCGTTGGCGGCGCTTCGTCCAAAGGCAGCCCAACGCTCGCGATCGCGCCGCGTTGATAGGCAGCATTCAGGTCATCAGCTCGGAACGCGCCCGTAATAATGAACGGCATGCGGCGCATCACACCGGGCGGCGGAGGTGCATTGCTGCCGTCGCTGCGGCGGCGACGGTCTTCTGTGATATGGATCAGCGCGTAACTGAAGCAATCGATCAACGCAGGCGGCAGCGGTACGTCGGGCCGTCCGCGCAGCGCCATTTTGATTCCTGCCCGGCGGGCCCGCTGCACAAGTCCCTGCGTCGCCGGGTCACGCAGCGCAATTGCCGGGATTTCAACGACTGCATTCATCGGTGGCTGCCATTCGAGCAGCGAGTCGTCGAGCTGTGCATCGAGCGGCGCCATCAGCACCAAAGCACGCGACTCCGGCCACAACCCGTCCAACTGTTGGAGGATCAAACCCACGGGCAGTCGGTCACTCGGCTTTACCGCGAGCATCGTCAGCCGCGTGCCGAACGTGCGCCGCTCGCGATCGACGAGCGGCGAGTAGCTCATCGACAGCGAGCCCAAAATCGAGGTAAGACCGACGCGGTCCGGCGCATTCATGCAGCGAATTATTTCTGCACGCCCCGAGTGAGCGTAGGCAGAATTTCACCGAGCCGGCGCAGGCTATTTGCCGAGTTCTGTTTCCTTCATTTTTTTCCGAAGCCGCCGCCGCCCGGAGTCTGAATAACTATCACATCATCGACGTTCATTTCGGCCGATCCGATGTGACCCATCGTCTCGATGCGCCCGTCAGTTCTTTCGATCCAATTACGCCCTACTTCGCCGGGTTCGCCACCTGCCATGCCGAACGGTGGAATCGATCGATGATTGGCCAGAATCGATGCGGTCATGGGCTCCAAGAAACCGCACCCGGCGTGTCCCACCGTTGCCGCCGTGCCAGCGTCCCGCACCGCCAGAGCTCGCTCTTATCTCGTAGCTTTCCAGTCGAACCGGATACCGGAACTCGAGCACTTCGGGATCCGTCAGCCGCGAATTGGTCATGTGCGTCTGGACGACGTCGGTGCCATCGAATCCGTCAAGCGTCGCAGCCTCCGCATCGACATCACGAACGCCGGCGCCCGAACCCCCTGAAATCGTTTCGTAGTACTGATAACGATCGTTGCCGAACGTGAAGTTGTTCATCGTGCCTTGCGCGGCGGCCATCACGCCAAGAGCACCGTAAAGCGCATCCGTGATGCACGATGACGTTTCGACATTGCCCGCGACGACCGCCGCCGGATATCTCGGATTGAGCATCGAGCGTTCCGGAATCACGACGTGCAGCGGTTTGAGGCAGCCCGCATTTAGCGGAATGTCGGCGTCGACCAGCGTGCGAAACACATACAGCACGGCTGCGTAGCACACTGCGCTGGGTGCGTTGAAGTTATTCGCGAGTTGCTCGGAGCTGCCGGTGAAGTCGATCGTTGCCGAACGATTCTCGCGATCGACCTTGATGCGAACGCGAATCACTGCACCATTGTCGAGCGAGTAGTCGAACTCGCCGTCCTTCAAGCGCGTAATCACACGCCGCACGGACTCCTCGGCGTTGTCCTGCACGTGTTGCATGTAGGCGCGAACAACGTGGAGTCCGAACTGCTCGACCATCTTCAGCAATTCTTCGCGCCCTTTCTCGTTCGCTGCAATCTGCGCCCGCAGATCGGCCAGGTTCTGCTGCGGATTGCGTGCCGGATAAGGCCCGGATGTCAGCAGCTCCATAAGTTCGGCTTCACGAATCCGGCCCGCGCTGTCGCCCGCATTTCGCGCGTCCTGCCCGTCGACCAGCTTGAAATTGATGAAGCGCGTGCCTTCCTCGTCAAGTGACGTTGAAAATGGCGGCATCGATCCGGGCGTCGTCCCGCCGATGTCGGCATGATGTCCTCGCGATCCGACGTAGAACAGAATCTCGGCTGCGCTGCGATCGAACACCGGGGTGATGACGGTCACGTCCGGCAGATGCGTGCCGCCGTGATAAGGATCGTTGATCGCATATGCATCCCCAGGCTTCATGGCACCCGCGTTCTCGCGCATCACAGTCTTGATCGACTCGCTCATCGATCCCAGGTGCACCGGCATGTGCGGCGCATTCGCGATCAGGTTTCCGCTCGAATCGAATAGCGCACATGAAAAGTCGAGCCGCTCCTTGATGTTGACCGAGTACGCGGTGTTCTGCAGCCGCAGTCCCATCTGCTCGGCAATCGACATGAACAGGTTGTTGAACACCTCCAGCATGATCGGGTCGGCATCAGTACCGATCGCGCGCCTTTCCTCGCGCGCACGTACGCGCTCGAGAACAATATGGTCGAGCTCGGTGACGATGGCTTCCCAATCCGGATTCGACCACGGTGGTCGCATTGGACTCGGCGATGATCGCCGGACCTCCGATCACATCGCCCGGCCGCATTTCGGTGCGCGTCATAAAGCGGCGCTGCCCACCATGCGCGCTCGCTGTACATACGTGCGGTCCCTTTTGCCGCAAGCGGCGCTACGCGTGCTGTCTGCGGCACCGCGTTCTCCGCGACCGCCTCGCCCTGCCCGATCGCCTCCACCGAAACCGCTTCGACCACAAGGCCTCGTTGCTCCATCAGGAACGAATAGCGCTTCAGATACTCGGCATTGAATGCCGCGCGCATCCCGGGGAGGGTCGACGCGGCAACGATCAGCGCTGAATCGGTGCCTTCGTACCGAAGGTGAACGCGGCGGACCACGGCGATGCGGCCGGCCGACAACCCCTTGCGATAGCAGATCGCTGGTTGCTTCAGCGGCCAGCTGATCGAGCGCAGCAACCAGCGCTGGCATTGCTTCGGCATCCAGTCGACGCTCGATTGATTGCTCTCGCATGGCTGTCTGATCGGCCAGTCCCATGCCGTACGCCGACAACACCCCCGCCAGCGGATGCACGAAGATGCGCGTCATCCCAAGCGCGTCGGCAACTCGGCACGCATGCTGCCCACCGGCGCCACCGAAAACAGCCAGCGTGTACTGCGTCACATCGTGCCCCCGCTGGATCGAAATCCGCTTGATCGCTTCCGCCATGTTGCCAACGGCGATGTCAAGATAGCCATCGGCCAACTGCCTCGGGCGTCAATGCGCGGCCCGCGGCATCTTCGACTTCCATTGCCAGCTCGGCAAATTTTTCGCGCACGACGTCGTCATCCAGCGCTTCGTTGGCGTGACGCCCGAATACCGCGGGAAAAAATGCAGGCTGAATTTTCCCGACCATGACATTGCAGTCGGTCACTGTCAGCGGCCCTCCGCGGCGATAGCAAGCGGGACCAGGATTCGCGCCTGCTGAGTCGGGACCGACTCGAAGGCGCGCGCCATCGAAATGCAGAATCGATCCGCCACCTGCCGCCACCGTATGGATGCTCATCATCGGCGCGCGCATCCGCACGCCCGCCACTTGTGTCTCGAAAGCGCGCTCGCAATCGCTGACATCCCGGCCCGCAAAATGCGAAACGTCGGTCGACGTGCCGCCCATATCAAAGCCAATCACGCGGTCGAATCCCGCCGCGAGACTTGTTCGCACCATGCCGACGATGCCGCCCGCGGGGCCCGACAGAATCGAATCCTTCCCTTGAAACCGACGTGCATCGGTCAGCCCGCCCGACGATTGCATGAATAACAGACGCGTTCCTGGCAGCTCGCTCGCAACCAGCTCGACATAGCGCCGCAAAATCGGCGACAGATACGCATCGACGACAGTGGTATCGCCGCGTGCGACGAACTTCATCAGCGCGCTGACGCGGTGCGAGGCTGAAACTTGCGCGAAGCCGACCTCGCGCGCTGCGGCTTCGAGTGCAGCCTCGTGCGCGGGGTACCGATAGCCATGCATCAATACGATCGCGACCGAACGCAACCCTGCCGCATGGGCCGCCATGAGCGCGTCACGCGCCGGTGCGAGATCGATCGGTTTGACGACATCGCCGTGCGCGCCGATGCGCTCGTCTACCTCGATCACTTTCGAATACAGCAGCTCAGGCAGAACGATGTGCCGCTCAAACAGCCGCGGCCGATTCTGATAGGCAATGCGCAAGGCATCGCGAAAGCCGCGCGTGACAACCAAAAGCGTCGGCTCTCCCTTGCGCTCAAGCAACGCGTTGGTCGCGACAGTCGTGCCCATTTTGACCGACTCAATCAGATCAACGGGCACCGGCGCGCCCGCGGAGACGCTCAGCAGATGCCGAATGCCGGCGATCGCGGCGTCGTCGTATTGCTCGGGGTTATCCGACAGCAGCTTGTGGGTGGCCAGTGAGCCATCGGGCCTGCGTGCGACGACGTCGGTGAACGTGCCGCCACGGTCGATCCAGAATTGCCAGCGACGCTGCGAACTTACCGGCGACTCCATCGTGTTAGCGGCATCTGCTAGTAGTATTGCGTGCAGACCATGTTACCAACGCGATCCGCGACATCTCGCTAGTCAGATACCCACGAGGACTTCATGAATCGCCATCTCCTGCTCTTAAGCGCCGCCGTCACGTTGATTCTCGGCAATTCGCCGGCGGTCGCGCAATCGAATTGGAATCTCGCCGCCGGCTATCCGATCGGCAATCCGCATACGGTGACGTTGAATCAGTTCGCCAAGGATGTCGAATTCGCTACGAACGGCAAACTCAAGATCACCGTGCATCCGAATGGATCGCTGTTCAAGGTTCCGGAAATCGCGCGCGCGGTTGAGAGCGGACAGGCGCAGATGGGCGAGATTCTGATGAGCGTGATGGTCAATCAGAATCCGGTGTTTGGCGCCGATTCGCTGCCGTTCGTTGCGACCGGTTTCGACGATGCCTACAAGCTGTGGCAGGCGCAGAAGCCGGTGGCCGATCGGTTGCTCGCCAAGCGCGGTGCGAAGCTGCTTTATGCGGTTGCCTGGCCGCCTCAGGGCATCTATGCGAAGAAGGAGCTGCGCTCAGCCGCCGATATGAAAGGGCTCAAATGGCGCGCGTACAACCCCGCGACGTCGAAGATTGCGCAGGTGGTCGGCGCGCAGTCACTGACGATTCAGGCCGCCGAGCTGTCGCAGGCGCTGGCAACCGGCGCCGTCGACTCGTTCATGTCATCGGGCGCCACCGGCGTGGACAGCAAGGTATGGGAAACACTGACGCATTTTCATCCGGTAAATGCGTGGGTGCCGAAGAATATGGTGATCGTGAACCTGCGCGAGTTTGAGAAGCTCGACAAACCCACGCAGGATGCGCTGCTGAAGGCGGCCGCGGATGCAGAGCGCAAAGGGCTGGGAACGCATGCGCGGCTACACCGATGAATCGCTCGCGATCTTGCAAAAGAACAAGATGACGCTCGTTAAGCCCAGCCCGCAGCTGATGGGCGACATGAAGAAGATCGGCGATGAAATGCTCAGCGACTGGCTCAAGCAAGCCGGCGCCGACGGCAAGGAAATCATCGACGCTTACCGGAAAAAGTAAGGCAAGAAAATGGGCACGACCTGCCCGCTGCATGCGCCGCTGGCTTGACCGGCTCTACGACGGCTCCGCATATTGCGGAGCTTTTTTCGTGTGCGCCATTTTCGTCGTGATGATCGGCGGCGCGCTGACGCGGCCGATGGGCATCAGCCTGAGCGGTACCGACGATCTGGTGTCATGGATGTGCGCCGCGGCGGCGTTCCTGCCAATGGCCAGCGCCTTCCGACGCGGTGACTTTGTCCGCATGCTGCTGGTTCTCGACAAGCTGTCGCCGGCGCAGCGACGCTATGCCGAGATCGGTGCTCTGTTGATTGCGCTCGTTGCGAGCGCAGTGCTCGCCGGATGGGCGACTTTTGGCGTGTACGAAAGCTGGCGCTACGACGAGATGTCGATCGGACTGCTGGTTGTTCCGATATGGATTCCGCAATTGTCATTCGCGGTCGGCAGCATCATCCTGCTGATTGCAGTCATCGATGAATTGATTGCGGTATTGCGCGGCCAGCGGCCGGCGTATCAGGTCGCGGTCGACGAACGCCACGCTCGCGGCGATTTCACCGAGGACTTTTGAAAACCCCGTGAGCGACATTCCGTGAGCGCCGTCGTCGTCGGTGCCGTCCTGCTCGGGCTGCTGGGTCTTGTGCTATGCGCAGGCGTCTGGATCGGCATGTCGCTCGGCATCATCGGCTGGATCGGGCTGCCAGGGCTTCACCGATACGTCTCCGGGCCGCAGTCTCTTCACGGCATTCTGGGGAACCAACGCGTCGTGGGAACTCGCTGCGCTGCCTTTGTTCATTTGGATGGGCGAGATTCTGTTTCGCACGCGGCTGTCGGAGCAAATGTTCGAAGGGCTCGCGCCGTGGCTGCAGCGCGTCCCCGGCCGCTTGATGCACGTCAACATTCTCGGCTGCGGCATCTTCGGCTCGGTGTCGGGCTCGTCGGCGGCAACGTGCGCAACGATCGCCAAGGTCGCGCTTCCCGAGCTGCGGCGGCGCGGTTACGACGAACAGATCGCGCTCGGCTCGCTGGCGACCGCGGGCACACTCGGCATCCTGATTCCGCCGTCGATCACGATGGTCGTCTATGCGGTAGCGGCCGATGCGTCGATCATCCGCGTGTTCCTGGCCGGGATCATGCCGGGCTTGCTGCTGATGGCGTTGTTCTCGGGCTACATCGTGATCTGGGCACTGCTGAATCCCGAGCGCACACCGAGCGCCAGCGAGCGCGTGCCGTTCCTCGAAAAACTGCGCCGCTCGCGCGAGCTGATTCCGTGCGCGCTGCTGATCGTGTTCATCCTGTATGTGCTGCTCGCCGGACTTGCGACTGCAACCGAATGCGCGGCCTACGGCGTCCTGGGCTCGCTTGTCATCGCGTGGTGGGGCGGCTCGCTGACGCGCGAGAAGTTTGCGGAAAGTCTGGTCGGCGCCACGCGTGTGTCGTGCATGATCATGTTTATCCTGGCCGGTGCGTCGTTCTTGAGCAAGGCGATGGCGTTTACCGGGATTCCGCGCGAGCTTGCAGAATGGGTCGGCGCGCTCGGACTCAATCGCTACGCACTGATTGCGATTCTGGCCGTGTTCTACGTAATTCTCGGTGCGGCGCTGGACGGCATCTCGATGATCGTGTTGACCGCGGCCGTCGTGTTACCGATGATTCAGACAGCTGGCTTCGATCTGGTGTGGTTTGGCGTATTCATCGTGCTGCTGGTGGAAATCGCGGAGGTCACTCCGCCGGTCGGCTTTAATTTGTTTGTGCTGCAGAACATGACCGGCAAGGACAGCAATACGATCGCGCGCGCGGCACTACCGTTTTTTGCGATGCTGCTGGTAGCGATCGCGTTGATCACGATCTTCCCCGCGATCGCAACCTGGCTGCCCGATCTGGTAATGGGCGCGCAGCTGTAATGCATATTGTCGTGATTGGCGCCGGCATCATCGGCGTCACGACCGCTTACTATTCTACGGCGTGACGGCCACGATGTGACTGTGATCGAGCGCCGCTCGGGCGTCGCGCAGGAAACCAGCTTTGCCAATGCGGGCGTGATGGCGCCGTCGTACGTCGCTCCATGGTCGCAGCCGGGCATGCCGGCCAAGGTGCTTGCGTACCTGTTCAGGGCCGAAGCTCCGATCGTGTTTCGTCCCTCTCTGGATCCGGCGTTATGGCGCTGGATTGCTCGCTGGCTGGGCGAGTGCCGCCTGGAGCGATTCACGCGCAATAAAGCACGCATGCAGCGGCTTGCGTTTTACAGTCAATTGGAGCTGCGCTGCGTTGCGAGAGCTGCATCAGCTCGATTACGAGCAGACGATTGGATACCTGCAGCTTTTTCGTACGCGACGTCGAGGTCGAACGCTCTGCGGTGACACGCAAGATGTTGACCGAGCTTGGTGTCGCGCATCGTCTTCTGAACGCCGACGAGGCGCACGCCCTCGAGCCTGCGCTGCACGCGCCGACAGGGCTCGCCGGCGCGCTGCATCTGCCGAACGATGAAACCGGCAACTGCGCCTTCTTTGCGCAGCAGTTAAAAGATATTGCGATTAACGACGGCGTCGACTTTCGCTTTGGTGTTGTCGCCCAAAGCCTGCAGGTCGACCAGCAGCGAGTCACAGGCTTGCGCACCGAAGGCGGAAGCGTTCAGGCTGATGCGTTTGTCGTCGCCGGTGGGATAGACAGCCGCGCCTTGCTGCGGCCGCTTGGGATTCGGTTGCCGATGCAGCCGGTCAAGGGCTATTCCGCCACGGCGGCAATCACGGCATTCGAGCACGCGCCGTACATCAGCGTGATGGACGAAACGTACAAAGTCGCGATCACGCGGATGGGCAAGTGGCTCAGAATCGCCGGCACGGCCGAGCTTGGAACGCGAGGGATGCAATTGCGCGACAGCGCACTGCGTACGCTGCTGAAAGTTGCGCAGGATTGGTTTCCGTATGCAGCGTCATATCCGAAATCGCGCTTCTGGATCGGGGCGCGCCCGATGCTGCCCGATGGTCCACCGTTGCTGGGAAAAACACCCATCGCCAATCTGTACCTGAATACCGGACACGGTTCGACCGGCTGGGTTATGTCTTGCGGTTCGGCGCGTGTGCTGGCTGACGTAATCGCACAGCGAATGCCGCAGATCGATCTCGACGGTCTGACACTCGACCGCTACGCGCGCCATTAGCAATGGGTACGCCGCTGCTCACCATTTCCGAGATACGCGCGGTCGAGCGATCGGCGCAATCCAGCTTGCCCGCCGGCACGCTGATGGCGCGCGCGGGGGCTGCGGTCGCTGCCTCCGTCGCGACGTCGAAACTGGGTATGCCGATGTCGATATGCATCGTTGCCGGGCCGGGTAACAACGGCGGTGACGGCTACGCGGCTGCGAGCGAACTGCGAGATGCTGGGCCATCGCATCACGTGCGTCCAGTTGGCTAAACCTGCTTCCGAAGACGCGCGCAATGCCCTCGCTCGCTGGCTATCGACCGGCGGCGCTACGCGCACGGAACCGCCAAAGGGACAACGTTTCGATGCGATCGTGGACGCAATCCTCGGCATCGGACAAACGCGGCCGCTGCAAGGTCCGCTGCTCGCCGCCGCAGAGTGGATCAACGCGCAGCGCACGCGCGTGGTGGCGATCGACGTGCCCAGCGGACTCGAGGCCAATCGAGGCTGCTGGCTGGGTGGGGTCGAGGGCGTGTATGCGTCGCAGACGATTACATTTATCGCAGACAAGCCCGGCTTGCACACGGGCGATGGCGTCGACGCTGCCGGCAGCTGTGACGCTGGATAGGCTTGGCCTTGAAACGGCTTCGACGCGGACGATCCTGACCGAGCCTTTTGATTTTCCGCAGATTCTGATGCCGCGACGGCGCAACACGCATAAAGGCAGCTATGGCAACGCACTGATCATCGGTGGCGCGGCCGGCATGGTGGGAGCCGCGCTGCTGGCGGCGCGCGCCGCACTGACCATCGGCACCGGTCGCGTGTACGTCGACTGTATTGGTGCGCCGGAATTTCGCGTCGATCCAGGGCAGCCTGAGCTGATGTTTCGGCCGTATGCGACCGTTGAAAACCCTCATTCGATCGTCATCGGCTGCGGACTCGGTCAAAACGACGCAGCGCGGCGCGCGCTGCAATGGGCGCTGGATAGCGACGCAGCGCTGGTTATCGATGCGGACGCACTGAACTTGTTGTCACAAGGTCCGGCTCTCAGCGAATGCCTCGCTGCCCGCAATGCGACAACCGTGCTGACCCCGCACCCGCTGGAGGCTGCGAGGCTGTTGCAGGTTTCGGCCGATGATGTTCAGTTTGATCGAATCACACGCGCTCGCGAACTGGCAACGCGTTATCGAAGCATCATCGTCTTGAAGGGTGCCGGCAGCGTCGCCGTTCACGTCAATGGTCGCTGCGCCATTAATCCTACCGGCGGGCCTGCGCTTGCAAGCGCGGGAACTGGCGACGTGCTGGCAGGTTTATTGGGCGGTCTGTTCGCGCAGCACTTCGATCCCTGGCAGGCGACGCTGGCGGCAACGTGGCTGCACGGCCGCGCGGGCGAAGGCCGCGACGTCGGTTTGATGGCAGGCGACATCGCGTTGCGAGTCTGCCGAATGAATTGCGTCAGGTTGCGCGCTACGGCGTAAAGTCGGTGAACGGGGCCTACGCTCGGTCAAGACTGATGACTCACGGCACCGGCGATCACTCGGCCGGCATGCAGTTCGATCTGCCGGCCGCACCGCCTGGCGATATCGGGATCGTGCGTCACCAGTAGCAGCGTCGAACCACGCTCGCGATTGAGTTGAAACATCAAATCGATTACCGCTTCACCAGTTCGCGCATCCAGGCTGCCCGTCGGTTCGTCAGCCAGCAGCAACGGCGGTCGCAGCACAAACGCTCGTGCCAACGCCACTCTTTGTTGCTCGCCGCCGGACAAATACTTCGGATAGTGCGATAGCCGTTCACCCAGGCCTACTCGCTGCAATAGGTTGCGTGCGGCGTCTACCGGCGACGCGTCATCAGGGGTGCGTCCCGTCAACTCCAGCGGCAGTAAGACGTTTTCCAAAGCATTCAGATGCGGCAACAATTGAAACGACTGGAAAACGAACCCGAGCGACTCTGCGCGCAGGGCCGCACGGCCGTCTTCATCGAGCGCGAACAAGTCTCGACCGAGCATGCGGACCGTGCCTGATGTCGGAACGTCGAGGCCCGCCAGCAGTCCGAGCAATGTGGATTTTCCCGAGCCCGACGCGCCGACGATAGCCACCGTTTCGCCGGATCGCGATGTCCAGATTGATATCATCCAAGATGGTCAAGCTGCCCGTCGCATCCTGCACTATTTTGGTCAGATGGCGCGCCTCGACCGCGATGTCCTTGCCGTCATTCATTCCGTGCGCAGAACTTTCCTGATTCGTTGCATTCGTTCATTGGCAATCACGCTGTGCGCCGTCGCATTAAATGCGCCGGCTGTCCGGCGCGGTGAGTTCAACTACAAAAAAAACTGCGGCCAATAATGAGCGCCCGGTGATCCTCGTGCTCGGCGACAGCCTGTCGGCGGAATACGGATTACAGCGTGGCCAAGGGTGGGTGCAGCTACTGGCAAACCGACTGCAGCAAAACGGATCGAATTATACGGTCGTCAATGCCAGCATCAGCGGTGACACCACCAGCGGTGGGACGCGCACGATTGCCCGCGCTGCTGAAGCAGCATCGACCGTCGATCGTCATCATCGAGCTCGGAGGCAACGACGGGTTGCGCGGATTGCCGGTGGCTCGCATGCAAGACAATCTGGGCAGCGATGGTTCGCGCCAGCCAGGCAGCGGGAGCGCGCGTCGTGGTGGCCGGAATTCGAATACCAGCCGAACTACGGACGCGAATACACCGAGCGCTTTTACGACGCGTTCGCAAACGTCTCCAAGGAACACAACACCGCGCTCGTACCGTTTCTGCTCGAAGGCTTTACCGGATTCGGCGGATTTTTTTCAGGCCGACCGGATTCATCCGAGCGCACAGGCGCAGAGCCGAATTCTGCAAACGGTTTGGCCGGTACTTGAGCCGATGATCGTGACGCAAGGTTCAACGAAAGCTTCACCAAAGTCGTCGGTCAAGGCCGGGCAATGACTGACCGGCGCATGGAATACGGCCGATCGCAGCGTGATCTCGGCTTCGGATGCGTTGATTCAACTGTCGCAGTTCGATTCGCTGATCGACGTTCGCACCGAGGATGAATTCGCGATCGATCACATGCCCGGCGCGATCAGTTGCCCGGTACTCACCAACACCGAGCGCGTCGAAGTGGGAACGATGGATCGCCAGCAGTCTTCGTTCGAGGCGCGCCGTCGCGGCGCTGCGTACGTCTCGCGCAATATCGCGCTGCATCTGGAAACTCTGTTTCACTCGATGCCGAAGACATGGCGGCCGCTCGTTTACTGCTGGCGCGGTGGCAACCGCAGCGGTGCGATGACGCACATTCTCCGATGTGTCGGCTGGCAGGCGCGTCAACTTGAAGGCGGCTATCGCGCGTCCCGACGAAGCATCGTGACTGATCTGGCCACTTTGCCCGCGATGTTTGTCGTTGCGTGTCATCTGCGGAACAACGGGCAGCGGCAAAAGCCGCTTGCTGCAGGAGCTCATCGTCCAGGGGGCGCAAGTGCTGGATCTTGAGGCACTCGCTCACCATCGCGGTTCAGTGCTCGGAGGACTACCCACACACCCGCAGCCGTCGCAAAAGATGTTTGAAACCCGCCTCTGGTCAGCGCTTCGCTCGTTCGACCCGACGCGCGTTGTCTTCGTCGAGTCCGAAAGCCGAAAAATCGGAGAGCTACGGATTCCGGACGCGTCTGTTGAAACTGATGCGTTCGTCGGAGTGCGTGCGTCTCGAGGTTCCGTTGCACGCACGAATCCGTTTGTTGCGTGGCGAGTACCAACATTTCGAGCGCGATCCCAATGCACTGGACGCCCAGCTCGACTGCCTGTCGGCATTACATGGGCGTCAGAAGATTGCGCAGTGGAAAGCGCTTGCCCGCGACGACAATTGGGATGGTGTGGTCGAGCAGCTCCTGGTTGAGCACTACGACCCTGCGTATCTGAAATCGATCGATCGAAATTTCGAGCACGCGGCCAGTGCCGACGTCGTGCGCATCGAAAGCGATGCAATCGAAGACTACCGAGCTGCCGCACGGGCCCTGCGCAGACCGAAGTTACGGCCTACTTGCCCTCGCCTGATTTCGCCTCGCCCGACTTTGTACAGACGCTTCTTTAGCGGCCGGCTTTTCGTCCGGTTTGCGTTGCAGGTCTGTGCGCAGGATCTTGACGTCATGCCGCGCTTTCAAACCTTCCGCGTACGTTAATTCGGCGGCGGCGGCGGCCTGCTGAGTGATGGCGCGCGCCTGCGCGTCGCGTTGCGCCGGCGGGATTGCTTCCGCCGGCTTTGGATGAAATTACCTTGACGATGACGTAACCCGCGTTGCTGGCATTGCGGAAATCGGTACCGACCTCGGTGCCGATGTATTGCGGAAGCTTGTCCGCTGGAATCCGCAGCACCTCATTCAGTGCATCGGCCGGCATGTCTTGCGGCTGACGGCGTGATACGATCTTCGGCGGCGGAGAAAGCCCGCATCACTCGGCTCCTTGCGCAGGGCCGCCAGACGCTGCTCTCCGGCCTCTCGTGCGAGCCGAACCGCTTCGCGACGTTCCAGCAACTGGCGAATCTCCGGCGTGACTTTTTCCAGCGGTTGGACGGATGCGGGCCGGTGATCGAGCACGCGTGCCGATACCAACGTACTCGGCGCAACTTCGATCGCCTGCGTGTTGCGCCGATTCTTCAGCGCGTCCTCGGCAAAAATCGCCTCGACTAGCCGCGGCCCGAGATGCGGCGGCAAGCCCCGTCGCGTCAGGTTATCGCGGCTCAGTACTTTCAAGTTCAATTTTTGCGCCGCGGGCTGCAGCGAGTCTGCCTGCTCATACACCAGATTGGTGAACTGGTCCGCCGCCTCGGTGAAATTTTTCTGGGCCTGTTGGTTTTTCAATTCGCGCTCGATATCGGAGCGTACTTCGGCAAAAGGTTTGGCCTGCGCCGGTTTGATTTCCGTCACCTGGATGATGTGAAACCCAAAATCGGTCTCCACGATATCGCTGATTTCGCCGTTCTTCAGCCGATAAACCGTTTCCTCGAATGGCTTGACCATCATGCCGCGTCCGAAGAACCCCAGATCACCGCCCTGCGCCGCAGAGCCTGGATCTTTCGAGCTCTCTCGCGCAAGCTTCGCAAATCGTTCGGCGCCGCTTTGACTCTCGCGAGAATCTCTTCGGCTTTCTTGCGCGCGGCGGCTTTATCGGGCCCTTCGGCGGCGATCAGAATGTGGCTTGCCCGCCGCTGTTCGTCGGTGCCGTAGCGTGCCTTGTTTTGGTCGTAGTAGTTCTTCGCCGCCTCTTCCGTAATGGTCACGTTACCGCTGATCGTTTCCGGCGACAGCACGACATACTCGACTCGCACGCTCTCAGGAATCTCGAATTGCGTGCGGTTTGCCTGGTAGTACTCGCCGATCATGCGCATCCGTAACGGCAAGCTTTGGACGCGAACTGCTCGGCCGGAAAGCGAAGCTCTCGAATTTCGCGTTGCTCCACCAGGATGCGCTCGATGCGCTCGATCACCTGCTTCGGCAGTCATCGCCGACTCCACGACGGCCTGAACGAAAGTCTGCTTGCGCAGGTCGTTGCGCAGGCTCTGCTCGAACGCCGCTTCGCTCTGGCCGCGCGACGCTAGAAACGCCTTATAACGGTCGTAGCTGAACTTGCCGTCCTGTTGAAACGCGGGAATATTCGCAATGAATTCACGCAGCCGATCGACGGTAACCACGACGTTCGATTTGTTCGCCTCGTTCGCAAGCGCGCGATCAAGCACCAACTGATCGAGTACGGCGGCTCGAGCTTCCGGAGTTTCCAGGAGCTTCGGATCGAAATTGGCGCCGAGGCCTTGGCTGCAGGCGCTCGATCCGGTCGCGCAGCGCAACGTCGTACTCTTGTTGCGAGATGGGCGCACCGTCGACCGTGGCCAGGGCACCGTCCTTGTCGACGTAGCTGTTGTATCCCTGGATACCGAAAAAAACAAAGGACGGCAAAATCAGCACCAGGATGAAGAGCATCATCCAGCTGCGATGCGAGCGGACGAAATCAAACATGACAAGTGGTCCTAAACGTCTGCAAAGCAAAAAAGGCGAACTTGCGTTCGCCTTTTTCAGTTGTGTGGCGGAGTGGACGGGACTCGAACCCGCGACCCCCGGCGTGACAGGCCGGTATTCTAACCGACTGAACTACCACTCCTGATGTCGGTTCCGTCGCCAATCTTTGGTGGGTGCTGAGAGGCTCGAACTCCCGACCTACGCCTTGTAAGGGCGCCGCTCTACCAACTGAGCTAAGCACCCAAATCGCCGTGGCCTCTAACGCCTGCCACGCGATCGCTTAGCAATCAACTCCGGAAGCGAGTCAGTTTAGCGAATCTTTCAGCGCCTTGCCCGGGCGGAACTTCGGGACTTTCGCTGCCTTGATCCTGATTTCTTCGTTGGTGCGAGGATTGCGCCCTGTACGTGCCGCGCGCTTACTGACAATAAACGTACCGAAGCCGACCAGTGTCACCGAGTTTCCTCGCTTCAAGCTGCCGCGTATGCCGGCGACAATCGCTTCAAGCGCTCGACCCGCCGCTGCTTTTGAAATATCCGCTTGTTTGGCGATATGGTCGATCAATTCGGTCTTGTTCACTTATGCACCCCCGTAATCTGATGTCGCTTTTATTGCGGTCGCGCGTCGCACTGCATATTGCATTTGTTCACAGCTTTTGTTATCTGCGGCGCGGACCGAAATTGATGGGAATGTGGTTGAAGCGTTGAACAGCTATTCAACCGCGACGATGTAGCAGTGTCAAGAAGAAGAAAAGGAAAACAGCAAAAAGCGAAAGAATCAGTTGCCGGCGCGCTGCAAAGCGCGCCGGCAACTCCTGAGTTCGCTAGTGCTTGACTACTTCAGCCGACGGCCGGAGGCTCCGGCGGTTTAGCCGGCGCTGCCGCGACTTCATCGTCGGTCAGCGGAACCGGGCGACGCTCGAGTGCAACATCAAGGACTTTGTCGATCCACTTGACGGGAATGATCTCAAGTCGATTCTTGACGTTATCCGGAATCTCCGCCAGATCTTTGACGTTCTCCTCGGGAATCAGCACCGTCTTGATGCCGCCTCTGATGGGCCGCGAGCAGTTTTTCCTTCAGGCCGCCGATAGCCAGTACTTCACCGCGCAGCGTGATCTCGCCTGTCATCGCGACATCAGCACGCACCGGGATGCCACTGACCGCCGAAATCAGCGCGGTCGTGATGGCGATTCCGGCCGACGGTCCATCTTTCGGTGTCGCGCCTTCGGGAAAATGCACGTGAATGTCGGTTTTCTCGAAGACCTCGTCACGAATACCTAGCCGACGCGCGCGGGCGCGCATCACCGAACGGGCCGCTTCGACCGATTCCTTCATCACGTCGCCGAGTGAGCCCGTGCGATGCACGTTCGCTTTGCCTGGCATCGTCGCGACCTCGATCGTCAGCAGATCGCCGCCGACTTCGGTCCACGCCAGGCCGGTGACCTGCCCGACCTGATTTTCTTTTTCGGCCACGCCGAACGCATAACGCCGCACGCCGAGGAATTTGTCCAAGATTGCGCGCCGTCACTTGCACTCGCTTGTCTTGCTTTTTCAGCAGCAGCTGTTTGACCACCTTCCGGCAGATCTTGCTGATCTCGCGCTCGAGCGAGCGAACGCCGGCCTCGCGCGTGTAATAACGAATAATGTCGCGAATCGCGCTTTCGGCAATCGACAGCTCGCCGCTTTTGAGTCCGTTGGTCTTCATCTGCTTCGGCAGCAGATGCTGCAAGGCGATGTGTACTTTTTCCTCTTCCGTGTAACCCGACAAGCGGATCACTTCCATCCGGTCGAGCAGCGCCGGCGGAATGTTCATCGTGTTGCTGGTGGCAACGAACATCACGTCGGACAGATCGAAATCGACCTCGACGTAATGATCCTGAAACGTATGGTTCTGCTCGGGATCGAGTACTTCGAGCAACGCGGACGCCGGATCGCCGCGAAAGTCCATGCCCATTTTGTCGACTTCATCGAGCAGGAACAGCGGATTGCGCACGCCCGCCTTGCCGAGGCTCTGAAGGATCTTTCCGGGCATCGACCCGATATACGTCCGGCGATGGCCGCGAATCTCGGCCTCGTCACGGACTCCGCCGAGCGCCATGCGAATGAACTTGCGATTCGTTGCGCGCGCGACCGACTGCCCGAGCGAAGTCTTGCCGACGCCCGGAGGGCCGACCAGGCACAGGATTGGTGCTTTGAGCTTGTCGACCCGCTGCTGCACGGCGAGGTACTCGAGAATGCGGTCCTTCACCTTCTCGAGCCCGTAGTGGTCGTCGTTCAACACCTTCTCGGCGTTGCCCAGATCATTGTTGATCCGACTGCGCTTTTTCCACGGCAGGCCGATCAGCGTGTCAAGGTAGTTGCGCACGACAGTCGCCTCCGCCGACATCGGTGACATCAGCTTCAGCTTCTTCAATTCGGACGTGGCTTTTTCGCGCGCAGCTTTCGGCATACGAGCGGCCTTGATTTTCTTCTCCAGCTCTTCGAGGTCGGCGCCCTCTTCGCCTTCTCCGAGCTCTTTCTGGATCGCCTTGACCTGCTCGTTCAGGTAGTACTCGCGCTGGCTTTTCTCCATCTGCCGCTTGACGCGGCCACGGATGCGCTTTTCGACCTGCAGGATGTCGATCTCGGCTTCCAGCTGCGCGAGCAAATGCTCAAGCCGCTCGTTGATGCCGAACATTTCGAGCACTTTCTGCTTCTGCTCGAGCTTCAGCGGCAGATGCGCCGCGATTGTGTCGGCCAGGCGGCCGGCTTCGTCGATCCCGGCGATCGACGTCAGGATCTCGGCGGGGATCTTCTTGTTCAGCTTTACGTACTGATCGAACTGCGTGACGATCGCGCGGCGAAGCGCCTCGGATTCAGCCGTCGACTGGTGATCGGGCACGATCGGCAGGACATCGGCAGTGAAATGCGCCGGGCCGTCAACGATGCGCTCGATTCTTGCCCGCTGCGCGCCTTCGACCAGCACCTTCACCGTGCCGTCGGGCAGCTTCAGCATCTGCAGGATGTTCGCTACACAGCCGATCTCGTAGATATCCTCGGCCTCGGGTTCATCTTTCGCCGCGTTCTTCTGCGCGACCAGCATGATGCTTTTGCCCGCCTCCATCGCAGCTTCGAGCGCCTTGATCGACTTCGGGCGGCCGACGAACAGTGGAATGACCATATGCGGGAAAACAACGACATCGCGCAGTGGCAGCAATGGCAGCGTTGTGGTTTCCGGCGGAAGAATCTGGGTTGTCATTCGAGTCGTTCCCCTCATGTGACTTTAAATGCCATATGCGCCCATGCAGGGTGAATGCAAGGGCAGAAGGAATACAGGCAAACCCAATCTAGCACGCAGACGGCCTTCGCCGCAGGTCTGATAACGACGGAGAAACCGTGCTGATCGCGGCCAACGATCAGCGAGGCGCGCTGGCAACTTTGGGCTGATCGGAGTAGATCAGCAGCGGCTTTCCGCCGGTGATCGTGTTGTCGTCGACGACGACCTTGATGACGTTCTTCGTGCTCGGCAAGTCGTACATCACGTCGAGCAGGATGCTCTCGACGATCGACCGGAGCCCGCGCGCGCCCGTTTTTCGCTTCAGCGCCTTGCGCGCGATCGCCTTGAGGCCGTCGTTGCGGATCTCGAGCTCGACGCTTTCCATCTGGAACAGCCGGTGAAATTGCTTGATCAGCGCATTCTTGGGCTCGACCAGGATTTCCACCAGCGCTTCCTCGCTGAGCTCGTCGAGGGTCGCGATCACCGGCAGGCGACCGACCAACTCGGGAATCAGCCCGAACTTGATCAGGTCCTCCGGCTCGACGTCGCGCAGCAACTCGCCGACCGCGCGGTCGCTTTGGCTCGTCACGCTGGCAGAAAAGCCAATCCCGCTCTTCTCGGAGCGGTTGCGAATGATCTTCTCGAGCCCGTCAAAAGCGCCGCCGCAGATGAACAGAATATTCGTCGTGTCGATCTGCACGAAGTCCTGGTTCGGATGCTTGCGACCGCCTTGCGGAGGTACCGAAGCGATCGTGCCTTCCACCAGCTTCAGTAACGCCTGCTGCACACCCTCGCCTGACACGTCCCGGGTGATCGAAGGGTTGTCGCTCTTGCGCGAAATCTTGTCGATCTCGTCGATGTAGACAATGCCACGCTGCGCTTTTTCAACTTCGTAGTTGCAGTTCTGCAGCAGCTTCTGAATGATGTTCTCGACGTCCTCGCCGACATAACCCGCTTCGGTCAGCGTCGTCGCGTCCGCAATCACGAACGGAACGTTCAGAAGTCGAGCCAGCGTCTGCGCCAGCAGCGTTTTGCCCGAGCCGGTCGGGCCGATCAGAAGGATATTGCTCTTGGCGAGCTCGATGTCGTCCTTCGAGCCCATGTGCTTCAACCGCTTGTAATGGTTATAAACCGCGACCGACAGGATTCGCTTCGCCTTGTCCTGACCGATCACGTACTGGTCGAGAATGGTGCCGATCTCGCGCGGCGTCGGTAGATCGGACTTGATCGCGCCCGAGCCGGCTTCCGTCGTCGTCTCGTCGCGGATGATGTCGTTACAAAGGTCGATGCACTCGTCGCAGATGAATACAGACGGTCCGGCAATCAGCTTTTTGACCTCATGCTGACTCTTGCCGCAAAACGAGCAGTACAGAAGTTTTTCGCTCGAGCCTTTTTTGTCCGACATATAACTGCCAAAACTCCCAGCGCTCGCGCTTTACGGTTGCTCGCTTCGGCTGACGAAAATCTTGTCGATCAGCCCGTACTTTACGGCATCGTCGGCCGACATGAAGTTGTCCCGATCGGTGTCTTTGGCAATCTTCTCGACCGGTTGGCCGGTCCGCTCCGCCAGAATCTTGTTCAGCCGCTCGCGCAGGTACAGAATTTCCTTGGCGTGGATCTCGATATCCGCCGCCTGGCCCTGAACCCCACCCATCGGCTGATGAATCATGATGCGCGAGTTCGGCAGCGAGTAGCGCTTGCCCTTGGCCCCGGCAGCAAGCAAGAAAGATCCCATGCTGGCCGCCACGCCGATGCAGATCGATGAAACGTCGGGCTTGACGAATTGCATCGTGTCGAAAATTGCAAACCCCGCGCTCACCGATCCTCCGGGCGAGTTGATATAGAGAGAGATGTCCTTATCCGGATTCTCCGACTCGAGAAATAAGAGTTGCGCGACCACCAGGTTAGCGGTTTGCTCCGTGATCGGTCCGACGATGAACACGACACGGTCGCGCAGCAGGCGCGAATAGATGTCGTAAGCGCGCTCGCCGCGTCCGCTTTGTTCGATGACGATCGGCACCATGCCGAGGCCCTGCGGCTCCATGGCGGTGCTCATCTGCGTTGTGCTCATGACCGGATACCTCATTTCCCTTTGTGCCCCATCAACTCGTCAAACTCGATCGGCGTGTCGACAACCTTCGCGCGCTGTAACACCCAATTCGTCACATTGTCCTCAAGCGCAACGGTTTCAAGGTCCGCCAGGCGCTTGCGATCCGACAGGTACCAGTTAATCACATCCTGCGGCTTTTCATAGCTCTGCGCAATCTCCTCAACCAGCTTGCGGATCTGATCGGGCCTCGTTTGCAGATTATTGGCGCGCACCACTTCGCCCAGCAACAACCCCAGGCGCACGCGGCGTTCTGCCTCGGGCGCAAACAAGTCGAGCGGCAACGGCGCATCCTTGGGCGCCATTCCGCGCGCGATCAGATCACTGCGAGCACCTTCGGCAAGCCGTTGTTTTTCGGACTCAACCAGCGACTTCGGAACATCGAACGTACTCGTCCCCAGGAGTGCAGCCATCGCCTGGTCCTTGATGCGAGCTTTCAGACGCGACGCGACTTCACGCCCGAGATTGTTCTTGATCTCACTTCGCATTTTGGCGACATCTCCGTCGGCCACGCCCAGCGAGCGCGCAAAGTCGGCATCGATCGGTGCCAACACCGGCTGTTGCACCTGTTTGACCGTCACTTCGAAATTGACGGCCTTGCCGGCCATCTGCTGTGCTCCGTAATTGGAGGGAAACGTCAGCGCGAACGTCTTGCTTTGCCCGGGCGTCATTCCACGCACCGCTGCTTCAAACTCCGGCAGCATGCGCCCCTCGCCCACCGTGAACTTGAAATCGCTGGCTTGCCCACCTTCGAATGGCTGCCCCGCGTTCTCGCCCTCGGCATGCGTGCCTTTGAAGTCGATTGTGACCGCATCTTCATCCTGTGCTGCGCGCTGCACATCTTCGAAAGTCGCGCGCTGCTTCCGCATGATGTGCAAAGTGCGCTCGATTTCCGCTTCGCCGACGGGACAGGTGGCGCGCTGTACTTCGGCGCCGGACAAGTCGCCCACGCTGATGTCCGGATAGATCTCGAACGTTGCTGAAAACGTCAGGTCCTTATTGCCATCGGCCGACTCGTTCTCACCGTCCGCGACAGCGCGTGCCTCAAGGCGCGGTTGCCCTGCGACTTTTAATTTGCCAGCCGCTACCGCGGAGTTGAACGCTTCGCCGACCTTGTCGTTCAGCACCTCGGCCTGTACCTGCGCCCCATACGTCTGCTCGACCATCTTGATCGGAACCTTGCCCGGGCGAAAACCGGGCATCTTCATACCGCGCGCCAGCTTGGCGAGCCGCGTCTTCACTTCCTGTTCGATCGTCGCTGCCGGAACGGTCAGATCGACACGGCGCTCAAGCGCGCTAAGGGACTGTATGGTCTGTTGCATTTTCAATCGAATGAATTGATCCGTGGTGCGAAGGGGGGGACTCGAACCCCCACGCCGGTGAAGGCGTCAGGACCTAAACCTGGTGCGTCTACCAATTTCGCCACCTTCGCGGCGCAATGCCGATGTCGCTATCGCCCGCGACTTCGAAAACGGCGCGATTCTAACGGAAGCGTCGCAGCAGCTCAGTCACGCAACGAGCTGTGATAGCTTCAACGCATGAGTGTGGGTCACTATGAAAACTTTCCGGTTGCCTCGTGGCTGATGCCGGCAAAGCTGCGGCCCGCAGTGCACGCGATTTATCGCTTTGCGCGTACCGCCGATGATCTCGCAGACGAAGGCGACGCTGCGCCGGAAGAGCGCCTGGCGGCGCTCGACGCGATGCGAGAACAGCTGCGAGCAATCGCCGACGGCCGCTCGAGTGAGTGGCAGGATCTGGCTGCTGCGATTAAAGAGCACCAGCTGCCGCTGCCGCTTTTCTTCGATCTGTTGTCGGCGTTCTCGCAGGACGTGGTGACGGGGCGCTACGACTCGTTCGAGGTCTTGATCGACTACTGCAGGCGCTCGGCAAATCCGATCGGACGCCTGCTGCTGCATCTGTTTGCGCGCAGCGACGCAACGCTGCTGCAGCACTCGGATGCCATCTGCACCGGGTTGCAGCTCGCAAACTTCTGGCAGGACATTGCGGTCGATTGGCGCAAAGGGCGCGTGTACCTGCCACAGCGGGATCTGACCCAGTTCGGCGTCAGCGAAGCGCAGATCGCGCGCGGCGAAGTCAACGAGCGTTGGCGGAACCTGATGGCATTCGAAGTCCAGCGCACGCGCGAACTCTTGCAGAGCGGCGCCCCGCTGGCTCGCGAGCTCGGCGGCAGGATCGGAGTCGAGCTGCGCCTCGTGGTGCAAGGCGGGCTCCGCATTCTCGAGCGGATCGACGCCGTCAACGGCGATGTGTTCTCGCATCGACCGACCTTGTCGGCGCGCGACTGGACGTTGATGGGCTGGCGCGCACTGCAACCGCTGCCGGCATGACGCCCGACGAGTACTGCCAGCCTGCGAAGCGCGGTCGCGCTTCGCGCTTCCTTGAAGCAGCCGCGGCGCCCAAGCGCCGCACTGCTTTTTGCTGGCCCCGGATAGCGCGATGACGCCTGACGAGTACTGCCAGCCTGCGAAGCGCGGTCGCGCTTCGCGCTTCCTTGAAGCAGCCGCGGCGCCCAAGCGCCGCACTGCTTTTTGCTGGCCCGGATAGCGCGATGACGCCCGACGAGTACTGCCAGCAAAAAGCAGCCGGCAGCGGATCCAGCTTTTACTATTCTTTTCTATTCTTGCCGCCTGAGCGGCGCCGTGCGATCACGGCCGTGTACGCCTACTGCCGCGAAGTCGATGACGTGGTCGATGAGGTCAGCGATGCCTCCGCGGCCGAAGCGACGTTGGCCTGGTGGCGCACCGAGATCGCGCAGCTATTCGCAGGCCATCCAAGCCACCCCGTCACCCGTGCACTGAAACCGTTCATCGGCAGTGATTTCGGAATTTCCGAACAGCGGCTGACTGCTGTGCTCGACGGCATGCAGGTCGACCTGCGGCAGAACCGCTTTCTCGACTACGCGGCCCTGCAGCGCTATGCGCATCTGGTGGCTGGCGTCGTTGGCGAGATGTCAGCGTCGATTTTTGGGTACCGTGATCCGCGCACACTTGAATACGCGGCTCGTCTCGGACTCGCCTTGCAGTTGATCAACATCATTCGCGACGTTGGAGACGACGCGCGGCGCGGGCGGATTTACCTTCCGCTCGACGAGATGCAGCGCTTCGATGTCAAAGTATCCGATGTGCTCGCTGCGCGCGCTGTCGAAGGCTTCGTACCCCTGATGCGCCTGCAGGCAGAGCGCGCCCGCGCCGTGTATCAGGACGCGCTGGCGCGGCTTCCGGAAATCGATCGCAAGGCGCAGCGGGCCGGCCTGATGATGGGAGCGATCTATTCGGCGTTGCTGACCGAGATCGAGCGTGAAAACTTTCAGGTTCTGCACCAGCGCATCGCACTGACACCGTTGCGCAAGCTTTGGCTCGCCTGGCGCACCTGGGTGTTCAGTTGAGCACACAGCGAACGGCTGCAGTCGTAGGCGCAGGTTGGGCCGGGTGCGCGGCGGCGTCCGAGCTGGCGGCGCACGGCATCGCGGTCATGCTGCTCGAAGCAAGCGAGGAGCTCGGTGGTCGCGCGCGGCGCCTGGCACTCGAGCTGGGTGGACAGCGACACATCCTCGACAACGGTCAGCACTTGTTGCTGGGCGCGTATGCCGAGACGACGGCTCTTTTTCGACAACTGAGCGTTGACGTTGCCGATGTGATCGAGCGACGCCCGTTCGAGCTCCGCTACCCCGACGGATTCCGTCTGCAGGCGTCGCGTCTGCCGCCACCGTGGCACCTGACCACAGCGGTGCTCGGCGCACGCGGGCTCGGTGTCTCCGATCGCTTGGCAATCACCCGACTGATGCGTGCGATGAGTGCGCAGCGCTGGAACGTCGGCAGCGATTGCAGCGTCATCGAGTGGCTGCATCGGTGCCGGCAGACGCCGCAGCTGATTCGACGCGTGTGGCGTCCGCTGGCGCTCGCCGTAATGAACACGCCGCTCGAGCGCGCTTCGGCGCAAATATTTGCCAGCGTGTTGCGCGACTCGCTCGCAGCGGCCGGCTCCGGTGCGAGCGAACTGTGGGTGCCGCGTGCCGATCTGTCGGCGCTGCTTCCCGAAGCGGTCGAACGCTATATCGTGGAGCGCGGCGGTCACGTACGGCGCGACGCCCGAGTCGAGCGAATCGAGCGGATCGACCGCAGCCGCCGCTTTCGATTGCAGCTGCGCAATGAGCCCGATCGGTCGATCGAGGCTGACGTCGTGGTCTACGCAGCGGCGCCAACCCATCTCGAACACGTCGTAGGTCACAGCGACACATTCAACGCCGTCTATCAGACGATCGCACGCTTTGAGCACGAGCCGATCTACACCGTCTATCTAAAGTATCGGCATCCGGTTCATGTTTCACGCGGCTTCACTGCGCTGCTCGACGATCCTGCAAAGCGCCGTTACGCGCAGTGGATCTTCGATCGTGGCGCGCTGGATTCGCGCAATCGAGGCGTCCTCGCTGCGGTGATCAGTTCGAGCGGCCCGCACGAAGCCGAGTCGCTCGAAGACGTCAGTCACGCAGTGGCGCAGCAGCTGACAGAAGACCTGTGACTGCCGCTGCCACTGGATACGCGCGCGATTGCCGAGCGGCGCGCAACGCTCGCTGCCGTCGTGAGTTTGCAGCGTCCTGCAAATCAAACACCATGGCCTGGATTCACGCTCGCCGGTGACTGGACGGAGTCCGAATATCCGTCGACGCTGGAGACAGCGGTGCGCAGCGGACGAGCCGCCGCACGCGCAGCGATCGAAGGCAATCCTGACCGACCACGCTCGGCGCTGCAATGTCCGTCGAGCGCACAAGCTGCAGATCGGTAAGCGGTGGCGCGCCGAATGCGATCAGCAGTGCGGCTCACCCGCGAGCGCTAACGGACGCGTGCCAGCGCGTGTTCCACCCGGTCGATCGCAATGACCTCCAATCCTTCGATCGATTGCTTCGGCGAATTGGCTTTCGGTATCAGCGCCATCGAAAAGCCGAGCTTGGCGGCTTCGCGCAGACGCTCCTGCCCGCGCGGCGCGGGTCTGACTTCGCCTGCCAGACCGACTTCGCCGAACACAACCAGCCCGCGCGGCAGCGGCTTGTCGCGCATCGATGAAACCACCGCCAGCAGCACCGCCAGGTCCGACGCAGGCTCGCCGATCCGCACGCCGCCGACCGCATTGACGAATACATCCTGGTCAAACGCCGCGATGCCCGCGTGCCGGTGCAGCACCGCCAGCAGCATCGCCAACCGTTGCTGATCCAAGCCCACCGAGAGGCGGCGCGGATTCGGCACGTGCGCGGCGTCGACCAGCGCCTGAATCTCGACCAGCAATGGTCGGGTGCCTTCCTGCGTGGCCATCACGCACGAGCCCGCAACCTGAACATCGTGCTTGGACAGGAACAGGGCCGATGGATTGGCAACCCCTTTGAGCCCGCGATCAGTCATCGCGAACACGCCGAGCTCGTTGACCGCGCCAAAGCGATTCTTGAACGCGCGAATCAGGCGGAACGAAGAGTGCGACTCGCCTTCGAAGTACAGCACCGTGTCAACCATGTGTTCGAGCACGCGCGGCCCGGCCAGTGAGCCGTCCTTCGTCACGTGACCGATCATGATCAGCGTCAGGCCCGATTGCTTCGCGAGCCGCGTCAGCTGCGCTGCGCACTCGCGCACCTGCGCCACCGATCCCGGCGCCGATTGCAACTGCTCCGAGTAGAGCGTCTGAATCGAATCGATCACCAGAAGCGAAGGCTTCTCAGCGGCGACGCCGGCGACAATGCGCTCAAGCGAGATTTCCGACAGCAGCCTGACGCGCGCGGCTTCCACCCCTAGGCGCCGCGCACGCAATGCGACCTGCGCGGCCGATTCTTCGCCGCTGACGTAAAGCACGGCAGATGTCGCCGACAACGCTGCGAGCGACTGCAGCAGGAGCGTCGATTTTCCGATGCCAGGATCACCACCGATCAACACCACCCCGCCTTCGACGAAGCCACCGCCCAACACCCGATCGAACTCGTCGATGCCCGATGCAATACGAGGCATCTCGCGCGCCTGAACGTCGCCCAGCGATTGCGTCGGTGCACTCGAAACCAGCGCGCCGTACCGATGCTCGGCCGGTGTCTCAACGCGCGCTTCCGACAGCGAGTTCCACGCATTGCAATGCGGACACTGCCCCTGCCACTTCAAGCTGGCGCCTCCGCAATCGGCGCAGACAAACTGTGTTTTGGCCTTTGCCATCGCGTCAGTTATTGATCTCGGTGACCGGCACGCGCGGGGCCAGTCCGCACATCAGCTCGTAGCCAACGGTGCCGCACAGATTGGCGACCTCATCGATCGGAAGGTTCTTGCCCCAGAGCTCGACGTGACTGCCGACAGAGGCGCCCGGAGCCGAGGTCAAGTCGACGGTGATCATGTCCATCGACACACGACCCGCAATCGGCACGCGAACACCGTCAATCAGCACCGGCGTTCCATCCGGTGCGCAGCGGGGATAACCATCTGCATAGCCGAACGCAACGACGCCGATGCGAGTCGCGCGCCGTGTCAGGAACCTTGATCCGTAGCCGACCGCTTGCCCTGCACTCAGGTTCTGTACCGCGATCAATCGTGAGTTCACCGTCATTGCCGGCACGACCTCAAGCTGCGCAGCGGTGTGTGACTCATCGGTGGCTGCACCATACAGCGCGATGCCGGGCCGCACCGAGTCGCCCTGTACTTCGGGCCGCAGGAAAAGCGCCGCCGAGTTGGCAAAGCTGCGCGGCTCGGGCCAGTCGGCCGCGACACTTTGCAGCGCATTCAGCTGCTCGGCCACCTCGGCGGGGCCGCTCGCGCCTGCCGCGCGATCCGCGTTGGCAAAATGAATCATCAGCGTCAATCGGCCGACGCTTGCGCATGCCTTCAGCCGCGCGTAGGCAGCACCCGCCTGCCCTGAATCAAATCCAAGCCGATTCATTCCCGTATTGATTTTCAGATACACATCGATCGGCGGCGCCAGCTGCGCATGCTCGAGCATGTCGATCTGCCAGGCTTCGTGCACGACCACCGTCAACTTCAGCGCCGAGGCTGATTGCAGGTCGCCTACCTCGAAGCATCCTTCGAGAAGCAGAATCGGCCGCGACCAACCCGCATCGCGTGCGCGCTGCGCCTCATCGAGATCGAGCAACGCAAGGCCGTCGGCGTCGGCGAAGGCGCGTGCAGCACGCAGCAGGCCATGTCCATAGGCATTTGCCTTGACGACAGCCCAGATTGACCTTCCGCGCGCGTGCCGGCGCGCCAGCGCGAGATTGCGGCGCATCGCTGACAAGTCGATCACGGCAGAAATCGGGCGTGGCATTGGAATCAAATAAACAATTGGCGCTCAATAGCATAGTGCGGCGTGTCATCGGTCGAGCGTATGTGCGTGATATAAGCCGGAAAAAGCGCCGCATCAATCACGACACCAAGCGCACAACTTTTTAGGGAGACGGTTCGCTTGTTGCCACAGCACCAGCCGGTCGCGCCATGAAACGCGGCTTCTACGTCATCATGGCCGCGCAGTTTTTTTCATCGCTGGCCGACAACGCGCTTCTGATCGCAGCGATCGCTCTGCTCCGCGATGTTCAGGCCCCGGCGTGGATGACGCCGATGCTGAAGCTGTTTTTCGTATTTTCCTACGTTGCGCTGGCGGCGTTCGTCGGCGCATTTGCAGATTCGTTTCCCAAAGCACGCGTCATGTTCATCACGAACATGATCAAGATCGGCGGCTGCATCATGATGTTCATCGGCGTGCATCCGCTGCTCGCGTACGCCGTGATCGGTTTCGGCGCAGCGGCCTATTCACCCGCCAAATACGGCATCGTGACCGAGTTGCTTCCACCCGAAAAACTGGTGGTCGCCAATGGCTGGATCGAGGGCCTGACGGTGACTTCGATCATCATTGGATTTTTGATCGGTGGCGTGCTGATCGATAAGAACGTCGCTGCGTGGCTTCTCGCGCACGATGTTCCGGTGATTGACATGGGCATTGATCTGCCCGCCGAGGCTGCTATCTCGGTCATTGTGTGGATCTACGTACTTGCTGCTGCGATCAACCTGCTGATCGGCGATACAGGCGCGCGCTATGCAAAGCAGCATTCGCATCCCTGGAAACTGATTGTCGGCTTTGTGCACTGTTGCACGGTACTGTGGCGTGACAAGCTTGGACAGATATCGCTCGCCGTAACAACACTGTTCTGGGGCGCGGGGGCGACGCTGCAATTTATCGTATTGAAATGGGCAGAAACCGTTCTCGGACTTGATCTGGCGCGTGCGGCGATCCTGCAAGCCGTCGTCGCCGTCGGCATCACGATGGGGGCCGTCTATGCAGCCGCCACCGTGTCGTTGAAAAAAGCGATGGACGTGTTACCGGTGGGCATCGCCATGGGCGTGATCGTCGCTGCCGCTGCGTTTTATTCGCCGGCCGTCGTGCCCGATGGCGCGATCCGCCTTGGAACGTTCCACGCCACTTATTTTCTGCTCGTGGCGTGCGCGATCCTCGTGCTTATAGGCTTGCTGGCGGGCTACTTCGTCGTGCCGATGAACGCATTGCTGCAACATCGCGGCCACGTACTGCTGTCGGCCGGGCATTCAATCGCGGTTCAGAACTTTAACGAGAACTCCAGCATCCTGATCATGCTGGGCCTCTATGCAGTATTGGTATGGGTCAATCTCAGCATCCAGACGGTAATGCTGCTGTTTGGCGTGTTCGTTGCCCTCACGATGTTTCTGGTCATGCTGCGTCACCGATACAACCAGCGGCAGTTCGATTCGGTGGCGCTGATCGGCGAAGTGACGCACTAATGAACGGCATGGACCTTGCTCGCTAAGCAGAGATCGGCCCAGCTCTTCTCTTTGTCGATCAGGTTTCTCAGCAGATAGGCCGGGTGATACGTCACCACCACGGGTATCTGGCGCCCGGCGACGTTGATTCGATGCGACTTGCCGCGCAGGCTCGCAATGCTGGCGTCGGTACCCAGCAGCGACTGCGCCGCAAACCGCCCCATCACGACAATCAGCGCCGGCGCAACGAGCTCGATCTGACGCAAGAGAAACGGCTCGCACTTGACGACTTCGTCGGGCTGCGGGTTGCGATTGCCGGGCGGACGGCACTTCAGAACGTTGGCGATATAGACCGACTTTGGCGTCTCGCCTTCTCGCGACATCCCGATGCTCGCGAGCATGTTGTCGAGCAGGCGTCCGGCCTGTCCCACGAACGGTTCGCCGCGCGCATCTTCTTCGGCACCAGGCGCTTCACCGATCAGCATCCAGTCGGCGCGCGTATTGCCGACTCCAAAAACGGTCTGCTTTCGCGTCTCGCATAAAGAGCATGCGCGGCAGCTTGCGACTTCCTGCCGCAGCTCCTTCCATTCGAGCCGTCCGATGGTTGCGGCTCTATCGACGACCGGTTGCGACACGTTGGCTGCAACAGGCACGAACGTCGACACGCTGCGCAGCCGGTAAATGGGACCGAGACCCATCGCTTGCCACAATCGCGCGCGCCGGGTGTCCATCATCAAAGCGCGACTCGCATCACGAGTGCATCTTCACGTCCCGTCTGTGCGCGGGTAGTAGCCACGGCGCACGCCGATTTTTTCGAAGCCATAGCGTTCGTACATCCGGACCGCTGAGGCATTGCTCGGTCTGACTTCGAGCAGCATCGTGCGCGCTCCGTAGCCACGCGCGACTTCGGCCATCCATTCGAGCGTACGCCACCCCAGGCCTTCGCGCTGACAGTGACGCGCAACGCTCAAGTTGAGCAAATGAGCTTCGTCGATCATCAGCGTCATTACCGAATACGCGATCAGCGCGCCGGTCCGGTCCCGCAACACCCACACGCTATAACCGGCGCGCACCGAATCTAGAAAGTTGCCGCGCGTCCATGGGAACGGATAAATGTCGGCCTCGATTGCCACCACTTCACGCAGATCAGCCTCGACCATCGGTGCATAGCGATCGACGTCCGATTTGGGTAGCGCGCTCATTGCTGTTCCCGCGCGGCCTGGGCAGCGGATGCATGCGGGACGCTGCGCTCGCTGGAGCGGCCCGGCGCAGCACTCGCCACCTTCTTCTGCTGCCGCTCCTCGATCGTCAGTGCAACGTGATCGCGAACGTAGATCGGCGCGGCCTGCTCGGGAGCCACGGCCAGGCCACGTGATGCGTCAAGCCGCGCCAACGTCGCGATCGACGCTGCCGACGACGTGGCATCAGGCAACACGATCCAGCGCCTGTCGTTGGGCCACGCATCGGAAAACGCCAGCAGCGCATTGCCTGCCACGATATCAATCGCCTCGTCGGCTGCGAGCTGTGCCAGCGCCTGCGGCCGCTCGAGGGCGGGCGCTCGAATCTCGGTCACGTGCAAGTCGCGACGGTAGATTGCGCAATACGCTTCGTTCATGCGGGCGTCGATCGCGGCGAGCAGCAGATCGCCCTCGGCAACGCCAGAAAATGCACGTGCCGCCAGCGCGCGCAGATTGCCGACGGGTACGACTTGCTTACGCTTGCCGTAGGCGAGGCCCTGCGCCACTCCACACGCGATACGCAGGCCGGTAAACGAGCCCGGACCCGCACCAAAGGCAAATATGTCGACATCGCCCAGCATCAAACTCGCGTTCGACAGCGCGGCGTCGATCATCGGCAGTATTCGCTCCGAATGCCTGTGTCCCAACCGTCTCGACGAGCTCGGTAACGCGGTCGCCATGAAGCACCGCCACCGAACAGAGTTCGGTAGCGGTATCGATTGCGAGAACGGTGGAAGATCGGCCGGACATGCGCCTGCATATTAGCGGCGCGCGCCACGACGATGTTGCGCTAGGCGATGAACCGGAGCGGATCGAAGCGCCGCTGCAGCACCCGCTCCGACGGCAATTGCCACCAGTTTTCAAGCACCGCTGCATAAATCCGGCGGAAATCGGTTGAATGCCGAAGGTTGCCATCGCCGTCGAGCGAGCGCAGCGACGGTGCTTCGCCATGAACGCCACTGCGCACGTGCGGGCCAAATGCGAAGAGAGCACCGGCCGTTCCATGGTCGGTACCGCCGCTTTGATTCTCGCGCGGGCGTCGTCCGAATTCGGAGTACGTCAGTATCAACGTGCGATCCCACAGGCCCTGCTCGCTAAGCGCCGAGCGCAGCGCAACGACTGATTCCGCGACCAATCGCAATAGGTTCGCATGAATCGGCAATTGATTTTGGTGAGTATCGAAACCCGGACAGCGTCAGGCGCAGCACGGGCACTTTGCCGGTCGCTGCAATTCCCGCTGCGTGCTGCACGGCGATGCCGAACGCGCCGCGCGGAAACTCGGTCTTGAATGTCACATCGCTGCGCACATCGGCGCCGGCCCGCACGATGTCACTTTCGACGCGCAATACATGCGCGAGCGCACCGCGCGCGGTGACACCGTCGGCGGACGCCAAGCGCGCCTGGCGTGCAAAGCGCGCCGGATCGTTCAGCGCAACGGCGCGCGCACCGCCCGCCAGCGGGCCCAGGTCGGCTGCGCCGATCACGACGCCGTCGGCGCTCTGTGACAGCGAACGCGGATTGTTTATCGACGGTGCGAGTCAGCCATCCAGTTTGCAGAAACTGTTGGCTGTCGGACGCGGTATCCCAGATTTCGATCGACCGGAAGTGCGACAGATTGGGCTGCGGGATATCCGACACCCTGCAGAATCGCCATCTGGCGATCGCGCCACAGCGGTTCGAGCGGCGCGAGCGACGGATGCAATGCGGGCGCACTTTCAAATCGCGCCACCGCATCGGGCTTGATCGCAAGCCGCGGACGCAGATCGAAATACGCCCCATCATCAATCGGAATCACCGTGTTCAGCCCGTCGTTGCCGCCACGCAGCTCGATCAGGATCAAAAGCCGCGGCGACGTGGCGGAGGCCCATGCGGGCAACACTGCGCATGACAACAGCGCCGACGATGCGATCAGGAATGAGCGGCGATCCATCGATGCCTCACTTCAGTTGGTAGGCCGGGTCGAGCACGATCGCGCGCAGCGCATCGAGGCCCAGCGATCCTTCGCGGGCGGGCGCCGTCGGCGGAATTGCGAGCACGACTTGCTCGAGTTTTGTCCTGCGCCGCGGCGCCACAACGCGCTCGGGGGCCATCCCGCTACGCGCGAGCCACGCTTCGGTATCGATACGCACCGACACGGACTGCTCGAGCATCTGCAGGCGGCGCCGCGGTAGATCTTCTGCCTTCATCGGAGACCGACATCGAATCGTCGCTGGACGACGCACCGTTTGCCTTGCTGTTAGGCGGAGCGCCGAGCGCGCGTTCAAGGAATTGTTTGCGCGCGAGCAGCGTGTGCGTGTTGATCCACGCATCTGCGCCGGGCCAGCCGCGCACGTTCGGCGGCGAAAACAGGTTCTGCCCCATTCCTGCGATCGCCACCGCTGCCGCGGCCGGTTGCGTTAACTCGCCCCCCGATTGGCGTACGAGGCCTACTACCAGCTCCGCCGGCGACTTGACGAGCGCATTGTCTTCGTCGCGCGCAATGACCTCGGGTTGCAGCAGCAGTGCGCGCACCGGTTGCGCGATGTTCCAGCCGCTGGCACGAAACTGTGCGGCGATCGTTTTCACACGAGCTTCGTCGGGTTGTGGCGATACAAACTCGCGCCACAGTTTGCGAACGATGAATTCGGACGACGCCGGCTGCGCCAGCAGAATGTCGAGCACGGCATCGCCGTCGAAGTTGCCGGTTCTGCCGAGAACGGTCTTCTCCCCTCCGTCGTGCAGCATGCGTCTGAACACGTAATCGCCGGAGTCGAGATCGATGCTCCAACCGGTGAACGCTCGCGCAGCCTGCTTGACGTCGTCTTCGCGGTAGTGGCCTTCGCCGAGCGTGAAGAGCTCCATCACCTCACGCGCGAAATTCTCATTCGGCGAGCCGCGCCGGTTGCTCGCTGAGTCAAGATAAATCAACATCGCCGGGTCTTTTGCCACGGCGTGCAGCAGCTCATCGAAGCGTCCAAGTGCATGCTTGCGCAGCAAGCGCGTTCTGCCGGTACATCAGTTGCGTGTAGCGCACCTTCGGCTGCGCCGAGACAAAATGGTTGTGCCAGAACAGCGTCATGCGCTCGGTCAACGGCGACGGCGTTGCGACCATTTCGCGCAGCCACCAGCCACGAAGGTCGAGTCCCATGCGAACCTGCTTCTGCAGCTCGGCTCGACGCGCTTCATCGCTCATCGCACGCAGCTCGCGCGGAGGTATCAGCCGCTCATCGATCCACGGCGGCGGCGGCGTGACTGTGCCAGTGCGCGCGCCAGCCAGCAGCCGGTCGACCGCCGCTCTGTGCGTCAACGTCGAGTAGGTCGCGACGTCGGCATCGGCGGGAGCGAAACCGGCACGAGTCAATAGCAGCTTCGCGCCCTGATTGCCGAGTTGCGGGTCCGCCGCAACGGCACCGAATGACAGCGTCAGCAGTACAAGCAGCACACCGAGCCGTCGCATCATTTACCGGCTCCTTTGTTGGCGTCATTGCCGCGCCGATACTGATCACGGCGCGCCTGTTCGATCTGTTGGCGCAGCCGCTGCCGTTCTTCCGGTGACAGCTGACGCTGCGGCACGTTTTGCTCATTGCGCTGACGGTCCTGCTGCCGCTCAAGAAATTTTTGGCGCATCGCCTCGCGCTCCTCGGGAGTCATCTGCCCGCGAACGTTCTGACGCTGCTCCGGAGTCATCCGCCGTAACATCAGCTCGCGCTGCTCCGGCGACAATTGCTGCCACGTCTCGCGCCGCTGCTCGGGGGAGAAGCGCTGAAAGGTGCCCTGACGCTCTTCGGGAGAGCGCGCATTGCGCCACTGTTGACGCTGTTCGGGTGTCATCCGCTCCCAAAGGTCACGGCGCTGTTCGGGTGTCAGACGCAACGCGTCTGACGACGCGGCCTCAGCAGGCAGCCAGATCAGCGTCGCCATCGTCATCAACGAGGCGGCGCCAAAAGCCCGAAAAGCAGGCGCAAAAAAGCGACGAGAGAGCAAACGAAACATGGTGCGCATGATATTTCTTCAGACCCGCAGATAGGGCAATTAACGGCACCGGTGAAGTGGCGGGCGGGTAAATTCTGTAACACTTTGTTTGCACGAGCATGCTTGCGTACCAAGTTCCATAGCATCGCGCCCTGCTGCCGCCAATGGGTCCCTAATGACGCGCCACAAACCTCCGAAAATTCTCGTTGTCGACGACGATGCGCGCCTGCGCGATCTGTTGCGGCGCTACCTGGGCGAAAACGGTTATGCGGTTTTTGTCGCTGACAGTGCGCAATCGATGAACCGCCTATGGCAGCGCGAGCGGTATGACTTGCTTGATTCTCGACTTGATGATGCCGGGCGAAGACGGGTTGTCGATCATGCGACGGCTGCGCGGCGGCAACGACACGACGCCGATCATCATGCTGACCGCCAAGGGTGAAGATGTCGATCGCATCGTCGGTCTTGAAATGGGTGCCGACGACTATTTACCCAAGCCATTTAATCCACGTGAATTGCTCGCCCGCATCACCGCGGTGTTGCGCCGCCGGGGCCCCGACGATGCGCCGGGCGCGCCTGCGAATGAGATCAAGCCGCTGACGTTCGGCAAGTTCGTGCTTGATCTTGCAACGCGTACGTTGACGAAGGACGGCGAGCCGGTCGACTTGACGACTGGCGAGTTCGCGGTGCTTAAGACTTTCGCACGTTATCCGCGCGTGCCCTTGTCGCGCGAGAAACTGATGGAAATGGCGCGTGGCCGGGAATACGAAGCGTTCGACCGCAGCTTGGACGTGCAGATTTCGCGCCTGCGCAAACTCGTCGAACCCGATCCTGCAAAGCCTCGCTACATCCAGACCGTGTGGGGACTTGGATACGTCTTTATCCCCGATCCCGAGGCCGAGTAGTTCGCCTGATGCGATCGCCGTCGCTGTTCTGGCGCACGTTACTGCTGGTGTTGTTGCTGATCGTTGCCAGCCTGGCGGCGTGGCTGCAGAGCTATCGCGTGCTCGAGCGTGTGCCGCGCGCGCAGACGATCGCGCAGCAAGTCACATCCGTCGTCAACATCACACGTGCCGCGCTGCTTTACGCCGATCCGTTCGTGCGCAGCGACTTGCTGGCCGAGCTCGCTGCCAATGAAGGCGTTCGAATTTATCCGCTCGAGCCCGACGACAAGGTCACGCCGCTTCCCGACGGGCCGCTGATCAAGCTGATCGAACAGGCGATTGTCGCCAAGCTTGGCGCGAATACGAGGCTCGCTTCGGAGGTCAACGGCATTGCCGGGCTTTGGGTCAGTCTGTCGATTGCAGACGACGACTACTGGGTCTTCATCGAACGCGATCCGGTTGCGCGAACCTATGGCACGCAATGGATCGGTTGGGCGGCAGTGGCGCTGATGCTGTCGATCATCGGCGCGATTTTGATCACGCGATTGATCAATCGGCCGCTGGCGCAATTGTCGCGCGCGAGTGCCGAATTGGGAAGCGGTCGCGACCCCGCGCCGCTTCCCGAGACCGGGCCCATCGAGATTCGCACGGTGAACGAGAGCTTTAACCGGATGGTGACCGATCTGGGCAAGCTTGACGCCGATCGTGCTGTGTTGCTGGCTGGAATTTCGCACGATCTGCGCACACCGCTGTCGCGGTTGCGTCTCGAGCTCGAACTCGCGCCGTTACCCGATGCCACCCGCGCGGCAATGGTCGGCGACATCGAACAGATGGATGCGATCGTGCGGCAGTTTCTCGACTACGCACGCAAGGCTCCGCAGGCACCGCCACCGACGTTGATCTGACCGCAGCGGTCGCCGCTGCCGTTCAGCGTGCGCGGATCGACGTTGACGCAGGATTCCACCGTCGAAGTGAAGCTCGCTCCCGGCGTGCGGATCCGCGGCTACGCAGTCGAGCTCGATCGCGCGCTCGACAATCTGCTGACCAATGCAGTGCGTTACGGGCGCGATCCTGGCACCGGCAAACTCCAGTTAGCGGTCTCGCTGACTTCAGGCGCAGATCGCGCCGTCGTATCGGTGACGCGACCAGGGATCCGGTGTGGCTGCCAACGAGATCGATCGGCTGTATGCGGCCGTTCGAACGCGGCGAAGCGGCGCGCTCGGGCAGCACCGGCGCGGGGCTCGGACTGCCGATCGTTGAACGCGTCGCACGCATGCACGGCGGCGATCTGCAAGCTTTCGGCCAACGCTCCGCACGGATTACGCGCCGAAATGCACCTGCCGCTGGCTAGTCGCTGATCAACAACGCCACCGCCATCGCGGCAATCCCTTCGCCGCGGCCGGTGAAACCCAGCTTCTCGGTGGTTTTGCCTTTGACGCTGACGGCGTTTGCAGCGATGTCGCACGACGCTGCGATCGTCTGGCACATTGCCGCAACATGCGGCGCGATCCGAGGGTGCTCGGCGATGACGGTGGCGTCGATGTTCTCGATGCGCCAGCCGGCGTCGCGCACCCGCTGCACGGCGTGCTGCAGCAGCAACCGGCTGTCGGCATTCTTGTAGGCGGCGTCGGTATCGGGAAACAACTGCCCAATATCGCCCATCGCCGCCGCTCCCAGGATCGCATCGGTGATGGCGTGCAACAGCACGTCCGCGTCGGAATGGCCCAGCAGTCCTCGCGCACTGGCGAATCTCGACGCCGCCAAGTACCAGCGGGCGGCCCGGCACCAGTGCGTGCACGTCGAATCCCTGCCCGACGCGGATCTTCATGCCGCGCACCGCGCTGCATCGAGAATCACTCGCGCCAGTGTCAGATCCTGCTCAGTGGTCACTTTGATATTGGTCGCCGAACCGAGCACGAGCCGCGGAAAGTTTCCGTTGCGTTCGATCGCACTTGCTTCATCGGTTATGCCATTGAGCGACGCTGCGCTCATTGCGGCTCGCAGCGATGCAAAGCGAAACATCTGCGGCGTTTGCGCGCACCAGAATTCGTCGCGATCAACAGTCTCTACGACGCGCCCGTCCTCGGTGCGTTTCAACGTGTCCGTTAGCGGAACCGCCAGCAGACCGCCGCCGTCCTCGGTGCCGACTTCGTCGATCAACCGCGCCAACTCGGTCCTGGTCAGACATGGACGCGCCGCATCGTGCACCAGCACCCGATCGTCGTCGTGCGTTCCACTCGAGAGCGCCATCAAGGCGTTTAACACGCTTTCCGCGCGAGACGCGCCGCCGACGGCGAGAAACTCGACGCGATCGCTGTTCCACTGCATCGATTGCCATTGGGTGTCCGTCGGCGCCACAACGACGAAGACACGATCGATGCGCGCATCGGCCAGCATGGCCGCGATCGAATGCTCCAGCATCGTGCGCTCTCCCAGGCGCAGATACTGCTTCGGAACGTCATGACCCAGGCGGGTCCCGGCACCCGCGGCGGCAATCAGCGCTATATATCGAAGAGTGTTTGGGCACGAACGGCTGGCGCGTAAGCGGGTTATGCATCGCTTCGTATAATAGCGATCGACTTCGGCAGCTTGCGTCAATGCTCGGCTGCCGTATTTTTTTTCGCATTCCTTGAAGCACGAAGAAGTTTCAATGCTTACGGCCGAGACTGCATCGGCGGGCACTGCATCGTGGACCTTGCCGTCCGCAGGGACCCGCTTTGCCCTTGCTCGGCCCCCGGGCTCCGGCGACGCCTGGTTGCTCAGCCAATTTGCGGCTCAGGCGCGCACCAGCAGCAGCGGCTGGTCGTTGCAATTTCAGCGGACGCCCTCGACGCGCAGCGCCTGGTCGATGAGATTCGGTACTTCGATCCCTCGCTCGCCGTGCGTCCGTTACCCGACTGGGAAACACTTCCCTACGACACGCTGTCGCCGCATCAGGATCTTGTTTCCGAGCGTCTTGAGACCCTCTATCAGTTAAGCCAACCGCACTCCGGGATCGACGTGCTGGTCGTCTCCGCCACCAGTGCGCTGTATCGGCTGTCGCCCGCGCAGTACGTCGCCGGCCATACGTTCTTCTTCAAGCAGGGCCAGACGATCGACGCCGAGCCGCTGCGTGCGCAGCTGGTGTTCGCCGGCTATCAGCATGTCTCGCAGGTGGTCGCGCCAGGCGAGTTTGCGATTCGCGGTGGACTGATCGATCTGTTTCCGATGGGCTCTGCGCTGCCCTATCGGCTGGACCTCTTCGGCGATCAGCTCGATTCGATTCGTGCGTTCGATCCTGACACGCAACGCGGCTTGTACCCGGTGCCGGAAGTGCGCTTGCTGCCCGGACGCGAATTTCCGATCGACGAAGCAGCGCGCCAGGCATTTCGCCGTCGCTGGCGCGAGCGCATCGAAGGCGATCCGAGCCGCTCAAGCGTCTACAAAGATATCGGCACTGGCATCGCATCGGCCGGGATCGAGTATTACCTGCCCTTGTTCTTCGATCAGACAGCCACGCTGTTCGACTATTTGCCGGCGAGCAGTGTGCTGGCGCTGCATGGACCGATCGAGGCGGCCATGGTCCGCTTCTGGAACGAGACCAGCGAGCGTTATCGATTCCTGTCGCGCGACGTGACGCGGCCGATCATGCCTCCCGCTGATTTGTTTCTCAGCGCCGAGGGATTCTTCTCGCGTGCGAAGGACTACGGGCGCATTTCGTTGGCCGACGTTGCGGATACGGGCGCACACGAAGGCTTCGATGCGCTGCCGTTGCTCGCAGTCGAACGGCGTGCCGAAGATCCGATCAGCCGGCTGCGCGCGTTCGTCGATGAGCTTGCCGCTCCGCCGCGGCGCGGTCGTGTGCTGATCGTCGCCGACTCCGCCGGCCGGCGCGAAACGATTTCGCAAATGCTGACCGAGTATCGGTTGCCGTTTGCCGACAACGCGGATTTCAACGCGTTCATGGCGTCCGATGCGGCGATCGGCCTCGGCATGGCGCCGTTGCATGAAGGCTTCGTGCTGCGCGATCCCCGAATCGCGGTTATCACCGAAACCGAACTTTACGCAGTGAGCCCACGCCGCCTGCGCGGCAGACAGCGCGAGCGCGCGTCGAACGTCGAGGCGATGATCCGCGATCTCGCGGAGCTCAGAGTCGGCGATCCTGTCGTTCACGTCGAGCACGGCATCGGCCGCTACCTCGGCTTGCAGAGCATGGACATGGGCGATGGGCCCACCGAGTTCCTGCATCTGGAGTACGCGAACGAAACCACCTTGTACGTGCCGGTCGCGCAACTGCATTTGATCGGCCGCTATTCGGGCGCCGATCCCGACGCCGCACCTTTGCATCAACTCGGCAGCGGCGATTGGGACCGGGCACGACGCAAGGCTGCGAAGCAGGTGCGCGATACCGCCGCTGAGCTGCTGAACCTGTACGCGCTCAGATCAGCGCGCAAGGGTTATGCGTTCAATTTCAAGCAGCACGACGTCGAAGCGTTCGCCGAGGGCTTTCCGTTCGACGAAACGCCCGATCAGCAGGCAGCGATCGAGGCGGTGCTGAAGGACATGAGCGCGGGCTTTCCGATGGATCGGCTGGTGTGCGGCGATGTCGGCTTCGGCAAGACCGAAGTCGCATTGCGCGCGGCGTTCGCCGCGGTCGCCGACGGCAAGCAGGTTGCCGTCCTGTGCCCGACGACGCTGCTCGCCGAGCAGCACATGCAGACCTTTCGCGATCGGTTCGCCGAATGGCCGGTGCAGATCGCGGAGCTGTCGCGCTTTCGCTCCAGCAAGGAAATCGCGCAGTCGGTGGCGGGCATCAACGCGGGCACGATCGATATCGTGATCGGAACGCATCGGCTTCTGACCGAAGCGATCAACTTCGAGCGCCTCGGACTGGTGATCATCGACGAAGAGCACCGCTTTGGCGTGCGGCAAAAGGAGCAACTCAAGGCGTTGCGCGCCGAGGTCGATGTGCTGACGCTGACCGCCACGCCGATTCCGCGGACGCTGGCGATGTCGCTCGAAGGTATTCGCGAGTTTTCGGTGATTGCCACGGCGCCGCAGCGGCGGCTGGCGATCAAGACATTCGTCCGCAAGGAGAGCCCGTCGCTGATTCGCGAAGCCGTGCTGCGCGAGCTGAAGCGTGGCGGGCAGGTGTATTTCCTTCATAACGAGGTCGAGACGATCGACAACCGGCGTGCGCGCCTGGCCGAGTTGTTGCCGGAAGCACGCATCGAAATAGCACATGGACAGATGCCGGAGCGCGATCTCGAGCGCGTGATGCGTGACTTCTACCAGCAGCGCTTCAACGTACTGCTGTGCACGACGATCATCGAAACCGGCATCGACGTACCGACCGCGAACACGATCATCATTCACCGCGCCGACAAGTTCGGCCTGGCGCAGCTGCATCAGCTGCGCGGCCGCGTCGGCCGCTCGCACCATCAGGCGTACGCGTACCTGATGGTTCCCGATGCCGGTGGCCTGACGAAGAACGCCGAGAAGCGTCTCGAAGCCATCCAGAATCTTGAAGAGCTCGGAAGCGGCTTCTACCTGGCGATGCACGACCTTGAAATTCGAGGCGCCGGCGAAGTGCTTGGCGAAAGCCAGAGCGGCAACATGCAGGAAGTCGGGTTCGATCTGTATACGCAGATGCTGAACGCTGCGGTGCGCGCGTTGCGGTCGGGCCGCGAACCCGATCTGCTGGCGCCGCTGCGCGTCGTCACCGAAATCAACCTGCACGTGCCCGCCCTGCTGCCGACCGACTACGTCAACGACGTCCATCAGCGTCTGTCGATGTACAAGAAACTAGCCTCGGCCGACAGCGAAGACGAGCTGATCGAGCGGCAGGAAGAGCTGGTCGATCGTTACGGCAAGCTGCCCGAGCCGGCAAAGGCGCTGATCGAGACGCATCGGCTGCGCCTGAGCGCCGAAAAACTTGGCGTCAAGAAAATCGATGCGTCGGCCGACGCTGATCGTGGTTCATTTCGTCCCGGATCCGCCGTTCGACACCGCCAAGCTGATTCAGCTGATGCAGCGTGCGAAGACAATGCGGCTCGCGGGGCCGGAGCGACTGCGCATCGAGGAGAAAACCGCCAATCTCGACGCGCGACTGCAGCGGCTGCGTGAAGTGTTCAGAGCGATAGGCCCTAGCTGATCAGCGATTTGCGCAAGATGAACTTCGACTCGCCGTCGGGAAAACCATCGAACCGGCACGCTATCTGGTACCCGAGCCGGTAATAGAACTGAGGCGCCTGGAAGCTGAACGTATCGAGGTAGAGCAGATCCGACAACCGCGTTCGAGGGCGGTCACTTCGACCTGCCGCATTAGCAAAGCGCCAATCCCGCGGCGGCGCAGCGCTTCGTCGACCCAGATCTGTTGCAGCTCGCACGCCGTGCCCCACCAGCGAGCAAGCGCGCCACCGACCAGACTTCCCCTCCACATCCTTCGCATAACACGCGAAGCGGCGAATCGCGTCCAGATTGGCGCTGCGTTGGTTGAAAGCTGTGCAGACCATCGATCGATCGGAGCGACATCGGCCTCGGTCGGATCGAACTGCGAGCTGATCGGAAGCGAATGCATGCGACTGACATTAGCGTGCGAAAAGCGGCGTGTCAGTAACCTAAACTTCTGTCGATGAAGGATCTGGTGATACAGGGCCCCGAGCTGTCGCCCGAAGCGCTCGACACGTTCAAAGTCGTCTGCATGCCGGAGCGCATCACGCTCTACAAGCGCGCTGCGCGCTGTGTTGCGGTTCGCGACGACGCCGAGACACGCAAAGCCGTGCAAGGCTTGTCCGAATTCTGGAAACTCGACACCGCGCTTGTCGATTCGAAAATTGCAACTCGCTGATTTTCGCTTGCTGGCGCTCGACATGGACTCGACATTAGTCAACATCGAGACGCTCGACGAAACTGCCGCGTATGCCGGCAAGGGCGAACAAGTGGCCGCAATCACGGAAGCTGCGATGCGCGGTGAAATCGACTACAAGGAAAGCCTGCGGCGTCGCGTAGCGATGCTCGCCGGGGTCGATGCAGCGGTGCTCGGTCGCGTATACGACGAGAAACTGGCGCTGAATGCCGGTGCGGAGCAGCTCGTTTCAGAGTGCCGCCGCCATGGGTTGAAGACCTTGCTGGCGACCGGCGGCTTCACGTTCTTTACCGAGAGGATCAAGGCGAAGCTGAACATCGACTACACGCGATCGAACCAGCTGGAGATCATTGACGGCCGTCTGACGGGCAAGGTGACCGGCCCGAACGGTGCCGAGATCATCGACGCCGAGGGCAAGGCGCAGGCGGTACGCGAAGCATGCGCTGAGATTGGATGTCCAACGACCAAGGCGATTGCGATCGGCGACGGTGCGAACGACGTGAGAATGATGAAGCTGGCCGGCATCTCCGTCGCTTATCGTGCGAAGCCCGTGGTGCGCAAGCAGGCAACGTACGCACTGAATTACAGCGGGCTGGATGGTGTGCTGAACTGGTTTGCGAGCGGCGGATAATCGCAGCGGATGCAAACACGGTCGCGATATGCTGCGGATGCGTCCTCGCGTGTCGGGTCGCTGAGAGCACAGGAGGGAGAGACCGAATGCGTAATTGGGCAGCTCTTGTGTGCGTACTGCTGGCGGCGTGCGCCACCCCGCAACAGCCCAGCACGCCACCGCGAATTTCTTTTCAAGGACGACCTTTTTTCTCCGCCTTCCGAACGAATCGCTGCCGCCGATGTGTTCGCGTTGAGCGACCCGATGAAGCGCTATTTGCAGACGGAGATCGCCGGTCAGCTGCGCCAGGCCAGGTCCCCCGCAAGGCTTGATCAATGCGCTCTACGAACGGGATCAGCTAAAGCTGCAGTACGACGCCAGCATGACGCGCAATGCTTCGCAGGCATTTGACGCTCGCGCTGGAAATTGTCTTTCGCTGGTCATCATGACCGCCGCATTTGCGAAAGAGCTCGGGTTGCAGGTCACGATATCAGAGCGCCTATCTGGAGGAGACCTGGGGTCGCAGCGGCGACCTGCTCGTGCGCAGCGGCCATGTCAACGTCACTCTCGACAGGAGAATGGGCGATAGGAACACCATTGGAGCGGCAGTCGCTGACGATCGACTTTCTGCCGGCCGAGAGCTTGCGCGGGCTGCGGTCGCGCGATATTCAGGAGGACACGATCGTTGCCATGTACATGAACAACAAGGCGGTGGAAGCGCTTGTTGAAGGGCGGTGCCGATGACGCCTATGCGCTGGGCGCGCGAGGCGATTGTGCAGAGCCCGGAATATCTCGGCTCGCACAACACCCTTGGCGTCATCTACATGCGCCGTGGCGACCTGGCTCAGTCGAAAAGGTCTTTGAGCTACCTGCTCGAGCGAGAGCCCGCGAATGCACGCGCAATGTCCAATCTGGCGCAGGTATTCGCTCGGCAGGGACGGGATGTGGAATCAGCGGCGTTGCTGCGCAGGCTGGCGCAAATCGAGCCTGTCGGGCCGTTTCACTACTTCAACCTCGGCCGCGCGGCAATGGAGCAGCAAAATTTCAAGCTGGCGAGAGACATTGTTCGCCAAAGAAGTCGCGCGTGCCGACTACAACGCGGAGTTTCACTTCTGGCTCGCCGTTGCCAATTTCAAGCTGGGAGACATTGAACCGGCGAGGAAACATTTGACGCTCGCAGTGGAAAACAGCGTGACGCGCAATGACCGCGATCTGTATGCGGCGAAGCTCGCCTGGCTGCAGACGCACGGGATGCAGTAAAGCGTCTATGCCTTCTTGCGCGGGCGATCGATCCAGATACGTTCATCGCCGGTATCGACATGGACAAAGTTGCGTCCCGGATAAAGCCCGGTACCGCCTCGACCCAGCAAACTCGCCATCTGCGCTAGCTTCAGATTCGATACTCCCGCCACGCTGATATCCGCCGCGCGTCCGACGATATGTCGCGAGTCAAGCGCAGCGCCTTCGATGCGCTTGTTCGTCTTCGGCGTCCTATAGCCCGAATGGATCCGCAGTGGTGCATGGACGCCGATGCGCGCGAGCCAGGCCTGCAGGCCGCATAAGCACGTCGAGCAATCCATGGTTCATTGGAAAGACGCGGTCGGCTTGCAGATCACGCAACAACCAGCACACGTTCAAATATGAATCACGGTTGTAGCCGGCGTCGGCCGACCAGTAGGTAGCTTCCACTTTTTCGTCACCGCGCACCAGTCGCAGGGTCCGCCGCTCGCTGAGCAGTGCGCGCAGACGATCCTCGGGTGTCTGCTGCGGGCGCCGCCTGCGCCTCGCAGCGACCGTCAGACAAAAACCCCCGGCGGCAGTTAGCAGCAACTGCCTGCGGCTTCTTGAAATTTTGTCGGCCGTCATATCTGACTCAACGTCGTACAGGAGCAAACGTCTACACGCTGATCCGATGCTATATCCGCTCGAATACCGCCGCGATGCCCTGGCCGCCGCCGATGCACATCGTCGCCAGCGCGTAGCGTCCGCCGGTTCGCTCGAGTTCGTACAGCGCCTTGACCGTGATCATCGCGCCGGTGGCGCCGATCGGATGGCCGAGCGAGATGCCGCTGCCGTTCGGATTGAGCTTCTCCGATGGAAAGCCGAGGTCCTTCGCGACCGCGCACGCCTGCGCCGCAAAGGCCTCGTTTGCTTCGATCACATCAAGATCAGCAACCTTCAGCTGCGCGCGCTCGAGCGCCTTTTTCGTCGAAGGGACCGGGCCGATGCCCATGTACTTCGGATCGACGCCGGCGTGGCCGTAGCTGACCAGCCGCGCCATCGGTTTCAAACCGCGCTTCTCGGCGACGCTGCGCTCCATCAGCACGACGGCCGCTGCGCCGTCGTTGATGCCCGACGCGTTGCCGGCGGTGACCGTGCCATTTTCCTTCGCGAAGACAGGCTTTAGCTTCGCCATGTCATCAAGCGTTGCGCCGTCACGGAAATGCTCATCGGTATCGAACATCGTGGCGCCCTTCTTGCCCTTGATCTCAACCGGCACGATCTGGCTCTTGAAGCGGCCTTCTTTCGTCGCAGCCGCCGCGCGGCGATGGCTCTCGACCGCGAGCTTGTCCTGCTCTTCGCGCGTGATGCCCCACTTGGTTGCCACGTTCTCAGCGGTCACGCCCATGTGAATGACATCGAACGGATCGTGCAGCGCCCCGACCATCATGTCGATCGTCTTGAAGTCGCCCATGCGCTGGCCCCAGCGACCTGTTGGAAGAATGAACGGCCCGCGCGACATATTCTCGGCTCCGCCGCCGATTGCGATATCCGTATCGCCCAGCATGATCGACTGCGCAGCGGAGATAATGGCCTGCAAGCCGCTGCCACACAGCCGATTCAGCGTCAGACAAGGGGCGCTCTGCGCGACTCCGCCATTCAGCGCCGCGACACGCGCCAGATACATGTCCTTCGGCTCGGTGTTGACAACGTGACCGAACACGACATGACCCACTTCGTCGCCTTTGACCTGGGCTCGCTTCAATGCTCGGCACGACGATGGCACCAAGCTGAGTGGGAGGCACGTCCTTCAGAGCTGCCACCGAACGTTCCGATGGCGGTCCGAACCCCGCTGACGACGACCACTTCTCTCACCCTCAAAAAAAAAAAAAAAAAAAAAAAAAAAAAAAAAAAAGAAAAAAGTTTCGCCTCCTAGAACCTCGCGGTCAGGCCCAGCATCGCCTGCCCTTGCACGAATGAATCGCCGCTCAGAAAAACCAAGCAACCTCCGGAGCAAAACAATCCGCCCGAGCTGTTGAGCAGGGTCACGAACGCACGTGCCTCTGCCCGCACGGCAATTGCAGTGCCAATCGGCCACAGATAACCAAACCCGACGTTAAGCGACGCCTTGGTTTCGCTTTGCAGTCCGCTCAGGTTCGGTGAGAAATGCGTCGCGCCGATTCCGCCGACGGCATACGGTCCGCGGCCGATCGGCCCGTCAAAAAAATAGGTTCCACCCAGATGCAGATAACGCACATCGAAGTCGAAGCGCGGTGCGCCGCCACCCGGGATCAGCGACGTGTTCTGCTGCCCATAGAACAGTTGAAGCTGGCGTGCCGAATCAAGCTCGTAGTCGGCGGCAACGCCGAAGGCGGCGCCTGATTTGACGCTGGCCCGCTCGCCGCTGATGTCGTTTTCGAAACCTTCGCTGACGGCATATCCGCCGAACACTGAGACGCTGACTTGTGCGAGCGCGGTGGGTGCGATCAACATCAACGCGATGATCGTCGAGAATCGCACGACGTTCAGCGTGATCATGACCAGTGCCGGTGCCAGACGGGAGCGACTTCGGGCAATGCATCGACTCTTTCCATCAGATCGCAGAACGTCGAATGCTGTTGCACGCAGGTGGTCACGCATCTTCCACCACCTCGAAAGATTCGCCAGGTAGATGTCACAAACGTAGGGCCGCTCGCCCAGGAAAAAGCGAGTGCCTTCGTACGCCCCCGCAAGGACATCCCAACCCAGTTTCATCCGCGCAACGGCGGCTGCTTCGACCGCCTTGACGGCTGCATCGTCACTGGCGGTGGTCCACCGAGACGGATAGTCGGCGACGCCAACCGCCGTGTAGACGGTCGATGCGGCGAACTGCATCCAGCGCAAACACCGCGCACGATCGCGTGTCGACAACGGGGGTACCCACTCGCTCGGATGCCTCTCGAGCAGCGTCCACAAAATGGCAACACTCTCGGTCAGAACTTCGTCCGCCCGGAGTGATCAGCGTCGGCAGTTGCGCCAGCGGATTGACTTGCTTCAGGTCTTCAAAGAAACGTCCCGGCGGCTGAGTCCAAGGCGCAGCGTCCCTCAGCTCGACTTCCAGGGCGAGCGCGCTCAGTAGTACTTCAACGCTCGCCGCGCCCGAGCGCTTGCCGTGTAAAGCGTGTATTGCGTTCATGCGACCGTGCCGCGCAGATCGTGCTCGGCCGCGGACACGATGCGAACGTCAACAAAGTCGCCGGCGTTTAGCTTGCGGCGGCCCGTCGCAATTTCGACGATGCCGTCGATCTCAGGGGCATCGGCCGCGGTGCGACCTGTCGGCAACACTGGGTCCCACTTCGTCGATCAGCACGCGCTGCACGGTGCCGACCTTGCGCTGCAGGCGCTGCGCCGAAATCTGCTGCTGCAACTGCATCAGTCGGCCACGGCGCTCCTCGCGAACTTCATCCGGCCACCTGACCCAGCAACGCGTTCGCCGCCGCGCCATCGACCGGTGAGTACGCAAAACATCCGACTCGATCCAGCTGCGCCTCACGCAGAAAGTCGAGCAGATACTCAAACTCCGCGTCGGTCTCGCCGGGAAAGCCCGCGATAAACGTCGACCGAATCGTGATATCGGGACAGACTTCGCGCCATGCACGAATTCGCTCGATGTTCCGCTCGCCGGACGCGGGGCGCTTCATCGCCTTCAGCACGCGTGGATGCGCATGCTGGAACGGCACATCGAGATAAGGCAGCACCTTGCCTTCAGCCATCAGCGGCACGATCTCGTCGACGTGCGGATACGGATACACATAATGCAGCCGCACCCACGCATCATTCGCCTGCGCAAGCTGCCCGAGCTCTTTGACCAGGTCGGTCATCCGCGTGCGCACGGTGCGGCCGCCGACAAATCCAATCTGATACCGGACATCGACCCCATACGCACTGGTGTCCTGCGATATCACCAGCAGCTCACGCACGCCCTGCTTCAACAAGTTCTTCAGCCTCGCGCATCACGTCACCGATCGGCCGTGACACGAGGTCTCCGCGCATCGAAGGGATGATGCAGAAGCTGCAGCGATGATTGCAGCCTTCGGAGATCTTCAGATACGCATAGTGGCGCGGCGTGAGCTTGATTCCGGCCGGCGGCACCAGGTCGGTGTACGGATCGTGCGGCCGTGGCAGATGACGGTGAACGTGATCGAGCACTTCGCCGGCCGCATGTGGACCGGTCACCGCGAGCACCTTCGGATGCGCTTTGGCAATGAAGTTTTCATCACCGTCTTTCTTCGCGCCCAGGCAGCCGGTGACGATGACCTTGCCGTTTTCGGCGATTGCCTCGCCAATGGCGTCGAGCGACTCCTGCACGGCTGCGTCGATGAACCCGCATGTGTTGACGATCACCAGGTCGGCGTCGCCATAGCTCGAGCTTGTTGCGTAGCCTTCGGCACGCAAGCTGCGTGATGATCAGTTCCGAGTCGACCAACGCCTTAGGACACCCGAGCGACACCATCCCGATGCTCGGATCGCGCCGCCCGCCGGCGCTAATGACAGATCGAGCCATGCGCGCGCGTAAGTTCAGTTACTGGAATCGACGCATCGTGCGGCTGTATTCCGGGCACGGTGCCGCAGTAGGACCGACGATTTGGTCCTCCACGCGTTGCCCCTATCCGCTCGGCATTCGCAGTGATAGAGTAATTCGGTTCGGCTCACGCCTGACATCGCCTGCCAGGCAGCCGGCGTTGTAAGGAGATACGAATGAAGCGAACCGCCCTTTTTCTCTGCTTGCTTTCAGTGCGTGCCTGAATGCGAAAGCCGAGCCGCCCGTCGGTGTCACGCCTAACGTCATCGGCCGCGGCACCTATCCCGGGTTCACCGTCGAGGCCGCCGATACCCGCGCGCTCCAGTTTTCGCCGACGGCGTCGGCCCCGGTGGACATTGTGGTGCGCACGCACGACTACGCGCCGGGCAGCTCTACCGGATGGCATACGCATCCAGGCCCGGTGTTCATCACCGTCGTGGAAGGCACGCTGACGTTCTACGAGTATCACGACCGAGCCTGCACTGCGAAAGTGGTCTCCAAAGGCCAAGGGTATGTCGACAGCGGGCACGGGCACATCGCCCGAAATGAATCCGGAGCTCCGGCCCGGGACGTGTCGGTGATCCTCGCTCCGGTCGGCCAGCCATTCCGCGGCGAGCTTTCCGCACCCGGGCCGAACTGCAAGTTCTAGGCGCGCACCGCGCGCGACTATCGAGGCGAGGCCGGGCGCCACGAGTCGCGCCTCTGTTCCTACTTCTTCGTCTGGAAACCCCGGAAACCCGGTGAACATCGAGCGCGCCTGCTTCTGCATGTTCTCCTGCATCTGCACGAACAGATCTTTGGACTGCTCGATGTAGCTCGACATCATCGACTGAATCATCGGCGCCTGCATGTTGACGAACTGGGTCCACATCTCGGGACCGATCTTGTTCGTCTCGTAAAACGCCTTGCTCTGCTCCTGCAGCTTGCCCTGAATATCGATGAACGCCTGGATATTCTTCTCAAGATAAGAGCCCATCATTCCCTGCATCGCGTTCCCGTACAGCCGGATGATGTGGGACAGCATCGGCGCCGTAAACATCGGCAGCCCGCCCGCCTCTTCTTCAAGAATGATCTGCAGCAGGATCTGCCGCGTCAGATCGTCGCTCGACTTGGCATCGATCACCTGAAAGTCCTCGCGCTCGAGCACCAGTTGCTTCACGTCGGCCAGCGTGATGTACGTGCTGGTTTGCGTGTCGTACAGGCGGCGATTCGGATATTTCTTGATCAGGCGAACGGACGTTGCCATGTTTGCCCTCTCTTTCGGCGAATCGGTGGATTCTATCCACTTTGTCGCAGCGCAGCGTCCGGCCCGTCAGGCGGTCGGATGATGCGTCTCAGGTCACTTACCATGCAAACGTTTCTTCAGGTTTCCACAGCGGCAATCAATCAGAAAGCATTGCTTGCAAGCGTGCAACAATCGACTGCTCTACTCATACCTACCTTCAGACCACTGCGCCGCGCGGATCTGCCGATGGTGCTTCAGTGGCTCGAGCGGCCGCATGTTGCCGAGTGGTGGCATGAACCAACCACGCTTGTCGAGCTCGAGCGCGACTACCTGCCAAGCACAGTCGGCGCCTCTTCAACGCGCGCTTACATCGCGCTCCTTGCAGAAGAGCCGATCGGTTTTATCCAGTCTTACGTCGCAATGGGGTCAGGCGACGGTTGGTGGGAGCAGGAAACAGATCCAGGGACGCGAGGAATCGATCAATTCCTGGCCAACTCCGAACAACTCGGACGCGGCCTTGGAAGTACGATGGTCAATGCGTTCGTTCAACAGTTGTTCCAGGACCCTGCCGTCACCAAAGTGCAAACGGACCCGTCACCCGACAATGAGCGAGCGATCCGAAGCTATCAGCGTGCGGGTTTTATCGTTGACTCGGAAGTCATCACACCTGATGGGCCTGCCTTGCTGATGCTGCGGCATCGTGACGCCGATGAGATAGGAGATGGGCCGTCACCGCGCTGCTCGCCCTGTGCATCGCATTGGCGGCGCCGGTGCGCGCTGCCAACGATGCGCACATGGCGTTCATCGATTCGCAAATCGCCGCGAATGCCGGCAAGAGCGGGGTTTACGTGCTCGACACCGGCACCGAGGCGCTTCTGGCGCGAGCCTGGCTGGCGGATCACGCCAAGGAGTCGGTCGAGGTCCAGTATTTCATCTGGAGCACCGACAACATCGGCATTCTGGCCGCCGAAGCGCTGTTGCGTGCCGCGGAGCGCGGAGTGCGCGTGCGGGTGATCGTCGACGATCTGTTGATCGACGCGCCGGACAAGTCGCTGCTCGCACTCGCACGCCATCCGAAGATCGACATTCGCATCTATAACCCGCAGACATCGGTCGGCGTTCCGCTGCACAAGCGGCTGTTGAATGTGCTGACCGATTTCCGCGGCGTCAACCAGCGCATGCACGACAAGACGCTCGTCGTCGACGGCAAGATTGCGATTACAGGCGGACGCAATATGGCCGCCGAATATTTCGATTACAACCACGAGTACAACTTCCGCGACCGTGACGTGCTGCTGCTCGGCGAAACAGTCAAGGAGATGCGGGCCAGCTTCGAGCGTTTTTGGAACAGCGATGTCAGTGTCAAGGTCGAGGATTTGTACGGCCGGCTCGGGGCGATGCAGAAGTATGTGCGTGTGAATGACGGAGAAATCCAGCAGATCTATGGCGCGCTGCACGAGTACGCAAAGTCGCCTGAAAACTTTGCGCCTGAAGTACGCGCTGCAATCGCCGCCACGCCTGAGTCATTCGCACGCGTCGCGCGCAGCATGCGGTGGAGCAAAGTCGAATTCATCAGTGATCGCCCCGGCAAGAATGAAAATCAGTTTCGCCTCGACGGCGGCGGGCAAACGGCTTCCGCGCTTGGCAAACTCGTGCAGGGCGCGCGAGCGCGCGTCGTAATCCAGTCACCCTATCTCGTGGTGTCGGACAGCGCCATCGAGCTGTTTCGTCAAATCACGGCGCGCGGCGTCACTGTGCGCATCAACACCAACTCGCTTGCATCCACCGATAACCTCGCAGCCTTCAGCGGTTATCGAAACCAACGCGAAGAGTTGCTGAAGATGGGACTGCAGATCTACGAGTACAAGCCGACGCCCGAGGTGCAGGTCAAGCTGATGCAGCGCTCTCCGACAGCGACCAAGAAGATGCCGATCTTCTCGCTGCACGCGAAGACGATCGTCGTCGACTCAAAGACGGTGTATGTCGGAACATTCAATTTCGACCCGCGTTCGGAAAATCTCAATACCGAGGTCGGCGCCATCATTCATGACGAAGCGCTCGCGCGCTCGGTCGAGGCTTCGATCGAAACCGACATGGCGCCCGGCAACAGCTGGGACGCCGCCAAGGATGACCCCGATCGATACGTTTCGCTGGCCAAGCGAAGCAAGGCTCGGTTGTTTCAGATGTTGCCTATAAAGCCGTTGCTGTGACGCAGCGTTCGCTGATCCGCTATCTAGTCCCGCATGCTGGTGATGACCGTTATTCATTTGTTGCCTTCTCAGGTGTGCTCGCAGGAAAGACTGCATCGCTTATGGACTTCTTCAGCGAGCCAATCTCGCATCCTGATGCGCCATCGGTGCTGGTCTGCTAGGTGTACTCGCATCGCGATGTTGCGTCATCGCTGGGCTATCAGCGTGGTTCATTTCTGTGAGCTGCAATAGTACGGCGATCAACGGCGATGACACGGGCGATGTAGTCGTGTGAGTCGAAGATGGGTCACGCCGTCGATGGATAATCAGGGAGAACGTATGCCAAGGGATATTGGATCGTGCGAGTGGATATAGCGGATCAGGAAAAGTACAAGTCTTATGTTGCCGCCAACGCCAAGCCCTGGCGAAGTACGGTGCGCGCTTTCTGGTGCGAGCCGGTCGCTTCGAAAATCCCGAAGGCGGCAGTCGTTTTCGCAACGCGGTTATCGAATTCCCAACCTACCAGGCGGCGATCGATTGCTGGAAATCCGCCGAGTATCAGGAAGCAATCAAGCTACGGACGCCTGTTTCCACTGCCGATCTGATCATCATAGAGGGCTACGAAGGTCCGCAGCCGGCCTGACTCCCGCGTTAGGGGACAGGGCGTCGAAGCCGCTGGCAACAGCTGTCGCTTTAACGCAAAGCAGTGTCGCTGCTAAGCCGCTCGTTACCCTCGGCCGACAAACGGCATTTTGGTTGCCATCACGGTCATCGTGAGAATGTTCACATCGAGCGGAAGGCTCGCCATGTGAAGAACCGCGTCAGCGACATGCTGAACGTCCATCACCGGCTCTACCGCAATCGCGCCGTGCGCCTGCGGCACGCCCTTCGTCATTCGTGCGGCGAGTTCTGTCAATGCGTTGCCAATGTCGATCTGCCCGACGGCAATGTCGTACTTGCGCCCATCGAGCGACGATGATTTTGTAAGGCCACTGATCGCGTGCTTGGTCGCCGTATAAGGTGCCGAGTTCGGCCGTGGAGCGTGTGCCGAAATCGAGCCGTTGTTGATGATGCGACCGCCGCGCGGATCCTGCGCCTTCATCAAACGAAACGCGCCTTGCGTGCACAGGAACGCGCCGGTCAGGTTAGCGTCGACGACAGCTTTCCATTGCGCATAGCTCAGGTCTTCGAGCGGCACAGGTGGCGCACCGGTACCGGCATTGTTAAACAACACGTCCAGGCGGCCAAACCGCTGCTGAATCTTTGCGAAGAGCGCATCCACTGAAGGCGGGTCACCGACATCGGTTGCGACCACCAGCGATTCGCCACTCGCACCAACGCCGAGCTTCGCCGTCGCTTCGAGCGCATCCAACCGGCGGCCGGCGAGCACGGTGTCGAATCCGTTCTTCAACAGCGTGACCGCGACCGCGCGCCCGATACCGCTTCCGGCGCCGGTCACCAGCGCGACCTTTCTTGTTTCTTCCATCGATGCGCTACCCCATGTGCAGTCCACCGTTGCACGAAAACTCGGCACCGGTGGTAAAACCTGCGTCGTCGCTGGACTAACCAAACACAAATCGAGCCGATCTCTTCGGCCTTGCCCAAACGCTTGACCGGAATCGTCTGAATGATTTTCTCGCGCACATCTTCGCGCACCGCCATCACCATATCGGTCGCGATATAGCCCGGCGAAACAGTGTTGACGGTGACGCCCTTGCTGGCGACTTCCTGCGCGAGCGCCATCGAGAAGCCGTGCATGCCGGCCTTGGCCGCCGAGTAGTTGGTCTGCCCGAACTGACCTTTTTCACCGTTCACCGACGCTATGTTGATGATGCGGCCCCAGCCTTTGTCCAGCATGCCGTCGATCACCTGCTTGGTGACGTTGAACATGCTATTCAGATTGGTATCAATGACCGCGCGCCAATCTTCGACCGACATTTTTCGGAAGACACCATCGCGCGTAATACCGGCGTTGTTGACCAGAATATCGACCGGTCCGTGCTCGGCCTTGACTTTGTCGAACGCCTGCTTGGTCGACTCCCAGTCTGAAACGTTGCCGACAGATGCCGTGAAGTTGTAGCGGTCGGCTTTTTGTTCGGCGAGCCACTTTGCATGGTCACGCGTCGGGCCGCAGCCGGCGATGACCTTGTATCCGGCGTCATGAAATTTGCGGCAGATCGCGGTACCGATGCCGCCCATGCCACCGGTCACGTATGCCAGTTTTGCCATGTCTGTCTCCTTGTTGTTTTCTGTAATTAGACACTATTAGTGCAGCATGACCGGCAGGCTGGGACTGGAGTGCGCACCCTATCATCGATGCATGACACCGAACCTTATCTCCTTCGTCGTTCCTGCGCATAACGAAGATCCATTACTGGCGGCGACGTTGACGGCGATACATGCGGCCGCCACGGCGTGCGCAGTCGCGTATGAAATTGTCGTCTCCGATGACGCGTCGACCGATCGCACCGCGCAGGTTGCCACTGAATCGGGTGCGCGCGTCGTGTCCGTTCAGCATCGACAGATTGCGGCGACGCGAAATTCAGGCGCGCGCGCGTCGAACGGCGAAATACTCGTGTTCGTAGACGCCGACACGCTGATCAACGAAGCCGTACTGCGTGCAGCGCTCGACGCTCTGGCTGCCGGCGCGGTCGGCGGCGGCGCCACCGTCAGCTTCGACGGCGAGATTCCGTTTTACGCGCGGCTGTTGACTCCCTGGCTGACGGCGATGATGCGCTGGATGCGGCTCGCAGCGGGTTGCTTTGTGTTCTGCACCCGGTCCGCATTCGAAGCCGCGGGCGGCTTCGACGAGCGGCTATTTGGAGCCGAAGAAATGGCGCTCAGCGTTGCGCTGAAGAAGCTTGGTCGCTTCATCATCTTGCGCCAAGCCGTTCTCACTTCAGGCCGCAAGCTGCGCACGTATTCCGGCTTCGAAGTGCTCGGGATTGTCATGCGCGGCCGCGCTGAGCGGAGGCAACATGATCAAGCATCGAGATCAGATGAATCTGTGGTACGCCCCGCGCCGAGAAGACCCCGCGTTGCCGCGTCCGCAACGATCGGCGCAACTGTAACGTTACGACCGATCGGCTGCGGTTAACGCTCCACCGCCAGCGCAACACCCATGCCGCCGCCGATGCACAGCGCGGCCAAGCCCTTTTTGGCGTCGCGCCGCTTCATTTCGTGCAGCAGCGTCACGAGGATGCGCGCGCCCGAAGCACCGATTGGATGACCAAGCGCAATCGCACCGCCGTTGACGTTGATCTTGTCCGTATTCCAGCCCATGTCCTTGTTAACCGCGCACGCTTGCGCAGCGAAAGCCTCGTTGATCTCCATCAGATCGACCTGATCGGCGGTCCACCCCGCCTTCTTCAGCGCCTTGCGCGACGCCGGTGCGGGCCCCATGCCCATCACTTTCGGATCGACGCCGACCGATGCGAACGCCTTGATCGTCGCCAGCGGCTTGAGTCCGAGTTCCTTCGCCTTCGCTTCCGACATCACCAGCAACGCGGCAGCGCCATCGTTCAGACCCGATGCATTGCCCGCCGTCACGCTGCCCTGCTTGTCGAACGCAGGCTTCAACCCCGACAACGCCTCGGCGTTGGTCTTGCGATTGATGAACTCATCGGCGTCGAAAGAGATCGGGTCGCCCTTTCGCTGGGGAATCGGCACCGCGACGATTTCTTCCTTGAAGCGACCCGCGTCCTGTGCCGCGGCGGCTTTCTGCTGCGAGGCGAGCGCGAATTGATCCTGCGTCGCGCGATCGACGCTGTGCTCCTTGGCAACATTCTCCGCGGTGATGCCCATGTGGTACTGGTTATAAACATCCCAAAGACCGTCAACGATCATGCTGTCGATGATCTTGGCGTCGCCCATCCTGTAGCCATCGCGCGAGCCCTGCATCACGTGAGGCGATGCACTCATGTTCTCCTGTCCACCGGCAACGACGATCTCGGCGTCTCCGTTGGCGATCGCCTGCGCTGCAAGCATCACGGCTTTCAGTCCTGAGCCGCACACCTTGTTGATCGTGGTCGCCGGCACCGTGACCGGCAAGCCCGCCTTGATGACGGCCTGGCGCGCCGCGTTTTGGCCTACACCCGCGGTCAGCACCTGACCCATGATCACTTCATCCACCTGCTCGGGTTTCACGCCGGCGCGCTTCAATACTTCCTTGATGACGATCGCGCCGAGATCGGACGCGGGAATTTTTGCGAGCGAGCCGCCGAACTTCCCAACGGGCGTGCGCGCTGCTGCAACGATGACTGCATTGGACATTTAAAACGCTCCCTAGGCTTTCTCTTGAACATAACGGCCAGGCGCGGCCTCGATCACTTTGTACTTCGAATTGCCAAAACTCTTCGGGGCGACTCTTTGCGCACCGCCGAACTGCACAAGCCACTTGGCCCAATCCGTCCACCAACTGCCCGGCTGCTCTTCGGCCGAGAGTAACCACGCCTCCGGATCGGGCGGCAGTTTTGTCGGAGGGCCGGTCCAGTAACTGCGCTTGTTCTTTGACGGCGGATTGATGCTGCCTGCTATATGGCCGCTCGCACCGAGCACAAATCGAACACCACCTGCTTTCCCGCCGCCCGGCAGCAGCCGCGCGGAAGCATATGCCGCCTTCCACGGAACGATGTGATCCTCGCGCGCCGCGAACACGTAGGTCGGCACCTTGATCGAACCCAGGTCGATGCGCTCGCCGCAGCAGACAAGTTTGCCCGGAACACGCAGATTGTTTTCCAGATACATATTGCGCAGATACCAGGCGTACATCGGCCCCGGCAAATTCGTGCTGTCGCCGTTCCAGTACAGCAGGTCGAACGCAGGCGGCTGCTTGCCCTGCAGATAGTTGTTGACGACGTAGTTCCACACCAGATCGTTAGAGCGAAGATTGTTGAACGTGATCGCGAGATCGCGGCCCGGCATCAACCCGCCCTTGCCCAGCGTTTTCTCGCGCTGGCGCACCTGATGCTCGTCGATGAACAGATCGAGCATGCCGGGCTCTTCGAAATCGAGCAGCGCAGTCATCATCGTCAGACTGGACACCGGCGACTCGCCACGCGCCGCCATGACGGCAAGCGCTGTCGCCAGGATTGTGCCGCCGACACAAAACCCGAGCGCGTTGACCTGCTGCTTTTTCCCGTTCGTGCCGCTGATTTCCTGCGCGACGTGAATCGCCTTGATTGCGCCCTGCTCAAGATAATCGTCCCACGTGAGATTCGACTCGGGCTGATGCGGGTTCTTCCACGACACAACGAACACGGTGTGACCATTGCCAACCGCGTGCCGGATAAAGGAGTTTTCGGGCTGCAGATCGAGGATGTAGTACTTGTTGATGCAGGGCGGCACCAACACGAACGGCCTCGCGTAAACCTTGGCGGTCAGAGGCTTGTATTGGATCAACTGAAACAAGCTGTTCTGAAAAACAATCTGTCCCTCGCTGGTCGCGACATTGCGGCCGACCTCGAATGCGGTTTCATCGGTCTGCGAGATCCGCCCACGCTGGATGTCTTTCATCAGGTTGTCGAGACCCGACTTCAGACTCTCGCCGCGCGATTCGAGCAGCGTCTGCTGTGCCTTTGGATTGGTCGCGAGAAAATTTGACGGCGAAGCAGCATCGACCCATTGCGACACGGCGAACTTGACGCGCTGCTTGGTCTTGCGGTCGGCGTCGACCGTATCGGCCAACCGATTCATGAAGTCCGAGTTCAGCAGATACGCACGCGCATAAAAAGACGCCAATGAGTTGCTCTGCCATGCGGGATCCGAAAAGCGCGAATCGGCAATCGGCTCGGATGCCTTTTCGGGATTCTGAAAAAAATCAGTCCATAACGAGGCAAGTCGCGTCAGATAGTCCTGCTGAAGCTGCATCAGCTGATCGGGAGATGGTGGCAACGCATAGGACGCCGCAATCGAACCGTTGGCAGCATTCGAAGGAGCTGACCTCACGGAGGTGGCTTCGGCGCGCGGACCATCGGCGCGGCGCGCAGGTGCAGCCTTGGCCCGTGCTCGGCGGCGAGAGGATGTCGTGACTGTCGAAGTTGCCATTTGTGTCTCCTGACGCGGATTCTCCGCACGGCACGAGTGCTGGTCAAACGCGCCAAATGAGCGCCGCATGGCGGCCCGTCGTCCGATCGCGTCGAAAGCTGTAAAAGCGCGTCGGATCGCTGAATGTGCAGTCGTACCCGCCATAGATGCGGGCAACGCCTGCTTGGTCAAGCGCCTGGCGTCCAAGCGCAAAGAGGTCGGCGAGATATTTGCCGTTGGGACGCTGCTCTGAACGCGCTCGGCGCATCCGGCAACCCCGCGCGCATCGCATCGAGGACCTCGGCGCCGACTTCGAAGTGATCCGGACCGATCGCGGGGCCCAGGTACGCAAGCAACTCGGCGTTGGCATCTCCGAGGCTTGCGCGCATCGATTTCGCTGTCGCTTGAATGACACCCGCTGCGAGACCGCGCCAGCCGGCGTGCGCGACTGCAACCGCGCGACCCAGCGCATCGGCCAATAGCACCGGCATGCAATCGGCGATGGACACGACGCACACGACGTTTGCCGCATCGGTAAACGACGCGTCGGCATGTGCACTGGAATCAACCTGCGCAGCGTCGACGACAACCGCACCGTGCACCTGATTCAGCCAGCGTGGATCGGACGGCAGCGACGCCCGCAACAGCGCGCGATTCGCCGCAACGGCCGCGAGGTCATCGCCGCTGGCAACCCCCAAGTTCATTCCGTCCCGACCGTGCGGAGGCACGCCATACGGCCCGCGCGATACACCGCCTGCGCGCGTCGTGATCAATGCATGCACGTTGGCTGGGACGAGCCAATCGGGGCGAATCCATTGCGTGGTCATCCGAAAGCTTCGCTTGCGACGTCGAGCGGGCCGAAGCCAAGCTCGCGCATCAGCTGCTCGAGATCCGGTGCGGGGCCATGAAACCACGTCAACCGCTGCTTGCTGGTTGGATGGTCGAGACTCAGTCGGCACGCGTGCAGCGCCTGCCGATCAAACGCCTTCCAGTGCGCTTCCGGCTCGCCGCGGGAAGGCAGCTTGCGGCGATACAGCGGATCGCCGATCAGCGGATGGCCGATGTGTTCGAGGTGCACGCGAATCTGGTGCGTGCGCCCGGTTTCAAGCCGGCATGCGAGCCAGCTGATTTCCGCGCCTGCATCCTTTGCAGAGTCGACCCTGACGTAATGCGTGCGGGCAGGCTTTGCGGCTTCGGTCGCACTCACTTTGAAACGCAGCGGGTTGCGGGGATCACGCCCGATAGCCGCGTCGATCACACCGCGTTGCGCAGGCACGCCGAGCACCAACGCCCAATACTCGCGCGTCACCGTGCGGGCCTGCAACTGCCGAACGAGATCCGTCTGTGCGGCAAGTGTCTTGGCAACCACCATAAGGCCCGACGTATCGGCATCCAGGCGATGGACGATTCCCGCGCGTGGCACCTCGATCAGCGCCGGCGCGTACGCAAGCAAACCATTCAGCAGCGTTCCCGACCAGTGCCCCGCCGCCGGATGCACGACCAGCTTCGGCGGCTTGTCCAACACCAGGATCGCGTCGTCTTCAAATATCACGTCAAGCGGCATCGGCTCGGGCTGATACGCAGCCGCGTCGGGTGCCGGTTGCGGCGTGATCTCGACCACGTCGCCGAACGTCAGCGTGTGTCGGGTCTTGACCGCGTCTCCATTGACACTGACCGCTCCGGCGACGACCCACTGTTGCAGTCGGCTACGCGATACGTCGGGAATCAAAAGCGCGAGCGCCTTGTCCAATCGCTCACCCGCATACCGCTCGTCGATGCGCAGCATCAGCGATGGTGATGCTTCAGGCGCGTCGTCGCCTTCGGCCGCATCGTCGGAGCGCGAGATTGACATCGTCGAACGATATACTGCCGAGCACTCCGAACAAGGTTATCTCCTTCGATGAATACGCACTGGACGCACCGGATCGCGCCTTTGGTCGCCACACTCGCGATGGTCTTGTTCTCCGCCGCCTTGGGCGGCTGCAGCTGGTTCGGCATCAACTGGGGAGATAAGGACGAAACGCTGAAGTGGGATCCGGACAAGCTGTACTCCGAGGCCCGCACCGAGCTGAACAACGGCAGCTGGAAGCGTTCGCGTGAGCTCTATCAGAAGCTCGAATCGCGCTACCCGTTCGGGCGGCACGCGCAGCAGGCATTGATGGAAATCGCGTACACGTACTACAAGGAGGGCGAAAGCGCGCAGGCAACTCAGGCCGCCGACCGCTTCATCCGTCAGTACCCGAATCACCCGAACGTCGACTACATGTATTACCTGAAGGGGCTCGCGTCGTTCAACGAGGACATCGGCTTTCTTGGCGAGTTTCTCGGGCAGGATGTTTCAGAGCGCGACGCAAAGGCGGCGCGCGAAGCGTTCGATGCCTTCAAGGATCTGATCACGCGGTATCCGGACAGCAAGTACACGCCGGATGCACGCGCGCGCATGATCTATCTGGCGAACTCGCAAGGTCAGGCAGAAGTCAACGTCGCGCGCTACTACTTCACTCGCAAGGCGTATTTGGCCGCGATCCAGCGTGCGCAAACCGTCGTGCGCGACTTTCAACAGACGCCGGCCACCGAAGAAGCGCTGTCGATCATCGCGCGCTCCTACGAGGCGCTGCAGATGAGAGATCTGCAGGCCGACGCCGAGCGCGTGCTTGCACTCAATTTTCCGCAGAGCAAGTACCTGGGCCGAAGATAAGCGCAACTCGCACACCTGTTGCGAGGGACGTGAATAGGACAACGAGCTATGCAACCAGACGACGTCGAATACGCTGGATTCTGGATTCGCGTCGGCGCGGCGCTGATTGATTCGCTGCTTATCTTTGCGGTCATCGTCCCGCTGCTCGTCACGATTTACGGGTGGGGCTACTTCGGCGAACAGACTCGCTTGATTGCCGGACCTGCCGACTTTTTGATTTCTTGGGTCGCTCCCGCGGTCGCAATCATTGCCTTTTGGCTTTACCGGCAGGCGACGCCAGGAAAAATGGTGCTTTCGCTGCGCGTCGTGGATGCCACCACCGGCAACACGCTTTCAGTAGGGCAATCAATCGGCCGCTACCTTGGGTACTACGTTTCGATGATTCCCCTCTTCATGGGCCTGATCTGGGTTGCGTTCGACCGCAGGAAGCAGGGTTGGCATGACAAGCTCGCGGGCACCGTCGTCATCCGGTCCAAGGCGCGCGGCACCGAACCTGTCAAATTCGAATCAAGCCGTTAAGTCGGCTCGGCGGCGCGTCAGGAACTCGACAGCTTCCGCCTCGCTGCGCGTACGAGCAAACGGCGGCAGACTCGAGAGGACCGCCTTTCCATAAGGCTTCGTTATCACGCGCTCATCGAGAATCATCAAAACGCCGCGATCGGTTTCATCGCGAATCAGGCGCCCGACGCCCTGCTTCATCAGCATGATCGCTTCGGGCAGCTGGTACTCGTTAAACGCATTGCGTCCGAGCTTTCGCAGGTAGCGGATCTTCGCTTCGACCACCGGGTCGTCGGGCGGCGCAAAGGGCAGCTTGTCTATGACGACCAACGACAACGCATCGCCGCGAATGTCGATGCCTTCCCAGAAGCTGATGCTGCCGACCAATACCGCGTTACCGGAGCCGCGAAACGCTTCGATCAAGGCGCGGCGCGTACTCGTGCCCTGCACGAGCAAAGGCAGTTGCAGATCATCGAGCGCCATCAACTGACGCAGGCGCTCTGCCACCTTGTCGACCGCGCGCAGCGTCGTGCACAGGATGAACGCCCGGCCACCGTTGGCACGCACCAGCGGCCATGCCGCTTCCGCCACTCTTTGCGCAAAGCCGGCGTCATACGGTGACGGCATCGATTGCGGCAGATAGAGCAGCGCCTGCGTCGGAAAATCGAACGGACTGTTCCAGCGGGCGGTCGTTGCGTCTTCAATACCGAGCTCGGTCAGATAGTGATCGAACCGACCCGCCGCCGTGAGTGTCGCCGAAGTCAACACCCATGCCTGCGGTTGCGCCTCGCGTGCGCGTGCGAGCGCCTGACCGGGTGCGAGTGGTGTCTGGTTGAACTGCGCGCCGTAGGTCGATACCGAGATCCAGCGCACCGATGGCATGTTGTCGTCGCCATCGGCCTCGCCGACGCTGTCGTCACCGGCAGGCCTCTTGAGCTCGCGGCTCCAGTTCGATAACTCGCGCCTTAGTCCTGCGACGCGCGCGATCAGCAAATCGAGCTCGGTATCGCGTCCGCGGTTGATTTCGAGGGCGCGCGCCAGCTCGGCACACGCGCTATCCAGCTCATCGAACGCCGGCTCCAACTCGCTGCGCCGCTCGATTCGCTCCAGCGGTGTGCGCGAGCCGACTGCAAGCCCGACACTTCCGAGCGCGAGTCGCAGATCACGCACCGCGCGGTCGAATTCACTGGTGAGCTTGACCCACGACGCGCCATCGGCAGCGCGCGCAAGTCCCAGCGCGCGCGCATCGCGGCCGGCTTCCAACAACTGAGCAAGCGACAGCGAACTGCCGAAAAAGTCTGCGGCGACCGCAGGCAGTTGATGCGCTTCGTCCAGAACCACTGTGTTAACAGTGGGCAGGAAGTCACGAATCGCGTCGTCGCGAAACGCGAGATCCGCCATGAACAGATGGTGGTTGACGACGACAATGTCGGCCGCTTGCGCATCGCGGCGCGCCTTGTAGACGAAGCACTCGCTGAACCGCGGGCATTCGGCGCCCAGACAGTTGTCTCGCGTCGACGTCACCAGCGGCCAGATTGCGGCGTTTTCGGGCACTCCCGCCAGCTCGGCGCGGTCACCGGTCGACGTGGTCGCGGCAAAGCGGACCACAGCGCGCAGATGCCCGACATCCTCGCGCGTCGGTAGCAACCCTTCGGCTTCGGCACGTGTCATTCGATGCAGACATACATAATTGGCGCGACCTTTTAGCAGGGCCGTCGCCGCATTGATGTGGAGCGCGTCGAGCACCGCGGGAAGGTCCTTGCGGAACAGCTGATCCTGCAACGGCTTGGTGCCGGTAGAAAGCAACACCTTGCCACCAGCCAGTAAGGCGGGCACCAGGTAGGCGAACGTCTTGCCGGTGCCGGTGCCGGCCTCGGCGATCAGCGTGCCACCAGACTCGATCATGTCGTACACGGCCGCTGCCATGTCGGCCTGCGACGGACGTGCAACAAAACCTGGGACCGAGCGCGCAAGCGAGCCGTTCTCGGAAAACGCAGCGGTGACTTGCGCTCGAACGGTGTTGTCCGAGCGCAGCGCGGCGGCAACCGGCATCACGCCGGAATGTCGGGCACCAGACGAATCTCGAGCTGCGTCAGCGCATCTTTGATCTGCAATTTGCGCTTTTTCATGCGCCGTAGCGCGAGGTCGTCGATACTCAATTGTTCGGCAAGGCGGTCTATCGCGGCGTCCAGGTCACGATGCTCGATTTGCAGCTCGATGATGCGCCGCTTTATTTCTTCCTGATCCATCGTTGTGCAACCATCGGGCACGGGCTGGGCAAACGATTAGTTAAGCCCCAAAGACGCGCTGTCATCGTCGCTATCAGAAGGGCGTGAGAGCCGATGATAGACTCAACTAAACGACCGTTACCATCTCGTGTCCAGCTTCAGAGTCAACGCTTGCGTCGCCACCCACATCGGCGACCGCCACGAGCAGCAGGATCGGGTCGCCATTATCACGAGTGAGCGCAATCCCGGTGCCATGCTTGCCATCGTCGCCGACGGCATGGGCGGCCGGACCGGCGGTCGCCAGGCAGCCGATCAAGTTATTTCGACCGCGGAAAGCCTGTTTTGCGACATGTCCGAGCATGACTCGACGTTTCGCGAAATGTTGCTGCATCTTGCCGCCGAGGCGCACACCGTCATCCGCCTGACGGCGATCTCCAGCGAAAAAGAACCGCACGCCACTCTGTGCGCGCTGATCGTGAAGAAGCAGTACGCGATCTGGGCGCATGCCGGCGACTCGCGTCTTTATTTTTTTCGCGCCGGCAAGCTGGCGCATGTGACCGAAGACCAGACATACGCGCAGCAACTGCGTGAAGAAGGACGGCACGAAGATGCCGAGATCGCCGCGCAGCGCTACAAGAACATCCTCGTCAGTGCGCTCGGCATCAACAAAAAGCCGAAAGTTGTCATCGGCGAAGAACACGGTCTGCGCGTGGGCGATGTATTTTTGCTCGCGAGCGACGGCATGTGGGCGTATTTCGAGGATGACGAACTGGCGCGCTTGCTCACCGACTTGTCGCCACGCGATGCGTCCGAGGAAATGATGTCGCTTGCGCGCGAGCGCGCCGAGGGACGTGGCGACAATCTGTCAGTGGCGATCGTTAAGTTCGAGCCGCCACCGAGGACGCGCGCCTAGACTCGAAGTAAACCGCGGAAGCCTCTCGCGGCGTAGTACGACTGCGCGCCGTTGTGATACACGAACACCTTGCCATAGCGTCTATCGCAAAAGAGGGCTCCACCGAGCGCCCGAATGTCGGACGGCGTTCTGATCCAGCTGGAAGTCTTCGTATCAAAGTCACCGAGCTTCTGCAACTCTCGGTACTGCTCCTCCGTCAGAAGGTCGATGCCCATCGCGGCAGCCATCTCGACAGCGCTGTTCTGCGGTTTGTTCTCCTTCCGCGAGCCAAGCGCTTCAGCGTCGTAGCAGGTACTTCTGCGTCCAATCGGACTTTCTGCGGAGCAGTCACAGATGGTGAAGCGGCTGGTCTCCTTGTTCTGACCAATGACATCCGGTTCACCGCCCGTGGCTTCCATTTCACGTAGCGCCCTCAGCGCATCGGGACTTCTTTCGAGCTTGGCTCGCACTTCGGGCCATGCGATTGCCATATGCCGGTGCATGTTCTTCTCAAAGCGAGCCTTCAGTGCTTGGAGAAGTTCTTCCTGTTCTTGCGGCTTCATGATCTTTGCATTGTGTTCACGATCGGTTGCGGATGAGTAACGCTGCTCGTGACGCTCTTGACCTGCAATGTCGCAGCCACTTTGCCGAGTTGCTGTTCATGGGCTGGCCGCCATCCAAGCGTTCGCTTCATTACGGCTAAACCTGCAAGATCATTCGCTCGACAGTGTCGGTGAGCTCATTTGGAACAGATCCGCATCCACACTACGCGACACTCCATCGTAGCGAGATACCTCAGCACGGGCGCCAACGCTTCGATTGCGGGCGCCGTACGCACGGCCTCTGTAGCCTCACACCACGGGTAGCTGAGCGCTTGGATCCAGCCGAGAACGGATGCAAGCTCACTGGCCGGGAGGAGCTGCATCGATTCAATCGTGATGGTGAGGTGTGTTGCCAAGTGCGGCGCGGCCTTGGCAAACGCCCAGTCATACGAGCCACAGCCAACGCGCGGGGTCTGGCCCTGCTTGTCCGACATCGTGACCAGCCAGCTACAGGTAAACGCCTCAGCGCTGGCGGGTGGACGGCGCATGTAGAAGGAATAGACGTTCTCGTACGTGAGGCCAAAGTTCCGAACGAGGACGTCGGCTATTGCCTCTCGCCCGACTGTGCGAGCGGGGAACGAAATGGTGTCTGCACGGTTGATCACGACCACCTCGGCGCTCTGATCGAAAACGCGCTCCAGTAAGTGCGGCCGATTCTCGTCTTTGGCGTGAAAGTAGTTGCGTAGAACCGTTTCAACAGTTGGGCCCGTGTGTGCGGTCACGGTGACCTCGGGCGCATAACTTCCCAGTGGAGCGACCCACCACCACAGCCGCCCGCGAAGAAAGAACTGCGCCGATCGGCGGGTCCGCTCGGACGTAGGTCAGGCCCCACGCTGCTCACCGACAACTGCGACAGATTTCGGCATCAGAAGCGCAAGAACCGCCGCCACGACGAACAATGCCAACACATCTCCCCATAGATGGCCAATGTGCTGCGGATTCACAATGGCTTGGACTGCCATGATTCCTCCGTGGGCAACGCTGGACCAAACCGTGAACCAGATCAAGCTTCGATGCTCCAGCGGATTGCGGGAAGCTCGAATTAAAAACACGCCGAGAGTTGCGTAGAGCACAAGAATCATTTGCAAATATTCCGATTGACCCGTGTGCCACGCCCAGCCGGATGGCCAAACGATTGTCAGCGGATAGACGCCGACGATAAAGATTAGACCTACGGCGTTGAGAACGATGCGCAGATACCTGATGCGCTGAGGCTGAGCCATGGCGGAAGGCTTGCCGGCGGACGTCGGCTCGAGAGAGGAGTTAGGCCGCGCTCGGGTTGCCTGCATCGTGATTGGGTACCGCATCTGGCGTCAGCGTCATTCGATTTGCATCTCGCATCAGTCGCTCCGCCACGAGCTGCAGAAAGAAAAAGCCGAATCTGGGATTCTGGAAGTACATCTGCCGTACCTCATCGTAGTTGATCTGGAGCAGCGATCCGGCCTGCTCGCATACGACAGTCTGCGTTCGCTTGTGCTCCTTGGTGATCAGGCCAAGCTCGCCGATAACTTCGCCCTCTTCAAGCACAACGTCTGCTTCCACCGCGCGAAAGCGCCCCCCTAGCACAAATAGAATTTCTGCAGCGGCTTCGCCCTTGCGAAAGAGCGTCTCCCCGGCCTGAACTTCCTTGTACCGTGAGAATGGTTTAAGCCATTCCATCGAGAGTCGGCTCGCAGCAATCGCCTTGATCTGCCGGGTCATCCGAAGCAACTGCCAAAGTCGCCACACATTCAAGGGAAGGAGAATCGCGTGAAGGAGAAGCACCGGGTAGACGTGGCCAATGACGCCATAAGTGATGAAGGCCAAGTTGGCGCCGATCCCCACCATGCGAAGGTGCAGCATCGTCTTCATCGAGAAGGTGGCGAGCGTCATCAGCGCGCCGAGATACCCGAACGCTTCTATCCATTGCATGCCGGGTTCTCCATCTGTCGGTCAAGTACAGCTAAGAGCCGTGCGGAAAGTATTGGACGGCAGCGGAGCTAGTAACGATTTCGCGGGGTCTAACTTTTGCATTAAGCCGAGCCGCGAAGCGGCTTCAGCTTGAATGAGTTAGACCGCGCTCGGTGCACCGCTCTGCATAAAGCGTTGTGCGGATTGTTCCCAATTTTGTCCGTCGAAGGCGTGAGTTTTGAGCGACGAAGTGTCGACTCCGTCCAAGCAGCGAACATTGACAACCCAAGCGGTTGGAGCAATACGAGGACGACTGAAAGTGCTGACGCCGCAATGACGGCACGAGTAGTGCTTTGCGGTCATGGTGCCGAACTGATACAGAACCAGATCATCTTCGCCGGTCAAGATCTCGAAGTGCGAATCATCGGTGCCATGCCAAAGTGCTCCCTTCCGACTGCAGAGGGAGCAATTGCACTCAATGATGGCTCCAAGCTCCGCTCGAAGTTCGAACGTGACGCGCCCGCAGTGACATGAGCCGTTGTACGTGTTGTGCATGGCGAAATCCTTTATCGCGCGGTCTAACGTTTGAATTAAGCAACGCCGCTACGCAGCGTCGGCTTGCATGAATGGTTAGGCTTGCTCAACCGGCCTTGCATTGAATGGGAACCATGCGGCCGATCTCCACCGTGAGATCGTTGCCCTTGCCGCGGATGGTGTTCGGGCCATTACTGTAGATGAAGCCGGAGCCGCTAGGCTGTTGCTGCAACTCGATCGTGTTGCCATTGCGGACTAATACCGCGACGCCCTGGGCTGATAAAAAGCGCACCGACAGGGACTCTCCATTGGCACATGAGAAGGCAACCTCACGATCACGCGAGGGATCGTCCCGGGTCACCATGGGCGTGCACGCGCAACCGATACTTGCCACGCATGCTGCGATAACGGCTTTCATGCCACGCTCCTCTCGTGGGTTAGGTGTCATTTTGCGCAGGCCCTTGCAACGGAGCGCCATTCACCGGAAGCTTTATCGCCGATGCAAACGTGGAGACGCATTGCTTGATCTCTAGCGTCCAAGTTCAGCCGCGGGCCGAGCGTGCAGTGCTCGGCCCGCGGCTGGGATCTGTTGGTGGGCTTCATGCCCTGCCCGAGAAGATGGCTGCGCAGCCTACAACCTCGACAGAAACATCTCGCAACCGCTGTTTGAGGGCATGGGTCAATCCGTCGAGATCATCATGTTCGTTTGCGAAGATGCCTTTCTTGTTGTAGACGGCCATTAGGCGCTTCGCAAGCCAATTCCGAGTGACGCCGCGCTGAAGCAGCGTGGATCCAAACAAGACTCCGTTGGGATTCAGTAATGCCTTCAGGTGATCGAAGGCGACAGCCTTTGAGTCGATAGAGCCCGGAATGCAGTGCAGCAGGTAGTTGATCCCGATGGAATCGAACCGCTCCCCGTCTATCGAAATAGCTTCCAGGACATTCCTGCGATATATGGTGGGTTTGTATCTTGCGATTCTCTTCGAGGCAAAGTCCAGCGCGTCGGAGTTCAGATCCATCAATGCGATGTGAGGTGTCGGCGAAGGGAACCTGCAGCGATCAAGGAAGTAACCCGTTCCCACCCCGACATCTAGGTGGTTCACCGTGACATGCCGGTTGTAGTGCTCTTCGAGGCGTTGCGTAGGGCAATGCCAGATGAAACGATTGGAGACGCCCAGCACAACAAGGTCGTAGGCGGCCAGAGTGCGCTTGGAGTAGACGGCTTGACCGGCCTCAACCTGTTCCGCCGTTACGTTCATCTTTCGGCCCTGTTTTGTCGAAGCCCAACGTTCGACATGAGCGGCGGGCCGAAGGGCGCGCGAAGTGGCCTTTGGGACGTCCGCTCGATGGAGGGGTTAGGCCTCAGCGATTGCGGCAATTGAAACCTTCAGCCCTGGGATGCGAGCAGGCAGCTTGGCGCCCTGCCTTGCTGGGGGATCCGAAGGAAACCACTTGAGCCACTCCTCATTCATCCCCGGGAAGTCGTCTTCCTCCGCGAGCACTACGGTGACGCTCGCCACCTTTTCCAAGGAGCTGCCTGCCTCTTCGAGAATGGCCTGAATGTTGGCCAGGCATTGCGCGGTCTGCTCTTGAATGGTTGTTCCCTTGATTGCCCCCGTAAGGGGATCGACCGGGGCAGTTCCCGAGACAAACACCAAGCCGCCAGCCTTAACTGCCTGGCTGTAAGCGGGCGGTGGCTTTGCTGCCTTCGGCGTGAACACGATTCGACGGGCCACAGTGACTCCTTCAGCCTGTGGCTGCAATGTAGCTCTGGGGCCCAATTGATTTATCACTGTGTTTTGCGTGATAACTAGGCCACGATGCCTGTTGACCGAATCTTCCTCCTGACCGCAAACCCTTGTCCAGTGCGGCTGCGCGGGTAGTGCTCGCCTAGCCTCTCACTTGATCGATTCTGCCGCCTTCTTTCGTATCTCTTCGCGCGCGGCTTCCTGTGCCTCGATTTGCTTGCGCTTTTCGATGCGCCGCTGCTCATTCTCAATGCGCTTGGCTTCCTGCTCCTGCGCACGCTTTTGCGCCTGCTCCTGTTTCTGCTGATACTTGCGCACGTTTTCTGCGCGCTCTTCAGCGGTCATGCGCGGTTGCACCGGACGACCGCCGCCTTGCTCGCCCTGCCCGTGACCGACCGGTGCGGAAGCTTCCGCCTTCGTGGCACGCGTATCGCGCTGCGTCGCTTCCGCTTCGCGTGCTTTTGCCTCGTCTACCGCTTTCGACTCTTTTTGCGGCCGCTGTGCGTCTTCCGCGGCGCGCGCGGCCTGTTCCTCGGCACGTCGCTTGGCAACTTTCTCGGCTTCGATTCGGCGCTGCACATCGCGCGCCTCGACCCGCACGCGTCGGACTTCACGCTCGGCCAGTTCCTTGCCGCGGCGGACGTCATCGCGGCACGAGTTGACGAGAAATCCGCGCAGGCACTCTGCGTCGCGCGCCTTCGCGTCCTGCGCGATGCGCGCCATCTCCGCGTCCGCCTCCTTCAGTACGACTTGTGCGTGCACTTCATCGCGAATGCTTCCGGCCGGATAGCGGGCACCAAAATCTTGCGCTGCCACCGGCATTGCCATGAGCGAGAGCAGTGCCAAGCAGATTCTCATCGGTCCATCAATACAACGACGTGGTTGCGGGTTAACGTACCACTAGGCACGTGCGACGACAGGTCGTCTGGGCGCCTCCAGATACTCGCGCGACTGCATCTCGCGCAAACGCGATGCCGTGCGCGCGAATTCTTTGGTAAGCGCGCCCGCTACGTACAGCGCCTCGGGCGGCGCCTCGGCCGATGCAATCAGATGCACGCGATGGTCGTATAGAACATCGACCAGCCACGTGAACCGCCTTGCCTCGGAGGCCTGGCCCGCACTCATGCGCGGAATGTTGGACAGCAGCACGGTGTGAAATTGAGCGGCGATCTCGAGATAGTCATTCTGCGAACGCGGCCCGCCGCACAGCACCGCGAAATCGAACCAGACCACGCCTCCGGCGCGCCGGCGCGCGCGTATCCGCCGCGCTTCGATCTCAAGCAGCGGATCCTCGTCATCGGCTTCGGAGACGCGCTCGAAAGCTGCGTGCAGGACTGCATCCGCCGCGGCCCCACCGGGCGTCACGTAGACGTCGATGCTTTGCATCGCGCGCTGGCGGTAATCGATGCCGGCATCGAGATGGACCACGTCGAGCTGTTGGGTCAGAAGCTCGATCGCCGGCACTATCCGGTCGCGGTGCAGGCCATCGGGATACAACCCGTCGGGTGGATAGTTCGACGTCATCACGAATCCGACGTTGAGCTCGAACAACTTCGACAGCAGCCGATGCAGGATCATGGCGTCGGCAATGTCAGAGACATGAAACTCGTCAAAGCAGATCAACCGGTAGCGCGATGCGATTCGCTTGCCTGCTTCATCGAGCGGATTCTCGATGCCCTTCAGGTCGTCGAGCTCGCGATGAACGCTGCGCATGAATTGGTGAAAGTGGACGCGCGTCTTGCGCACGATCGGCACTGCCGCAAAGAAGACGTCCATCAGAAAACTCTTGCCACGGCCGACGCCGCCCCACAAATAGACTCCGCGCGGAACCGGCGGATGCGCGAGCAGCTTCTTCAGCGCATTGGAGCGCTGCGACTTGTAATCGACACATTCATCGTACAGTTGCTGCAGTCGCTCGGCTGCGGCCTGCTGCGATGAGTCGAGTGCATAGCCGCGCTGCGCAAGCGCATGGTCCAGTTGACTGCGAAACGACACGATTCGCGGCAGTGCGTTGCCAGAGATGGCTAGAAGTTGAGTGCCCGCTTATCCACCGCCAGAGCGGCTTCCTTGGTCGCCTCCGACAGAGACGGATGTGCATGGCAGATGCGGGCGATGTCTTCGCTCGAAGCACGGAACTCCATCGCAACCACCGCTTCGGCGATCAGCTCGGAAGCGAACGGGCCGACGATGTGCACGCCGAGAATTTCATCGGTGCTCGCATCGGCGAGGAACTTGACCATACCGGTGGTATCGCCCAGCGCACGCGCGCGGCCGTTGGCCATGAACGGAAACGTGCCGGCTTTATAGCTGCGACCTTCGGCTTTCAACTGCTGCTCGTTCTGCCCAACCCACGCGATTTCGGGCGACGTGTAGATCACCCACGGAATCGTGTTGAAATTGACGTGGCCGTGTTGGCCCGCGATGCGCTCGGCCACCGCAACGCCCTCTTCTTCGGCTTTATGCGCCAGCATCGGCCCACGCACGACGTCTCCAATCGCCCATACGTTCGGCACATTGGTGCGGCACTGATCGTCGACGGCAATAAAGCCGCGCTCATCGAGCTTCAGGCCGATGGCGTCCGGGTTCAGACCTTGCGTATTGGGCACGCGGCCAATCGACACGATCAGCGCATCAACCGCGAGCGTCTGCGCATCGCCTTTGGCGTCGGCGTAGCTGACGGTAACTTGCTTCTTATCGGACTTCACCGATTCAATCTTTACGCCGAGCTGAATCTTCAATCCCTGCTTGGCGAAAGCCTTCGCGGCTTCCTTCGCAATCTGTTGATCGACTGCGCCGAGAAACTCCGGCAGCGCTTCAAGCAGCGTGACTTCAGCGCCGAGGCGGCGCCACACCGAGCCCAGTTCGAGACCGACGACACCCGCGCCAATCACGCCGAGCCGCTTCGGCACCGCGCCTGCCGACAGCGCGCCGTCGTTGCTCAATACGCGCTGCTCGTCGAACTCGACCCCCGGCAGTTGGCGCGCGCTCGAGCCGGTGGCGATGACGACGTGTTTGCCGACGATACTTTCGCTGGCCGGCTCCGATACGGCGATCTCAATGCCGGCGTCCGACTTCGCCACCAGCGCGCCACGTCCGTGAAGGAACGCGACCTTGTTCTTCTTGAACAGATACAAAATGCCGTCGTTGTTTTGCTTGACGACCGCATCCTTACGTTGAAGCATTTTCTCAAGATTGAGGCTCAAGCCTTTGATTTCTATGCCATGATCTGCAAAGGAATGGCCGGCATGTTCAAAGTTCTCGGACGATTGCAGCAGTGCTTTCGACGGGATGCAACCGATGTTGGTGCACGTGCCACCCGGTGCGGGGCCGCCGGACTTATTTTTCCAGTCGTCGATGCACGCGGTGGTGAAGCCTAGCTGTGCGGCTCGTATCGCGGCGATGTAGCCCCCGGGACCGCCGCCGAGCACGACGACGTCGAACGTTTTCTCCGCCATCAGGAGCTATCTCGTGAGCCCGCATGACCGCGAGCGGGGTGGGCGCAGCGCAGGGCTAGGCGCCGAGGACGCCGTGTGTTGATACACACCAGGACGAGGCAACAACGCCATGCGCCGCGCCCACTCCGCTCCCGAAGGGTTGTCACCAAAACGGGCGTCTGCGTCGTTGCGCTCCTTGCCAAGGCACCAGCCTTGGCGGCGTCGCGACGCCTAGCATCCGTCCCGTTTTGGTGACAACGCGGCTCATGGGGGCTCACGAGATAGCTCCTAAACTTCGAGCAGCAATCGCGCAGGATCTTCGAGCGCTTCCTTCATCGCCACCAATGCGAGCACTGCTTCGCGGCCGTCGATGATGCGGTGGTCGTACGAAAGCGCCAGGTAGTTCATCGGACGAACGACGATCTGACCGTCTTCGACCACCGGCCGATCCTTGGTCGCATGAATACCGAGGATCGCCGACTGCGGCGGGTTGATGATCGGCGTCGACAGCATCGAGCCAAAAACGCCGCCGTTGGAAATCGAAAACGTGCCGCCGGTGAGTTCTTCGAGCGAAAGTTTGCCCTCGGCGGCACGCTTGCCGTAATCGGCGATCTTCTTCTCGATGTCTGCGAACGTCATCTGATCGGCGTTGCGCAGAATCGGCACGACCAGACCGCGCGGCGATCCGACGGCAATGCCGACATCGAAGTAGCCGTGATAGACGATCTCGGTGCCATCGACCGAAGCGTTGACGACCGGATAGCGCTTTAACGCTGCGACCGCGGCCTTGACGAAGAACGACATGAAGCCGAGCTTGACGCCGTGCTCTTTCTCGAACTTCTCCTTGTAGCGCGTGCGCAGCTCCACCAGCGGCTGCATGTTGACTTCGTTGAACGTCGTCAGAATCGCTGCGGTCGATTGCGATTGCACCAGGCGCTCTGCAACGCGCTGACGAAGCCGCGACATCGGCACGCGCTGCTCCGGACGATTGACAAGCTCCGAGACGTCGAGCGGCGCCTTAACGTCGGGCAACGCGGGCCTTGCCGCGGCAGGCGCCGTCGGGGCCGACGATGGCTTGGCTTTCGCATCGACCGCGACAATCACGTCGCCCTTGGTGATGCGGCCGTCTTTGCCGGTGCCTGTCACTTGCGATGACTGCATACCGGTGTCAGCCATCATCTTCGCTGCGGCCGGCATTGCAACGTCGCTCTTTGACGTGGCGCCGACGGCTGCGGTGGCAGGTGCAGCGGGCGCCGCTTGTTTCGCCGCAGCCGCGGCGACTGGCGCCTGCTTCGCGACCGCTGCCTTGGCATCGGTGTCGAGCCTCGCAATCAACTCACCCGCCAGCACCGTACTGCCATCAGGTTTGACGATCTCGGCCATCACGCCCGCAACGGGCGCAGGCACTTCCAGCACGACCTTGTCGGTCTCTACTTCGATCAACGTTTCGTCGATCGCGACCGCTTCACCGGGTTTTTTCTTCCATTGCAGCAGCGTCGCTTCGGCGACCGACTCGGACAGCTGCGGCACTTTGACCTCAACGATTGACATTCCTGCTCCGCTACTTGTTTAGTACGAGGCCCTTGAGCTTGCCGAACGCCTGCTCAATGAGTGCCTTCTGCTGCTCGCTGTGTTTGGCGTAGTAACCGACCGCGGGCGAGGCGGACGCACCGCGTCCCGCATATGCAAGCTTCTGGCCGTCGGTCATGTTTTCAAGGATGTGGTGCTGCACGTAAAACCAAGGGCCCTGATTGGCCGGCTCGTCCTGGCACCAGACGACTTCGGTCAGAGACGGATAGCGCTTCAGCTCCGTCGCCAGCGCTTTGTGCGGAAACGGATACAGCTGCTCGATGCGCAAAATTGCAATGTCGCTTTCTTCCCGCTCGCGCCGCGCGTTGACGAGGTCGTAGTACACCTTGCCCGAGCAGCCAATCACGCGCTTGACCTTTTTCGGATCGACGGCAGGGTCGACTTCGCCGATCACCGTGCGGAATTCACCCTTTGCGAGCTCCGACAAATCTGACGTCGCATCCTTTGCGCGCAGCAGCGACTTCGGCGTCATGATGACCAACGGCTTGCGAAACAACCGAATCATCTGCCGGCGGAGCAAATGAAAGATCTGTGCTGCCGACGTCGGTTGCACCACCTGCATATTGTTGTCGGCTGCGAGCTGCAGAAATCGCTCGAGCCGCGCCGATGAGTGCTCGGGCCCTTGCCCCTCATAGCCATGCGGCAACATCAGCGTCAGCCCCGACTGCCGTCCCCACTTCACCTCACCCGACGAAATGAACTGATCGACGACGACCTGCGCGCCGTTGACGAAGTCACCGAACTGCGCCTCCCATACCACCAGCGCATTCGGCTCGGCCGTCGAGTAGCCGTACTCGAAGGCGAGCACGGCCTCCTCCGACAGCACCGAGTCGATGATCGCGAATGGCGCCTGTCCGTCGGAGACATTTTCAAGTGGCGTGTAGCTGCCCTCGTCGAATGTTTCGCGGTTTTGGTCATGCAGCACTGCGTGCCGATGCGAGAACGTGCCGCGCGCAGTGTCCTGGCCGGTAATGCGCACCGCGTAGCCGCTCGATAGCAGCGTCGCATACGCCAAATGCTCGGCCATGCCCCAGTCGAGCGGGAGCTTGCCTTCGGCCATCGAGCGGCGATCGGCCAGCACTTTTTCCACCAGCGGATGCAGCTTGAAGTTCGACGGAATCGTCGTGATGCGTTCGCCGAGACGCTTCAGCTCCGGCAGCGGCACGCCGGTATCGGCGTTATCGGTCCACTTGCGATTCAAAAATGGCGACCAGTCGACGGCGAACTTGCTTTTGTAGTTCGTGAGCACCGGGTCGGACGTGCTGCGGCCTTCGTCCATCGCCGCGCGAAACTCCTTCAGCATCTCGTCGGCCTGGTCGGCAGTGATCGTGCCCTGGGTGATCAGCTTGTCGGCGTAGATCTTGCGCGTGCCCGGATGCTGCGCAATTTTCTTGTACATCAGCGGCTGCGTCACCGCCGGCGTGTCCTGCTCGTTGTGACCGAGACGGCGGAAGCACACGATGTCGATCACGACGTCGGAGTTGAACTCCTGCCTGAAGTCCATCGCCAGCTGCGTCACCAGCACGACCGCTTCCGGATCGTCGCCGTTCACATGGAACACCGGCGCTTCGATCATCTTGACCACGTCGGTGCAGTACAGCGTCGATCGCGTATCGCGTGGATCGGACGTCGTGAAGCCGATCTGGTTGTTGATCACGATGTGCACCGTGCCGCCGGTGCCGTAGCCGCGCGTCTGCGCCAGGTTCAGCGTTTCCATCACGACGCCCTGGCCGGCGAATGCAGCATCGCCGTGCACCAGCACCGGCAACACCGAATCGCCTTCGGCGTCACCACGGCGCTCCTGCCGCGCCCGCACCGAACCTTCGACCACCGGGTTGACGATCTCGAGATGCGAAGGATTGAAAGCGAGTGAAAGATGGACCGGTCCACCGGGTGTCGAAATGTCACTTGAAAATCCGTTGTGATACTTGACGTCGCCGCCCGGCAATTCCGACGCTATCTTCCCTTCGAACTCGGCGAACAGATCCGCAGGCATCTTGCCAAGAATGTTGACCAGCACGTTGAGCCGGCCGCGATGCGCCATGCCGATGACGAGCTCCTGCACGCCGCTGGCGCCGGCGCGCTGCACCAGCTCGTCCATCGACGCGATAAAGCTCTCGCTGCCTTCGAGGGAAAACCGCTTCTGCCCGACGTACTTGGTGTGCAGGTAGCGCTCCAGCCCTTCGGCTGCGGTCAGACGTCCGAGAATCTCCTTCTTCGTCTCCGCGCTGAATGACGGTGTCGAGCGAATCGACTCGAGCCGCTGTTGCACCCAGCGCTTCTGCGCCGGATCGGACACGTACATGTATTCGGCGCCGATCGATCCGCAATACGTTTCGCGCAGCGCCTTGACGATCTCGCGCAGCGTCATCTGTTCCTGGCCGAAGTACGTGTTGCTAGCCGAGAACACCGTGTCCATGTCGGCTTCGGTCAGGTCATAGAACGCCGGCTCCAGCTCGGGAATCGGCGGCCGCTCGCGCCGCTGCAGCGGATCCAGGTTGGCCCAGCGATTGCCAAGGAATCGGTACGCCGCAATGATCGACTGAACATGAACCTGCTTGCGCGCAACCGTCAGGTCGCTCGACGCGATCTTGGGCGCGAACGCGTTGGCCTTGGCACGCTGCGCAAACGATTCGACGATCGGTGCGTGAGCTACGTCGCGCGAGTCCGGCGAGCCATCCGCTGCCGGCACCAGCTGCATTTGATCGAAATAGGCCCGCCATTTTTCCGGAACGGATCCGGGGTTATCGAGGTAGCGTTCGTACAACTCCTCGACATAAGGGGCGTTGCCGCCGAACAGGTACGAGTTGGCCTGCAACTGTTTCATCATTCGCTCATCCTCCGAAACGAGTTTCTCGTTCAAAGCGCCCGCGCGCGTCTCGATACCATCGATAGCCGCGTGGGCAACAGCGCTTCCGGCTTCCGGTCGTCGCTGCGCGCATCCGCGCGATGCTCGCGCGGTAAACGATGATGCTACCACTGACGTTGCGTTCTTTACGCGCGGATGTGGCGCCGTTGCCGCGCCCGCTTCCGTGCGGCGCCTTCGGCGCTAAGCAGGCATACACTGCGCTCAGCACGGCTTCAGGAGACAAAGTGCAACCAACGGATATCAAAAATCCGGACTATTTTCATCACGTCGTCGACTGCCAGTGGGCCTGTCCTGCGCATACGCCTGTCCCCGAATACATCAGGTTGATCGCTGCCGGGCGTTACACCGATGCCTACATGGTCAATTGGAGCTCGAACGTCTTTCCCGGCATTCTGGGCCGCACATGTGACAGGCCGTGTGAACCGGCGTGCCGGCGCGGGCGTGTCGAGCAGCAACAGGCGGATAAACCCGAACCGGTCGCGATCTGCCGCCTAAAACGCGTTGCCGCCGATTACAAGGACGACGACATTGCCAAGCGCCTGCCGAAGCGGCGCGTTCCGAAGAACGGCAAGCGCGTCGCGTGCGTCGGCGGTGGGCCGGCGTCCCTGACCGTGGCGCGCGATCTCGCGCCGATTGGCTACACGGTCACGGTGTTCGATCAGGATCCGCAAGCCGGCGGAATGATCCGCACCCAGATTCCGCGCTTCCGCCTGCCTGAAGAAGTCATCGACGAAGAGACCAATTACATCCTGGGGCTCGAAGTCGAGTTTCGCGGCGGCGTGAAGATCGACTCGATGAAGGCTCTGCTGGCGGAAAACTACGACGCGATCTTCGTCGGCTCAGGTGCGCCGCGCGGCCGCGATCTCGATCTTCCGGGACGCGACCAAGCATCCGCGAAGATTCATGTCGGCATCGAGTGGCTGTCGTCGGTCTCGTTCGGTCACGTCAATCGCATCGGCAAGCGCGTGATCGTGCTCGGCGGTGGCAATACAGCGATGGACTGCTGCCGTACATCGAAGCGGCTCGGCGGCGAAGATGTCAAAGTCATCGTGCGCTCGGGCTTCGAAGAAATGAAGGCGTCGCCGTGGGAAAAAGAGGACGCGATGCACGAAGGCATCCCGATCCTGAACTATCTGGTGCCAAAAGCCTTTCTGCACGACAACGGCCGCTTGACAGGAATGAGTTTCGAGAAGGTCGAAGCGAAGTTCGACGCGAAGGGCAAGCGCTCATTGGTGCCGACCGGCGAGCCTGAAGTGATTCACGAGTGCGACGAAGTGTTGATCGCGGTCGGCCAGGAAAATGCGTTTCCGTGGATCGAGCGCGACTCCGGTATCGCGTTCGACGAGCATGGCATGCCGGTGCTCGACAAGACAACGCTGCAGTCATCGGTTCCGAACGTATTCTTCGGCGGCGATTCCGCGCTCGGTCCAAAGAACATCATCTGGGCCGTGGCGCACGGACACGACGCCGCGATTTCGATCGACAAGCTGCTGCACGGCGAAGACGTGCGCGACCGCCCTGCTCCCGGCGTGACGCTTCTGTCGCAGAAGATGGGCATTCACGAGTGGAGCTACGACAACGAAGTCGCCAACGACGAGCGCTACAAGGTTCCCTGGCGCGACGTCAATCAGGTGTTGCGCAACATCAAAGTCGAGGTCGAGCTGGGCTTCGACCCAGCCACTGCGTGGAAAGAAGCGCAGCGTTGTTTGAACTGCGACGTGCAGACGGTGTTCACCGCGCAGCTTTGCATCGAGTGCGATGCGTGCGTCGACATCTGCCCGACCGATTGCATCAACTTCATCGTCAACGGTGACGAGGCGGATCTGAGGCAAAGGTTGCGTGCGCCCGCGCTGAACCTGGAACAGGATCTGTATGTCGCCGAGGGCTTGAAGACCGGCCGCGCGATGGTCAAGGACGAAGACGTCTGCCTGCACTGCGGACTGTGTGCCGAACGCTGCCCGACCGGCGCGTGGGACATGCAGAAGTTTCTGCTTGAGATGACGCAGGCCGGCCGCGATTGCCGGCCACGGCAGAAGGTCGCTGCATGAACGCACCTGATCGAGCGGCTGCAACTTCAGCGACGCGCACTCCACGCATCGCTGCGGTAAACGACTTCGTGATCAAGTTTGCCAACGTCAACGGCTCAGGGTCGGCATCGGCGAACGAGCTGTTCGCGCGCAGCATCCTGCGCATGGGCGTCCCGGTCTCGCCACGCAATATTTTTCCGTCGAACATCCAGGGCCTGCCGACCTGGTACGAGGTGCGCGTCACCGAGCAGGGGCACCTTGGCCGGCGTGGCGGCGTCGATCTGATGGTCGCGATGAATCCGCAGACGTGGGAAAAGGACATCGCCGAGATCGAGCCCGGCGGCTATCTGATGTACGACAGCACGAAGCCTATCGCCGCCGCGAAGCTGCGTGCCGACATCAATCTGATCGGTGTTCCGCTGACCGATATCGCGGCCAGCAAATATGTCGACGCGAAAGAGCGGCAGCTGCTGAAGAACATCATGTACGTCGGCGTGCTGACCGAGCTGCTGGGCATCGAGCCCGAAGTGATCGCGCAGCTGCTCGGCGAGCAGTACAAGGGTAAGGATCGCTTGATCAAGCCGAACCTGGATTCGTTCATGACCGGGCTGCATCACGCGCGCGAGCGGTTGGAAGATGCGATCGACCTGCGCATCGAGCGACGCAACGCGGTCGGCGAGCGCATCTTCATCGAGGGCAATGCCGCCGCAGCTCTGGGCTGCGTGTACGGCGGTGCGACCGTTTGCGCGTGGTATCCGATTACACCGTCGTCGTCACTGGCGGAGGCGTTTCAGAAATACTGCAGCAAGTATCGCGTGGACAAAGCAACCGGCACCAACAAGTTCGCAATCGTGCAGGCCGAAGATGAGCTGGCCTCGATAGGAATCGTTATTGGGGCTGGCTGGAACGGGGCACGTTCGTTTACGGCGACCTCTGGCCCCGGCATTTCACTGATGAGCGAGTTCATCGGGCTCGCCTACTTCGCCGAAGTGCCGGCAGTGATCATCGACGTGCAGCGTGGCGGGCCATCGACCGGCATGCCGACCCGCACGCAGCAGTCCGACCTGATCGCATGCGCGTACGCGTCGCACGGCGATACGAAACACGTGTTGCTTTTTCCGGAAGATCCGCACGAGTGCTTCGAGTTTGCCGCCGCATCGCTCGACCTGGCGGAGCGACTCCAGACGCCGATTTTCCTGATGACCGATCTGGACATCGGCATGAATCACCGCTTGTGCGAGCCGCTGAAGTGGGACGATTCTCGCCGCTACGATCGCGGCAAGGTGATGACCGAGGCCGAGCTCGAGGCGGGACGCGACTTCGGACGCTATCTTGATGCCGACGGCGACGGCATCCCATCGCGCACGCTGCCGGGAACGCACGCCACGCGCGGCGCGTACTTCACGCGCGGAACGACCAAGGATGCCTACGCGCGTTACTCCGAGGCCGGCCCCGACTACATCTACAACATGGAGCGGCTGCTGAAGAAGTTCGCGACCGCCGCCAAGCTCGTACCGCAGCCCGTGATCGCCAAGGCAGCGCAAAAGACTTCGCAGGGTGTCATCTACTACGGTTCGACCAGTCCGTCGATGCACGAAGCGATCGGAGAGTTGCAGCGTCAGGGCGTTCACCTCGATCAATTGCGCGTGCGGGCATTTCCGTTCGCAGCGTCGGTCAAGAAGTTCATCGCCGATCACGAAGTCGTGTTCGTCGTCGAGCAGAATCGCGACGGCCAGCTACGTTCGATGTTGATCAACGAGCTGCAGATCGACCCGGCGCGACTGGTGCCGGTGTTGCATTACGACGGCACCCCGATCACCGCGCGCTTCATCGTCAGCGCGATCGCATCGCGCGCGCTCGGCTCGAACGTGCTGCCGATCAAACCAGGAAAAGCGGCCTAATGACGTATCTGACTAAACCCAAACTGCGCCACCCCACCTTGCCGGCGAACCGGCTTGGCTATACACGGCGCGATTACGAAGGGAAGATCTCGACGCTATGCGCTGGCTGTGGCCATGACGCGATCTCGGCCGCGATCGTGCAGGCGTGCTGGGAATTGGCGATCGAGCCGCATCGCGTCGCGAAATTGTCGGGCATCGGCTGCTCATCGAAAACGCCCGATTACTTTCTCGGGGCTTCGCACGGATTCAATTCTGTACACGGGCGCATGCCGTCGGTGTTGACCGGAGCGAATCTGGCCAATCGCGACCTGCTCTACCTTGGCGTGTCGGGCGACGGCGATTCGGCATCGATCGGCCTTGGTCAATTCGCGCACCTGATCCGGCGCGGCGTCAACATGACGTACATCGTCGAGAACAACGGTGTGTACGGCCTGACCAAGGGCCAGTTTTCCGCGACTGCCGATCAAGGTTCGAAATCGAAGCGCGGCGCGGTCAATCGTGATGCGCCGATCGACATGGTCGCCATCGCTCTGCAGCTCGGCGTGACCTACGTCGCGCGCAGCTTTTCAGGCGACAAGGACCAGCTGGTGCCGCTGATCAAGGGCGCGTTAAGTCATAGCGGCGCCGCGTTGATCGACGTGCTCAGCCCCTGCGTTGCGTTTAACAATCACCCGGGCAGCACCAAGAGCTATGACTACGTGCGCGAACACAACGACGCCGTCAATCGGCTTGACTTCATGCCTCATCATCAAACGATCGGCGCCAATTACGCGCCCGGCGAGGTGATCGAAGTCACTCAGCACGACGGTAGCCGTCTGCGACTACGAAAGCTCGACGAAGGCTACAACGCCGGCGACAGGCTGGCGGCGATTAACCACATTCAGCAGCATCAGGCACGCGGTGAGATCGTCACCGGCTTGCTGTACATCGATCCCGACGCCGACGATCTGCATGACCATCTTGCGACTTCTGCTACGCCACTGAACCGGCTGGGTGAGGCCGAGCTCTGTCCCGGTGCTGCGGCGCTTAACGCGCTGAATGCCGAACTGAGATAGCCGCGCGGGCCACGCGAAGAGCGCCTTCGTGCGGCCAGTACGCTGCTGAACGATCTCGGCGGCACTACTGATGTCAACAGCGAACGCATTCAATTTGTAATCGTGTTTGCTGCTTCGAAATCGCGAAGGCCTCGCCACGGACTGCACGACCGCGCTGAGCGCGGCAGCCGCCTGATTCACCGTCGTTTCACGCGCATTTCGAGCGCGCTTCACGCAGCGTCGCGACGATCCGAGCTCCATCGCAACCGGAGCAACCCGTGCTCAACCCGCTGCGCAACTCAATGCTGATGAAGGCTTTTGTTATCAGCGTGCTCGCCATTGCGATGTTGATCCCGCTGGGCATGATCGAGGGACTGATCGCCGAGCGCGCGTCACGCCGCAACGAGGCCATCGCCAGCGTGCAAGCGAGCTTCGCCGGTCCGCAAACCGTTACCTTGCCATTTTTTGTGTGGCCGTATGTCGAACAGTGGTCCGAACAGAGTGTCGATGCAGCCAATCGAGTGCGCGTCACTGCGATGAGCGAAGCCAAGGTACTGACATGGTTTGCAGAGCAGGCGCAGGCGGCGGCGGATGTAACCGTGAAAAACGATCGCTATCGAGGCATTCATCGGGTGCGCACGTTCGAATCGGCGCTGGTGATCAATGGCGCGATGACGTGGCCCGATCGCAGTCAGATCAAGCCGTCAGCCGAAGGCCGTCGCATCGTGTGGGCCGAACCGCGCCTCGTGCTCCCCATTTCGGACGTTCGCGGACTGCGCGGTACGCCGGCCATCACTTTGAACGGCCAGGCATTGAAGTTTCGCGAAGGCACACAGTTGTCGATGCTTGCCGCGGGCTTGCACGTGCCACTGGCACAGCCGGCTGATGGAGTAACGCGCTTTTCGATCAGTCTCGAACTCGCGGGAACCGAGCGTCTGGCGTTTTCGCCGACTGCTGCAACGAGCGTTGTCACCGTTAAATCGGCTTGGCCAGATCCGCACTTTGGCGGCAGTTATTTGCCGCGCGACCGCGCCGTCAGCGCCAGCGGATTCTCGGCAGAATGGTCGACCTCGGCACTCGCTTCAGACGTACAGCAACAAGTTCGGCATCTTGCGTCGCAAACTCGATCTGATCCTCGGCCGCAGCACGCGCCGACCCGGATCGATACGTTTGAAGTCGACTTCATCGAAGCAGTCAATACGTACCTGCTCGCAGAGCGCTCCGCCAAGCACGGCGCGCTGATCATCGTTCTCGTATTCGGGGCGATGTTTCTGTTCGACATGCTGCGCTCGTTGAACGCCCATCCGCTGCAGTACGCGTTCGTCGGCCTGGCGCTGGTGATCTTTTTCCTGTTGCTGCTGAGTCTCTCCGAACACATCGCGTTCGGTGTTGCCTATTCGATTGCCGCGTCGGCGTGTACGTTGCTCATCACGTACTACCTAAGTCACTTACTGGCAAATGGGTCGCGGGCGCTCGGGTTCGGTGCAGCGCTGGCCGCGATGTACGCAACCATCTATTCGATCCTGATTGCCGAAGGCACGGCGCTGTTGATGGGCAGCGTGCTGCTCTTCATGATGCTCGCGGCCGCAATGATCGTGACACGCAAGATCGACTGGAGAAGGACGAGCCCGGGCAAGACAGCCGACGCCGCTTAGCGCTCAAGCCGCCGAATGACCACCTCGAGCTCGCGCTAAAGTGCGCCGATGCGAGGGTTCGCCAGCAACGCGAGAAAGGCGCTCCGACATCCGGTCGACTTTGCGCTCGCGGTTCTTAAACAGTTTCGCGCCAACCAAGGATTGCTACTGGCGGGCGCGGTTGCCTATTACGCGCTGCTGTCGCTGGTGCCGCTGTTGATCCTCGTCGTGCTGGTCCTCACGCAAATTTTCGACGAGGCGCAGGTGCTGGGTTCGATCGGCACCTATCTGGAATTTGTCGTTCCCGGGCAGTCCGGCGCGCTGGTCGGCGAGTTGCGCAATTTCCTGATGCACCGAGAATTCGTGGGCTGGCTGCTGCTCGCCTTGATGCTTTTTTTCAGCACGCTCGCATTTACCGTTCTTGAAAACGCGATGTCGGTTATTTTTTTTCATCGTGTCACCGTTGCGGCGGCGTCACTTTCTGACGTCCGCCGTGATGCCGTACCTGTTCATCGTGTCGCTTGCCGTTGGGTTGATGATCATCACCGTCGTATCGGGCGCGCTCGGCCGATTGGGTACGCACGCCGTGGTCATCCTCGGAGAAGCTCGCCCGCTTGACGAGTTCTCGGCGAAGCTGCTGTATCTGATAGGCGTGGGCGGAGAAATCCTGCTGTTGACCGCGATCTATATGGTGATGCCCGTCGGGCGGCTGTCTTGCGCCACGCGCTGATCGGCGGCACGGCCGCGGCCATTCTGTGGGAGCTCACCCGCCACGTGCTGGTTTGGTATTACTCGACGATATCGCAGATACAGGTGGTCTACGGCTCGCTGACGACATCGATCGCAGTGCTACTGAGCGTCGAGATCGGAGCGATTGTGCTGCTCCTGGGCGCGCAGGTGATCGCCGAATACGAGCGTATCGGCTACGAGCCGATTGCAACCAAGGCAAAGCCGATGCAGGCAGAAAAAGCCTAAGTGCTTCAGGCTACGCGGCCTTTCGCATCTCGATCGGTTTTACGTCGCGCCGCGTCGCTCCGACGAACAGTTGCCGCGGCCGGCCGATCTTGTATTCGGGATCGGCGATCATTTCGTTCAGCTGCGCGATCCAGCCGACCGTCCGTGCCAGCGCGAAGACCGCGGTAAACAGCGGCACGGGTATGCCGATCGCTTTCTGCACGATGCCCGAGTAGTAGTCGACGTTCGGATACAGCTTGCGGCTGACGAAGTACTCGTCTTCCAGCGCAATTTTCTCGAGCGCCATTGCAAGCTTGAACAGCGGGTCATCCTGCAGGCCCAGTTCATTCAGCACTTCGTGACATGTTTCGCGCATCAGCTTGGCGCGCGGATCGTAGTTTTTGTAGACCCGATGGCCAAAGCCCATCAGCCGGACCTCGGAGTTTTTGTCCTTCACCTTGGCGATGAATTCGCCGATCTTGGCGACGCCGCCTTGACGCTGTATGTCGTACAGCATGCCGAGCGCGGCTTCATTGGCACCGCCGTGCGCGGGGCCCCACAGGCAGGCGACGCCGGCCGCGATCGCGGCGAACGGGTTCGTGCCCGACGAAGCGCACAGCCGAACCGTCGAAGTCGAAGCGTTCTGCTCGTGGTCGGCATGCAGAATGAAAATTCGGTCCATCGCGCGCACCAGCACGTCGTTCACCTTGTATTCCTCGCATGGCGTGGCGAACATCATGCGCATGAAGTTGGCCGCGTAACTCAATTCGTTGCGCGGATAAACGTAGGGCTGGCCGACCGTGTACTTGTACGCCATCGCGACCAGCGTCGGCATTTTTGCGATCAGCCGGTGTGCCGAGATCTCGCGCTGGTGCGGATCGTTCAGGTTCATCGAGTCCGGGTAAAACGCCGACATCGCGCCCACCAGGCCGGTCATCACCGCCATCGGATGCGCGTCACGCCGGAATCCGCGCAGAAAAAACTGCATCTGCTCGTTGACCATCGTGTGATACGTGACCGTCTTGTCGAACTTCTCCTTCTGCGCCGCGTTCGGCAGCTCGCCATACAGCAGCAGGTAGCACGTCTCCAGATAGTCGCATTGCGTCGCCAGCTGCTCGATCGGATAGCCGCGATACAGCAGCTCGCCCTTGTCGCCGTCGATGAACGTGATCGACGAGTCGCACGCCGCGGTCGACATGAAGCCGGGGTCGTACGTGAACTTGCCGGTCTTGGCATACAGCTGGCGGATATCGATTACATCGGGCCCCATCGTGCCCTTGTAAATCGGCAATTCCAGCGGCGCACGCTCCGTCCGAAAACGTCAGCGTGGCCTTCTTGTTCGAGGAATCGAGCGCCATGATCTCCGTCCTGATTGATTTCAGCTGGTGCGCAGCCGGTCCAGCATCTCTGCGCACGTCGGGAACATCGAGCGCGGCAGGCAACTCGACGACGCGCCAGCAACAAATCGAGCAATTCGTTTTCGGGCAGATCGAGCAGCGCCTCGAACGACACCATCTCAGCACTGGTCATTCGATCGCCGTGGCGTTCGAGAAAACGCGTGATGATCACATCGTTTTCGAGCAGGCCGCGGCGTGCGCGCCAGCGCAGGCGGCTGACGCGCTAACGGCAACGCGTCAGCGTCGGCAATCACACTGCTCTCCTCACCAGCAACTCCTTGATCTTGCCGATTGCCAGCGTCGGATTCAGATGCTTCGGGCACACGTCGACACAATTCATGATCGTGTGGCAGCGGAAGAGCCGATACGGATCATTCAGGTTATCGAGCCGCTCATTAGTCGCCTGGTCGCGCGAATCGGCAATGAAGCGATACGCCTGCAACAAGCCGGCCGGGCCGACAAATTTGTCGGGATTCCACCAGAACGACGGGCACGCTGTCGAGCAGCATGCGCACAGGATGCACTCGTAAAGGCCATTCAGTTCTTCGCGCTCGGCCGGCGACTGCAGGCGTTCTTTTTCTGGCGGCGGCGTCGTCGTTGATCAAATAAGGCTTGATCGACTCGTACTGCTTGAAAAACTGCGACATGTCGACGATCAGGTCGCGGATCACCGGCAGGCCCGGTATCGGCCGCAAAACAATCGGCTCTTTCAGGTCACGCATGTTGGTCACGCAGGCAAGCCCGTTCTTGCCGTTGATGTTCATCGCGTCGGAGCCGCACACGCCTTCGCGGCAACTGCGGCGCAGCGACAAACTGTCGTCGACCTCCGCCTTGATGCGAATCAGCGCATCGAGCAGCATGCGATCGAACGGCTGCAGCGTCACCTGCAGACTTTTGCATCCGCGGCTGCGCGTCCTTGTCCGGGTCGTAACGATAGATCTCGAAGCTGGACTGTGCGTAACCGCTGCAGTCGGTGCGCTGGTTAAGTTCAGCGGAATCGGCGCTCATGCCTGTCCCGTTCAGAATGTCGTCTCTTCGGCTCGAACGTCTCGACGCTGAGCGGCTTCATGTTCACCGGCTTGTAATCCAGTCGGTTGCCGTGCGAGTAGTGCAGCGTGTGCTTGATCCAGTGCACATCGTCGCGCTCGGGAAATCGTCGCGCGCGTGCGCGCCGCGGCTTTCGGTCCGTGCCGCAGCTGAAACGATCGTCGCCTTGGCAGTCTCGACCAGGTTTTCGAGCTCGAGCGCCTCGATGCGCGCGGTGTTGAAAATTTTCGATTTGTCCTCGATCGAAAACGTGTCGTGCGCGTTCTTCGAGCGCCGTCGATCTTGCGCACGCCCTCTTCCAGCGTCTTCCGGTGCGAAACACGCCGCAGTGCGACTGCATCGTCTTTCGGATGTCGTTGGCGACATCCTGCACGCGCTCGCCGCCTGTGGAAGCATCGAGCGCTGCCAGACGCGCGAGCGTCGGCTCCACCGCCGTCGTCCGGAAAGCGCTGTGGCCGTTCGCGCCGACATTCTGCTGACGATGTGATTGCCGGCGGCGCGTCCGAACACCAAAAGATCGAGCAACGAGTTCGTGCCCAGCCGATTCGCGCCGTGCACGCTGACGCACGCGCATTCGCCAATCGCATACAAGCCCGTCGACGACGGCGTTGGGATTGCCGGGCGTTGCGGTGCGCACGACCTGCCCGTAAGTAGTTGGTCGGAATGCCGCCCATCTGATAGTGAATCGTCGGCACGACCGGAATCGGCTCGCTTGATCGGATCGACGTTCGCAAACTTGATCGCGATTTCGCGAATCGACGGCAGCCGCTTCATGATCGTTTCGGCGCCGAGATGATCGAGCTTTAGCAGAACGTAATCCTTGTTCGGACCGCAGCCGCGACCTTCCTTGATCTCCTGGTCCATCGAACGCGAAACGAAATCGCGCGGCGCAAGATCTTTCAGCGTCGGCGCGTAGCGCTCCATGAACCGCTCGCCGTTGCAGTTCAGCAAGATGCCGCCCTCGCCTCGTACACCTTCGGTGATCAGCACGCCGACGCCGGCCACACCGCTCGGGTGAAACTGCCAGAACTCCATATCCTCGAGCGGCAGTCCGGCGCGCGCCGTCATGCCCATTCCATCGCCGGTGCAGATGTAGGCATTGGTCGACGCGGCCCAAGATGCGGCCGGCGCCGCCGGTCGCGAGTACGGTGACCTTGGATTCGAAAATCATCGGCTCGCCTGTTTCCATCTCGAGCGCGATCACGCCGACCACATCGCCGTCGGCGTTGCGAATCAGATCGAGCGCCATCCACTCGACGAAAAACTGCGTGCGTGACGCAACGTTGCGCTGATACAGCGTATGCAGCATCGCGTGGCCGGTGCGGTCGGCCGCGGCGCATGCGCGCGGCACCGGCTTTTCGCCGAAATGCGCCAGAGTGCCCGCCGAACGGGCGCTGGTAAATCGTGCCGTCGGGATTGCGATCGAACGGCATGCCGAAATGCTCGAGCTCATAGACGACGTGCGGCGCTTCGCGGCACATGAACTCGATCGCATCCTGGTCGCCGAGATAGTCCGAGCCTTTGACGGTATCGAACATGTGCCAGAGCCAGTTGTCTTCGGTCATGTTGCCGAGCGCCGCGCCGATGCCGCCCTGCGCAGCCACGGTATGCGAGCGCGTCGGAAACACCTTCGACAGCACCGCCACATTAAGTCCAGCATTCGCGAGCTGCAACGAGCAACGCATACCCGCGCCGCCGGCGCCGACAATGACGGCATCGAATCGGCGGCGTGCAAGGTCGTGCACGGTCAGCACCGCCGGGCCATCCCAACGTGCTGACGCGCCCTCAGAGGGCAGCAAGCGAAACGAGCGTGGAGGTCGGTTCACACCCGCCACAGAATCTGAACCGACCACACGCCGCACGCGACAAGCCACAGCACCGTGATGGTCTCCAGAGACAGCCGAGCCCACACCGGCTGGATGTAGTCCATCCAGATGTTTCGCATGCCGATCCACGCGTGATACAGCAGCGAAAACAGCGCGATCAGCGTAATGATCTTCATCCACAGCGGCGCAAACAGCGCCGCCCATGTGTCATAAGACAGCGGGCCGAAGAGCACGCTGACGCCGACCAGCAATATCCACAGCGTCAACACGATCGACGTCACGCGCTGGCCGATGAAGCCCGCCAGCCCGTAATGAGCGCCGACGACCAGGCGTTTGGAGCCGATGCCGGGACACCGCGCGCACCATCAGAAGACCCCGAATACCTTCAACGCCGCGATGAATGTCAGCGGCAGGCTGACGGCGTACACAGCGATCGCGCTCGCGCGCGCCGATTTCAGGTCAATCCCGATGTGCAGGTCGAGCAGCAGATAGCGAATTCCGGCGACGAGGTGATGAAGAAATCCCCAGATCAAAAACACCAGCAACAGCTTGAAGAAGAAAGTTCGCCGTGACGCCGCGCAGCCGCTCAAAACTCAACTCCGACATCAAGCTCAAGTCGAACAGCCAAAGAGAAGCGGCAACATCAGGAACAGCGCCGCTCCGCTGATCCGATGCATGATCGACACCACCCCGGGCAGAGGCAGCCGATACGTCAGCAGCAGCGGAAAATTAAGGTTGCGAAACTTCGGCCGTGGCTGTTTTTCTGCGGTAAAGCTGCTCATCAGTGGCCGTGAGTTTTAAAAAGCCGCGCGACCAGTATTCTGACCGAATTGCTGCACTGAACCAAATCGGCGGAACGGGCAAGGTTAGCTCAAGCGTGTTGCGATAGTGATACCGCTCCGTCACCGAAAGCCCGCGCCTGTACTTCGACCGGCCGCTCACCGTAGGTATAGGACACGCGCTCGACCAACAGCAGCGGCGAACCAGTGAGCACCTTCAAATGTCTGGCCGCATCGGCCGTGGCGGCAACCGCCCGGATCCGCTCATCGGCGCGGATCATCCGCGTTCCGAATTCGCTTTCAAACAGGCCGTACAGCGGTCCCTGTGTATTCGGCAAGCCGCTCGGCCGTCAGCTTCTTGAACAGATTGCCAGGCAGCCAGATTTCATCCAGCACGACCGGCGTGCCTTCGAAGCTCAACAGCCGGCGCAAGTACACGACCGGATCGCTTGGCCTGCACTGCGAGATGACGCGCGATCTCACCGGTCGCGCGAGTGCGCTTGCAGTCGAGGTAGCTGCTCGTCGCAGGTGTCGGCTCATGGTCATCGGGCACCACGCGCAAAAATCGAAATTGCGCGCGCGGCTCGTGATGCGTGGCGACGAACGTGCCCTTGCCCTGCCGGCGCACCAGCAGGTTTTCGGTCGACAGCTCATCGACCGCCTTGCGCACCGTGCCCTGGCTGACTTGAAATCGAGCAGCGAGGTCGATCTCGCTCGGAATCATCTCGCCCGGCTTCCACTCGCCGCGCTGCAGCCCTTGAACGATCAAGTCCTTGATTTGCCGATACAGCGGCGCGTAGACAGCGGCCTGGCCGGCAGGATCTGACTTCCTTGGCGACGGTCGACATCGTTCCATTTCACCACAAGAGAGTCCTTACAATATCATCATCTATCTTATATAAGAGCTGTCGTGCCCATCGGGTCTTTTGCAGTAGACTGCTCGCCGCCCCGCTTGTCGCTGCTGGCTGATGGCCACTGAATGCTGAACAACGATTCCATCGGAGAACACGATCATGAATAAAGCTCCCGTTCGTGTCGCCGTCACGGGCGCCGCCGGGCAGATCGGCTACTCGCTGCTGTTTCGAATTGCGTCCGGGGAAATGCTCGGCAAGGACCAGCCGATCGATCTGCAGCTGCTCGAGATTCCCGACGAGAAAGCGCAAAAGGCGCTCAAGGGCGTCATGATGGAACTCGACGATTGCGCGTTTCCGTTGCTTGACGGGCATGCAGGCGCACAGCGATCCGGCCAGTGCATTCAAGGACACGATATCGCGCTGCTGGTGGGAGCACGGCCGCGCGGACCCGGCATGGAGCGCAAGGATCTGCTGGCTGCCAATGCCCAGATCTTTACCGCTCAGGGCAAGGCGCTCGATCGATCGGCCAAGCGCAGCGTCAAGGTGCTGGTCGTCGGCAATCCTGCCAATACCAACGCTTACATCGCAATGAAATCGGCGCCGTCGCTGCCGAAGACGAGCTTCACGGCGATGATGCGACTCGATCACAACCGCGCGCTGTCGCAATTGGCGGCGAAGACCGCAAAGCCGGTATCGTCGATCGAGAAGTTGATCGTATGGGGCAACCACTCGCCGACGATGTATCCGGACCTGCGATTCGCGACGATCGACGGCAAGCCCGCAAAAGCGATGATCGATGAGACGTGGTATCGCGAAACCTACATTCCGACCGTCGGCAAGCGCGGCGCGGCGATCATCGAAGCGCGCGGGTTGTCGTCGGCAGCGTCGGCCGCCAATGCGGCGATCGATCACGTGCGTGACTGGGTGTCGGGTACCGCCGGACGTTGGGTCACGATGGGCGTGGCGTCCGACGGCAGTTATGGCAATTCCGCAGGACATGATCTACGGCGTGCCGTGCGTGTGCACGAACGGTTCTTATGAAGTCGTCAAGGGGCTGGAGATCGACGACTTTCTCGCGGCAGAAGATGGACGCGACGTTGAAAGAGCTGCTCGAAGAGCGCGATGGCGTCGCGCAGCTTCTCGGTTAGGAAGCTCGCGATGAACGACGTTCCTGCTTCTGCTCCCGGTGCCGCTGCTTGAAGCCGAAGAAGTCGGTTGCGCTATCGGGCGTCGTCGCTGGCAACACGGCGCTGTGCACCGTGGGCCGCACTGGCAACGACCTGCACTATCGCGGTTACGACATTCTCGACATCGCCGCGCGCTGCGAGTTCGAAGAGATCGCCTACCTGCTGGTGCACGGCAAGCTGCCGACGTCATCCGAGCTCGGCGCCTACAAGCGCAAGCTCAAGAGCCTGCGTGCCATCCCGGCCGCCGTGCAACGCGTGCTCGAAGCGATTCCCGCGAATACGCACCCGATGGACGTGATGCGTACTGCGTGCTCGGCGCTCGGCGCGGTGTTGCCCGAAGGGCCGGAGCACAAGCTCGCCGAAGCGCGCGACATCGCCGACCGTTTGATGGCGTCGTTCGGCTCGCTGCTGCTGTACTGGTATCACTTCTCTCACTCGGGCCGTCGCATCGACGTCGAGACCGACGACGATTCAATCGGCGGGCACTTCCTGCACCTGCTTCACGGACGCGCGCCATCGGAGTTATGGATACGGTCGATGCACACGTCGCTTAACCTGTACGCCGAGCACGAGTTCAACGCGTCGACGTTTACCGCGCGCGTCGTCGCCGGAACCGGCAGCGACATGTACTCGGCGATCACCGCCGCGATCGGCGCGCTAAAAGGCCCGAAGCATGGCGGCGCCAACGAATTCGCGTTCGACACGATCGGCCGTTACGACAATCCCGCCGACGCCGAAGCGGACATCGTCAAGCGCGTCGCCGACAAGCAGGTGATCATCGGGTTCGGACACCCTGTTTACACGATCGCCGATCCGCGCAACGAAGTGATCAAGGAAGTGGCGCGCGCGCTGTCGGCCGACGCCGGCAACATGAAGCTGTTCGACATCTCGGCGCGCGTCGAGCAGGTGATGATGCGCGAGAAGAAGATGTTTCCGAATCTCGACTGGTACAGCGCCACCAGCTATCACATGATGGGCGTGCCGACTGCGATGTTCACGCCGCTGTTCGTCATTTCGCGCACCAGCGGCTGGAGCGCGCACGTGATCGAACAGCGCATCGATAACAAGATCATTCGGCCGAGTGCGAATTACGTCGGGCCTGAAGATCTGAAATTCGTGCCGATCGAGAAGCGGCAATGAGAATCGCGCCGATCGCGTTTGCGATCTTGCTCTTGTCGCCGGTGGCTCAGGCGAGCAACACCGCGCCTTCGCGCAGCTTCACGACCGATTGGCTGTGCGACAACGGACAGGATCCTGCGTTTCAACGCACATCCCCGGCGCCCTGAGGGCGCTGCGCAGCTGACTTACATCGGAAGCCGAGTGGAAGTGACGCGCGACGCCGACCGTCTCCGGGCTCTCGTTACGTGAGCAAGGACGGCAAGGTCGTCTGGCACAGCAACGGTGACGAAGGCCAGCTCACGTTCGATCCGCTGCTGTCCGAACCGATCACTTGCAGACTGAAGAAGCCTTCTGACCGTAGCTGACGGCAAAACACAATCAAAAAAATAACCTGACTCTTCGCAATGAGCAGCCACATCAGCAACGTTCGTCCGAAGCCGGACAAAGTACTGGTCGACATCGTCGACTACGTCACGAAGTACAAAGTTAAGAGCAAGGACGCTTACGAAACGGCGCGCTATTGCCTGATGGATACGCTCGGATGCGGGTTCGAAGCGCTCGAGTTCCCTGCATGCACCAAGATGCTGGGTCCGATCGTGCAGGGCACGCGTCGTTCCGAACGGCGCCAAGGTGCCCGGCACGCAGTTTCAGCTCGATCCCGGTCAAGGCCGCGTTCGACATCGGCACGATGATTCGCTGGCTTGACTTCAACGACACGTGGCTCGCCGCGGAATGGGGGCACCCTTCGGACAACCTGGGCGGCATTCTCGCCACCGCTGACTGGCTGTCGCGCAACGCGGCCGCGTCCGGCAAGACACCCTTGACCGTCAACGACGTGTTGACCGCAATGATCAAGGCACACGAGATCCAAGGGTGCATCGCGCTCGAAAACTCATTCAACAAGGTCGGTCTTGATCACGTCGTGCTGGTCAAGGTGGCTTCGACCGCAGTCGTTGCGCAGATGCTCGGCCTGACGCGCGACGAGATCATCAACGCGGTGTCGCTGGCGTGGGTCGATGGCCAGTCGCTGCGCACATATCGACATTCGCCGAACACAGGATCGCGCAAAAGTTGGGCTGCGGGTGACGCCACCTCGCGGGCGGTGCGCCTTGCATTGATCGCCAAAACCGGTGAGATGGGATACCCGTCGGTGCTGTCGGCCAAGACCTGGGGCTTCTACGACGTGCTGTTCAAAGGAAAGCCCTTCACATTCCAGCGTCCTTACGGCTCGTATGTGATGGAGCACATCCTGTTCAAGATTTCGTTTCCCGCCGAGTTTCATTCGCAGACTGCGGTCGAAGCGGCGATGACGTTGCATGGCGCAGCTAAACAAGCTCGGCAAGACCGCTGCGGATATCAAGAAGATCACGATTCGCACGCACGAAGCGTGCATCCGCATCATCGACAAGAAGGGGCCGCTCGATAATCCTGCCGATCGCGATCACTGCATCCAATACATGGTCGCGGTGCCGCTGATCTTCGGGCGCTTGACCGCTGAAGATTACGAAGACGACGTTGCTTCCGATCCGCGTATCGATGCATTGCGCGACAAGATCGTGTGCGTCGAGGACAAGCAATTCACGAAGGACTATCTCGATCCGAGCAAGCGTTCGATCGCGAACGCACTGACGGTCGAGCTTGCGAGACGGCAAGAAGCTGAAGGAGGTCGTGGTCGAGTATCCGATCGGGCACAAGCGGCGTCGCAAGGAAGGCATGCCGTTGCTCGTCGACAAATTCAAGACGAACCTGGCGCGCGTGTTTCCTGCCAAGCAGGCCGATGCGATTCTCGAGCTGTGCATGGACTCGAAGCGTCTGGCGGCAACGCCGGTGCACGAGTTCGTCGACTTAATGGTTATCTGAGGTCATACATGGCGCACAACCTGTTCAATTCACTGCAAGAATTCAACGTCGGTCCGAAGCGGGGCAAGTTCTACAACCTGGCGGCGCTTGAAGCCGCGGGGATCGGCAAGGTCTCGCGCCTGCCGGTCTCGATTCGCATCGTGCTCGAATCCGTGCTGCGCAACTGCGACGGCGTCAAAGTCACCGAGGAGCACGTGCGCCAGCTCGCGAGCTGGAAGCCGGGCGCCACCCGCACCGACGAGATTCCTTTCGTCGTCGCGCGTGTCGTGCTGCAGGACTTCACGGGCGTTCCGCTGCTCGCCGATCTTGGCCGCAATGCGCAACGTCGCCGATGCGATGGGCAAGAACGCCAAGACGATCGAGCCGCTGGTACCCGTCGATCTGGTCGTCGATCACTCGGTGATGGTCGATCACTACGGCACCAAGGACGCGCTCGATCTGAACATGAAGCTCGAGTTTCAGCGCAATCGCGAGCGCTACGAGTTCATGAAGTGGGGCATGCAGGCGTTCGACACGTTCGGCGTCGTGCCGCCGGGCTTCGGCATCGTGCATCAGATCAATCTCGAATATCTGGCGCGCGGCGTGTACAAGAAGGACGGCATCTACTACCCCGACACGCTGGTCGGTACCGACAGTCACACGACGATGATCAACGGCATCGGCGTCGTCGGCTGGGGGGTCGGCGGGATCGAAGCCGAAGCAGGCATGCTCGGTCAGCCGGTGTACTTCCTGACGCCCGACGTCGTCGGCGTGCATCTGAAGGGAAAGCTGCGCGAAGGCGTGACCGCGACCGACCTCGTGTTGTCGATTACCGAGCTGCTGCGCAAAGCCAAAGTCGTCGGCAAGTTCGTCGAGTTCTTCGGTGAAGGTACCGCGAGCCTGGCGGTGCCGGATCGCGCGACGATCGGCAACATGGCGCCCGAATACGGCGCGACGATGGGATTTTTCCCGGTCGACGAAAAGACGATCTCGTACTTCGAAGGCACTGGCCGCACGCACGACGAGCTCGCGGCTTTCGAAGCGTACTTTCGCGCGCAAGGATTGTTCGGAATTCCGAAGGCAGGCGCGATCGACTACTCGTCGGTCGTGTCGCTCGATCTGGGCACCGTCGCGCCGTCGCTCGCCGGGCCGAAGCGCCCGCAGGATCGGATCGAGATCGGCAACGTGAAGCGCGAGTTCACGCGCCTGTTTTCAGCGCCGGTACTCGAAAACGGATTCAATCAGCCCGCCAGCGCGTCTGGCGCAGCGGTTCACGCTCGGCTCCGACGACGGCGTGCGCGCGGGCTCCGGACCGGCGATTCCCGAAGGCGCGCCGCGCGATGTCGTGGAGATGAAGGGCAATCGGCCGCTGGTGCAGCCCGTTCCGGCACCCGAGCGCGGTGGTGTCGCGATCGCCGACGGCGACGTGTTGATCGCCGCGATCACGTCGTGCACCAACACCAGCAATCCCGGCGTGCTGCTGGCAGCGGGCCTGCTCGCGAAAAAAGCAGTCGAGGCTGGCTTGACGGTGCAGCAAGCACATCAAGACGTCATTGGCACCGGGCTCGCGCATCGTCACCGACTATCTGCAGAAGACCGGCCTGCTGCCCTATCTCGAAAAGCTCGGCTTCTCGTTGGCGGCCTACGGCTGCACGACGTGTATCGGCAACGCCGGTGATCTATCGCCCGAGATCAACGAAACGATCATCAGCAACAATCTGGTATGCGCCGCCGTGCTGTCGGGCAACCGCAACTTCGAAGCGCGCATTCATCCGAATCTGAAGGCGAACTTCCTCGCATCGCCACCGCTGGTGGTCGCGTACGCGATCGCCGGCACCGTGCTGAAGGACTTGATGACCGAGCCGCTCGGCAAGAACTCTCACGGCAAGGACGTCTGGCTGGGCGATGTATGGCCGAGCTCGGACGAGATTTATGCGCTGATGAAATATGCGATGGACCCGCAGGCGTATGAGGCCAACTACGCCAAAGTGAAAAGCGATCCGGGCGAGCTGTGGAACAAGGTCGGCAGCGTTTCCGGCCAGGTCTATACGTGGCCGAAGTCGACATATATCGCGAAGCCGCCATTTTTCGACGACTTCACGATGCAGCCAGCTGCGGCGTCGACCGGCGTCAAGGGCGCCCGCGCGCTCGGTATCTTCGGCGACTCGATCACCACCGATCACATTTCGCCCGCTGGCGCGATCAAGGACACGTCACCCGCCGGTCAATGGCTGATCGCCAACAACGTGCTGAAGGCCGACTTCAATTCGTACGGTGCGCGTCGCGGTAATCACGAAGTGATGATGCGCGGCACTTTTGCCAACGTGCGGATCAAGAACTTGATGATTCCGCAGCAGGCCGACGGTTCGCGAATCGAGGGCGGATTCACGCTGCTCCAGCCATCGGGCGAGCTGATGTCGATCTACGACGCGGCGATGAAGTACGTGGAAGAAGGCGTGCCGACGGTCGTGTTCGGCGGCGAGGAATACGGCACCGGATCGTCACGCGACTGGGCCGCAAAGGGTACGCAGTTGCTCGGCATCAAGGCAGTCGTCGCGCGCAGCTTCGAGCGCATTCATCGCAGCAACCTGGTCGGTATGGGCGTGTTGCCGCTGCAGTTCCTCGGCAGCGACAGCGCACAGACGCTGAAGCTCATCGGCAACGAAACATTCGATATCGAAGGCCTCGAAGGCGGCATCAAACCGCAGCAGGACGCCACGCTGGTGATTCACCGCGCCGACGGCAAGACGCAGAAGCGTGACGATCAAGCTGCGCATCGACACGCCGATCGAGGTCGAGTACTACAAGCACGGTGGCATTCTGCCGTTTGTGCTGCGGCAATTGCTGGCGGCGTGAGCGCCGGCGATGAGGACGCAGAGGGCGACCCGATCGTCGCCCCTAACGCTGTCTTAACATCCGAAGGATCCGATGCCGGCAATCCTTCGGCTGACCGGCACCTGGCGCTTGTCGTTTCTCGAGCGGATCACGCACGCAACTTGCGGCGCTCAGGCTTCCCGCGAAGGTCGTCGTCGACGGCAGCAAGGTGGACGAGATCGATTCTGCCGGTGCTCTCGCACTGCTGAACTATCTCGAATCCGCCGGCCGGTCAAACGCGCAGCTCACAGGCTTTGCGCAGAACGAGCTGCGCATCGTCGAGCAGGTACGCGCGCGGCTCGAGAGCCGCGCGCGCGCCGACCGAGCATCATCGAGAGCGCATCGTCGAAATGATCAGGACGGCGCGCGATCGAAGTCGGTCACGATCTTGTGGGCGACGTGAATTTTCTCGGCGCAACCGTGGCTGGCGTCGCGCGCAGCGTGTTGCATCCGCGTTCGTTCGCGTGTGCGTGAACTGGCAGTGCAGTTCGAACAGGTTTGCCTGAACGCGATTCCTGTCGTCGCTCTGGTCACATTGTTGATCGGCATCGTCTTCACGTATCTGCTCGGACTTCAGGCGGAACAGTTCGGCGCCAACATTTTCGTCGTCGATGGCGTCGGCATCGGGATGACGCGCGAATTTGCACCGATCATCGTCGCCGTGATTGTGGCTGGCCGCTCGGGCGCAGCGTTTACCGCGCAGCTTGGTGCGATGAAGCTCACCGAAGAAACCGATGCGATTCGAACGCTGGGACTGTCGCCGATGGACGTGCTGGTGTTGCCGCGCGTGATCGCGCTGATGGTCGCGATGCCGCTGCTGGTATTTGTCGGCGACCTGATGAGCCTGAGTGGCGCCATCCTGGTTGCCGATTCGATGCTCGATGTCACGCCCACTACCTTCATCGCGCGGCTGCGCGACGGACTCGATATCTCGCATGCCGCTGGTGGGCCTGGTCAAAGCGCCGGTGTTTGCGCTGGTGATCGCGCGTGATCGGCTGCCGCATGGGAATGTCGGTCGATCGCGATACGCGCGCGGTCGGAATGGCGACCACTTCGACGGTCGTGCAAAGCATCGTTTCGGTGATCCTGCTCGACGCAGCGTTCGCTGTGTTCTTTCAGGAACTCGGAATATGAAGCAGCGATCGGACACGATTCTTGAAGTCGATTCGATCGTCACGCGCTTCGGCGAACAAACCGTTCACGATGGCGTCAGCTTTACGTTGAAGCGTGGAACGCTGACCGCACTGATCGGCGGCAGCGGCACCGGAAAGTCGGTGCTGTTGCGCGAGATCATCGGCCTGCAGCGCCCGACCGCAGGAAGAATCCGCCTGCTCGGCACCGACGTTTGGCAAGACTCCGCAGATCGACTCAATGCGATGCGCCGCCGCTTCGGCATGATGTTTCAGGACGGTGCGCTGTTTTCTTCGATGACCGTTGCGCAGAACGTCGCCGTGCCGTTGCTCGAACACGCGCAAGTGCCGGCTGCCCTGCTCGATCCTCTGGTCAAGCTGCGGCTGGCGCAGGCGGGTCTCGGACCCGATGCGGCGGAAAAAATGCCAAGTGAGTTGTCGGGCGGCATGCGCAAACGCGCCGCTATTGCGCGTGCACTCGCGCTCGAGCCCGAAGTGCTGTTTCTAGACGAACCGACCTCCGGACTTGATCCGACCACTGCGCGCGCATTCGATCAGTTGGTGCGCTCGCTGGTCGACGATCTTGACATCACGGTGTTTCTGGTGACACACGACCTGGACACGCTGCTCACCGTGGTCGATCGCATCATCGTCTTGGGCGAAGGCAAGGTACTTGCCGACGGCACGCTCGAGGAGATCCTGCGCTCCGACAACGAGTGGATCAAGTCGTACTTTTCGGTGCGGACGATGATTGAGCCTCACGGCGAGCCTGTCTCGTAGAATCCGCGCGACTATGGAAGCGGAAGCCAAGTACACCTACGTCGGAATCGCGCTGATCGTGCTGGTCGCGGCACTGATTGCGGCAGTGGTGTGGCTCAATCGCGCAGGCGGTCGCGGGGATTTCAACTACTACACAATCTACTTTGAGCGGCAACCGCTCGATGGGCTGCAGATCGGCGCCGACGTCGACATGCGCGGCATCAAGATCGGTCGCGTCGAAGACTACGATCTGCTGGCCGAGAAAATCAATCGCGTGCGCGTAACGATTCGCACCGACCGGCGCGCTCCGGTGCGCACCAATACCGTCGCGATCGTCGTCCGTAATTTCGTGACCGGCATCGCGCGCATCACGCTGATCACACCTGAGCCCGCCGGTCCGCCACTGACCGAGGTTGGCGAAGGCCAGTCGTATCCGGTGATCGCCGAAGGCGAATCGAGCTTCGACGCGATCGCCGGCAAGGTCGGTCGCATCGGCGATATTGCCGCCGAGACGCTCGAGAACATCAATCTGCTGTCTGACCGCCGACAATCGCGCCGCTGTGACATCGTCATTGGCGAACATAAGAGAACTGACGGCCGGGCTCAATCAACGCATGAAAGATCTCGATAAGACGTTGGTCACGATGAACTCGGCCGCGACCGAAGTCGGGCGTGCCGGAACCCGGTTTGCACAGTTGGCCGAAACCACGGGTAGCTCAGCTTCCTCCGGCGATCAAGCAGGCCGACCAGACGTTGAAAGACGTTTCAGCCGCTGCCATCGCGCTCGAGAAGCAGACCTTCGCGCTCGCGCGCACCTTATCGGACGTGGCATCATCGACTGACGAACAGTTCACGTCGCGGTGATCGAGCTGCGGGCCACCGTTGAGGCAATGACACGGCTGCTTGACCAATTGCGTGACCCGCGCGCCGCTCTGCTCGGTCCCGGTAAAACGCAGCGAGGGCCGGGTGAGTAGGCTGATCGCTTCGCTGGCGCTGTTGCTCGTCGCGTGCATGGGAGCATCCGTGGCGGGCTGCTTCAGCATCGGCCTCGGTGGCGAAGGGACTGCGCTCGCGCAGTACCGCCTCGAGGATCTGTCTCCGAAGGTTCAGCCGCGCACGACGCCGATCGACCGCCGATTGCTGCTGTCCACGCTGCCGTCCGAGTCCATCGGAGATACCTATTCGATGGCCTACACAAGGGCCGCGCAGCAGCGTCAGTTCTATCAATTCGCAAGCTGGACCGATCGCCCCTCCGCGCGCGTCGTGCAATTGTTGACCGAGCGCATCGAAGCGCGCCAGCTCTTCGAATCCGTTGCGCGCCTCGGCAGCGGCGTTGGAGGAGGATTGATCCTGAATATCGGTGTCAACGAAATCGTCCACGATGTCGCCCGCGGTACTGCACGGGTCGAAGTGACTGCAGAGCTGATCGAACGTCGTGGCCGCAATTTAGTCGAGCGCAAACGCTTCATTGCTTCGGCGCCGGTAGCGCAGGAGAACGCGCCGGCGGCGGTCGCCGCGCTAAGCCGCGCGCTGACGACAGCGCTCGATGAGCTCGTGCCCTGGCTTGAGAAGACGGCAGAAGCACTACCGCCGCCCGAGCCCCGCCCTCCCCGCGACGGAAAAAGTTAGTCCATGCGCGACCCGGACAAGCCCTCGTCGGCGCGCAATGTTCTTGGCAGCGAGTTGACTGGTTGTTGCGATTCCCCGGCGACCGGCTTTTATCGCGACGGGTATTGCCACACCGGTCCTCAGGATATCGGCTCGCACACCGTGTGCGTAAAAGTGACGCGCGAGTTTCTCGAGTTTTCCGTCCAACGCGGTAACGACCTCGTCACGCCGCATCCCGAATTCGATTTTCCGGGACTGAAGCCCGGCGACCGTTGGTGCGTTTGCGTTGCGCGCTGGAAAGAAGCGTTCGATGCAGGCGCGGCGCCACAGGTTCTGCTGACCGCAACACACGAGAAGGCGCTCGAAGTCGTAACGCTGCAGCAGCTGAAGCGGCACGCGGCCGACTTACAGTAGGAAAGGTGTGTCGTCGCGCGAAGTTGTCAGGCGCCCGAATGCATCACCAGCTGTCGTAGCGCCCTCGCGTCGTCCAGCGCATGATGACGGCGCAGGTTCATCTGCTTGGTGGCGTCATCCATCTCTTCATACGAAATCGGTACGCGCTTCCAGTCGATCCCGCTCGGCAGATCCTCTCTGCCGAGCAGCTCCGTCAGCGCCCAGCGGTCATAGCCCGAGTCGCTGACGATCGTCGTCGGTGCGCGCCCCGCGCGCTCGTCGAGCCATGCGGAGAACGCTTCGGCTGCCAATGGCAGCGGCACTGCATCGCCGTCAAGCAATGGCACGACGATGTCCTTGACGAACTCGCTCGAGCGCTCGCGACTCCAGCCCTGCACCTCGGCGTAGAACGCCGTGGAATCAGTCGCCACCGCGCCGATGCTGATCAGCTCGGGCGTCTGCAGACTCGTGAACTCGCTATCCAGAAAAACGTAGATGCGCGCGGGATCGGGCGCCATCGGTGCCGTGGGAACCGGAAGGATGCGGAATAGCAGCACTTCGTCTGAATAGTCGCCGGGCGGTAAATGAAGCTTTTCGATCACTTCCGCTGCCGGCAAATCCGTCTCGCGAAATCCGGCGCGGCGCATCGCACGCAACGCCCGCACATTGCGACGCGACGGCCGCACGAGGAAGCGGTTGACGCCGTAATTGGTTTGCATCCAGTCGGCCAGCAGCACCAGCGCCTCTGAGCCGAGGCCGCGGCTGGTCAAACGCTTTTCGGCCAACCAAATGTCGAGCTCGACGACGTCATTCAGCAGATCGATTGGACCGTGCGATACGCAGCCGATCTCGTCGCCGCCGGCAACGATGACGAACATGCGCCCGGCATACGGCCGTGTGCCGTCAAAATAGGCGTTGACGTACTCGGCCGAAAATTCGTCGAGAGTGGGCACCGGCCGCTCGGGATAAAACGGCGCACCCAAGGTGTTCGTCACCAGATCCGACTGCGTCAGCCACTCGTAAATACGCGGCCGATCGAGCAGCCGCGCGCGACGCAATGTTAGACGAGAACCGACTGCAACCGTCACGCGCTCGACCCCGTGCGGATCAGATGCTGACGAATCGGATCAAGCATCGCCGTGCCGAGGCGCGCACTGCGAGCCCCGCTCCATCCGAATCGCAGATCGGGCGCGTTGGCGTTGTCCTTGAACGGCATCTCGAGCGTCAGCGACAGGCAGCCGAAGGAATGGCCGACGTACTTCGACGCCAGCTTCAGCACGTCGTCCTTGTATTTGCTGGCGTGGTAACCGTGCTCGCTTTGAAAGTCCGAACTCACCGCACGAAAGTCGGCCGCGAAAGCGTCTTGCTCAGCCGCTTGTTGCGAGGTGAAGTTGGGCAGCATCTCGCAACCAGCGACAAACACATACGGAAGATTTTCGTCACCATGAATGTCGAAGAATGCATCGCAGCCGGTCGCGTGCATCGCGTCTCGCACGCACTTCACTTCCGGGCTGCGTTCGGTCGACGGTGCCAGCCATTCCCGATTCAAGTTGGCGCCCGCCGCGTTGGTGCGCAGATTGCCAAGGACGGAGCCGTCGGGATTCATGTTGGGAACGATGTAAAAGCTGGCCGCTGTGCGCAGTCCTTGCGCGCATGCGTCGGCGTTATCGAGCAGGCGCTGCAGCACCCCTTCGACAAACCACTCGGCCATGGTTTCGCCGGGATGCTGCCGCGCAATGATCCAAACCGGTCGCGAGCCTTGGCCAACAACGAGTGCATCGATATCACGTCCTTGAATGCTGGCGCCGAGCCGTCGCAGCCGCGCGCCGCGTGAGATGCAGTCTGCCAACAGCGCCAGATGACGTTCCCACGAATACGGCTCGAAATAAGAGATATACGACGGGCCGGGTGCGGACGGTAGGTTGATTGTCAGAACTTGCCCGTCATAGCGTGTAGGAATTCGCTCCCAATCGCGGCGGTTCCAGCTTGCGACTGCGCGGTAGTCGCGCCATCCGTCTGGATAGGTTGTGGCGCCCGCATTCACGATTCTCAGCTCGGCGCCACTGTCTTCTGCACCGCTGACGCGAAAGTGAAACCACTGCAGGAACTCGCTCGCTTCGCCACTAGCAGCGACGTCACGGCGAATCGCGAGATCGGCGCGCGTGCCGTCGCAGGCGATCACTTCGATCGCGCCGCTATCGAACCCGTGGCTGACTTCCATCTCGATGACGCCGCTCAAACGATGGCGAATTTAAGCAATACGACACGCCTCATCGAAGTCGAGTCGCGGCGAGCGCGGGAACAGCTTGCTAGCGTCGCCATGCCCCAGGCTGCAGACGAAGTTGACTTTCAGGCTGCTGCCGGCGAAGAACGCGGCGTTGACCTTGTCGGCGTCGAAGCCGGACATCGGTCCGCAATCGAAGCCGAGTGCGCGCGCCGCAATGATGAAGTACGCGCCCTGCAGCGAGCTGTTGCGAAGCGCCGTCTCCCAAATATGCTCGGGCTTTCCGGCGAACCACGAGCGCGCAGTCTGATCGTGCGGAAAAAGGCGCGGCAGGCTCTCGTAGAACTCGAGATCCATCGCGAGGATGGCAGTGACCGGCGCCATACGCGTCTTGGCTTGATTGTTCTTGCTCATGCAAGCAACAAGCCGCTCTTTTGCATCCTCCGACTGAACGAACACGATGCGCAGCGGAGAGCAGTTGGCGCTGGTCGGCCCCCACTTCATCAGATCCCATATCTGCCGCAACGCCGAATCCATCACTTCCGTCGGCAGCCATACGTTATGCGTCCTCGCGCTGCGAAAAATCAAATCGAGGCCGCTGTCGTCGAGCCGGTGTTCTTCGTGGGTTTTCATATCTAGGTTGTCGAACTACGCAAAAAGTATAGTTACCCGCCCTTATGCGCCCGATTCAGACTCCCAGCAAGCTGCCTCGCGTCGGCACCACGATTTTCACCGTGATGTCGCAACTCGCGGCTAAGCACGGTGCCGTCAACCTGGGCCAGGGTTTTCCAGATTTTGATTGCGATCCCCAGTTGCAGCGGCGACTGACAAACGCGATGCAAGCCGCCCACAACCAGTACGCGCCGATGACGGGCGTGCCAGCGCTGCGCGAAGCGATTGCCAGCAAGAATCAGGCGCTATACGGGTATCGGCACGATCCGGACGCAGAAATCACCATCACCGCAGGTGCGACGCAGGCACTAATGGCGACGATTATTGCGCTGCTGCGCGCAGGTGATGAAGCGATCGTGCTGGAGCCGGCATACGACAGTTATGCGCCGGCCATCGTACTGGCAGGAGGTCAGCCGATCTTCGTCCCACTCGACCACAGTCAGGGCTATGTTCCCGACTGGGATGCGGTGCGCGCCGCGATGACCGACAAGACGCGGCTGATTCTGATCAACTTTCCACACAACCCGACCGGCCGCACTCTTAGGGACGCCGATATTCGCGCGCTGGAAAATATCGTCGAGCAGACCGGCGTGCTGGTCGTGTCGGACGAGGTCTATGAGCACGTTGTGTTTGACGGCGTGGCGCACTGCTCGATCATGCGGTCACCGATGCTGGCAGCTCGTAGCGTCGTCATCTCCAGCTTCGGCAAGACCTTTCATACGACCGGATGGAAAGTCGGCTATGCATGCGCACCCGCTGCGATATCCGCCGAGATTCGCAAGGTCCATCAGTTCATGGTGTTCGCGGTGAACACGCCTGCGCAATACGCGTTTGCCGAGCATCTGGCCGATCCGCGCCCTTACGTCGATCTGCCCGCGTTCTATCAGGCGAAGCGCGACATGTTCGTCACCGGCCTGGCGCGTACGCCGTTTCGCGCGCTCGCGTGCGAAGGCACCTACTTCGTGCTCGCGGACTACTCGCAGATATCGGATCTTCCCGAAGCGGAGTTCGCAAAAAAGCTGATCGTGGACCACGGTGTCGCGTCGATCCCGGTGTCGGTGTTCTACGACACGCCCGTCGACCACCACGTTGTGCGCTTTTGTTTCGCGAAGCAAGACAGCACGCTGCAACAGGCGCTGGCGCGCCTGTCAACGCTCTGAGTTATTGCAACGGATTCTTCAGCAGATTGGCAAACGGCACCGGCATCACTTCGATGCCTTCATCTTTCAAATCGGCCGCTTCTTCCTTCGATGCCAGCCCGCGGATCGAGCGCTTCGGCGCTTCGTCGTAATGAATGCGACGCGCTTCCTCGGGAAAGCGTTCGCCGACGTCTTCGCTGTTGACCGCGATATGCCGCGCGATTTGAACCATCATCGCGCGCATCGACTGATCGTTCGGCATCGCGACCGGTTCTTTGGCCGACGATTCAGATGCCTCATTCGAGCCGCCTAAGTTAAGACGCGGCGCAGACAGCAGTTTGCGCACTTCGGTGCTCGCGCACACCGGGCACTCGATCATGCCTACGGCAAGCTGGCGATCGAAGTCCTCGCCCGAAGCAAACCAGCCTTCGAACGGGTGCTCCCGGTCACAACAAAGATTGAATACTTTCATCGTGTTCCACTTTCGCCGTCGGTGCATTCTAGGTCAAGCGGCATAACGGCCTAAGCCAATAAGACGACTACACAGGCGTTACCATCCCGCTCCAGCTGCCCGGGTGGCGAAATTGGTAGACGCACAGGACTTAAAATCCTGGGCCGAAAGGCGTGTGGGTTCGATTCCCGCCCCGGGCACCAGTGGTTTGTGCGGATTAGCGCACCTCAGCGCCGCTTGCCGGCTTCGCGTGCGGCCCAGAAGTCGGGCGCGCGCTTCTCCAGAAACGCGTTTGCACCTTCCTGTTGTTCGTACTTCCAGAACTCGGGCGTGATCATGTATCGGCGCAGCTCATCGCCCTGACCGAGTAGCGCTTTGTATTCCTCCACGAACGACGCTTTCAGTATCTTCATGCAGGTCGGCGACAGCGCGAGAATCTCCTTGCACCATTTTTCGACCTCATCATCGAGCTGCGCGTGTGGAACGACTGTGTTGACGAGACCCATGTCCATCGCTTCCTGCGCGCTGTAGCGACGGCATAGCATCCAGATTTCGCGCGCCTTTTTTGCGCCCACGACCCGCGTCAGATAACTGACCATCGCACCACACGCCGGACTTCCCACCCTCGGACCGTTCTGTCCGAAGATTGCTTGCTCGGAAGCGATCGTCAAATCACAGAAGTAAGCCATGTGGTGCCCGCCGCCAATCGCGTAGCCATTCACGCGCGCGATCGTCGGCTTCAAACAGCGCGAGAGCGTGACGTGAAACAGATACGGCTCAAGGATCTGCCGCTCGAGTCCACCTTCTTTTTCCCAGTTGACGTCGCCGCCAGCTGAAAATGCGCGATCGCCGGCACCGGTTAAAACAACGACGCCGATATCGTCATCCGCTCCCGCTGTCTCAACAGCGAGGGTGAGCTCCTTCAGCGTATCGCCGGTGAAGGCGTTGAGCTGTTTAGGCCGATTGATCGTGATCCGCGCAACGTGATCCCGGGCTTCGTAGATGATGTCGTTGTATGCCACGTGACCTCCTCGGCCCCTTCGAGAGCTGAGATCAACGGATGGTGGAGGCGGGGGTCGGAATCGAACCGGCGTACACGGATTTGCAGTCCGCTGCATGGCCACTCTGCCACCCCGCCATGATCTCAAATCAAAAAGGGAAGCGCGCTGGCTTCCCCCTCATCAAAAACTTGGAGCGGGAGACGAGTCTCGAACTCGCGACCTCAACCTTGGCAAGGTTGCGCTCTACCAACTGAGCTACTCCCGCACGAGGCTGCGAAGTATATCGAAATTGCGGCCGACCTATCGACCCCGATCGGTCAAATGGGGCCACGCCAGCTTCAGATAAATCAGCATCGAATACACGGTCAACACGGCGGCAACATAGATCAGCAACGTCCCGATCAGATGCAGATCAATCACCCCGAACAGGCGATCATGAAACAGCAGCATCGGAATTGCGGTCATCTGGGCAATCGTCTTGATCTTGCCCATCGAGTTGACGGCGACGTTGCTCGATTTGCCGATCTTGGCCATCCACTCGCGCAGCGCGGACACCGTGATTTCGCGGCCGATGATGACAAGCGCCACCAGCGAGTCCACCCTGCCGAGCGCGATCAACACGATCAAGGCGGCACTCACCATCAGCTTGTCGGCAACAGGATCGAGAAATTCGCCTAGCTTGCTCACCGCACCGTACTTGCGTGCGATATACCCATCCAGCGCGTCGGTGATCGCGGCCAGGATGAACAACCAGCATGCGATGACATTTTTCCAGTGCGGAGCGAGCCAGCCATCGGGCAGGTAGTAAATGCCGACGACGAGCGGAATCATCGCAATGCGCGCCCAGGTGAGCGCCATCGGTACATTGAAGGTGATCGCGCGGCTAGTGGGAGGGCTGGCCATGCAACTGTGCGTAAATGCGTTCGGCCAGCTTACGTGAAACGCCTTCGACGTTTGCAATGTCGTCGATCGATGCCGATGCAAGCCCGCGCATGCCGCCGAAGCGGGCGAGCAGCTTCTGCCGCCGCTTCGGACCGATGCCTTCCATGAATTCGAGCTGCGACGTATTGCGCGTCTTCGCACGGCGCGCTCTCATGCCAGTGATTGCGAAGCGATGCGCTTCGTCGCGAATCTGCGCAATCAACAGCAGCGCCTGCGACTCACGGCCCAGCAGCAAGCGGCGGCCGCTGATCGGGGAATACGAGCTCTTCGAGACCCACCTTGCGCTCGTCGCCCTTGGCAACACCGACCAGCACCGATGGATCGAACCCAAGCTCGACAAACACCTGATGCGCTACCGTCACCTGCCCTTTGCCGCCATCGACCAACACCAGATGCGGCAATCGGCTCTCGCCGCGCGCCACCGGAGAGAAACGCCGCGTCAGCACTTGCCGCATCGCTGCATAGTCATCGCCCGCTTCGACGCCTTCGATGTTGTAGCGCCGATACTCGGAGGGGCGCATCTTGTGTTCTGCGTACACAACGCACGACGCTTGCGTAGCCTCGCCCGAGGTGTGGCTGACGTCAAAACATTCCACTCGCAGTTTATCCGCATCTTCCTCGCCCAGCTCGAGTCCGAGTGCATCGATCAACGCCCGCGTGCGCGCAATTTGAGAGCCTTCCTCCGCCAGCCGCCGCGCGAGCGCCAAACGCGCATTGGCTTCGGCCATCTCGAGCCAACGCCGCCGCTGCTCCTGCGGATGACGCACGATTTGCACGCGCCGGCCACTCGCTTCCGAGAGCATCGCCGATAGCTCTTCAACATCGACGTCGGCATTGACGACCAGCGTCGGCGGCACCGGCTGTGTCAGATAGTGCTGCGATATGAAAGCTTCCAGGATCTCCGCAGGCTCCATGCCTTCGCCGCTGCGCGCTGGAAAGTTGGGCTTGTCGCCCAGGTGCCTGCCTCCACGAATCATCGCCAGATTCACACACGCGCATGCCCGATCGGTGACAACCGCGAGCACGTCTGCATCGGCATCGGAGCCCGTGGTATCGACGGCCTGCTGATGCAGCACCTTCGCCAGCGCGCCGATCTGATCGCGCACCGCTGCCGCCTGCTCGAACTTCAATTCGACGGACAACTGGTGCATCCGTGCCTCGAGCTCGCCCATGATTTCGTCGGTATTCCCGCGAAGGAAGCGCACTGCGCGATCGATGTCCTGCGCATACGTCTCAGGGTCGATCAGATTCACGCACGGCGCGCTGCAGCGCTGGATCTGATGCAGCAGGCACGGCCGCGAACGGTTGGCAAAGACCGTGTCCTCGCAGGTACGCAGCCTGAAATACTTTCTGCAGCAGCTGAATGCTGTCCTTGACTGCCCACGCATTTGGATAAGGTCCGAAATACTGCGCGCGCCGATCGACCGCGCCACGGTAGTACGCGATGCGCGGAAACCGGTGCGTGGTGAACTTCAGATACGGATACGACTTGTCGTCGCGAAACACGACGTTGTAGCGAGGCGCAAGCGATTTGATCAGCGTGTTTTCGAGCAACAGCGCTTCGGCTTCGGACCTCGTCACCGTCGTTTCGATGCGCGCCACGCGCGCCAGCATGTGTCCCGTCCACGGGCCGACGTTCTTGTTGAAGTACGACGACACGCGCTTGCGCAGATCACGCGCTTTACCGACGTAAAGCGCCGCGCCGTCGGCAGCAATCATGCGATACACGCCGGGCATATGCGGTAGGCCGGCCAATACCGGCTTGGGATCGAAGGGGGTGATGGGTGCGTTCACAAGCTGCGAAAACGAAGAAATGCGTTGCCCACCTATAATTGCGGGCGCTAAATCAACAATCGGCGACCAGCAATTGTAGGTTCGCCGGTTTCCTAAGAATTAAGTCAGCGAATCAGGTCAGGACTCTAATGGCAAAGATTCTTGCGACCGAAATCCGTGTCGGCAATCTGCTCGAGCTCGACAAGAAGGTCTGGCGCGTGCTGAAAAGCTATCACGTACACGTGGGCGGTCGCGGCGGCGCTTACATGCAGATCGAAATCAAGGACATCGAAACCGGTCAGAAGCGCAATGAACGTTTGTCGACCGATGACCGAGTCGAGCGGCCGTTCATCGATCGCCGCGCAATGACTTATTCGTACCAGGACGGCGACACGTACGTCTTCATGGACAACGAGACGTACGAACAGTTATCTCTGAGTGCCGAGTTTCTCGAGGGCCAGACCGGTTATTTGCTTCCCAATTTGCAGGTCGAAATCAATTTTCACAATGGGCGAGCGATCGGAATTCAGCTGCCGACAACGGTGATCCTTGAAGTCGTCGACACCGAACCCGGCATCAAAAACGCCACCGCAACCACCAGCTTCAAACCCGCAGCACTGGAGACAGGAATCAGCGTTCAGGTTCCTCCGTTCGTCAATATCGGCGAAAAAATTCGCGTCAATACCGACGACGGAAGCTACATCGAGCGGGCGTGACCAGGCCGTGCCGCCGACCCTACGTCTGCGTCCCCGACGTCGACGAGGTCGCGGCGCGCATTGCGATAGAAATCGCTAGCACGCAGCTCCGCCATCGTTAATGCATTTCCGCGCGGCTGCAATCGTGCGAGCCGGGCATCGAACGCGGCCGTGCGCTTCCATCGGACTGCGCCCAGCACCTGGTCCATCGCTGCGGTGTCGTTGCAGACGAGAGCGAAGTCGCAACCGGCGTTCAGTGCGGCCTCGGCTCGATCGATCACGCTTCCCGCCGCGCCTGCGCCCGCCATCAGCAGATCATCACTGAATATTGCGCCGGTGAAACCCAACTCGTCGCGCAGACAGATTGATCCAGTGCCGCGAAAAGCCAGCCGGCTGCGGATCGACTTGAGGGTAGACAACATGTGCTGGCATCACGCCAGCCAGCATCCGCCGAGCCAGCGATACGGTGCTGCATCGCTTTCAGGATGTCCTTAAGCGCTCGATCATCGATCGGAATCGCAACATGCGAGTCGGCCTCGGCCCAGCCATGCCCCGGAAAATGTTTGCCGCAGTTGGCCATCCCGGCGATCAATAACCCATGCGTCAGGTGCGCTGCCAGCATGCTGACGACGCGCGGATCGGAATGCAGTGCGCGATCGCCGATCACGGTGCTGCGGCCATGATCGACATCGAGCACCGGCGCGAATGTCATGTCGACGCCGTGCGCGCGCAACTCGGCGGCCATCACATAGCCGAGCGACGCTGCGACGCGGCATGCGAGCAAGACGTCGCGATCCCACAACTCACCAAGCCGCCGCATCGGCGGCAGGCGGGTAAAGCCGTCGCGAAAGCGCTGCACTCGGCCGCCTTCGTGATCAACAGCAATCAGCAGCCGTGGATCACGTAGCGCATGAATGTCGCTGCACAAAGCGATCAACTGCTCCGGCGACTCGTAGTTCGCGCTGAACAAAATCACCATGCCAACCAGCGGGTGCGCCAGCCGCTCGCGATCGATTGCGGTCAGCGACGTTCCTTGAACTCCGACGGCGACCGGGCCCAGTGGACTCATTCGACGATTTCCGCGATGGCGTACGCCGCTGCTGTCGTCTGCTCATCGGTCAACGAGACGTGCAATCGCAGCCGATGTCGCTCGACAAAGCGCCGCAGGTCCGCGTGAACCGAAGCGAGTGGCCGCCCGGACGCATCGTTCAGAATTTCGACCGCGTGCCATCGCATCGGCGAACGCATGCCAAGCCCGAGCGCTTTGGCGACCGCTTCCTTGCCGGCAAACCGTGTCGACAGAAACGCCAGACCGCGCGTTTCCGAGCGCCCACGCCGAGCTTCGAAGCGCTCGAACTCGCGTGCGCCCAAGATTCGACGCGCGAACCGCTCGCCAAAGCGCGCATAGCTCGCGGCAATGCGATCAATCTCGATGATGTCGATGCCCACACCGAAAATCATCGATGGCGAAGTCCCGCTTGCGCCTTTCGAATCTCGGCCTGATACAGGCGCACCGTGGGCCCAAGTCCAAATTCAATCGAATCGGCAATCAGCGCATGTCCGATCGAGACTTCCGACACGCCGGGGACCGCGCTGAGAAACGCAGCCAGATTGTCACGATTCAGATCGTGGCCCGCATTGATGCCGACACCGACACGCAGCGCTGCTTCGGCAGAGGCCGTGTACCGGGCTAGTACCCTGGTCTGCTCCGGCGTTCCGAACGCCTTTGCATACGGCTCGGTATACAACTCGACCCGATCGGCACCCGCGGTGGCGGCATGCTCCATCGCTTCAGGCAGAGGATCCATGAACAGACTGACTCGCACGCCGAGCGATTTGGCGTGCTCGATCAGCGGGCGAAGCTCCTCGATCTGCGCTGGCAAGTTCCACCATGGTCAGACGTGAATGCTCCGGACTCGTCGGGAACGAAGGTGCACTGTTGCGGGCGCACTTGCTGCACGTAGTCGAGCAGCCCATGCGCCGGATTGCCCTCAACGTTGAATTCGGCGGCGGGCCAGTCCCGCATCAACGCGGCGAGCTCGGCTACATCGGGCGCACGCACATGGCGTCCGTCCGGACGCGGATGCACGGTGATGCCGTCGGCGCCGGCTTCAAGCGCGATCTGCGCGGCATGCAGCACACTCGGGATTCCGTTGCTTCGCGTGTTTCGGATCAGCGCCACCTTATTCAGGTTGACGCTCAGCGCCGTCATAGCTGACGCATCATAGCTGTCTTAAGGTCCTGCAAAATGCGCCGTGTGTTCAGCGGCTTGCCATCGAGGTGATAACGAATCACCTGCCGCAACAGCGTCTTGCTTTCGGCGACCACTTGCGGATGCTCGAAATCGCGCGCGGCCATTGCGATCAACGTGCCACCGCTGAAGCGTGCCGCCGTCGGATTCTTTGACGACATTCACATCGATGCGCCGGGCACCCTGCCCGCCCGCGAATACATATTGTGCTCGTACGTCGATTTCGCTGCCTTCTGTGCAGCGATCGAGCGGCATCGCATAACCGATGTCCTGCAAGCAGATCGAGCTCGAAAGTGCGCAGCGCTGCATCGTGCCGCGCGTTGCGCGTCAGCGATCGCAAAAGCTCGACATAACTGCCGAAGGTCTGCGGGTGCGCGTCACCGCGCGCGAGCAAGCGCACCAGCAGCTCATTGGCGTAGAACGCCGCGAGCAACGAATCACCTCTTAGCGGTTGCATACCGCCGAGCCATTCGGCACGCACCAGCGTCTTGATTTCGTTCCTGCCACTCCAGGACAGCGCGATCGGATTAAACGGCGATAACAGCCCGCGAAACTGCGATGTCGGCCGCTTCGCACCGCGCGCGACGACGGCGACACGGCCGAACTCGCGCGTGAACGTCTCGACGACCAAGCTGGTCTCCCGCCACGCATACGAGTGCAGTACGAATCCTGGCTGGTGATCGATCCGTGCATCGCCGATGCGTCGCCGCGCCGGCCGCTGATTCGCTGTATCCTGTGCAGGTTGAACCGCCGATCTCGGCGATTTCACTCATAGCCGAGGCTCTTCAGCGCACGCGCGTCATCGCTCCATCCGCGCCTGACGCGCACCCATACTTCGAGAAATACCGGCTTGCCAAGCATCTGCTCGATGTCGGCACGTGCGAGCCGCGAGATTTCGCGCAGCTTTGCACCGTCCTTGCCGATGACGATCGGCCTGTGCGTATCACGCTCGACGATCAACGTCGCCGCGATCTGCGGCGTCTCGCGAGATTCGTCCCAGCGATCGATCGTCACTGCAATTCCGTAAGGCAGCTCATCGCCCAGCAGGCGATACGCCTTTTCGCGAACCGATTCGGCCGCGAGAAAGCGAACACTGCGATCGGTGTACTGCTCAGCATCGAACAGCGGCAAACCTTCGGGCAACAGCGGGCGAATTTCCTTCAAGAGATCGTCGAGCTGGCGTGATTTCTCGGCGCTGACCGGCACGATTGCCCGAAACGGATATCGCCGCATCGAATCGGCCATCAGCGGCAACAGCTGTTCGCGCTGCAGCCAGCAGGTCGGACTTGTTGATTGCGAGGATCACGTTGCCCGGTTCGTTGTCCACTGGCGGCGGCAGCAAAGTGCAACATCTGCTCGTCGCCTTCGGTCCAGCGGCTTGGCTTCGATCACAAGCACGACGGCATCGACATCGTTCAGCGCGCCGGTGACTGTCGCATTCATTCGGCGATTCAAGGCGCTGCGGTGCTGGCGTTGAAAACCTGGCGTATCGACGAAGATGTACTGCGCATTGTCGTCTGTGCGAACGCCAAGCACGCGGTCACGCGTCGTTTGCGGCTTGCGCGATGTAATGCTGACGTGCTCGCCTACCAGCGCATTGACCAGCGTCGACTTGCCGACGTTGGGCCGTCCGATGATCGCGACCATGCCAACCGGACGCACCACCGCGGGTGCCGCCGGCTCAGCTTGCATCGGTCAGGCAGTTTGCGCGGCGTCGGCCGGCACGTTCGAATCGGCCGGCGGCGTCGCATCGTTCGCAGGCACGCGGCAGCTTTCTTTCGCGAGCGCCGGCCAAGCTGCGCGATCGCGTGCTGTGCCGCTTCGAACGCGAGCTTGGCGGCGGTTTGCTCGGCCGCCCGCCGGCTGCGTCCGCTGCCGCGCACGCTGATCTCCAGCTTGGGGATCGCACACTCGACCTCGAATTCCTGATTGTGGGCGGCGCCGCGCGTCTCGACCACGGTGTAGACCGGCAGCGCGATCCGCTTGCCCTGCAGATATTCCTGCAACAGCGTTTTGCTGTCTTTCCCTAGTGTCTTCGGGATCGACCGTCTTCAACACCGGCTCGAACAACTTGCCGATCACCGTGCGTGCCGCGTCGAAACCCTGGTCGACGAAGATTGCGCCGAAAATCGCTTCCATCGTGTCGGCCAGGATCGATGGACGACGAAACCCGCCACTTTTCATCTCGCCTTCGCCCAGCCGCATGAATTCAGACAGGACGAGTTTCTCGGCGATATCGGCGAGCGACGATTGCTTGACCAGATTGGAACGCAGCCGCGACAAGTCGCCTTCGTTAAGGCGCCCATACTTGGAGTACAGCAAGTGCGCTACCGCGCAATTCAATATGGCGTCACCGAGAAACTCGAGACGCTCGTTGTGAACCGCGCCATGACTGCGGTGCGTAACGGCCTGTTCGATCAGCGTACGCTGGACGAATGTGTAGCCGAGGCGCTCTTCAAGCGCCGCAAGGTCCATCGCTAGTCCCGGACACGCACTCTACGGAACATCCCGCGCCCGCTGCCGATCGCGCGTGGTGCCCGAGAAATCGATCACCAGCGACACGTTGTCGGTGATCGGAACCTTCTTCGCGTACGCGTAGCTGATCACGATTCGGTCACCCTCCTTCGTGATATCCAGATCCCGGCTGTTGATCGACGTGATGTCATCGATCGTCGCATGGCGGTCGAAAGCCGCCTGAATATCCCGCACCGTCGAGCCTTCGTTCTTGATCTTTTGTACTGCGCGTTCGATGGCGATGTACTCGACCACCGCCGGCACCACTTTGAAGCCGAGCGCAATCAGTCCGACTACAATGATGCCGACCAAAAAGAGCCCAATCAGGCTCAGCCCGCGCTGGCGCCGGAATGAACCCGCTGCGCTCGGCTTTGAAACCCTTGCTACTCGTCATTTTTTTCAACATTTTCAACGTTCTGCCGTCACCGGCTACCGGAAGCCCCCAATGCGGCCCATATTGCCAAAATTCATCCAGATGAAGAAGGCTCGACCGACAATGTTTTCGTCTGGTACGAATCCCCAAAAGCGGGAGTCCTCGCTGTTATCCCGATTGTCCCCCATCATGAAATAGTGCCCTGCCGGCACCCGGCAGACCACCCCGCTACCGCTGTATTGGCAAGCTCCGGGGTGGGTGTTACCCGGCGCTTCCCGGCCCATGCCCGGCGAGACCGAGTCATCGACGATCAGCCGGTGCAACGTGTCGCCCAGCCGCTCAACGAACTGAGGGTAGCTGCGCATCCGCTCGGCGTCATAGTACGGCTCGGTTTTCTCGAGCGGCACAGGCTGGCCATTGATCGTCAGCTGCTTGTTGACGTATTCGATGCGATCGCCAGGCAAACCGACGACGCGCTTGATGTAGTCCTGTGAGGTGTTCAGCGGGTATCGGAACACCATCACGTCACCGCGCTTCGGCTGGCCGAGTTCGAGCACCTTCTTGTTGACCACCGGCAACCGAATTCCATACTCGTACTTGTTGACCAGGATCAAATCGCCGATTTCCAGCGTCGGCACCATCGAGCCCGACGGAATCCGAAACGGCTCAAACAAGAACGAGCGCAGCAGGAAAACAACGAGGATGACGGGAAAGAAGCTCGCCGTGTATTCGAGCCATGCCGGCTGCCGCACCGCACCGTCCTCGAGGCTCTTGCGCTCCTGCTCGACGATCGGCTCATGCCGGTCGAGCGCTGCGCGGTTGCGCGTATCGAAGTCAGCCAGCAAACGCGCAGCCTTGGCTTTGCGCTGCGGGCGAAAGACCAGCTTGTCAGCCGCGTACAGCACGCCCGTGAACACCGTCAGAACGAAAAGAATCAGCGCGAAGTTCATTACTTGTCGTCTACCTGCAGGATGGCCAAAAATGCCTCCTGCGGAATCTCAACCGTGCCGACCTGCTTCATCCGTTTCTTCCCCGCTTTCTGCTTCTCGAGCAGTTTTTTCTTGCGTGTGATGTCGCCGCCGTAGCACTTCGCAAGAACGTTCTTGCGCAGCGCCTTGACGTTTTCGCGCGCGATGATGTTGGCGCCAATGGCAGCCTGAATCGCGACGTCGTACATCTGCCGCGGGATCAGCTGGCGCATCTTCGCTGCAATCTCGCGGCCGCGATACGGTGCATTGACCCGATGGACAATCGCAGAAAGCGCGTCGACGCGGTCACCGTTGATCAGCATGTCGACCCTGACGACGTCGGCCGAGCGGTACTCCTTGAACGCGTAGTCCATCGAAGCGTAGCCGCGCGAAACCGACTTAAGACGATCGAAGAAATCGAGCACGATTTCCGCCAGCGGCAGATCGTAGGTCAGATGCACCTGCCGCCCGTGATACGCCATGTTGGTCTGCACGCCGCGCTTGCCGGTGGCGAGCGTGATCACCGGCCCTACATATTCTTGCGGTACGAAGATCGTGACGCTGACGATCGGCTCGCGAATCTCCTCGATACGTGCCGGATCGGGCAACTTCGACGGATTCTCGACCGATAGCACCGTGCCATCGCGCAGCACGACTTCGTACACCACTGACGGCGCAGTTGTAATGAGCGCCATGTCGTATTCGCGCTCAAGCCGCTCCTGCACGATGTCCATGTGCAGCAAGCCGAGAAATCCGGCACGGAAGCCGAAACCCAGCGCCTGCGAGACCTCGGGCTCGAAGTGCAGCGCCGAGTCGTTCAGCTGCAGTTTGGTCAGCGCATCGCGCAGCGCTTCGTATTGATTGGCCTCGACCGGAAACAAGCCTGCGAATACCTGCGGCTTCGCTTCCTTGAACCCCGGCAGCGGCAGCGCCGCAGGCTTTGCGGCAAGCGTGATCGTGTCGCCGACGTGCGCATCGCGCAGCTCCTTGATGCCCGCGATGACGAAGCCCACGGCGCCGGCGGAAAGCTCATCGCGCGCACGCGACTTCGGCGTGAACACCCCGACCTGTTCGACCAGATGCGTGGCACCGCTCGCCATCAGCAGAATCTTGTCGCGCGGCCGCAGGACGCCGTTGAACACCCGAACCAGCACGACCACGCCGACGTAGTTGTCAAACCACGAGTCGATGATCAGAGCCTGCAGCGGTGCTACTGCGTCGCCCTTCGGCGGAGGAACGCGCTCGATAATGCGCTGCAGAATCTCATCGATACCCTGCCCGGTCTTGGCGCTGATGCGAATGGCATCGGTGGCATCGAGACCGATCACGTCTTCGATCTCGGCCGCAGCGTCGTCGGGATTCGCCGAGGGCAGATCCATCTTGTTCAGCACCGGCAGCACTTCGACGCCGAGCTCCAGCGCTGTGTAGCAATTGGCCACCGTTTGCGCCTCGACTCCCTGCGTGGCGTCGACAACCAGTAAAGCGCCTTCGCAGGCCGATAGCGACCGGCTCACTTCGTACGAGAAATCAACGTGGCCGGGCGTGTCGATCAGGTTCAGGTTGTATTTGCCGCCGTCGGCCGCTGTGTATTCGAGCGCCGCGGTTTGCGCCTTGATCGTGATTCCTCGCTCGCGCTCCAGGTCCATCGAGTCGAGCACCTGCGCTTCCATTTCGCGATCGCTCAAGCCACCGCAGCGCTGAATCAGCCGGTCTGCCAGCGTCGATTTGCCGTGGTCGATATGCGCGATGATCGAGAAGTTGCGGATGTGCTGCATGCGGTCCAATAGAGCCGGCAAGAAAAAGGGGGTGGCCGTTAAGACACCCCCTTGTCGGTGTTGGGCGCGGATTTTACCGCGCTGCGGCAGCGCTAAGTGATCCGCCGTACTATCGGCGAATGATCACGAAGCGCGTCGCGTCGCCGCGACGGACCAGTACCGCCACATCGCGTTTCGGATCCAGTTTGGCCACGGCATCGTTGAATTGCTTGGCGTTTTGAACATCAACGTTGTTCAGCTGCAGGATCAGGTCGCCAGTGCGAACGCCGGACGCTGCAGCCAACCCTTCGGCGCCGTCGACCTGTACGCCTCCGCGCAAACCAAGTTCCTTCAGCCGCTCGGCCGGGATATCGGAAACCGCAAGGCCGAGGACGTTGGCTGCTGCGCCCGGTTTCGGCGCATCCGGCCCGCGAGCGGCGGCGACGCGCTCCGCCGGCAATTCAACCACCGTGATCGGCAGCTCGCGTTGGCTTCCTTTGCGAAACACCGTCATGTTCACCGCCGAGCCCGGCTTCGTGCTGCCGACGACTCGCGGCAGATCGCTGGCGCGCTCGATCGCGCGACCGTCGAACCGCAGAATCACATCGCCGGCCTCGACTCCGGCCTTTTGCGCCGGACCGTCTTTGTCGACGCTGGTCACCACGGCGCCTTGTGGTTTCGCAAGGCCGATCGCGGTCGCCACCTCGCGCGAAACAGCCTCGATACCGACGCCGATCCTGCCGCGAATCACGCGACCCGACGTGCGCAACTGCTGCTGCACGTTGTTCGCCTCATCGATCGGAATTGCAAACGAGATGCCGTTGTACGCACCCGAGGTGGTGAAGATCTGCGAGTTAATGCCGACCACTTCTCCGCGCATGTTGATCAGCGGGCCCCCCGAGTTGCCTGGATTAACCGCCACGTCGGTCTGAATGAACGGCAGGAAATCTCCGGTGTCGCGCGACTTGGCGCTGACGATGCCGGCGGTGACCGTGTTCTCAAGTCCGAAAGGCGACCCGATCGCGATAACCCATTCGCCGACTCGCAACTTGTTCGGATCTCCAATGCGCACCGCAGGCAGAGCCGGTCGCTTCGATTTTGACAAGTGCCACGTCGGTACGCGTGTCGGCGCCAATCAACTTGGCCTTGAACTCGCGACGATCAGAAGTCGTCACCGTGATGTCGTCTGCCCCGCGCACGACGTGTGCGTTGGTCATCACGTAACCATCCGGCGAAAGGATGAACCCAGAGCCGAGCCCACGCGGAACATCGCGCCTCGGCGCCGGCTGTTGCGGGACCCTGGCGTGGCTGCGGTTGCTGCGGCGGGTTCGGGAAAAAGCGCCGGAAGAACTCGAACATCGGATCGTTCTCATCGATGTCCGGAAACGGCAGCGCGCTCTGGCCCGTGCGCCGGCGCGCGCCGTGGTGCGAATACCAACAACCGCCGGTCCCGCACGATCGGCCAGATCGGCGAAGTCGGCAACACCTGCGTCGGCGCGGAGCCGACAGTTGGGCTGCGCCGACACGTCCGCAGTGAACTGCGGCACCGACGTCATCGCCAACGCCCCGAGCGCCAGGGCGAAAACAGCGGCAGCCAACCTGCCGAATTTGCCAGTCATCATGCTTTGTCCTCTAAAGAAAGATTGGTGCGCGACTATCGCGTACCGCGAAATTCGACCGACCCTGCAACCGAACGCACCGTCGATGGCGGCACTTCACCCACGACGGTCACCAGCGAGTCGCCCACCCGGCGTGAAAACGCCGAGGTGGGTCCATGCATCTGCAACGCATCACCGGACGGCATCTGCGAAGCGGTGCCAGGTCCAGATAACGAGCGAATGCGGCTCGATAAAAACAGAGACCGTCGCGAGCCCGTCCGAAAACACGGCTTGCATCGCGTCGGATCCTCCGATGCGGCGCGCGACCTCGCGCGTCTTGCGAAATCCTGCGGGTGCAGGCACCAGCCACCCGTGCTGCGATAGATCGGCTTTGCGATAGTCACTGCGTTCGATCGACCAACCTTCAGTCGACCATGACGGGCCGCAGCTTCGCACGATCGATTTTCTCGCCGATGCGAACATCGGTAAACGCAATCTGCTCGATCACTTCGCGCCGCTCATTAAGTGTCTGCGCACGAAGCAGCAGTCCACTCGCGCGATCCGACCCACAACCGGTAGCCATAGCGCGCACTATCTTTGGGCTCGAGCGTCAGCATTTGGCATTCGATGCCGGCGACACGCTCGATATCGCCCAACTTCAGCGTATAGCGCTCAAGAATCTCTTCCGGTGATGCACTGGAAAGTCCCGGAAACGATTCGTCGACATTGCGATGTTCAACGACGATGCGACGCGTTTCTGGAATGAAGCATTGCACCTGGTCGCTGGCATCAGAGCGGCGCCGAATGTATTCGCGCGGCTTGCCGTCGAGCGTCTGGATACGCTCGTGAGACTGCGTGCCGTCGAACAGATGCGTGATCCGCGACGAGCGCATCTCGCCACTCGACTGATAAACGACCGTACCCTGATAGTTGACACGCTGCGCGGCGTGACGCACCGCCTGTATCCACTGCACGTCAGTGCGTGCGCGTGACGACTCCTGCGCAATAGTCAGCGCTTCCGACAGCGCACCCGCTGCAACGACCAGCGTGCTCGCGAGCCCGCGCATGCGGTCTGCCGAACTTCGACTTGCTCTCAAACCGACAGCCTGCCACGATCAACGATCCTCAACTGACCGCAAATAGACCGTCGCGCGCGGAACCACCGAATTGCCGGTCAATTCGCGATGCGCTGCCAGGTACGGATTGAACGAGGGGCTGAGCCCGCGCGCATTAACAATCGTCGGCAGCGATTTCTGAGCAGCCACCTCCACGGCGGCGGGAGGTGAACTCTTGGCGATCGAAACCGTCTCGGGCGCTCGCATCAACGGTACCGCGACGAACGCAACCGCGGCTGCCGAAGCGGCCACCGCGAGCCCTGGCATCCAGTAGCGGCGCATCCCCGATGCACCACGCGCGGCACGCGGCGCCAACACTGTAGGCTCGGCTGGCAATGACGGTCGCAACACGTGAACAGAAATCCACCGTGTCCAACGCGGCAACTTCTTCGGATCGCAGTGCGTCGCCGGCGCGATGCAGCTCATGCCAATGACGACGCAGCGCCGGGTCTGCGCACACCGCGGCAATCGCCGCCGCCGCTTCGCTTCGATCCATCTCGCCATCGAGCAAGATCGAAATGCGCTCGACCGTCAACGTAGCCGTCATCTGATTCTCTGCAGTTTGCTTGATCATGCATTCACCAGCGCTTGTCCTTCGCTATGTCCAAAATCGGCCTCAACTCCAGCGCGATCGCTTCGCGAGCGCGAAAAATACGCGATCGCACCGTGCCGATTGGACACTGCATCGACTCGGCAATTTCCTCGTAACTCAACCCTTCCAATTCACGCAGCACAATTGCCGTCCGTAAATCTTCCGGCAACTGGTCAATCGCCCGGTTGACCGCCTCACCGACCTGCTTCGTCACCAGCATCGAATCCGGCGTGTTCAGGTCTCTTAGGTGGTCGCCGTCGTCAAAAGTTTCCGCATCTTCGACATCGGCCTGCGTCGAAGTCGGCGCGCGCCGCCCCTGCGAGACCAGATAATTCTTGGCGGTATTGATGGCGATTCGATACAGCCACGTATAAAAAGCACTGTCGCCGCGAAAGTTCGGCAGCGCCCGGTACGCCTTGACGAAAGCCTCCTGCGCCACGTCTTCGATCTCCGCCGAGTCGCGTATCAGGCGCGAAAGCAGCCGGAAGATCTTGCGTTGATACTTGACGACCAGCAGGTCGAACGCGGCTTTGTCGCCGCGCTGTACGCGCTCGACCAACTGCTGATCGATCTCCCGATCAGACATGCTGCCAGCCTCGCCTCACACCGTGCACGCGTTACTGATCCGCGAATTGGCACGGTTACTTGGTTGTTTCCCTCGGTCGTTGCTTGGCATTGCCCTTCCCCAGCGTAAGTGGACCCAGAGCTGCCGATAGGTCGATTGCGGCAGCGAATCCGGCCAGATTGCTACCAACATGGTGCCGCGCCGCAAGCTTATCAACCAGGGTGAGGCGAAGGCCACTTGAACAGCTGACAGACAGCTCCGAGTCCGGTGCATTGCGCTCGCGCAGCATGACTTGCCCCAGCGACGAAACGCCAACCTCGAACTGCCGGCTGCTGCGCCTTCGCATCACGACCCAGGCGCCCAGACCGCCTGCACCCGCCAATAAAACAGGAATCGGGTTAAATGGATCGGAGAGGAAAGCTGCGGCGAGCGAGCGCGGCGCACGAAGATGAGCGCAATGGCGACGGCCACCCGCCGCCATTGGCGTGCGCGCGATGACGGCTGCAGCGTGGTCCATGGCACCAGCAAAGTCGCTAGATCCGCTTGAACACCAGCGTGCCGTTGGTGCCGCCGAACCCAAACGAGTTCTTCATCGCGACGTCGATGCGCATGTTGCGCGCAGTGTTGGCGCAGTAATCAAGATCGCACTCGGGATCCTGGTTGAAGATATTGATCGTTGGCGGTGAAACTTGATGGTGCAGCGCCAGTGCCGTCACGACCGACTCGATGCCGCCCGCGCCGCCGAGCAAGTGTCCGGTCATCGACTTGGTCGAGTTAACGACCAGATTGCGCGCGGCCTCTCCGAGCGCTGCCTTAATCGCCTTCGTTTCGTTGATATCGCCCAGCGGAGTCGACGTGCCATGCGCGTTTAGATAGTGAATTTCGTCGGCGTTGATTCGCGCGCTGCGCAACGCGGCAATCATGCAGCGGCGCGGTCCGTTCATATCGGGCGCGGTCATGTGGTACGCATCCGCGCTCATGCCGAATCCGACCAACTCGCAATAAATGCGAGCGCCTCGGCGCTTCGCGTGCTCGTACTCTTCGAGCACCATGATCCCCGCGCCCTCGCCCATCACGAATCCGTCGCGATCCCGGTCGAATGGCCGGCTCGCGGTCGTGGGGTCGTCGTTGCGAGTCGAAAGCGCCTTCATCGAATCGAACCCGCCGATGCCGAGCGGCGAGATGGTCGATTCGGATCCGCCCGCCAGCATGACGTCCGCATCGTCGTGCTCGATCATGCGGCCTGCGTCGCCAATCGAGTGCAGCCCGGTCGTGCACGCGGTCACGATCGCCAGGTTGGGGCCCTGCAGGCCGTACTGGATCGACACCGTGCCGGCAATCATGTTGCTGATCGAGCCCGGGATCAGAAACGGCGATACGCGGCGCGGACCGCGGTTCATCAGCTCGGTGTGGTTGTCTTCGATCATCGGCAGCCCGCCGATGCCCGAGCCGATCACGCATCCGATCCGCTCGCGGTTCGCGTCAGAGATTTCAAGCCCCGAATCCTTGATCGCTTGCGCCGACGCCGCGACACCGTAATGGATGAAGGTATCGAGGCGCCGCGCTTCCTTCGGCGGCATGTACTGCGCGACGTCGAATCCTTTGACCTCGCCGGCGATGCGGCACTGCAGGCCAGTCGTATCGAAGCGCGTGATGCGATCGATACCGGAGCGCCCGGCCAGCATCGCTTCCCACGCTGTTGCAACGTCGTTACCGACCGGGCACACCATGCCGAGGCCGGTGGCCACTACACGGCGGTGTTGCAAGGTGTTTTCCGGGATTGGTAAAGCGGATGAAGAAGGTCAGACCTTCTGATGCGAATTGATGTAGTCGATCGCCTGCTGGACCGTACGAATTTTCTCGGCTTCTTCGTCCGGGATTTCGCACTCGAACTCGTCTTCGAGCGCCATGACGAGCTCGACCGTGTCAAGTGAGTCCGCGCCAAGGTCTTCGACAAACGCCGATTCGATTTTGATATCGGCTTCGTTGACGCCCAGTTGCTCGGCGACAATCTTCTTGACTCGTTGTTCGATGTTTTCCATTCACTCCTCCAGAGCAAAAAAGCGCGCGAATTCTAACAGCCTGATGCAAAACTACCGCGCACCCCGATCTTGCGTCTGCGGTGTCGCCGTGCTTTTGATGCGCGTACCTCGCGTGCGCCTCCGCTCCTCGACGCTCATTTTTTTTGCAAATTCGTCAGGCCCGCTCGCTGCGTCTTGCATTTCATGCCATGTACATGCCGCCGTTGACGTGAATCGTCGCCCCTGAAATGTACGCCGCTGCCGCAGATGCGAGAAAAACGACCGCCGCGGCCACTTCCTCCGCATCACCCAGCCGGCCGAGAGGGACCTGCGCCAAAAGCGACCGAGTTTGCTCGTCGGTCAGCTCGCGCGTCATGTCGGTGTCGATAAATCCGGGGGCGATGCAGTTGACGGTGATATTGCGGCTTCCGAGCTCGCGCGCCAGCGCACGCGTCATGCCTGCGACGCCGGCCTTCGCCGCCGCGTAATTGGCCTGGCCGGCGTTCCCGCTGGCTCCCACTACAGACGTAATGTTGATGATGCGACCCTGACGCGCCTTCATCATGCCGCGCAACACCGCGCGCGACAGTCGAAAAACGGCCGACAGATTGGTGTCGATCACCGCTGCCCAATCATCGTCCTTCATGCGCATCGCCAGCGTATCGCGCGTAATGCCGGCGTTGTTCACGAGCACAGAAAGCTTGCCGTGCTCTTTGCCTATCGCGTCGATCAGCGCATCGCCGGCCGCTACATCGCGCACATCGAGCACCGCACCACGGCCGCCGGCAGCGATTCCAGCAAGCCGCTGCGAGATTTGATCGGCCCCGCCCTGCGACGTTGCAGTGCCAATGACGATCGCGCCTGCACGTGCAAGGTGATCGGCAATCGCTTGACCGATTCCGCGCGACGCTCCGGTGACCAGCGCAACTTCGCCTCGCAGACAGTCCGGCGAGAACACATTCATCGCGACAAGCACGGCCAGCGTGCTGGCAGCGTCGCCGCGTCATTGACGACGAGGCTTTCAAGGCCGGGAACGATTCGCTTCGTCAAACCCGACAGCACGCGTCCCGGGCCACATTCGACCACGTGCGTCACGCCAAGCTCACTCATCTTGCGAATGGTGTCGGACCAGCGCACGGGCTTTGCCGCCTGCCGTGCCAGTGCATCGGCGATACGCGAGGGCTCCGATTCGATCGATACATCGACGTTGTTGATCAAATCGATGCGCGGCTCCTTGAGCGTGGCCTGCGTCAGCCGCTCTCGCAGACGATCGCTCGCGGGCTGCAGCAGCGACGAATGAAAGGGAGCCGACACCGAAAGCGGCACGGCTCGCTTGGCGCCGAGGCGCTTCGCGATCTCGCACGCGCGCTGGACTGCTGCCGAATGGCCGGCAATGACAACCTGCGATGGCGCGTTGAAGTTGACCGCCTCGACGACCTCGCCTTGCGCAGCCTCGTTGCATGCCTGTCGCACCATGCTCGTCGGGCAGACCCAGAATCGCGGCCATCGAACCGATGCCGACCGGAACCGCGTCCTGCATCGCCTGCGCCCGAAATCGAACCAACCGCACGGCGTCTTCGAGCTCGAATGCGCCTGCCGCCACGAGCGCGGTGTATTCGCCCAGACTATGGCCGGCGACGATCGACGGGCTCGGCACCGCCTGCTGCGCGCCATGCAGCGTAAATCGCATAGCCTGCAGTCAACAGCGCCGGTTGAGTGTTGATGGTCAAGTTCAGATCTTCGGCGGGGCCGCCTTCGATCAGCGCGCCGATGTTCTGGCCAAGGGCACTCGATGCACGCGTCACAACCGATTGAACCGCCGCGTTGTCACGAAACGAGTCGAGCATGCCGACCGACTGCGAGCCTTGTCCGGGAAACACGAAAGCGAGTTTCATGTGACTCCGGCTTCACCAACGCAGCAACACTGAACCCCAGGTGAACCCGCCACCGACTCCCTGCAGCATCACGTGCTGGCCACTCTTGATTCGACCATCGCGCACCGCAAGGTCAAGTGCCAAAGGGACCGATGCCGCCGATGTATTGCCGTGCCGATCCACCGTCGCGACCATTTTCTCTTCCGGCACGCCAACTCGCTTGGCGATCGCATTCAGAATTCGCACATTGGCCTGATGCGGAATCAGCCAATCGAGTTGTGCAGCCTTCAGCCCCGCCTGCTGCAACACGTTCAGCGCCGACGTACCCAGCACATTGACTGCAAGCTTGAACACTGCCGGGCCATCCATCGTCAGAAACGGGTGGCCTTCGACTTTTCCTTGCGATACCCGGCCCGCGGTGCACAGCACACCGGCATGCGATCCATCGGCTTTCAATTCGGACGCAATCAACCCGGGCTCGCCCGAAGCCTCGAGAACTACGGCACCGGCACCGTCGCCAAACAGCACGCACGTGGTGCGATCGTTCCAGTCGAGAATTCTGCGAAAACAACTCGGCGCCAATGACGAGCGCCCTGCCGATTCATCCCTGTCCGAATCATCGCGTCGGCGACCACCAGCCCATAGACGAAGCCACTGCACACCGCCTGTACATCGAACGCGGTCAGCTGATCGGCCTCGAGTTGCGCCTGAACGAGGCACGCGGTGCTCGGAAATATCTGATCAGGCGTTGACGTGGCGACGACGATCAGATCGATATCGCGCGCCGTGCGTCCGGCCGCTTGCAGCGCGGCGCGCGCGGCACGCGGCTCCCAGGTCGGCGGTTGTGATTCCGGGCTCGGCGAGATAGCGCTGCCGAATTCCGGTGCGCGCAACGATCCACTCGTCGGACGTTTCAACGCCGCGCTTGAGCGAGGTCGCGCGCAAGATCGGCGTTGGAAACGGCCCGCGCCGGAAGCGCTGAACCGGTGCCGGTGATCCGCGAGTAGCCCAGGCTCATGCGCCGGCGGCAGCCGGCTGAATCCCTCGGCTCGCCTGCTCCAGTTGCGCCAGTTGCGCAACGAACGGCCGCATCTCCGCGACCGTTCGGTCAAGCACGTGATGACGCGCCTGCTCGAAGCCGCGCTTCAGCGCGCTTTCAAACGCAACCGCATCGGCCGAGCCGTGACTTTTGATGACGAGCCCGCGCAATCCAAGCAGGCTGGCACCGTTGTGACGGCGATGATCGACCCGTCGCTTGAACCGCCGCAGCACCGGCAAGGCCGCCATTGCCTGCAGACGCGATAACGGGCCACGCGTGAACTCTTCGCGCACGAACCCTGCGAGCATCAGCGCCAGTCCTTCCGATGTCTTCAGCGCGACGTTGCCGACGAAGCCATCGCACACGATAACGTCAGTTGTGCCCCTGAAAATATCATTGCCCTCGACATTGCCGACGAAGTTGAGCGGGCTTGCCCTCAGCAGTTCCGCCGCCTGCTTAACCACTTCATTGCCCTTGATCAGCTCTTCGCCGATGTTGAGCAGCCCGACTGTCGGACGATCGATCTCTTCGACCGCCGCCACCAGCGCTGAACCCAGGACCGCAAATTGCACCAGGTGTTCCGGGCTGCAGTCCACATTGGCGCCCAGATCGAGGACGGTCGTGACGCCACCCTTCTGGTTCGGCAGCACCGCCGCAATCGCCGGCCGATCGATGCCGTCCAGCGTTTTCAGCACGAAGCGCGCGATCGCCATCAGAGCTCCGGTATTGCCAGCGCTCACGCATACATCGGCGCGGCTTTCTTTCACCAGGTTGATCGCGACGCGCATCGACGAATTGCGCTTGGTGCGCATCGCAGTATCGCAGGCGCATCGTCGCTTTCGACGACCTCGTCGGCGTGCACCAGCTCGATTCGGTCGGGACGCTCGCCTTTTAGCGCCGTCTCGATATCGGGCCGGCGGCCGACCAGCAGCAGCTGCGCGTCGGGCTGATGCGCGACGAACGCGAGCGATGCCGGCACAGTGACCGCGCAACCATGGTCACCGCCCATGCAGTCAACGGCGATTCGCGTCGTCACTCTGAAGTCGCTCGCACGCCGAATCAGTCAGTGCGCGCGGCGCGAATTACTCGTCGCTCTTGGTCTGAATAACCTTCTTGCCGCGGTAGAAACCCGTCGGGCTGACGTGATGACGACGATGAACCTCTCCGGTGGTCGGCTCGATCGCCGTCGGAGGATTCGTCAGAAAGTCGTGGGAGCGATGCATCCCGCGCTTTGACGATGACTTCTTGTTTTGCTGGACAGCCATAGCTAACCCCGCGAAAAGGCAGCGATTGTACCCGAGCATCGCCGCGCAAAGTTGCATTAGTTATGCCGTTTGGTGCCGTCGTCGTGGTCACGTAACTCCAGCAGGACCGCGAAAGGGTTCGGCGCGGTCAACTGGCCACGAATCGCTTTCTGATTTCGACGGCGCCGAAGCATTCGTCATGGCGCGGCACCAGTGGCAGCGAAAGAATTGCCTCGTCTTCGATCCAATCATGAACGCTCATGCTGCCCGAGCCCACGATCGTTTCAATTTCGTCATCCTCGATCGGCAACGCGTTGAGCTCCTCCTCGTTGGCAACGAAACGAAACCGCGTCGTGCGATCGAGATCGAAATCGAGCGGCGCATTGCAGCGCTGGCAAATCAGTTGCAACCGTCCCTTCAAGATGCAAATCTGCCGCCGGATAACCGTCGTCATCGATCAGACCGTCTATGCGGTACCGCAAACGACCTTGCGCTGTCGCGACGAATTCAGCGAGACGCGGCAATTGTGCGACCGCGACTTCGCCTTCAACCCGCCGGCCTGAGCGTGAAAGTTCAAAGCTATCGACCGTCGGCGGCGAACATATGCAACGGAGGCAATGGATGAGAGCGCGCATCTACACTTGTTAAATGGCACTCCCGTTGATCGTACTCGCCTCGACGTCGCGCTATCGACGCGAACTGCTCGAGCGTTTGCGCTGCCCATTCGATGTGCAGGCGCCTCACGTCGATGAGACGGCGCTACCGTCGGAAACGCCGCGCGAAACTGCAATACGCCTAGCCCGCGACAAGGCGGCGGCTGTCGCGGCGCGTTTCCAGCGCGCGATCGTTATCGGGTCGGATCAAACTGTGGACGCTGACGGAACTCGACTCGGCAAACCGATATCGCACGAAGCTGCACTGGCGCAGTTGCAATCGCTGCAGGGGCGTACCGCCGTTTTTTACACCGCGCTCGCGGTGATCGGACCCACGACAGAGAGCGTTCAGGTCGACTGTATTCCCACCACCGTCAAGTTCCGCAGCTTGTCGAAGGACAAGCTTGACGACGTATTTGCGCGCCGATCAGCCGTACGACTGCGCTGGCGCAGCCAAGATCGAGTCGCTGGGCATCGTACTCATTGAGAGCGTTGAATCGAGCGACCCGACTGCCCTGATCGGGCTGCCACTGATTCGGTTGACCTCGATGCTTTCAGCGGCGGGCATCGACCTGCTCGCCCGAAGATGAGTGGCACGCTTTACCTTTTGCCGACACCAATTTCAGCGAGCTCGCTGAACGCCGCACTGCCGCCGACTGTGATCGCCCTTGCGCATCGCATCGAACACTTTCTGGTGGAAGACGCGAAATCAGCGCGTGCTTTCCTAAAGCAGCTCGGTCATCCGAAATCACTGCGTGAACTTTCAATCGTCGAAATCGGTCACACGCCGGCGGAGTCTGACATCGCTGCATGGCTGGCGCCGCTGCGCGTCGGCGCCGATATCGCGCTGCTGTCAGAGGCCGGCTGCCCGGCAATTGCCGACCCGGGTGCGACACTCGTCGCGGCCGCCCATCGCAACGGATGGAAAGTGCAGCCGCTCGTGGGCCCATCGTCGATCATCCTGGCGCTGATGGCGAGCGGCCTCGATGGTCAGCACTTTCGCTTTGTCGGCTACCTGCCAATAGCAGCCGAAGAGCGCGCAGCAGCAATACGTGCGCTGGAATCCAAATCGAAAGACGAGACGCAGATTTTCATCGAGACGCCTTATCGCAACGTCGCGCTGTTTGACGCACTGCTGCAGCACTGCCGCCCGACGACGCGGCTCGCTGTGGCGATCGATCTGACTGGCGACGGCGGAGTTCGTCCGGCAGTGCACCGTCGAGCAATGGCGCACCCAGACTTCAGCCGCTCACGCATGCGCTTGCCAAACAACCTGCCGTGTTCTGTTTACTTGCCTAGGTCTAGTACGGATCTTGGTCGCTGCGGCGGCTCTGCGTAGCCGTCGGGCTGCCATAGCACGCGGCCGTCCTGCTCGATAATTTTGAGCGCGCGCAGACCGCCGTAGCCGGCACACGCGCCGCCGCGGCACCCGCCGGTTGCGGGATCGTAAAACGCGCCGTGCGTCGAACACAGCAAGTACTCCGCGTCGAAATCGAAGAACATTCCCGGCTGCCAGTCGAGCTCCATCGCCACATGCGCGCACCGATTCAGGTAGGCAAACGCGCGGCCGCCGTAGCGAATGGCAAACGCTGGGGCATTGCGCCCGCCGACGTCGACCTCAAAGCGGACTCCCTGGCCGCCATTGAACAGAGCTGTCGACGCGCAAATGTCGATTAGCGCTCCGCGATGAGTGCGGGCCGCCCCAAGCTCATCGCGGGCCCCCGCGGGGAACGGGCGCGAAGCGACCGGGGCGAACACATTCGCTGCAGCCACGTGTGCAGCTCCGGCACAGAATGGACCAAAGCAAGCGCCGCGTGCGGCGTCAGGTGCGCGTGCAAATGCGCGCCATACGTCACGCCGACGCTGTGGACGCCGGCCGCCGCCGCCATCTGCAAGTCATGCGTTGTGTCACCGATCATCAGCATCCGCTGCGGCTGAACGTCAAGCTCGCTCGCAAGGTCTAGAAGCATCGCCGGATGCGGCTTCGATTGCGATTCGTCGGCGCAGCGCGAAGCCGCAAAGAGCCGCCCCAACCCGGTGGGCTCGAACGCGCGCGCCAGTCCGCGCCGGGTCTTGCCCGTTGCGACAGCCAGCGGCACACCGCTCGAGGCAAGCTCATCGAGCATCGCTTGCATCCCTTCGAACAGCACGATTTCCGGCTCGCCCGCCAGGTAATGGTGGCGGTAGCGCGCTGAGAATTCTTCCGCGCGCTCTGTCGCCAGCCCGGGAACCGCGTGCGACAAAGCATCAAGCAGTCCCAAGCCAATCACATGACGCGCCTGTTCCATCGTCGGCACGGCGAGCCCAAGATCGGCGGCGGCACTGCGAATGCTCGCCGCGATCATCGCAGTCGAATCGACGATCGTGCCGTCCCAGTCGAACACGATCAGATCAAAGCGGCGCACAGCTCAAGTCAGCCTTTCAAGAATTCAGCGCATTCGCTCGGCAAAGGCGCTTCGAGCGTCATCGGGCGGCTCGTGACCGGATGCTTGAAGTCCACCGCGCCCGCGTGCAGGAACATCCGCGTCAGGCGCGGCGGACTGGACGAGGGGCCACCGCGCGCGATGCGTTTGTTCAATTCGAAGTCGCCATACTTGTCGTCGCCGACGATCGGAAATCCGAGGTGCGACAGGTGTACGCGGATCTGATGCGTGCGGCCGGTCTTGAGGTCGGCCTCTAGCAGCGAGAACTGCACGGTAGCGCTTTAGCAGACTGAACACCGTATGCGACTCCATGCCTTCAGTGTCGACGCTGACACGGCGCTCTCCATGGCGGTTGATGTACTTCGTAAGCGCCAATCGAACGTGCTGCCGATCATTGACCCAATCGCCCTTGACCAGCACCGAGTAGCGCTTTTCGACGCGGCCCTCGCGCAGGTCGCCGTGCAATTCGAGCAAAGCGCGGCGCGACTTCGCTAGCAGCAGGATGCCCGACGTTTCGCGATCGAGCCGGTGCACCAGTTCAAGAAACGGCTGATTCGGCCTTGCCGCACGCACACGCTCGATCAGCCCGAATGCAATGCCGCTGCCGCCATGCGCCGCCAATCCGGCGGGCTTGTCGACCGCCATCAGATGCTCGTCTTCAAACAGGATCGGCGGCATCGCCGCTGGAACAGCTGCAACCGGAGTCGGCGCCCGCTCGGCGAGCCGCATCGGCGGAATGCGTACTTGATCGCCCGCCGCCAATCGATAGTCGATCGCAACCCTGCCCTTGTTCACCCGCACCTCGCCTTGCCGCACGATCCGATAGACGTGGCTTTTAGGCACTCCCTTGGCGATGCGGATCAGATAGTTGTCGAGCCGCTGCCCTTCGGCCTCCGGGCCAATGGTCCGGTACGAAGCACGATCGGCGGAAACTGCCTGCGCATCGCCGCTGTCCAAGCCGCCGATCCCTTCGCCAACCCCCGCTTTTTGCGGTTTTACGGGCAGTGCCCATCTTGCCTATACTCGCGCAGTCGGGACATTTGCAAAACAACTGAAAGCAACTGAACCCGCATCGCGGAGATTGTAGCCAGGCTCATCTCCGCACAGGCGCCCGGAACGCTAGCGTTCAAGGCATGTGGAGGTGACGAGCATCTCCTGAATTCGCAGCCGCGCGGTTGTCTTGTTGATGAGCGCAGCAGCTGCACCCGAGCCGGCGATGAGCCGGTTCCGCTGAAACGATTTTTTCGGACCTCAGAATAACGAGCTAACCAGACCAGGCCTCCGGAACAGTGCTCCATGCGACCCGCCCTCCACGCTGAAGATTTCGAGCCGCGCCCCGCTGGCGCCGGCCCGTGGACTGCGCATCGTCTCTTGCGTGCACGCTGCATCGTTGCTCACCGCCCACTTGCGGTGCAGGCAACCTGCTTTTCCGAAACCTGAGACTCTAGTTTCCGACGACTTCGTTTCAGCACAACAACAGCGCCAAAGTGAAGGCGCAGAGGAGTGCTGATGAAACGCATGTTGTTCAATGCCACGCATGCAGAAGAGCTGCGCGTGGCCATCGTCGACGGCCAGAGGCTGGTCGACATCGATATCGAAACTGCCGGGCGCGAACAACGCAAGTCGAACATCTACAAAGGCGTCGTTACCCGCGTTGAGCCCAGCCTGGAGGCCTGTTTCGTCGACTACGGCGAAGAGCGCCACGGTTTTTTGCCCTTTAAGGAAGTATCGAAGATCTACTTCCGCGACGGCGTCGATGTGCGCACAGCGCGCATCCAGGACGCGCTGAAGGAAGGCCAGGAACTCGTCGTCCAGATCGAGAAGGAGGAGCGCGGCAATAAGGGCGCGGCGCTGACCACCTTTATCTCTCTTGCGGGCCGCTACCTGGTGCTGATGCCGAACAACCCGCGCGGTGGTGGCGTGTCGCGCCGCATTGAAGGCGAAGACCGGCAGGAGCTGCGCGAAACGATGGACCAGCTCGACCTGCCATCGGGCATGTCGATCATCGCGCGCACTGCCGGCATCGGTCGCACGGTTGAAGAGCTGCAGTGGGATCTGAACTATTTGATGAAGCTGTGGCACGCGATCGAAGGTGCCGGGCGTCCGCAATTCGAACTCACCGTCACTGACTCCGAAGGCAAGAAATCGACGACGTATGTCGACAGCCCCACCGGCCCGGACGGACAGCGGCTGAAGCGTGCCAACCCGCCACCGTTTTTGATCGTCGAAGAATCGAACCTGGTGATCCGCGCGATCCGCGATTACTTCCATCCCGAGATCGGCGAGATCCTGGTCGACACCGACGATATCTACGAACAGGCGCGCCAGTTTATGGCGCACGTGATGCCCGACAACCTGCAGCGCGTGAAGCGCTACAAGGACGATGTGCCGCTGTTCTCGCGCTTTCAGATCGAGCACCAGATCGAAACCGCGTACTCGCGTCAGGTGCCGCTGCCGTCCGGCGGCTCGATCGTCGTCGATCACACCGAAGCGTTGGTCTCGGTCGATGTGAACTCGGCGCGCTCGACGAAAGGTTCGGACATCGAAGAGACTGCGATGCGGACGAACCTGGAGGCGGCCGACGAGGTGGCACGGCAACTTCGCTTGCGCGACCTCGGCGGGTTGATCGTCATTGACTTCATCGACATGGAAGACTTGAAAAATCAGCGCCAGGTCGAAACCCGCTTGAAAGACGCGCTGCACTACGACCGCGCTCGCGTGCAGATGGGCAAGATTTCGCGCTTCGGCTTGATGGAGTTGTCACGCCAGCGCATCCGGCCGGCATTGAACGAGGGCAGCCACGTCACGTGCCCGCGCTGCAACGGGGTCGGCGTGATCAGAGACACCGAAAGCTCAGCGCTGCATATTCTGCGCATCCTGCAAGAGGAAGCGATGAAGGAAGGCACCGCGGCTGTTCACGCGCAGGTGCCGGTCGAAGTCGCCAGCTATCTGCTGAACGAAAAGCGCGCCGACATCGCAAAGATCGAAGCGCGGCTGCGTTTGTCAGTCGTGTTGATACCGAACAAATTCATCGACACCCCGCACTATCACATCGAACGTTTGCGGCACGACGACGCGCGACTCGAAGTCGCGAAGGCGAGCTTCGAGCGCGCAGCCGAGCTGGCGCCCAGTACCGACACGCCGTATCTATCGGGCATCCGCGGCAAAGTTGGTGACGAGAGCGTTCGCGCGCGGCAAGAGGCAGTGGTCAAGGGCATCGTGCCTGAGACCCCTGCGCCGATGCCGGTGCAGCCGGCACCCGTTGCGGTGACGGCGACACCGCCTGAGCGCTCCTCGCAACTCAGTATGTGGGATCGCATCGTCGCGTTCTTTACCGGCAGCGACATTGCCACGCCTGCGCCAATCGTCGTGTCTCCCAAGCCGGCAAGCTGCCCGGCCCGGCCGCACCGATCATGGAGGCCAAGGTGAACGCCGACGCGGCCGCGGTCAAGGCGAGGGGCGGCGCGATGGCCGGCGAGATGGCCGACGTGATGGCAAACCCGGTGAGGGCCGCGACGGCAAGCGTGATGCTGACGCGCCGCCAGACAACGGACGACGCGAATCGCGACAACAAGCGCGATACACGGCGTCCCGATGAGCGCCGCCCCGCGGGCGCAAAATCGGATGGCAAACCACGCAAGGAGCAGCCGCCGTCGCAGGGCGTACGTGCCGCGGACGAGACGGGCGAAAAGCGCAAACCGCGCCCGCGTCCTGAAAGAGACAAGTCGATCGTGACTGAAGTGGCCGAGCGCGTGACGATGCCCGAAGACATCGGGCCGTCACCGTCAATCGCGGCCGTGGGATCGCTGGTGACCGCGGATTCGGTCGCCGAAGCCGCGCGCACCGAAGGTCAGGAAGACCGAGGCCGCAGACGCCGTCGCCGGCGTGGCCGAGGGGGTCGAAGCGAAAGCGGCGCCGACGCAGCGACGACCGGCAATGGCAACGCGCTCACTGCTGACCGGGCGGATGACGAGCTCCACTTTTCTGAAGTGTCCGTTGACGAGACTGAGTTGGATGCAGCAGCCCCGGCCGCGTCGGCGCTGGTCAATGAGCCATTGATGGAAACCAGCGCTTTGACGGTTCCTTCCGAACCGGCGCACGAAGGAGTTGCAGTCACGCACATCACCGCCGTGCGCATCCCTCCAACAGTCACCGCGCCGACGATGATTGCGCTGCCGGTCGTGCAGCAGGCACCCTTGCAGATTGACGAACTACAGCCAGTACTGCAGAGCGCCGGCCTGATGCTCGTCCAAACAGCGCCCGAGCGGCATGCCGAAACACAGGCAAAGATGGCCTCCGAACCGCAGCCACCTCGCGCACGGCGCGAGCGTCCGCAGTTGCCGCCGATGGACGACGCACCGCTGGTGCAGGTCGAAACGCAGCGTACATCCGAGGAGCGAGCCAGCGTCTAACCGCATCGCGCCATGCCAAGCCGCGTCATCCCGCTGATCGATTCGCGCGTGGCGACTCCGCCGCGGGTGATCCGCGACTATGCGGAAGCGCCGCTAATGGGCGAGCTCGCGGATCGACTCGGCCGTCCATTGCGCGACCTGCGAATCTCGGTCACCGATCGCTGCAACTTTCGGTGTACCTACTGCATGCCGAAGGAAGTTTTTGATTCGAGCTATCGCTTCCTTCGTCACTCGGATCTGTTGACTTTCGAGGAGATCGCACGGCTTGCTCGGGCGTTCGTGCAACAAGGCGTCGAGAAAATTCGTCTGACCGGCGGCGAGCCGTTGTTGCGCAAAGATCTGCACAAGCTGATAGCGATGTTGTCACCGATGACGACACGCGCCGGCAAGCCAACTCGATATTGCGCTCACGACCAACGGCTCGGTGCTCGCCCGTAAGGCGCAGCAGCTTGCGGACGCCGGTTTGCAGCGAATCACCGTTTCGCTCGACGGGCTCGATGACGCCACGTTTCGGCGCATGAACGACGTCGATTTTCCCGTGCGCGATGTGCTGGCAGGCATCGACGCCGCCGCGGCTGCGGGATTGGCGCCGGTAAAGATCAACATGGTCGTCAAACGCGGCGTCAACGAAGGCGAAGTCGTCGCCATGGCGCGTCACTTTCGTGGCACCGGCCACATCGTTCGCTTTATCGAGTACATGGATGTCGGTACGTCGAACGGTTGGCGGATGGACGAAGTGGTGCCGTCAAGCGACGTGCTGCGACTTATCGGCGAGCAGTTTTCAATCGAGCCGATCGATGCGAACTACACCGGCGAGGTCGCTGAGCGCTGGCGCTATCGCGACGGGCAAGGTGAGATCGGCGTCATTTCGAGCGTTTCGCAGGCGTTCTGTCGCGAGTGCACGCGAGCACGCCTGTCGACTGAAGGGAAGCTTTATCTATGCCTATTCGCCCACCAGGGCCACGACTTGCGCACGCTACTGCGCGGAAGCGATCGGGAGACTCCGCTGACCGACTCGCAACTCGAAGCGGCGATAAGCGACATCTGGCGCGCGCGTGACGATCGCTACTCTGAGTTGCGTACGCAAGCCACTGTGAAGATGCCGAAAGTCGAGATGTCTTACATCGGCGGCTAGCAACTCGTAGAATGAAAGACATGACCGGCCTAATCCTTGCCGGTGGACGTGGCGAGCGCATGGGTGGAGCCGACAAGGGATGGGTGGTCCATGAAGGTCGCCCGCTGATCGTCAGCGTCGTCGAGCGCCTCTCTCCTCAAGTGGGTGCGCTGCTGATCTCAGCCAATCGAAACGTCGAACGCTACGCTGCGCTGGGCACGGTCGTCGAAGATGAGACTGCGCCAGTGAACGGCGAATCGTTTCCTGGACCGTTGATCGGCGTCCTCAGCGGTCTGCGACGTGCGCGCACCGAGTGGGTTGCGATTGTCCCGTGCGATGCGCCTTACCTACCCCTCGATTTAGTCCAACGTCTTGCAACCGCCGCATCGGTTGCCGCTGCATCGGCGGCATGCGCCCGCGTCAACAAACAGCTGCAGCCGGTATTCGCATTGGTAAGAACCGATTCGACCGATCATCTTGCCGGCATAGTCGCCGGCGGTGAGCGAGCAATGCATCGGTGGCTTCAATCGCTCGGCGTCGTTCCGGTGGACTTCGATGATGCTGAGGCCTTCGCGAACATCAACGCGCCGGCCAAGGCAGGCTGACAGAAACGCCGCTAGAACCGCTTCATCAATCGCAAAGCTTTCGCCACATGCGGCTTGTAAGGCGGCAAAAAAAGTTTCATCGCGTTAAATCGCGACTGGCGAAACACGGGCGTGAGTTTGCTGAACGTATCAAAGCCCCATCGGCCATGGTAGTGGCCCATGCCGGATGGGCCGACCCCGCCAAACGGCAAATCTTCCTGCGCGACGTGCATCAGTGTCTCGTTCAGGCACACGCCGCCGGCGTGCGTACTCTTCAGCGCCGCTTCAGCGCGTTTGGCGTCGCGATCGAACCAGTACATCGCAAGCGGGCGCGGCTGCGCGTTGATGAACGCCATCGCGTCCTTCACGTCATCGTATGGAATCACCGGCAGCAAGGGGCCGAAGATTTCCTCGCGCATCAAATCGAGGTCGGCTGATGGGTCGATTACCAACGCGGGTGCAAGTCGATGTCTGTCGCCGCTGCGTTCTGCGCCGACAAACATTGGGATGATCGTCGGCGCCGGAGCTGCGCGCCTGGTCGGCGTATCCGGTCAGACGCTCGTACTGCCGCGCGTTGACGATGCTGCAGTAGTCAGGATCATCAAGCCCGGCCGGATACATCGATTGCGCCTGCCGCTTGGTTGCTTCGACAAACTCCGGCAACTGCGTGCGCGACACAAGCGCGTAATCGGGCGCGATGCATGTCTGGCCCGCGTTCAGCAACTTGCCGGCCAATATGCGCTGCACCGCGTGCGCGATCGGATAGCCAGGCGTGATCACGACAGGCGACTTGCCGCCCAACTCCAACGTGACCGGCGTCAGATTTTGCGAAGCCGCACTCATCACCTTGCGGCCGACCGCGGTAGAGCCGGTGAATAGCAGATGATCGAACGGCAAGGCAGAAAACTGCGCCGCCACATCGGCATCGCCGGCGATGACCGCCACCTCGTTTGAGCGGAATGCACTGCCGATCAGACGTTGAAAGAGCTCGGAAAACGCCGGCGTGAATTCGGACATTTTCAGCATCGCGCGATTGCCGGCGGCCAGCGCTGCAACGAGTGGGCTTACCGCCAGAAACAGCGGGTAATTCCACGGGACGATGATGCCGACAACGCCCAGCGGCCGTGGAACCACGTTCGCGCGCGCCGGCAGGAACCACTTCGAGACGCCGGCGCTGCGCGGCTTCATCCACCGCTTGCCGTGCTTGATGGCGCCGCGAATCTCAGCAAGACTTGGGAAGATCTCGCTGATCTGCGTCTCGATTCGTGGGCGGCCCGCGAAATCGGCGTCGATCGCAGATTCAATGGCGGTTTCGTTGTCTCGGATCAGATCACGCAGTCGCTGCAGACGATTGCATCGTTCATCCCACTCCGCGAACGGAGCGGCGTCGTAGGCGGCACGCTGAATCTGAAAGACGACGTGCAGCTCGGCTGGGGTATCGGAGGCGTTCATGTCGTTAGCTTAATGCTCTGCGCGAGCCAGCGCCTCGATCATGTGCTCCAATGGCATCCGCGCAAGTCGATGGCTATGAAGCAAATCACGCTGGCCGGAGAACGGATCGTGTTGCGGCCGTGGCAAGACCGCGACGCCGATGCGTTCGCAGCGATGAATTCCGATCCGCGCGTGATGGAGTTCTTCGTCGCGCCACTATCGCGCACCGAGTCGGATCAACTGCTGGCCCGCATGCGGGCATTGATCGAAGAGCGCGGCTGGGGCTGGTGGTGTGTCGACATCGAAGGCGAATGCGCCGGTTTTACCGGCCTGAGCTCGCCGCCGTACGAAACACCCTTCACGCCGTGCGTCGAGGTGGGCTGGCGGTTCCGGCCGCAATTCTGGGGACATGGGTATGCGACCGAGGCCGCGCGGCTGGCCCTTGACTACGGATTCAACACGCTGCAGCTGCAGGAAATCGTTTCATTCACAGCTGCCGGCAACCTCGCTTCGCGGCGTGTGATGGAGCGCATCGGCATGCAGCGCGATTTCGCCGCAGATTTCGATCATCCACGCGTTCCCGAAGGGCACGCATTGCGACCACACGTGCTGTACCGGATAAGACGCCGGCACTAACAGTTACGGGATCTCTTCGTAGAGCGGCAGCGTCAGAAATTCGGCGAACTCCTGTTGCGTGCTCATCTTTTCGAAGATCTGCGCGGCGTGATCGTAGGTCGGCTGAGTCGGGCCCGACGACCGCCTTGACCTTCGCCAGCTCCTCGCGGAATCAGCGTGCGCACCAAAGCGGCGTCCACCTTCCGTCCGTCGTCGAGCACGCCCTTGGGCGAGCGAATCCATTGCCACACCTGTGACCGACTGATCTCGGCTGTCGCTGCATCCTCCATCAAGTTGTGAATCGGAACGCAGCCGTTGCCCGCCAGCCAGGAGCCCACGTAGTGAATGCCGACGTTGATGTTCATCCGCAGCCCAGCCTCTGTGATCGGCGCTTCGGGTTCGAAGTCCAGCAGAGCCGCCGCGTCAACCTTGACATCGTCGCGCTTCTTGTCGATCTGATTGGGGCGATCGCCCAGCACGCTTCACGAACTCTTCCATCGCGATCGATACCAGCCCCGGATGCGCGACCCAGCCGCCGTCGTACCCGTCGGTCGCGTCGCGATGCTTATCGCTGCGCACGCCGGCCATCGCTGCTTCGTTTGCTGCCGGATCGTTCTTGATCGGAATCAGCGCACTCATGCCGCCCATCGCCGGGGCGTTTCGCTTGTGACAGGTGGCGAGCAGCAGCAGCGCGTACGCGCGCATGAACGGCGCCGTCATCGTCACCTTTGCGCGATCGGCCAGCACGAAGTTCTTGTCGACCTTGAACTTCTTGATGCACGAGAAGATGTAATCCCAACGCCCCGCGTTCAATCCGGCGGAGTGATCGCGCAACTCGTACAGGATCTCGTCCATTTCGAACGCGGCCAGGATCGTCTCGATCAGCACCGTGGCCTTGATCGTTCCTTGCGGGATGCCGAGTTCGTTCTTGCGTGGCGACGAAGATGTCGTTCCATAGACGCGCCTCGAGGTGCGACTCCAGTTTCGGCAGGTAAAAATACGGTCCGCTGCCGCGCGCGATCAACTCCTTCGCGTTATGAAACATGTACAGCGCGAAGTCGAAAATGCGCGCCCGACACCCGCTGACCGTCAACCAGCACATGCTTCTCGTCGAGGTGCCAGCCGCGCGGCCGCACGATGATGACTGCCGACTTTGTCGTTCAGCGCGTAGCGTTTTCGCGCCCTGCTGCAGCGAGATGGTGCGGCGAATCGCCTGCATCAGGTTGATCTGACCGGTGATCTGGTTATCCCAGTTCGGCGTGTTGCTGTCCTCGAAGTCGGTCATGTACGCATCGGCCCCGGAGTTCAGCGCATTGATGACCATCTTGCGCTCGACCGGGCCGGTGATTTCCACGCGACGGCACTGCAAATCCGCCGGCAGCGGCGCAATCGTCCAATTGCCTTCGCGAACGTGCTTGGTTTCGGCGAGAAAATCGGGACGCTCGCCCGCATCGAGGCGCTTAGCACGCTCGACGCGCTTTGCCAACAGCTCCTGCCGGCGAGATTCGAACTGGCGATGCAGCTTCGCAACCAGTTCCAGCGCTTCGGTCGTCAGGACGCGCTCGAAGCCCGGTCGCATCGGCGCGTTGATCAAAACGTCCTCGGTCTCGGTCATGTGGACAGTTCCTTTCGATTGATGAATCTCTTGCAGCACAAATTCGGCCGCGTCGGTCAGACTGGTGCCAGTTCCGTTCAGCTTGACACCGAGGCGCTCGAGCACCGCATCGTTGCGATTGACCCAGAAACTCGTATAGCCATACCAAGCCGCTGCGCACGCGTCCCAGCAGTTGCTTGAAACAAACGTGATCTGATGCGGCTGCAGCTTCAGCGCACGCGGCCCGAGTGCGTACACCGACGGCGACGTCTTGAACGCACGCACCTGATCCGCCGACAGCACGAGATCGATGTAGCGGTGCAAGCCGGACGTGACCAGCGCTGTTTCGAGCATCTCGGAGTCGCCATTGGAAAGCACGCCAAGCTGCACACCGGCTTCGTGCAAGCGCGCCAGCGCCGGCGCGACATCGGCAAACGGGGTGAGACGCTTGTATTCATCCGCCAGGCGCGTTACTTCGTCCGGCGCGGCCTCGAGCTTCAGTGCCTGCAGCGAATACTCGAGCGCATCGCGCGTGACTTCGCGAAAAGCTCACGTAGCGGCCGGACATCGTGCGCAAGCCGCGAATACTCAATCTGCTTTTCGCGCCACAAGCGCGCGAGGCGTTCGCCGTTGCCCACGAACAGTTCTTCGGCACGACGCGTGACCGAATAAACGTCGAGCAGCGTTCCAAAAACATCGAACAGGGCGGCGGCCATCGCCGCGCAGTTTAATTGTTCTGGCTAAGCCGCTTGCTTGTCGGCCTTCCGATCGAAGAATTGCTCGTCCTCGGTCGAACCATGCAGCGCCGAAGTGGACGATTCGCGCTCGATCGTCGTCGTCACCGCATCAAAGTACCCGGTGCCTACCTCGCGCTGGTGCTTGACCGCGGTAAATCCTTTATCCGCGGCTGCAAACTCCGCTTGCTGCAATTCGACGAACGCGCTCATCTGGTTGCGCGCGTAGCCGTGCGCCAGGTGGAACATCGAATAGTTCAGCGAATGGAACCCGGCCAGCGTGATGAACTGGAACTTGTAGCCCATCGCGCCGAGCTCGTTCTGGAAGCGGGCGATCGTCGAATCGTCCAGATTCTTTTTCCAGTTGAACGACGGCGAACAGTTGTACGCCAGCATTTTCCCGGGAAACCGCTTGTGGATCGCTTCGGCAAACGCCTGCGCGAACGCGAGGTCAGGTTTGCCCGTCTCGCACCACAGCAGATCGGCGTACGGCGCGTACGCCAGGCCGCGCGAGACCGCCTGTTGCAGGCCTGGCTTGGACTTGAAGAACCCTTCGACCGTGCGCTCGCCGGTCAGATACGGCGCGTCGTTCTCATCAACGTCGGAGGTCACGAGATCGGCCGCTTCGGCATCAGTGCGCGCCAGAAGTACCGTCGGCACGCCGCACACGTCGGCCGCCAGCCGCGCCGCCACCAGCTTGGCGACTGCCTCGCGCGTGGGCACCAACACTTTGCCGCCCATATGCCCGCACTTCTTGACCGACGCCAGTTGATCTTCGAAGTGCACGCCCGCGGCACCCGCTTCGATCATCGACTTCATCAACTCGAACGCGTTGAGCACGCCGCCAAAGCCCGCCTCGGCGTCCGCGACGATCGGCGCGAAGTAATCGACATAGCCTGCGTCACTGGGATTCTTGCCCTCCATCCACTGGATCTGATCCGCGCGGGCAAACGTGTTGTTAATGCGCCGGACGACCGCAGGCACCGAGTTCACCGGGTAAAGCGACTGATCCGGATACATCTCTCCGGCCAGATTCGCATCACCCGCCACTTGCCAGCCGGACAGATAGATGGCTTTCAGCCCCGCCTTGACCTGCTGCATCGCCTGATTGCCGGTGAGCGCGCCCAGCGTATTCACGTAGGCCTCGCTGTTCAGCAGGCGCCATAGCTTCTCGGCGCCGCGCTTGGCGAGCGTGTGTTCAATCTGCATCGAGCCGCGCAACCGCACAACATCCTCCGGACCGTAGCCGCGCTTGATTCCCTTCCAGCGGCCGCTCTCGTTCCATTCTTTTTGAAGCCGTTGTGCATCGAGTTCGCGTGCCGTCATGAATGCTCCTGCAGTAGGGCCCAGATTTCCGGGCAGTTGGTCGTACAAAACCGAACAGTCAGAAATCGTACGAGCATTTATGCAGCGCAACAAGGCCGTTAATTTATATAAGACTGAGAGTTTCTAGTTAAATAACAATCAGGTATAGCTGCTATGTGCCGTAATACGGAACGACAGGCAGCTATTTGAAAAACTATCTGCTGTCCTGCAATACCGCCTATTTCAGGATACGAAACGAGATGCGACTAATGAAACGCGCTCGATTACCAAAGATGCGGCATAGGAGGGCCCGACATAAATTGGATGTGTGCGCCCGACGCATTTCGGGCAAATCCCGATGAACGCTGATCTGCGACATTCGCGTTACCGATTCAACGCGCTCGCAAAGGGCCTGCGCACTAACCCACGCGAAACACCATGAACGTCCTTGGCATCCAACTGAGCGCTCCGTCCCTGATGGGCCTGCTTCGAATGCTCGGCTTCACGCTGTGCGCTATTGCACTCGTTGAGATCGCGGACTCGCTGAACTCGGGCGTATGGGCCAGTGAAGGGTCGCTGTCGTTCATCGTCGGAGGATTCTCGGGGTTCTTGCTGAACGAATCCGGCGCCGACTTTTCAAAGCACGGCTGGCGCGCGTTTGCGCTGCTGATGGCGTGCGCGATCTTCGTATTCTTGGCGTTCAGCTTGACTCTGTAACGGCGTTACGCGGCGACCGCGCTGCTGCGGGCCGCAGTACCGATGCGTATTGCCGTAAGCAGCGCCGCGACCTGCAGCATGCGCCACTGCTACCAGCGCCGCCTGAAACTGGCCGGCGTCGAGCAGCGGACCAAAAACCAGCGGAGACATCGCCAGGCCAACGTCGAGATCCCGAATAAACGAAGCCGTAGATGCGGCCGAACGCAGCCTTGCCGAACTGACTGGTTGCCGCGCGTCGCACCAGCAGGTCGCGATTCGGCCCCGACGCACCGACACCAAACCCCATCAGCGCCATCACCGGGAAGACCAGCGCCGCTGCGATCTGGCCCGACGCCAGCAGCAGCGCCATCAGCGCGCTGAACCCCAGCGCGATCTGCGATCAGACCGCTCATTGCGCTCGTTGCGTGACGCCAGAAATCCACCGGTGATCGTTCCGGCAGCACTGCCCAGCAAGTACGCGGTCAAACTTCCGGTCGCCACGACGAGCGACATGCCATAGACATTGCCGAGAATCGCCGGTGAATAGTTCTGCAGAATGCCGAACGCTGCGGTTGCGAAAAAGAAGAACGCGAAGCACAGCCAGACCGCCGTCGAGCGCAGAAAAGCAAACTGATGTGGCCGCGGCCGACGTACCGCTCTCCGCCTGCGCGTGGCTCGGTACGACCAACTCCGCCGCCGCGTTCGCCAGCATCGAGCGCCGCCAGAACAGGATGGCAGAGAACGACGCCCCTACCGCTGCGGCGGCAAATCCCGCTGCCTGCCAGCCCGCAATGGTGGCAATACCTGCCATGAACACCGGCGCCGACTGCCCAGCCGAGATTTCCCGACAGCCCGTGCACCGAAAACGCGTGGCCCAGACGAGGCTGCGCCACTCGGCGATTGAGCAACGTGAAATCGGCCGGATGAAAAATACTGTTGCCGAGCCCGGCGACTGCGGCGGTCAACAGCAACATCGCGTAGCTGTTCGACAAGCCCAAGATGACACCTGAAAACGCGAGCAGGCCGATGCCGAAGAACAGCACGGGCCGCGACCCGACCTTGTCGACGATGAAGCCGGCGAGCGCCTGACCGATGCCGCTGATGACGAAGAACGTTGTCATCAGCAGGCCTGCTTCGGTGTAAGACAAGTTGAAATCTTTCATCAGCCACGGAAACAGCGGTGGCAACATCAAGTGAAAGAAATGCGAGGTACCGTGCGCAAGCCCGACCAGGCCGATCACTTCGGCATCATGGCGAATCGAAGAAGACGTGGGTAAACGCGAACTCGATGAATTCATTAGCAAGGAAGCTGGCGATGCGCAGTCGAGCAAATGTAGCAGTTCGAGTGCGGGCAATTTCGTACTCGCTGGCTGCGGTTGCGTGTGCGGTTCTGCTTCACGCGCCTGCGGCGTCAGCACAGAACGTGCCGCTGCGAATCATCGGCATCAACGATTTTCATGGGCATCTGGAGCCGGCTGACAACACAATCGCCGTTCCCGATCCCGCGAACCCTGCAACGCACCGTCCCGTTGCGCAGCGGCGGCGCAGCGTTCCTGGCCACGCGAATCAACCAGCTCAAAGCCGAGCAGCCGCGGCACATTGTCGTGTCTGCCGGCGATTTGATCGGCGCCTCGCCGCTGACCTCCGCGCTGTTTCATGACGAGCCGACGATCGAAGTGATGAACGCGATCGGCCTTGAGACTAAGTGCGCTTGGAAATCACGAATTTGATCGCGGGCGTCGCGCATCTGTTGCGGTTGGCGCAAGGCGGTTGTCAGTCGCAGCCGATGGCGAACCAGCAGACTTGTGCCGGCGTCGACGGCAAGTTTTCCGGCGCGCGCTTCTCGTTTCTTGGCAGCCAACGTGCTCGCTCGCGACACCGAGCAGCCGATCGTGCGCCCACATGGATCAAGAACATCGACGGCGTGCGGGTGGGCTTCATCGGCGCAGTCACACGCTCAACACCGGGAATCGTCGTTCCCAGCGGTGTGGCCGGCGTTCGCTTTGTCGGTGAGGCGAAGGCGATCAACCACTACGCGAAGGAGCTTGCAGGCGCAAGGCGTGCAGGCGATCGTTGCCGTCGTGCACGAGGGCGGCGACGCGGATGGCGGTTACGACGCGTGCCGAAATCCGCGCGGTCCGATATTCGATATCGCTCGCGAGCTCGACCAGGCGATCGATATCGTGCTTTCTGCGCATACGCATCGCGGCTACAACTGTGTCATCGATGGCCGGGTCATCATTCAGGCGGCTTCTTACGGAAGGCTCGATCTCGGTCGTCGACATTGAAATCGACCGCGCTACCGGAAAGATCGTTCGCGAGCGCACACGCGCGCGCAATCTTCCGGTGCCAAATGGAGTGCGTACCGGCTACGCACTGCGCGCTGCCTATCCACCGCTCGCGCCCGACCCGAAGGTCGCGAGCTATCGTCGAGCACTATCTCAGGCTCGCCGCACCTCTGGCACAACGACCCATCGGCTCCATCGTGGCCGACTTCGACCGCCGTGCATCGGCGGGCGGAGACAGCGCGCTGGGCCGCCTGGTGGCCGATGCGCAACTCGCCGCCACCCGCGATGCACGGCGCGCAGATCGCATTCACCAACCCGGGCGGGCTTGCGTGCGGATCTGCGCGCATCCGGCAGCGCTGGCGTTGTGACCTACGCAGATGCTTTTCGTCGCAGCCGTTTGGAAACACACTGGTCACGCTGACCTTGACCGGTGCGCAATTGAAGCAGTTGCTCGAACAGCAGTGGAGTACAAGTTCAAGCGCAGCGCGATCCGAGCGTGCGCGCATGCTGCAGCCTTCGCGCGGATTCTCATACGCGTGGCGCGCCAGGCGGCTCGCATCGGCGAGCGGGTCGTTTCAGACTCAATGCAACTCGATGGGCCGCCCGATCGAGCTCGTTCATACGTATCGCGTGACCGTCAACAATTTTCTCGCCGAAGGTGGCGACGGATTCCGGGTGCTGCGCGAAGGCACCGATCGAGCCGGAGGCCCGCTCAGACATTGATGCACTGGTCGGATATCCTGAGCCAGGCGTCCGCCGTGCGCCCGCTGGCGCCCGATCGCTCAGCTGCGCATCAGCCGTCAGATGGCCCAGCGAAACTGAAGCGCGCCGGTGCGATAATCCGCGATTCTCGCTTTGCAAGGTTCTTTCATGCGCCGCACCCGTGTTAGCTCGCGCAGCCGACAATCCGTCGACGCGCAAGTCTTGGTCAAACTGGCGCGCCGCCTGTCGGAATCGGGCAGCCGCCTCGAAGAACAGCTTTGGCAGCGTCGCCTGATCGAGCTGATCAATGATCGGCTTGGCCGTCGTAACGACGATGCCGTCGAAGCCGCACTCGAAGATCTGGCGCGGTCGAGCCAGCCCGCCTACGACGACCTGGCCGATCTCGCGGAAAGCTGTGCCGAAAGCACGGTCGTCGACATCGACGGCCAGCCATACGACACATTGCTGATCGCCATGCCGCTGCTTGCGTGGTCGCGCTACCGACTGCCGACGACGACGCTCAGCGCCGCGGTCTGCGACAGCCTTGCGTGCACATTTAAGCGGGCATCTGCTTGCGCAGAACGCGCGCATGGCGCTCGCCGACTACTTGTTCTCGATCGATCAATTGCCGGAAGCTTTCGCCGACGTGCGCAGGCAGATCGAACAGCTCGGCGATGCCGTCGCCGAGAACATCACGCTGCACATCGATGCGAAAGAAACTGCGCGAGCCGGTGGCGATGCTTGCCGATACGCGCTACGTGCTGATCGCGATCGCCGCACCGCAGGGTGCGCCGCTCTATCACTGGCAGGAATCGGGCGTCGATCCGGACTCGAAGATCGGTGCGCTGGCAGCTTTCAGCGAACAGGTCGCCGGCGCGTTGCAGCCGGTAATGACCGGCTGCAGATTCCGAGTGCTGCCGCCTAATGCGTTTCACGCCGCACTGCGCTACGCAGATCGCGAGCTGCGTGAATTTTCGCTCGAAGCCGCGGTTTCCTATCTAAAGCTTGCGTACGACTTCACTCCAGGCGCACTGACGGCTGCCTTCGGCGTGTTCGAGGATCCGAGTGGTAATTCCGGTGGCGAAGTGCGGATCGGACTTGCGAAGACCAGCAGCGATGAGGATGTGATCGAAGGCGTCGTGTGGCCGCTGCTTGGCGACGATGAAGAACAGACGATGGAAGACGTCGACAAAGCGCTGAAGGCGCTCAGCCTTAACAAGGTGATGGCTCACGCGCATCGCTTTCCGCTCGAGTTTTGCGATGACTGCGGCGCGCCGATGTTCCCGAATGCGGCCGGTCACGTCGTGCATGCAGAGCCGCCGGAAGAGGCCGAAGATCGCCCGGCGGCACCGCTGCACTAGTTCTTAACAATCGCTCAGTTCAGCCAGCGGCTGACGATGCGCTGATATTCGCCGCTCGCCTTGGCAAGATGCAGCCACTGATCGATGTAGTCTTTGGTCAGGACGTCGCCACGCGGCAGGATGTAGGCCATCTCACCGTATTGCAGCGGCTTGTCGGGATTGACCGCGCATAAGCCCGGTTTTTGCTTTTGCTGCACGATGGCTTCCGCCGACTCGGTGACGAACACGTCGGCGTTGCCCTTGAGCACTTCGTCAAAGATTCCAAGGTTGTCCTGGTGGATGGTCAACTTGGCGGTCTTGAAATTCGCTTTCGCAAATCGCTCGTTACTGCCACCAGGGTTTGCAATCACTTTGACATCGGCCTTGTCGATGTCCGCGACCGTCTGGAAGCGCTTAACGTCCGCACACCGCACGAGCGGCGTCTTGCCGTTGACCATGTACGCGTTGCTGAAACCGACGCGCTTCTGCCGCTCCAGTGTGACAGAGATGCCGCCGACCGCAATGTCGCACTTGTTGGCGGTGAAGTCGGCAAGCAGATTTGCCCACGTGGTTTTCACGTACTCCATTTTGACACCCAGGCTCGCGGCGAGCGACTGCATCAGATCGATGTCGATACCCTCGTATGTGCCGTCCGGCTTGGCGAAGCTGAACGGCTTGTAATCGCCGGGCGTGCATGCGCGCAAGACGCCCGACTTGATCACTTCATCGATATTCCCGGCAGAGGCCGGCGCTGCGATCAGGCGACACGGTGGCAAGAAGCGTGAGCGATGCAGTTTTGATAAGTGACATAGATCGATCTCCGTGTGATTTTGCGCTGGATGTTGTTCGTTACTCAGCCTTGATGTTGGCGTCTTTGATGATCTTTGCCCACTTCGCCAGCTCCTCCCTTTGAAACGAAGCGAATTCCCCGGCGTAGTGGGAATGAAACGAGCGCCTTCGGCTTCAAGCCGCTTTTGAACGTCCGGCGCGCGCATGATCTTTTGCACTTCCGCATTCAGCTTGGACACGATCTCGGGTGGCGTGCCCGCCGGCGCAAACAGTCCGATCCAATTGCTGACTTCAAAGCCGGGCAAGACCAGATTCCGCAACCGTCGGCACGTCCGGCAGCGCCACGGTACGCGCGAGGCCTATCGAAGCGATCGCGCGCAGCTTGCCGGCCTTCACGTGCGGCAGCACGGTCGGCATCGTCGCGAACGACAGCTGCGTTTGGCCCGCTAACAGATCGGCGATTGCCGGCGAGTTGCCTTTGTACGGCACATGAACGATGTCGACCTTGGCCGTGGACTTGAACAACTCGCCCGCAAGATGACTGGTGGTTCCCAGTCCGCCCGATGCGTAGCTGAGCTTCCCTGGCTGTGCGCGCGCAATCTCGATGATGTCGCGCACCGAATTCGCTTTGACTGCAGGGTTAACGACCAGCAAGCCTTCGGCTTCCATGATGTGCGCGACCGGACAAAGTCCTTGATCGGATCAAATGGAATGGTTTTGAAAAGGCTGACGTTGACAGCGTGTGTGCCGTTGTTACCAATCACCAGCGTGTAGCCATCAGGCGGCGACTTTGCGACCAGCTCTGCGCCAATGTTTCCGCCCGCGCCGGTTTTGTTTTCGACGATCACCGGCTGACCCCAAGCCTCGGTCAGCTTGATTCCAATCACGCGGCCGAAGGTGTCTGCAATGCCTCCGACCGCGAACGGCACGATGATGCGAATCGGCTTGTTCGGGTAGTCGATGTCTGCGCGAGCGCAGACGGCGACGCCGTGACTTGCCCCCACCAGAATTGCAAGGGCGGACAGCATCAGGTTTCGCCTGCGACTGTTCACGTCTGATTTTCATGTTCGCTGCGCTCACTTTCACGTCGTCTCCTTGATCAATGCCTGCGGTCTCGTCGGTGCCGGGCCCATCGCCTGCTGCAAAGAGCCCTTCGAAGTCGTCGCGCGTCAGCGGCCGCGGATTGGTGGCGGTCGAATGGTCTTTCAGCGCGCCATCGATCATTCTCGGAATCATGTCCTCCGTAACGCCCATCGCACGTAGTGTGCGCGGTAACCCAATGTCTGCATTCAGCGCCTCGATAAAGCTCGCGAGGTCGCTTGATGCCGGCACGTTCAGCGCAGCCTCCAGCGCGAAAATTTTCTCGCCTACATGAGTGGCGTTGAAGCGCAGCACCGCCGGCAACACGACAGCGTTAAGCGTCCCATGATGCAGAACCGGTGTCTTCAAGCCTCCGAGCGGATGAGACATCGAATGCACGGCACCCAATCCTTTCTGAAACGTCAGACCGCCTTGCAATGCGGCCATCATCATGTTCCAGCGCGCATCGCGGTTGCTCGCCATCGTCAACCGCGTCGCGAATCCAGCGTGCTGCGCGTGCGGCCCCGTCCAATGCGATCGCGTCGGCCGGCGGATTGACACGCGGCGACAGGTAAGTTTCGATGCAATGAGTCAGCGCATCCATGCCAGTCGCGGCGGTCAGGTCGCGCGGGCAAACCCAGCGTCAACTCCGGGATCGCATATCGCGATCTTCGGAATCATGTGTGGACTGATGAAGCCCAGCTTGCGGCCGTCTTTCAGCGTGATCAATGCGCCGCGCCCGACTTCGCTGCCGGTGCCGGCCGTCGTCGGAATCGCGATCAGCGGTGCAACCTTCGACGTGATTTTCGCAAGACCGCCGCCGATCAGCGCGTACTGCTCGAGCGGACGCAGCGTGTGTGCCAACAGTGCAACTGCTTTCCCAAGATCGATCGGCGAGCCACCGCCCACGGCGATGACGCCATCGCAAGCACTTCGCCTTGTACAGCGCGACGCGCATCTTCGACCGACTTGTTCGTCCGGATTCTGAGGTGTGCGGTCGAAGATCACCGGTTCCAATTGGCTGAGCGCTTCGAGCACGCGCGCCATCACAGCGCCGCTCGGCTAAACCGGCATCGGTCACCAGCATCGGTTTGCGAATACCCAGCGCCCGGACGCTGTCGGCGAGCTTCGCCACGACACCGAAGTCGAACTCGACCGTCGTCAGATAATTGATTGTCGCCATCGATCACTGCTAGGCAGCCTGCGCCTTCAGCATGTTGTCGTAGTTGACTCTCTCGTGCGCCTCGATAGGGTCCGCGCCGGCCCTGATTTCAGCAATCACGCGGTCTTCCGTGGCCTTGACCTTCTTCGCGAATTCGATCACTTCAGCGATGCGCTCTCTCGGTATCACGACGGTGCCGTTATCGTCTGCAAGAATGAAGTCGCCCGGTCGCACCGGAACGCCACCGAGCTTCACCTCGATCCCGTAGCCCGCGCACGATGAACGGCCGCGCACCGATTGCTGCGCGATCCCCCTGCCGTACACCGGCATCCCGTAGCCTTTGTACTCGTCGACATCGCGCACGACGCCATCGGTCACGCAGCCGACCAGGCCGTTGTGTTTCGAAGTCGCCCCCGCAACGCCGCCATAGGCATTGACCTTTGGATTCTCCGATGCGTCGATCACCAGACACCGATCCCGCACCGCCCTTGACGATCGCGCGCAACGTGCCCAGCACCGTCGACTCTTGCGCTTTGCCGTTCGGCACCAACTTCAGAGTAGCGGCAGGCCCGGCAATCTTCGGGCAGTTGTAGATCGGCAGAATGCCTTGCGGCGCGCCCTCGATTCCTAGACGATCGAGCGCGTCCGAAACATTCGGCGTCGAAACGCCGAGGAGCTGGCTGATAAGACGAGAATCGATTGTGGCCATGGTGAAATCTCCCTGAGTCTGGGAGCATGGTAAAGCGCGACGTTCATCGGCCACAAGCGACCCGTTTCGAATCCAGCAGACATTCAATTACTCTTTGGAGATGGGCATCGAAATGAACGCGATCATTCAGCAGCGCGGCCTGGGCTTCACGTGGGACACGGTCGATCCGTTCCTGTTGTGCGTTCATCATGACGACGCTTATCCACGAGGCAACGGGCAGCTCGGGCCCGACGCATCGCTCGCCGGGCGTGACATCGGGCAGGACTTTGCCGGCAAGGACGGCTGGCGCATGTATCACGGTCGGACCGTCCCCGGCTTTCCATCGCATCCGCACCGCGGGTTTGAGACGGTGACGATCGTTCGCAAAGGCTTCATTGACCACGCGGATTCGCTCGGCGCCGCAGCGCGCTTTGGCAACGGCGACGTGCAGTGGCTGACGGCCGGGCGCGGTGTCGTGCACTCCGAGATGTTTCCGCTGCTACGGACCGATCAAGCAAACCCGCTCGAGCTGTTCCAAATCTGGCTGAATCTTCCTGCTGCCGAGAAAATGGCGGCGCCACATTTCACGATGTTCTGGTCGGAAGATATTCCGCATCACGTATCGGCGGACACGCAAGGCCGCACGACCGAAATCACGTCCATCGCAGGCCAGATGGCAGAGGCGCAAGGTGTGAGGCCATTGGCGCCGCCTCCCCATTCGTGGGCTGCGGCGCCTGCATCAGACGTGGCGATATGGACGATAAAAATGGCGCCGAATGCGCATTGGACGTTGCCAGCGGCGGCAAATGCGGCCATCGCGCAGAAATCTCTACTTCTTCAAGGGAGCACGCGTCACGATCGCGGGAACGGTCATCAGCGAGCATGCCGCTTTGGAACTTCGAGCGACCAGGCAGTAGAACTGATCAACGGCGACGAAACCAGCGAATTCCTGTTGCTGCAGGGACGGCCGATCAACGAGACAGTGGTGCAATCCGGACCATTCGTGATGAACAGCCCGCAGGAGATCACGCAGGCGTTCGCGGATTACAGTCGTACGCGTTTTGGCGGCTGGCCATGGCCAGATGCCGCGCCCGTGCACGGAGGTGATTACAGACGGTTCGCAACGTACGCCGACGGTCAGACGCAAACCAAACCCATCGCCCGCGCGGCCTAGTCGACGACAATGCGCTTCACTCTCCCACTTGATTGATAACAATCGTGCATGGTCCGAAGGCATTCGCCGGCGAGATCCCGAATTCTTTACAAGAGCTGTCGCAACAGCAGCGGCCGCGCTACTTGTGGATCGGCTGCGCGGACAGCCGCGTGCCCGCTAACGACATCGTCGGCTTGCTGCCAGGCGAGCTGTTCGTCCATCGCAATATTGCGAACGTAGTCGTGCATACCGATTTGAACTGCCTTTCGGTGATGCAATTCGCCGTCGATGTCCTTAACATCGAACACATCATCGTGTGCGGCCATTACGGATGCAGCGGCGTTTCAGCCGCGATGCAGAATCAGCGCGTCGGTCTGGCCGACAACTGGCTGCGCCACGTTCAAGACGTGCATGCGAAGCACGACCGCAAGATCGCGGCCATGACTGGTCTTCCGCAACAGGTCGATCGTTCTGTGCGAACTCAATGTGATCGAGCAGGTTGCCAATGTTTGCCAAACCACGATCGTGCGCGATGCATGGGAGCGTGGACAGGAGCTCGCCGTTCACGGCTGGGTCTACGGATTAAAGGATGGCCTGGTGCGCGACTTGCGAAGCAGCGTGATGAAAACAGCCGACGCCCCAAGCGTCTACCGGACAGCGCTCGACGCGCTTTAATGTTCGAGCGGCTACTTGACTTCGCCATTATTTCGATGATTATTGAAATATGAAAACGACAGATGCCGTTCGCGCGCTGGCCGCTCTGGCGCAGGAAACACGTCTGGAGGTATTCCGGCGACTCGTGCAACAAGGCACAAGTGGGCTGGCAGCCGGCGAGATTGCCGAGCATTTGGGCGTTTCCCCCGCGACCTTGTCTTTCCATTTAAAGGAGCTTTCCCACGCCAAACTGGTCACGGCGCGGCAGGACGGGCGATTCGTTTTTTATGCGGCGAATTTCGCGGCGATGAACCAACTGCTCGAGCTACTTGACCGATAACTGTTGCGCGGCGGACGGCTGCGTCTTGCGTGCCGATCGCCTGTGCACCGCGCAGCACCCGCAAGTCCCGACGAAAGGAACACGCATGAAACGCTTTCACGTTCACGTTGCAGTCAAGGATCTCGAAGCGAGTATCCGCTTTTATTCGGCACTGTTCGGTGTCGGACCCGACCCTCACAAAGTCAGACTATGCGAAGTGGATGATCGATGACCTCGCATCAACTTCGCAATCTCCCGAGCGCGGTGACGCAAACCGGCGTCAATCATCTCGGGTTGCAGGTCGACTCGGACGACGAGCTCGAGCTGCTGCGTGCGCAGGCCGAGACGCGCAAGTCCGGTCACAGCCTCGGAAAGCAACGTCAGCTGTTGCTATGCGCGTGGAAATAAGTATTGGTACACGGATCCGCAAGGCGTTGCGTGGGAGACGTATCACACGCTCGAACAGGTGGAATTTTTTGCGAGCCGAAAAGGAGTGCGCCGAAGAAGTCGGAGGCGAGTGCAGGGATCTGGTTGCTGCGCGCCACAGTCGGCGAGCGTCAGTCAGATTCTGCACCGCAGAAGTCTGTCGAGTTGCTGTTAAGCGTGGAGCATTGCCGATGGAAGGCAAGCCGCAGCACGTGCTTTTTCTTTGCACCGGAAACTCTGCGCGTTCGATCTTCAGCGAAGCGATCATGAACGCGATGGCAAGCGGGCGCTTCACCGCCCACAGCGCCGGAAGCCATCCGTCGGGCAGCGTCAATCCGATGACGATCGAACTGCTGCAGAAGAACCGTTTGCCTGCTGACGGACTTCGCAGCAAGAGTTGGGATGAGTTCGCACAGCCGGGCGCACCGCCGCTGGATTTCGTTTTCACAGTCTGCGATGACGCGGCGGGCGAGGTGTGTCCGATCTGGCCCGGGCCAGCCGGTCACTGCGCATTGGGGTGTCGAGGATCCGGCAGACGTTGAAGGCGACGACGAATCGAAGCGCAAGGCGTTTCTGAAGGCTTTTACTACGCTACGTCGGCGCATCGAACTCTTTCTCAGCCTGCCGCATGGCAAGCTGGACAAGCTGGCGCTCTCGCAACGCTTGAACACCATCGGCAAGAGTTGAGCGATACCGCAGGTATTGCGCAACGACTAGCGGCCGAAGCACTGGGCTCGGCGTTGCTGCTCGCAGCGGTCGTCGGGTCTGGAATCATGGGCGAGCGCCTGGCTGGCGGTAATGTCGGCATTGCGCTGCTTGCTAATACCGCTGCGACCGGCGCGATGCTGTTCGTGCTGATCACGATCCTTGGCCCGATCAGCGGAGCGCACTTCAATCCGGCAGTCAGCGCCGTCGCAGCGCTTCAGCGCAACATGACGTGGACACTTTGCGTCGCGTACATCGCCGCGCAAATCGCAGGCGCTCTGGTCGGCGTTGCCGCCGCGCATGCGATGTTCGAGTTGCCTATCGCACAGGTATCGCTAAAGAACGATCGGGTCCTGCGCAGCTGTTCAGCGAATTCGTCGCGACCTTCGGTTTGATCACTACGATAATGCTGACGGTTCGCTACGCACCGTGCGCGTGTCGCAGCGGCGGTTGCGAGCTACATCATGGCCGCCTACTGGTTCACTGCATCGACTTCTTTCGCCAATCCAGCGGTGACCGTCGCCCGCTCGGTCAGCGATACGTTTGCTGGTATTCGCGCCGAGTGATACGCGCTGCGTTCATACTTGCGCAACTCGGTGGAGCGGCGGCAGCGATGTTGATCTCTTCATGGTTGACGCGAGCGCGGCCTCATAGCGAACGCAACCTTGATTGCGTGATGAGCGATACACGATGGCTGGTGCTGTTGTGCGTGAGCCGTATCGGCTTTTCGCTGATCTTTACCGTTTACTCCGCCCTGTTGCCGGTGCTGATGGGCGCATGGCAAATGAGCGCTGCCGATGCGGGGCTGGTGCAGAGCGGATGGCACATCGGCTATCTGATATCGCTCTTCGCCGCCGGCTTACTGACCGATCGCATCGGCGCCCGCAAAACTTTTCTCTTGATGAGCATTGGCGCGTGCGTAAGTGCAATGCTATTCGCAACGTTCTCCAACGGATTCTGGTCGGCACTGGCTTTGTATTTCGTCGCCGGCGCGGCGTCTGGCGGCTCGTATACGCCCGTGCTTGCATTGATCTCGCAGCGTTATGGCGCTGCCAAGCGTGGCAGCGCAATGGGTTGGTATCTCGCCGCCGGATCGTTTGGCTATGCAGTGTCACTGATCGCATGCGCTGCGCTGGCACCGTGGGCAGGCTGGCGTGCCGCGCTCGCTTTATCGGCCATCGCCACAGTGGCTGGCGCGCTATTGGGTTGGTTGGCGCTGCGTGGACACGCGGGATACGCCTGCCACATGCGAGCACGCAGATTTCCTGGCTCGACTTCGGCGCGCCAGCTATGGCAAAACAAGCCCGCGCAATTGGCGATCTGGTCGTATTCGTTTCATTGCTGGGAACTGCTCGGCATGTGGGCGTGGCTTCCGGCATTTCTTGTCGCCGCAGCAGCGCACGGAGGCGATGTGTCGGCAGGCTCCGCTTGCCATCGGTGTTGGCATCGCGGGGCTAACGCATCTGGCGTCCGTTATCGGCAGCATCGCCGGCGGTACGCTGTCGGACCGCATCGGGCGCACGCGCGTGATTCTGATCATGAGCCTGGCAAGCCTTGTGTGCTCGTTCTCGTTCGGCTGGATGCTGGGCAGCGCACTCTGGTTAATCACGCTCGTCGCGATGTTCTACAACCTGACCGCGATCGGGGATTCGTCGGTGTTTTCCACCGTCCTCAGCGAAACCGTGCCGCCGAGTCAAATTGGATTTGCGTTTTCGATCCGGTCGGTCTTGGGCTTTGGAATGGGCGCAATAAGCCCGTGGGTTTTCGGCCTGGTGCTCGATTGGGCCGGAGGCGCAGGCAGTCCGGACCAGAAACGCCTGGGGACTCGCGTGGTGTTCGATCGGAGTCGGCGCAATGCTCGGTCCACTATTAACGTGGCAGTTGCACAAGGTCTTCTCGGCAGCTCAGCACCGGGAGATCGAAACGATACAAACGGTGCGTCGCAGCCGACTTTAGAGAAGAGTGTCCACGCGACTGCTGTGGACTACAAGGCACGTCAATGGGCTTGGCAGTGACTCTGGCGGCAACGCAAGCCTGAGCGTGCGTAGGTCGTGGCGTCAGTGGACGATTCGATCGAACGTGAATTTTCCGTTCTTGAAATCGACCGCAATCACGTCCTTCGGCCCGAACTTGCCTTCCAGCATGAGCTTCGCAACCGGATTTTCGATCTCCTGCTGAATCGCGCGCTTCAACGGACGCGCGCCGTATAGCGGATCGAAGCCGGCTTTGCCGATCTGCGCCAGCGCGGCATCGCTGACGACGAGCTTCATGTCCTGCGCCGCGAGGCGCTGCTCGAGCCGGTTCAGCTGGATGCGCGCGATTGCCTGAATCTGCTTCGGATCGAGCGCGTCGAACACCACGATCTCATCGATGCGGTTGATGAACTCAGGACGGAAATGCCGGCGCACCTCAGCCATCACCGCCTGCTTGATGATCGCCGGCTCCTGCCCCTCCATGCGCTGAATCTCGTGCGACCCGAGGTTCGACGTCATCACGATGACAGTGTTCTTGAAGTCCACGGTGCGGCCCTGCCCGTCGGTCATGCGACCGTCGTCGAGCACTTGCAGCAGCACGTTGAACACGTCCGGGTGCGCCTTCTCGACTTCGTCGAACAGGATCACCGCATACGGTTTGCGGCGCACGGCTTCGGTCAGCGCGCCGCCTTCGTCGTAGCCGACGTAGCCCGGCGGCGCCCCGATCATTCGCGCGACCGAGTGCTTCTCCATGTACTCGCTCATGTCGATGCGGATCAGTGCGTCGTCAGTGTCGAACAAGAATTCCGCGAGCGCCTTTGTGAGCTCGGTCTTGCCGACGCCGGTCGGGCCGAGGAACAGGAACGAACCATACGGGCGATTCGGATCAGCGAGCCCTGCGCGCGAGCGACGAATCGCGTCGGACACCAGCCGCACTGCTTCGTCCTGGCCGACGACACGCTTGTGCAGAAACTGCTCCATTTTGATCAGCTTCTCGCGCTCGCCTTCCATCATCTTCGCGACCGGGATGCCGGTCGCGCGCGACACGACTTCGGCGATTTCTTCGGCGCCGACCTGCGTGCGCAACAAGTGCGGCTTGTCGGCGGGCGCTTCGGCCTGCTCGGCTTGCTTCAACTGCGCTTCAAGCTGCGGCAATTTTCCATACTGAATCTCGGCAAGCTTGTCGTACTGACCCTTGCGCTGAAGCTCCGCGATCTGCGATTTGAGCTTGTCGATTTCTTCCTTGATGTGCTGCACGCCGTGCACGGCAGCCTTTTCGCTGCGCAGCACCTCGTCGAGGTCGGCGTACTCTTTTTCAAGCCGTCGAATCTCTTCCCTGATCATGTCGGCGCGGCGCGTCGAGGCTTCGTCCTTCTCCTTCTTCACCGCTTCCAGCTCGATCTTCAGCTGGATGATGCGGCGGTCAAGCACGTCCATCACCTCCGGCTTCGAGTCGATCTCCATCTTGATCCGCGCCGCAGCTTCGTCGATCAGATCGATCGCCTTGTCGGGCAGGAAGCGATCCGTGATGTAACGGTGCGAAAGCTCGGCAGCGGCGACGATCGCGGGATCGGTGATCTCGACGCCGTGATGCAGCTCGTAGCGCTCCTGCAACCCGCGCAGGATCGCGATCGTTGCTTCGACGCTCGGCTCATCGACCAGAACTTTTTGAAAGCGCCGCTCGAGCGCCGCGTCCTTCTCGATGTACTTGCGATATTCGTTCAGCGTCGTGGCGCCGATGCAGTGCAGCTCGCCACGCGCCAACGCGGGCTTCAGCATGTTGCCGGCATCGATCGCGCCTTCGGCCTTGCCGGCGCCGACGATCGTATGCATCTCGTCGATGAACAAAATAATGCGACCGGCTTCGGCAGCTACTTCCTTCAACACTGCCTTTAGCCGCTCTTCAAACTCGCCACGGTACTTGGCGCCGGCCAGCAGCCCCGCCATGTCGAGCACCAGCACGCGTTTGCCCTTCAGGCTCTCGGGCACTTCTTCGTTGATGATGCGCTGCGCGAGTCCTTCGACGATTGCGGTTTTGCCGACGCCGGGCTCGCCGATCAACACCGGATTGTTCTTCGTGCGCCGCTGCAGAATCTGGATCGTTCGGCGGATCTCGTCGTCGCGGCCAATGACCGGATCGAGCTTGCCCTGCTGCGCGCGCTCGGTCAGATCGATCGTGTATTTGTTCAATGCCTCGCGCTGCGCCTCGGCTTCGGGGCTGTCGACCTGATGGCCACCGCGCACGGCGTCGATCGCCGCTTCAAGTGACTTCTTGGATAAGCCGTGCTCGCGCGCGATGCGGCCGAGCTCGCTCTTGTCATCGGCCACCGCAAGCAGGAACATCTCGCTCGCGATGAAGCTGTCGCCGCGCTTCTGCGCCTCCTTGTCGGTCGCGTTCAGCAGCGCATTCAGCTCGCGGCCGATCTGCACCTGGCCGTCGCCACCCTGCACCTGCGGCAAACGCTTGACCAAGCCTTCGAGCGCTGCGGTCAGCGCCGCAACGTTGACGCCGGCGCGCTGCAACAGCGAGCGCGCCCCGGCATCGCTCTGCCGCAGCATCGCGAGCAGCACGTGCGCTGGATCGATGTATGGATTGTCATGGCCAACCGCAATCGATTGCGCATCGGCCAGCGCTTCCTGGAATTTGGTGGTTAGTTTGTCGAGACGCATGGACGGCTTCCGAATTGGATCACTTCGCTAGACGCATATTTCGGGCCTGCGCCGGATGAATCAAGGCAGCGACGATCATCCTTGCTAGCATCGGCAACCCATCTTGCTCTCACTGTGCAACGTCATCTATCGGCCGCGGTTGTGGCCCTCGCTCTCTGTTGGCCGCTGATCGCTTCGGGTCAATCCACGCAACCCATCGTAACCTCGGGCACGTCTTTACCGGCGCCACTCGGTGCCCTGGTGGATGATGCACTGACGCGGTTCACGCTCGGGTCCGAAGCCGACGAGGCAGATGAGGAGCGAGAGCTGCGCCGGGCGGAACGAGCGGTGCTAGAAGTCCTCGCCACCGAAGGTTATTTCGATCCCACGTTGCGCTTCGAGCCGGTTGCGGTCACCGCCGGGGGCGCGCGCTACCGGTTGCTCATCGAGCTGGGTCGCAGAACCAACGTGGGTGCAGTTGATCTGAAATTTACCGGCGCGCTAAGCGAGCCCGCTTTTCAGGACCGGGCGACGGCGTTGCGCGCCCAATGGCCGCTCATCGTTGGCACACCGTTTCGTTCACCGCAGTGGGAAGCTGCGAAGACCCAGCTGCTGGCCGAGGTGCAGGCGCGCGACTTCGCCGGTGCCAAGCTCGTCGATTCCGAAGCAAAGGTCAACCCGGATGAGGCAACGGCGTCGCTGAGTGTCGAGATCGATAGTGGTCCCGCCTACACGGTCGGAGAGTTGCAGATCACCGGGCTCGAGAAATACGACGCAAAGCTCGTCCAACGCTACAACCCCTTCAAGGTCGGCGAGCGTTTCGATCGGGCCAAGCTGATCGAATTCCAGCAGGCGCTTGAAGACACTCCTTACTTTTCATCGGTGCTCGCTTCGATACATCTCGACCCCGCCCGTCCCGAAAACGCACCGCTCCGGTTGGTGCTGCGCGAATCGCGCACGAAACGGTTCAGCGTCGGCGTGGGTGTCGCGTCGGATACCGGCGCTCATCTGGAGCTTTCGTATCGGCAATCGCTGACCTTCGGACAACCCTATTCGCTGCAGACCGGGGCCCGCATCGATCAGAACGGCGGATTCGGTTATGTCGATCTGCTGCTTCCGCCAAAGCCCAACGGTGCGCGCGACAGCGTTGGGGTGCTGGTGGAAGACTCTGATATCGAAGAGCTACGCGTCAAGCGTTGGAGCGTGGGTGCTGCCCGCAACCGCCTGCGCGGAACTCGCGGCGGGCGTCACATCGACACCAAGCTGGGCGTGAACTTCGAACACGAGGAGCGCAAGACGCCACTCGAGCCGGTGATCGTGCTCGACACAATATCGACGACGTACACGTGGATCCGGCGTGCCGTCGACGAGATCACTTTCCCGCGGCGCGGCAACGTGATCGAACTCGAAGGCACGGTCGGTGCCAGCGGCACCAAGCTCAACGAAACCTTCGTACGAGGTTACAGCCGCGCTTGCACAATATTTCCCGATCGGCGAACGCGACGTTCTGCTTCTGCGAGGCGAGTTAGGCACGGTCAAAGTTGATACGGCCGATGTTGTCCCGACGCGTTTCCTATTTCGAACCGGCGGTTCGACCACCGTGCGCGGTTATGACTACGAAAGCCTTGGCGTCAGCCGAGGCGGAGCGGTCGTCGGCGGGCGTGCGCTCGCTGTGGGCTCGGTCGAATATGTTCACTGGCTGCAGCGCTGGGGCGGCAACTGGGGGGTGGCCGGATTCGTCGACGTGGGTGATGCGGCGGACTCATTCAAGGACATGAAGGCCGCGGTCGGCTTCGGAATGGGCGTGCGCTGGCGGACGTTGGCCGGGCCACTCGCTGTCGATGTCGCCTATGGCGAGCGAGAAAAGCAGCTTCGACTGCACTTTTCAGTTGCCATCGCGTTCTAGCTGGATCGACGAACGTGACCGAATCGCAGAACGCAAAGTCGCGCCGACGCTCGCGGTCGATCACCCTGCTGCTGGGACTGCTGGCCGGAATGCTGCTGATCGTCGTCGGCAGTGCGGCGGCACTATGGTGGATGTACACGACGCCGAGCGGTTTGCGATTTGTCGTGCTGCTCAATTCACGCCTGAATACGTCGGTGACAGTAGGCGACGTTACGGGATCGCTGCGCGACGGGTTCACTGCCAGCAGCTTGTCGGTCAAAGGGCCCGCGTGGTCGCTACAAGCGGCCGATATTGCGGTCCAACCGTACGAGCTGCGGTGGCGACAGCGCGTATTTGATTTCGAGCGCGTCACCGCGCGCACCGCGACGGTGGAATGGGTACCGAGCGACGAGCCCGCGACATCCCCGCTGTCGCTGGCAATGCCGATCGACTTGCGAGTGCGCAGCCTGGGCGTGGGAGAACTGCGATTCGGCGCGCGCGGCGACGCGCAGCGCGTCGTCAACAACATCGCTGCGGACTTCCGCTGGAACGCTGATGCCGTCCTGATCGAGCGAGGCGCGTCTTCAATATGGGCCAAGCAAGGTCGAGCTTGGTGGCCGAGTCGATGCACGCAGTCCGTTCGCGCTGCGAGCCGAGGCGCAGGTCGCGTCCACTTTGCGCGAACATGGTGTTGCTGCGAAGTTGCGTGCGAGCGGCACGCTGCTCGATGCGTTTGTAGAGGTCGACGCAAAGGGTGACGATGCGAGCGCGCAGATCACCGCGCGCTTGACACCATTCGCTCCGGTGCCACTCGCACAGTTGACCGCAGATGTCGCGCACTTCAACCCCGCGGCGTGGTTTGAGGGCGCGCCGGTGATGCGGCTGCGTGGCCAGGCGGACCTGAGACCTGTTTCAAGCGGAGCCGCAGCAGCGGCCGGCTTTGGCCTGGACGGCTCATTTTCCATCGAGAACCTGGATGCCGGACCGGTCGACAAGCAGCGAATACCTGTGAGATCGGCGCGTGGCGCGCTGACCTGGTCCGCCGACACGCTAACGCTCGCCCTGCAGCGCGTCGAGGGCATCCGTGGTGCAGCCAGTGGAAGTATGACGTGGTCCGCAGCCAGCGGCGTAAACGCAAAGCTGACGTTGACCGGAATCGATGCGTCGACCATTCACTCGGCCGCTGCGCCCACTCGCATCGATGGAGCGCTGACGTATGTGTGGCTCGAGCAATCGCAGCGATTTACCGGAACGCTCCGAACGGACGCTGCCATCACAGTCGGCAGAGTCAAAGGTCTCGAGCTGGCGGCCGATTTCAATCTGCTTCTGCGTGACCGGGTGTTGAACGTCGAGACCGCGCGATTGCGAATTGCCGACGGTTCGGCCGAAGTCACGGGCCGCGTCGAACTGCATGGAACTTACGCGGCGCGCGCTAAAGGCACATTCGACAAACTCGATCTGGCGCGGCTCGTCAAAGGACTCGACACGCGACTAAACGGCACGCTCGAGCTTGATGCGCAGTTCAAGCCGACAATCATCGGCCGCGCCGAGATTGCACTCGCAGACAGTCAGCTGATGGGCCGCGCGCATCGACGGCCGTGCCACGGTCGCGCTGGCGCATCAACGCATCGACCTTGATGTCAACGTCACGTCACGCTCGGCGCGCCTCGCGGCAAGCGGAGGTTTAGGTGGGGGCCGTGAGCTGACATTTGAGCTGGCCGCGCCGCAGCTGGCAGAGATTCTGCCCCGCACTTCGGGAAGCGTGACCGCAAGCGGTGCCGTAAGCGGCGAATTTTCATCGCCTCTGTTGCGCGCCGAGGTCACCGCAAGCGATTTGAAATTTGCCAACGCTCAGACGATCGACAGCCTTGTGGCGTCGATCACCGGCGGTGCCGCCCCAACGGCTCCGCTGGCCGTGATGGTGAAGCTGGCCGGCCATCGCACTCCAAATCCCGATGCTTCGCTCGCCAGCGCAACGTTAGTCGCACGCGGCGTGACGTCGGATCACACGCTTGAACTGAACGGAACAACGCTGTCGAAGCAGCCGCTGCGTATCGTCGCCAACGGCGGCTGGCGTGCAGGCCCGACGCAGCCCTACGGGTGGCGTGGGACGCTAGTGGCAGCCGAAAGCGGCAAGCCACTTGAACTGCGGCTTATCGGAGCCCGACTCCGCTAGCGATCGCGCCGGGTTCGGTAATTTTCGGACCCGCGCGCTTCGACGCACGCGGCACTCAATTTTCCGCGGTTGAAGTTCAGCTCAGCGACGGACGCTGGCGCACGTCCGGCACGTTCGAAGGACTCAAGCCGCAGGCGCTCGATGCACGCGCAAGTGCCGCGCGGCGAGTCGTCCGAAGCGGTGGGAGCGAGCGGCCGCCGCTCACGTTGCGTGGCCGGTGGGAACTTGAGCTTGCCGAGATGCTGAGTGGCGTCGCTGATCATCGAGCGCACAGCGGGCGATATCTACGGCGGGATCGACGCGCTCAATCCAGTCGGCATCAGCGACCTCGGACTGGCGTTCAGCGTTTTGAACAACCGCGTGACGGGTACCGCCTACGTGCGCGGAAAGGCGCTGGGTCGGCTGGATGCGACGATCGACGCGTACGTCGACACCAGTGGCGGCGTGCAGATCGCGCGCAATCGTCCTTTTCGAATCGACATTGACGCGGTGCTCCCGACCTCGGTTGGATGGGGCCGCTGATCGGCGACAGCGTGCAGGTCGCAGGCTCGGGCAGTATCAAAACGGCCATTTCCGGCACACCCGCCGAGCCCACCGCGTCCGGGCCTATTCGCGCAAGCGGACTTCGCATTGCATATGTCGAACAAGGCCTTCGCCTCGAAGACGGCACGCTCGACGCGAATCTGGACGACGGCGTGCTGGTGGTGAACGAGCTGTTGTTCACTGGCCGGCCGCGCGTGATGCCCGACGACAAGCGTGCGACTGAGGACGTGAACTTCGATACGCCCGGCCGACTGCGCGCGGTTGCACGCATTGCATTGCGCACGCTGACCGGAAGTGTCGGTATCCAGGCCGATCGATTGCCTGTGTTGCAGCGGCGCGATCGATGGATGGTGCTCAGCGGTGAAGGTGGAATCACGCTCGCACCCGAGCGGGCAGATTTGTACGCGAAGCTGCAGGTCGATGGCGCTTACATCGATTTCTCCCGCTTGCGCGGCGCACGCAGCTTTGCCGGGCGACGTCGTTATCGTGCGTGCCGAGCAACCCGCGAAGGCCGATACCGCGGTTGATGTGACGCTCGATATGCGTGGAAGCCTCGGCCCCCGCTTCTACATTCGCGGTGCGGGTCTTGAAGCGCGGCTCGATGGCGCGCTCGACATCACGGGTCGTCCGGGCCAGTTGCTCGCCGAAGGCAATGTCAGAACCCGTGGCGGTACGTACCAGGGTTACGGGCAGCGTCTGCAGATTCAGCGCGGCATCCTGACGTTTCAGGGTCCGGTCGAAAATCCCGCGTTGAACGTACTGGCGGTGCGAACCGGATTGCCGGTCGATGTAGGCGTTTCAATCGGCGGCACGGCGTCGCGCCCGATTGTGCGACTGTATTCAGACCCTTCGATGACCGATGTCGAGAAGCTCAATTGGCTCGTACTTGGCAGGCCGCCCGGCGCAGCCGGTGATGGTGGCCAGGAGCGCGCTCTTCTATCCGCGGCGGCCAGCGCGCTCTTTGCCGGACAGACCGATAGCCAGAGTTCAACGCTGATGCAATCGCTCGGCATCGATGAAATCAGTTTGCGCCCGGGGCAGGACAGTGCGTCGATACTGCCGCGCGAGACCGTGGCCGGTACGTTACGCAGCGCGACCGGCACCACTGCCGCGAGCGACTTCGTCGCGATCGGCAAACGCCTGAATGACGATCTCTATCTGACGTTTGAGCAAGCAATAACTGGCGCCTCCACGTATGTCGCGTTGAACTACCAGCTCAGCCGGCGCCTATCGTTGATCGCTCGGGCAGGTACCACGACAGCGCTCGATCTGGTCTACTCGATTGCGTTTGACTAAGCAAGGCCTCACTTCGTTGTCCAGCGCTCGCGGGCATCGGCATCGCTGTCGCGAGCATCCACCCAACGCATGCCGGCGTCGGTCGTTTCTTTTTTCCAGAATGGCGCGTCGGTCTTCAGATAATCCATCACGAATTGGCACGCTGCAAATGCGTCCCCACGATGCGAGCTGGTTGTCACGACGAGCACGATCTGATCGGTCGGTGCAAGCGTGCCCACACGATGAATGATCAGAATATCGAATAGTTTCCACCGGGTTTTCGCTTGTTCGGCGATCGTCTCCAGCGATTTCTCGGTCATGCCTGGATAGTGCTCGAGCGTTATTGATCCGACCGCTGCACCCTCATTCAAGTCTCGCACGACGCCGATAAAGCGTTGCGACTGCGCCGACTTTCGGATTGTTGGCACGTAACCGAGCAATTTCGGCGCCGACGTCGAAGTCCTCATGCTGCACGCGCACCGTCATAGGAACTAACCCCCTGTCACTGGAGGAAAGAATGCGACTTCGGCGCCCTCGTGCAGCGCGTGTCCTTCATCGACCATGGCCTGATCGACCGCCGCGCGCACGCGGCGTGTTTCGGCGAATGCCTGACGCCAGGGTTCACCGCGCTGCGCCAGCCAGTCGCGCAGCTGCGCAACGGTGGTGATGCCCTCGGGTGCGTCGACGGCTTCGTCGCTGCGGCCAACGCGCTCGCGAAGCGCGGCAAAGTAGAGAACTCGCAGCTTCATGACAGCAACTCGGCAAACGGCAGGAAGCGAACGATATCTCCGGCGTGAATCAAATGCTCGGCGGGATTGTCGATCAGGCCGTCGGCCCACGTGACCGACGTCAGCACCGAGGAGTTCTGATTTGGAAAAATGTCGAGCCCGCCCTTCTCGTTCAGGCGTGCCCGCATGAACTCTCGTCGCCGACTCGACTGGTGCCAGTCGAAATCTGCACGCACGAAAATCGTCCGCAGATACTCGACTCTTCCCTGACGCTGAAGAACGAACGGGCGCGCGAAAAGCACGAAAGTCACGAAGCTTGAGACCGGATTGCCCGGCAGTCCAATGAACGGCACGTCGCGCACGTGTCCAAATGCGAGCGGCTTGCCGGGCTTCATTGCGATCTGCCACAAATCGAGCGAGCCCTCGGCCTGCACCGCGGGTTTGACATGGTCTTCCTCGCCAACCGAAACACCACCGGAAGAGATGATCAAGTCTGCGTCGGCCGCCGCACGCACGAGCGCATCGCGCGTGCTCTGCAAATTATCCGGCACGATGCCGAGGTCGTTGACCTCGCATCCCAGAGATTCAAGCAAACCGCGCAGCATGAAACGATTCGAGTTGTAGATGCGACCTGGCGGCAGCGGCTCACCGGGCATCACCAACTCGTCGCCCGTGAAGAACGTCGCGACGCGCAGCCTTCGGTACACGGTAAGACGTGCGGCTCCAATCGACGCAGCCAGCGCGCAATGTTGCGGTTTCAGTCGCACACCCGGCTGTAGCACGACGTCGCCGCGCCCGATGTCGATGCCGGCCGTACGGATTGCCTCGCCGCGCGGCGGCCGTTCGTTCAACGTCACCTTGTCACCGAACGCATCGCACTTTTCCTGCATGATGACGGCGTCGGCTCCTGTAGGAATCGGAGCGCCGGTAAAGATGCGCGCTGCGGTTCCCGGCTCAAGCACAGCGCCTACCTGGCCCGCGGCAATGCGCTGACTGACGCGCAGTGTGGTGGGAACATTCGGAACATCCACAGTTCGCACCGCGTAGCCGTCCATCTGCGAGTTGTCGAGCGGCGGAACATCGATCGCTGACACAACCGCAGTCGCAAGGACTCGGCCATTCGCCTGCATCGTGTCAACCGGCTCGACGTCGCTCACCGATCTGTGCTGCAGAAAGCAGCTTCTCTAGCGCTTGTTCAACCGAGAGCAAGGGATCAGACGCGCGGCGCCGGTAGTTGCAGCAGTTGCGTAATGAACGCTGCGATTTTATCGGGATCGTTCAAGTCGAGCACCGGCAAATGGGTTTGCACCGAATGATCGGTGGCCAGCGCAACAACGTTTGCGTCGTGCGGAAAGATCGGCGGATCGACGTTCGCGGCCCTCCGCACTTCAATGCGCGGAATGTTTCCTTCACTCTTGAATCCTTCGACGATGACCAGATCGCATGCCGCGAGTTCAGCCAGCAGTTCGTCGAGCGTCGCAGCTCGTTGCGGCGTTTCACTCAGCAGCGCCCAGCGCGAGCCAGTCGCAATCAGCACTTGCTGAGCACCGGCGTCGCGATAGCGAAACGAGTCTTTGCCGGGCCGGTCCATATCGAATCCATGATGCGCATTCTTCACGGCCGATACCGCCAACCCCTGAGAGCGAAAAATCGGAATCAGCTTCTCGATCAGCGTCGTCTTGCCGCTGTTCGAGTAACCGATGAAGCCGATCGCTTTCACCCGCGCGATGGCTCGACGTGCCGGGCAATAAACGACTTGACCGCCTCGGCGTCCGCTGGAAGCACGTCGAAGCGCTGAGGACGCGCTTCGAGTCCCGCATACGCCGCAGGGCGGTCCGGCTCCCGTCCGATTGCCTCGACGATCGTTTGCGGAAACTTTGCAGGCAACGCGGTCTCGAGGCAAATCATCGGCACGTCTCGGTCGATGTGTTCCAGCGCTACCTTGACGCCGTCTGCCGTGTGCGGATCGACGACGATGCCGTAGCGCTCGAACGTCGTGCGAATCGTTCGAATGCGATCGGTATGCGTGCTGCGGCCGGATACCAGCCCGCTCGCGCCGACGAGCGGCCAGATCGGCGTTCCCCCCAGATGAAACTCGCCACGCGTATCGACCTCCCACCAGAGTTCTCGCAACAGCTCGGCGTCGCGCCCGACCAGATCGAAAATGAAGCGCTCAAAATTCGACGCCTTCGAAATATCCATCGACGGACTGCTGGTTGTGTGAGTCTCGCCGCTGCCGCGAACACGATAACGCCCGGTGCGGAAAAATTCATCGAGTACATCGTTCTCGTTAGTGGCCAGCACCAGCCGCGCAATCGGCAAACCCATCTGCTTCGCGACCCAACCCGACAGGATGTTGCCGAAATTGCCGGAAGGTATGGCGAACGACACTTGCTGCTCGCTCGACTGTGTCGCGGCCAGGTAGCCCTTGAAGTAATAGACCACCTGCGCCACCACCCTGCCCCAATTGATCGAGTTGACGCTGCCGACATTGAAGCGCTGCTTGAACTCCAGATCGCCGGCAACGCTCTTGACGATGTCCTGACACTCGTCGAACACGCCTTCGAGAGCCACGTTGAAGATATTCGCGTCGACGAGCGAATACATCTGCGCGCGCTGAAACTCGCTCATCCTTCCTTTGGGCGACAGCATGAAAACATTGACCCGGTCACGGCCGCGCATTGCGTATTCGGCAGCCGGCCCCGTGTCCCCCGAGGTCGCTCCCAGCACATTCAATCGCCGTCCACGCTGTTCGAGCACGCGCTGGAACAATGCCCCCAGCAGTTGCATCGCAACGTCCTTGAATGCGAGCGTAGGGCCGTTGGAAAGTTCAAGAAGTCCGAGTCCGGGAGTGAGCCAGCGCAGCGGCGTGATGTCGCTTGCACGGCTATCGCCGCGTGCATTGGAAAAAGTCGCAGCCGTGTAGGTTGCTCGAGTGAGCGTGGAAAGCTCGTCCGGCGCGATGTCGTCAGCGAATTTGCCGATGATCACGCTCGCAAGGTCCGCGTACGAGAGTGAGCGCCAGGTGTCGAGCTCGTCAACGCTGACACCCGGATACGACGCCGGCACATACAAGCCACCGTCGGCAGCCAGCCCCGACAACAGAATCTCGCCGAATGATTGCTCGGGTGCACGGCCGCGCGTCGACACGTAACGCATCTAGGGTCTGCCCATGCCCTACAACAACTCTTCTTGCCGCAGGCGAATCACTGGCGCCAATACGGTCGGTAACGCTTCGATGCGCGCGATCGCGGCATTCACATCGCGCTCCACGGCGTCGTGCGTCAGCATGATGATGTCGGTCTGATTCTCGCCCTCCGATGGTTCGCGCTGAAACAACGCATCGATCGAGATGCGCCCATCGGCGAGATTGCGCGTGATATCAGCCAGCACGCCGGGCTGATCGGCAACACGCATGCGGAAATAGTACGAAGTGACCGTGTCGTCGACGCTCAGCCACGGCAGCGCGGCGACGCCTTCCGGTTGAAACGCCAGATGCGGTACGTGATTCTCGGGGTCCGCGGTGTGCAGACGCGTGACGTCGACCAGATCGGCAATGACAGCCGATGCAGTCGGTTCTGAGCCTGCTCCCTGTCCGTAATAGAGTGTCGTGCCAACCGCATCGCCCTTGATCAGCACGGCGTTCATCGCACCTTCGACGTTCGCGATCAATCGTTGCAGTGGCACCAGCGTTGGATGAACTCGCAGCTCGATACCTGCCGACGTTCGTTTCGTAATGGCGAGCAGCTTGATGCGGTACCCGAGCTGCTCGGCATACTTGATGTCTTCTTTGGCGAGCTTGGAAATGCCCTCGGTGTAAGCCGCATCGATGCTGATCGGCACGCCGAACGCAATCGAAGACAGGATCGCCAGCTTGTGTGCCGCATCGATACCCTCAATGTCGAACGTCGGGTCGGCCTCTGCATAGCCGAGCCGCTGCGCCTCTTTCAGAGCGGCGTCGAAAGTAATCCCACGCGAGCGCATCTCGGACAAAATGAAGTTGCTTGTGCCGTTGATGATGCCGGCGATCCACTCGATCCGATTCGCGGTCAATCCCTCACGCAACGCCTTGATAATCGGAATGCCCCCCGCCACCGCCGCCTCGAATGCGAGCATCACGCCATGCGCGCGCGCCGCGTCGAACAGCTCGTTGCCATGGCGTGCAAGGAGTGCCTTATTGGCGGTGACGACATGCTTGCCGCGCTTGATCGCGTCGAGTGCAAGCGAGTAAGCGGGCTCGTAACCGCCTATCAGCTCGACAACGATGTCGATATCCGGATTGCGAATCACGTCGTTGACATCTGACGACAATGGAACTTTCGAGCCGACGATCGCGCGTGCCTTGCCGACGTCACGCACCGCGATCGCGGCAACCTCGATTCCGCGCCCGGCCCGCCGCGCAATTTCGTGTTGATTGCGCTGCAGGATTTCGTAGGTCCCTCGGCCAACGGTGCCAAGGCCCAGCATCCCGATTCGGATTGGTTTCACAGACTAAGTTGCCGGACGCGCCAGCGGCCGGCTCCCCTGACTATTAGGCAACTGCGCGCTCCGGCGCGACCCTGCCGTCCTTACGCAGCATCTCCTTGATTCCGCGGACCGCCTGCCGAATGCGGTGCTCGTTTTCGATCAAGGCAAAGCGAACATGGCTGTCGCCGTAATCGCCGAATCCGATACCCGGCGATATCGCGACCTTCGCATCGGCAAGCACCTTCTTCGCAAATTCGAGCGACCCCATCGACTGGTAAGGCGGGGGAATCTCGGCCCATATGTACATCGATGCCTTGGGTACTTCGACCATCCAGCCCGCTTCGTGCAGGCCGCGCACCAGTACATCGCGGCGCCGCTGGTATTCACGGCGAATGCCGTCGACGCATTCCTGCGGACCCTCCAGCGCGGCGATCGATGCCACCTGAATCGGCGTAAAGCTTCCGTAATCGTGATAGCTCTTGATGCGTGACAGCGCCGAGACCAGATCCTTGTTGCCCACCATGAAGCCGATGCGCCAGCCGGCCATGTTGTAGCTCTTGCTCATCGTGAAAAACTCGACCGCCACTTCGCGGGCACCGGCGACCTGCATGATCGAGGGTGCGCGATGATTCGGATACGCGTCGTCGAACGTGATATCGGCATACGCGAGATCGTGCACAACGTAGATGCCGTATTGCCGCGCGAGCAGGATCACGCGCTCGAAGAAATCGAGCTCGACACATTGCGCCGTCGGGTTGCTCGGAAATCCGAGGATCATCATTCGCGGCTTGGGCAACGACTCGCGGATCGAGCGCTCGAGCTCGGCGAAAAAATCCACGCGGCCATCCATTCGCACCGAGCGAATGTCCGCGCCGGCGATGATCGCGCCGTAGATGTGAATCGGATAGCTCGGGTTCGGCACCAGCACCGTATCGCCGCGATCGAGCGTGGCGAGCATTAGATGCGCCAACCCCTCCTTCGAGCCGATCGTGACGATCGCCTCGGAGTCAGGATCCAGCTCTACGCCATATCGCTGCTGGTACCACGTGGCAATTGCGCGCCGCAACCGAGGAATTCCCTTTGATACCGAATAGCCATGCGTGTCCTGCCGTTGCACGGCTTCGATCAACTTGTCGACGATATGACGCGGCGTCGGGCCGTCCGGATTGCCCATGCTCATATCGATGATGTCCTCGCCGCGCCTGCGCGCAGCCATCTTCAACTCACCGGTGATGTTGAAGACGTAAGGAGGGAGGCGCTTGATGCGCGAAAACTCGGCCATGGTCGAAGGATCAGGTATCCGACGTGTTTTCTACACGTCTGCAGCGCCGCGGGGCGTGCCTATAATGTACTCGAACACCTGCCTAATTCCGATTGAGGTTTCGCGCGATTTGAAGCTGCACGCCGACACGCCCACCACGCAAAACACTGTGACTGCGTACGGTCCGGGCTTCGTTGAAATCAACCGGGTGCGCCACACAACCAACTTGATCGTCACACCCGATCAACTCGAGCCCTGGCCGGCCACAAGCTTCGACGCCCTGGACGTCACCACTTTCGAGCGGCTGCGCGAGCTGCGCAGTGAAGTCGTTCTGCTCGGCACCGGCACTCGGCAGCGCTTTCCGCATCCGCGTCTGACGCGTCCGCTGACGGACGCACGCATTGGCCTCGAGGTCATGGATACACATGCCGCCTGCCGCACTTACAACATATTGGTAGGCGAAAGTCGCAAGGTCGCCGCTGCCCTGTTCGTCGAAGCTGAGGACTGAAAATTCCGATGGCGGTTGCAATCGATAGCAACGTACCCGACTTCACAGCCGCGGCCACCGGCGGCGAATTTGCATTGTCGGCGCAGCGCGGCAAGACAGTTGTTCTCTATTTTTACCCGAAGGACAACACCCCGGGTTGCACGACCGAAGGCCAGAACTTTGCCGCCTCCCACTCGAAATTCAAGAAGGCCAACGTGGTCGTGCTCGGCGTATCCCGCGATAGCCTGAAGTCGCACGAAGGCTTCAAAGCCAAGATGAAGTTTCCGTTCGAGCTGATCTCGGACCCCGATGAGAAGCTGTGCGAGCTCTTCGGCGTGATGAAGATGAAGAACATGTACGGCCGCCAGGTGCGCGGTGTCGAGCGCAGCACGTTCGTGATCGACGGTGAAGGCAAGCTGCGCAAGGAGTGGCGCGGGGTGAAAGTGCCTAACCACGTCGATCAGGTACTCGCCTTTACGCAGTCACTCGCATGATGTTTGCCCTTCGATGTTTCCTCTGATGGATCGATCCCCCCGCTGATGCCACTTCCGAAAGCACCGACCAAGCCCGCCACCGTCCTGACGTCGATTCCGTTGGAACCGGCGCGCGAGCCACCGCATCTTGAGCGCCCACCGCACTCCGTTGTGCCGCTGGCACCGGTCGCGCGCGCGCCGCAGGCACCCCAGCCCGTATCCGCCAGGCCCAGCCCGGCAGCGCGGCTCGCTGTGGTTGAGTCGCAGCCGCGTCCGGAAAAAGGCACAACGAAGAAGCAGCGGCCGACTGGCGCGCCGCGCCTCTTCGTACTTGACACCAACGTGCTGCTGCACGATCCGACGAGTCTTTTCAGATTCGAAGAGCACGACGTGTTCTTGCCGATGATGACGCTGGAAGAACTGGACTCGCACAAGAAGGGCATGTCCGAAGTGGCGCGCAGCGCGCGCCAGGTTTCGCGCACGCTCGATTCGCTGGTTGCTGCGAGCAAGACACCGATCGAGGATGGGATTCCGCTCTCGGCGCTCGGCAATAAAGATGCGGCGGGCCGTCTGATTTTTCAAACGCAGGCAGTGACCGGCATGCTGCCCGACAGCTTGCCAGCGGGTAAAGCCGATAACCAGATCCTCGGCGTTGTCCGCGGATTGAAGGACCTGCAGGCGAACCGTGACGTCGTTCTCGTCTCGAAGGACATCAACATGCGCGTCAAGGCGCGCGTGCTCGGTCTCCAGGCCGAGGATTACACCAACGACAAGGTGCTCGAGGACACCGACCTTCTCTACACCGGTGTGATGCAGCTCCCGCCAGTTTTTGGGACAAGAACGGCAAGGGGATGGAGTCCTGGCAACACGGCGGCTTCACCTACTACCGGATCAACGGCCCGATCGTAGCGGACTGCTGGTCAATCAGTTCGTCTATCTCGAAAACGGCACCACGTTTTATGCGCAGGTGCGCGAGATCCGCGGCAAGTCAGCGGTGCTGCGCGTGTTGCGCGATTACACGCACGCGAAGAACGCCGTGTGGGGCGTAACGGCACGCAATCGCGAGCAGAGCTTCGCGCTGAATCTGCTGATGGATCCCGACTGCGATTTCGTCACGTTGATTGGCCAGGCAGGCACCGGCAAGACATTGCTGGCGCTCGCTGCCGGCTTGTCGCAGACGCTGGAAACCAAGCGCTTCTCGGAAATCATCGTCACGCGTGCCACCGTTCCGGTCGGCGATGACATCGGCTTTCTGCCGGGCACCGAAGAGGAAAAGATGGCGCCCTGGATGGGTGCCCTCGAAGACAACCTCGAAGTGCTGAACAAGACCGACGACAACGCGGGCGAATGGGGTCGCGCGGCGACCAACGATCTGATCCGCACGCGCATTCGCATCAAGTCGCTTAACTTCATGCGCGGCAGAACGTTCATCAGCAAATATCTGATCATCGACGAGGCGCAGAACCTGACGCCGAAGCAGATGAAGACGCTCGTCACGCGAGCCGGGCCGGGCACCAAAGTCATCTGCCTCGGCAACATCGCGCAGATCGATACGCCGTATCTGACCGAAGGCTCATCAGGCATCACCTACGTGGTCGATCGCTTCAAGGGCTGGCTGCACTCCGGACATGTGACTTTGCAGCGCGGCGAGCGCTCGCGGCTGGCCGACTACGCGGCCGAAATCTTGTAGCGTTCCCGCGCAATATCGGCGCTCATGTTTGCGATCGCACCGCCGATCGAGCCCATGCTCGCCAAGATCGCGGATGCGTTGCCCAGCTCGCCGGGGTTTCTGTTCGAGCCGAAGTGGGATGGATTTCGCGCCATCGTTTTTCGCGGCGCGTCGGATGTCTTCATTCAAAGCCGCGACCTGCGCCCACTCGACCGCTACTTTCCCGAACTGCACGATTCGCTGCTCGAGCGGCTGCCAGAGCGGCTGCGTGATCGACGGCGAGATCGTCATCGCCGGGCCGCATGGTCTCGACTTCGATGCGCTGCAGTTGCGGCTGCATCCGGCGGCCTCGCGTGTTGCCAAGCTGGCGACGCAAACCCCCGCATCATTCGTGGCGTTCGATGCTGCTTGCGATCGATAACCGCAATCTGATGTCGGCAGCACAAAGCGAGCGTCGAGCCCAGCTGGAGCAAGCGTTGGACGGCATCGACCCGCCGGTGCACCTGACGCCGATGACTCGGGATCGCGCGATAGCGCTGCAATGGCTCGAGCATTTCGAAGGTGCCGGCTTGGACGGCGTCATCGCCAAACCGGCGGATATTCCCTACGAGCCCGGCAAGCGCGTGTTGCTCAAGGTCAAGCACGCTCGCACGGCTGATTGTGTTGTTGGGAGGCTTTCGATGGCACAAAAGCGGAAAGGACGTCGTCGGATCTTTGCTGCTCGGCCTGTATGACGATCAGGGTGTGCTGCATCATGTTGGCGTGACGTCAGCATTCACGATGGCGACGCGCAAGCAGCTCGCCATCGAGCTTGCGCCCTTACGAAGAGATGCCCTTAAGAATCATCCGTGGCGCGACTGGGCCAACGCCGATGATGCGTCGACGCGCATGCCCGGAGCGCAGAGCCGCTGGAGCGCTGGCAAGGATTTGTCATGGGAGCCCTTGCGAATCGAGCGCGTGTGCGAAGTCAAATACGATCACCTGCAAGGTGATCGCTTCCGTCACGCTGCGATTTTTCTTCGGTGGCGGCCGGACAAGCCGCCGAGCGAGTGTCGTTACGACCAGCTCGAAGTCACGACACCTTTCGAGCTCGAGAAGGTTTTCGGCGCGGCTCACGCTCAGCGTTGACTTCAGCCGCAAGCTCGGGCTCTGCGTCCGGATCGAGCGGCTCCTGTTGAGGCCGAATGGTCTCAGGAACATGCTGCAGATTGACGCGGATGCGCGTCCAGGTTGACGACCGGCCGCGCATCGAATCGACCAGCACATCGGCTGGTTCCAGGTGCTCGACGACGTTGGCGTGACGAGCCTTCCAGCGTTCCAGGCCGGCAAGCGCATCGTCCTTGCGTTGCGCGCGGCCGATCTCGATCAACGGATGCTTGCTGGCGCGACGGCGCGATGGTTGAACGCGCGGCGGCTCGCCGGGTTGCTTCTTGTACTGCGGCGGCCATGGCGCATCGCCCAGTCCCTCACGCTCATGACGCGCCGACAGCTCGAGCAAACCTTCTAGCGAGCCGTCGCTGGTGTCGATGCCCGCATGCCGATCACCGAGCCGTGCAAATCGCGCAGGCATTGTTGCCAGCGTGAAGTCGGCCGGCTCACACGAATCAACCTCGTCCCACGTGAGCGGCGCGGATACGCGCGCATCGACGGTCGGACGCACCGAATACGCGGCCGCAGTCGTACGGTCTTTCGCGTTCTGGTTGTAGTCGACAAAAACTCCGTGCCGCTCTTCCTTCCACCACTTGCTCGTCGCAATGCCCGGCGCGCGCCGCTCGACCTCGCGCGCCAGCGCGAGCGCGGCACGCCGCACTTCGTCAAATGTCCAACGCCGTTGGATGCGCGCGTAAACGTGCATGCCACGCGAGCCCGACGTCTTCGGCCAGCCCACCAAACCGTGGTCCTGCAGCGTTGCCTGCGCGACTCGCGCCACTTCGCGTACCTGGCTCCACTGCACACCGGGCACCGGGTCCAGATCGACCCGCAGCTCGTCCGGATGGTCGAGATCGTCGGCACGTACCGGATGCGGATGCAATTCAAGGCACGCCAGGTTCGCCATCCACACCAGTGCCGATGCGTCGCGAGGCACCACCTCCTCTGCGCTGCGGCCCGACGGAAAGCGCAGCGACACGACTTCGATCCACGTGGGCCGCGACTCAGGCGCACGCTTCTGAAAAAAGAATTCGTCACCGATGCCGTTGGGGTAACGCACGAGCACGTTTGGGCGTCCGCCGGCACCGCGCAGCGCCCCCGCGCTCACCGCCAGATAGTAGTGAGCGAGATCGAGCTTCGTGTATCCCGCGTCGGGAAAAAGAACCTTGCGCGGATTAGATATGGAAATTTCGCGGCCATCGACGACCAGCAACTCGCGTTCTGCAGCCTTAGGCATCGACTTTCACAACATTCGAACAGCTGTCGAGGTCCGCAAATGATCTGCTTAAGCGTCAGCTGCACGATACGTGCTGGAACCATGCGGCGCGGCGACGAACTCTGGAAGTGCTTCGGCCTTGGATGAGAGTGCCATCAGAGCCGGATGCCTGTCGGAAGCGACTACCTCCGGAAGCATTTGCTGCGTGAAATGCCATGCGACCGCAGCGCTGAGCCCCGCCTGTGTGATCCCTTCGCTCGTAACAGGCAAAGGCTTTGCGCCAACTTCCGATTCAAGCGCCGCGTACGCGGCAAGCAACTGGCCCGTTACGCGCGTAACCCACGGCTCGTGCAGCTTCTCGGCGGGCCGTAGTTGACGTTCGTAAATAATCTGAACACTTTTCTCGCACGCTGCCAGTGCCAGCCCGATGATGCGCAGCGCGTCTCGGCGCTCCGCGACGCCGGCCGGCATCAGGCTTCTGTGAGAACCGGCGAGCGCCTCCGCGTAGTCAATGATCAGCGTTGAATCCATCAGTACCGTGCCGTCATCACAGACCAGCGTCGGTGCCTTGACGACCGGATTGATTTGCCGAAACTCTGCAAAAGTGCGGAAGACGGAAAGCGACTCGTGCTCGAATGGCACGCGCATTAGCTGCAGCGAGATCGCCACGCGCCGCACGTACGGCGAATCGAGCATCCCGATCAGTCTTATCGCCGCCTCCGCTTGGGCTGCCCTAGCCGGGTACGCGTTTCACGCAGTCTCATGGTTGGTAGCAGGCGCCCGACGGATCGGCGGCGATCTGAATCAAGTCGCCGCCCGCGCTACCCCAGACATTGCCGCCGGTAAAAATCAGACAACCTTCGCCTTTATATAACGCCTGCAGGCGTCGCGCGTCGTTGCCAAAGTAGAACGGAATCCAGCGCTTGCCGGATTCATAACTATGGAAGCGATCCGGCGCGCGGCCCAGGATCTCCTGAGTCTCATTCATGCTCATGCCGATCTGCAGCTTGGCAAACTTGCTGTTCGCAGCAGGCGTGCCGACGATCTCCCCTGTGTACGTGCCATCGCGTGACTTGACGACACGCGTGTCGCTCTTAGCGGGCGCGCTCGGTGCGGCCTGCGGCGCCGGTGGCGCGCTACTGGTTCCGGACGTGCTTGAACACGCGCCGCAGACCAGCGCGATGGCTGTAACGGCAATGAATCGATTCATCATGAGATAGCTCCTGGTCATGGGTGGGCCTTAGAAGAAATCTGCGAATGTCTGCGGCTCAACAATTGTACGGACGCTTATATGCCGAGATGAGAGCGGATGACAGCGACTGCGTGCGTTGTAGGCCACGCCGCTTCAACGGTCAATGCTTCTTGCGGCTCTTCCAGATCACGAAACTGACTCGCAATGAGCTCCGGCGGCATGTAGTGCCCATGCCGACGATCCAACCTGGATCGAATGAGCTCAGGCTGCGCCTTCAGGTAGACGACCTCGACATTGTTGTCGGCACAGAGAATGTCCCGGTACTTCTGCTTCAACGCCGAGCAAGCCAGGACGCCGTCGCTGCGTTGCTCGCTGTGCTCAGCGATCAGCTGATGCAGATCGTTCAGCCAGGGAAGGCGATCCTCATCGGTAAGCGGCACGCCCGACGTCATCTTGCGAATGTTCTCCGCCGAATGAAAGTCGTCGGCATCATAGAAGGGCCAACCCAATGCATCTGAGAGCGACTTGCCAATGGTGGTCTTACCTGACCCGGTAACGCCCATGACGAGAATGAACATGGCCGCTATTCCTCGAGAAACCTCGCCCGCAGATCGCGGCTTGGTGTCATGCAGGCTTCGACCCGACCGAACCAACGATATCTGTTCCGAGCAACGACGTCATACATCCAATCCCGAATGGGACGCGGGATGATTTTGATTGCGCCAACGAATTTCCACGCGCCGCCCAAGTACTTTGCCAAACGAATCGCTGCATCCGACTTCACGTACGCCCTGCCGTCGGCGATGAGGACGAAAGTCTTCGCGTCCGCCGGATCAAATCCCAACTCGCGGAGATGGCGCACTCCGGCAGGCGACTGCAAAGGCGTAAAGCGAAGGGCCGGCTCAGCTTCGTGATCGAGAATGAACTTCACGGAGCGCGCGCAAAGATTGCATACACCGTCGAAAATAACGACGTCGTTCATGTTCAATACAAGCTCTCGTCGTTGCCGACAGTGACACCGCTTTCTACGAACTCACTGGGAAACGCGGCGAACCCGTCCTACTCTGCACCGAATCTCATTACGTTGTCGGCATCACCGAGCATCGAGAGCTCCGCTAACAAAGTCGAGCTTGGGTGTACGAAAACGCATGGCAGCCCAAGCACGAAAAAGTTTTGCGTAAAAGGAAAGTGTGTGAGTGCTGGGATTGGGTACATCGTCTGAGAGTTCGACGCCGTCGGGTCGATCGCGGGCCATCGTCCGGATTTCGAGCGCGGGCAGGCTCTCTACCGGCCAGAGACAGCCGTAAATGCTCAGCCAATGACCATTGGTGAACTCCAAGAACACGGGCGTATTGCAACAGATTGCGACCACTCGACGAGTTTTGGAATCCTTCGACAACCGATGCTCACGCAAACAATCCTGCCCTTTTTCGCACCGAACCCTATCCTTTCGATAGAGCACAAACCGCGTGGCACCATTTTGATCAAGCGTAAGTGGCGCACCAGGCAATAACTGCAAGAACGCACCCGCGTGCTGACAGTCGCTACAGAGGCACTCGGCACTGACGATCGGCGCGCCTTGAACCTCCAGGGCGACCTGCCCGCAGGTGCAACGTAAGATTTTCGTCTGGTTAGTCATCGTCAACCGGACGGTGCTCGGTGCCAGCGCCTGCGGTAAGGAACAGCATAGTGCTTGGCACCGAAGTCTTGGCCGTGTGCCAGACATTCTGCGGCACAAGAACGTAAGAGCCCGGATTGCCTAACTGCACGGTATGTCGTTGGCCGAATTCCTCGAGCACGACGGTCGCAGAGCCCGAGAGCAGCATTACCAATTCCTCACCGGCTGGATGGCGCTCCCACATGGACCATGGCTCGGAGAAGGTGAAAGCTGACATGAGCCTGCCTTGATCTAACTGGCGATGTTTCCCGGCCGCCATCTCTTCCCAGAACGATTCGGACACTGGAACCGCATCGGCTCGCCCGTCGTCTCGAAAGTGCAGGTAAGTGCTGAGGATGTCTTTGGCAGAACGCAATGCTGTCTCCATGGGCGTCTAACGTTTGAGCTTAGCCGCCTATACAGGCTACTGAAGCCAGCCGTATTAAGTCGCGTGCAGAGAAGAGTTAGGCTTGGATTGGAACGAACGCGACACGACCGATCCAGTTGCGCTGGCGCCTGGCCAGGCGATCGCCTTGGCCTTCGCCGTCGAACGACACAGCTGCCCGCTGCAGGAGCGAGGAATCGACGTTCTCGAATGCATTGACACTGACGACCGCGTGGACGTGGCCGTTAATTGTGCTGGTGACAACTGGCACGATGCCGCAGTTGGAGCAGACATGAAACTCGGCGGTCTTCGTCCCGAAGGCATATGCCGAGACGTGCTTGGGATCCTTGACGCCGACCGTGAGCGAGCCCGTAGGACAGGAAGTCCACACGCCCCCATGCTTGACGCAGAACGAGCAAGAGCAGGCCCTGGCAGGGATTTCCTTCGGCTCGGGCTGCCAGTCCAGCTTGAAGGAGATGTTGCCGCAATGGCAGGCGCCAGAAATCAGCATGGTGGTTTCACCGTTGGTTCTACCGACGCTTAACTTCTGAGTTGAGCGGCGGCCGTGATGCCGTTGTCGCCCCACCGTTTGAGCTCGCTCGAGTGCGGAGGCCGTAGCACGTCGGCTGGAGCGAACCGTTAGATTTCAGCGCTCTTAATTCCAAGGCCAAAGCAATTGCGGCGTCAAGCTCCCGATCCTGAGCAAGTGCGTCTGGATCCGCAGACGATATGACGCAAGGAACGATGGCCTCGCGAGGCGTGCCGTCGATGTGAAACAGCTTTTCCGTGGGCACGCGCACGACAATCTTCGAGTGCGGTAAAACCGCCTCTCCGATTGCCCCGAGCAGGTGAGCCATTGGCTGGCCCAATACCAGGGCGCCGCGCGTGGCGTTCAGGCCGATGGCCAGACCCTCCCCCATGCTGCCCGTCCATCGACCGACCAGCACAACGATCGGCTTCAGGAACGGTGATCCCCGCGGAGCTACATATTCATCCCATACGCGGCGGATTCCGGTACTGCGAAACTCAGCCACGAGCTCGTGTCGTTGGTACGGAAGCATCTTGTCGACGAGACGGCCCATGATGCCCCGCGCAACAGCGGAGTTTCCTCCGCTTGGGGTGTCGCGCAAGTCGATCACCAAGGCTTGTACATCGAGAAGCTCCGCAAGGACTTTGTCAAAGGCTCGCACGAGTTCTTGCTGGCCGAGCGAGTTGTTGATGCGCACATAGCCCACGCTGCGGATAACGCGATACGAGAGCATTGAGGTCGGTTCGGAAGCGCCAGGGACAAACGCGAACTCGCGAAGGTTGTCACCCATCCTGGTTAACAGTCGCATGACCTCGCGATCGCGGCGTCCGGCCAATGCAACCTGGAGTGCCCACTCGCGCGCGGCCGGATCTTCGCGCGAGAGAAACTTCGGCTCGATCGAGCGCACGGCGTTCTCGGTAGCTTCACCGTTGATTGCCACCACTTCCATCCCCGGACGCAAGCCTGCGCGTTCGGCTCCTGAGCTTCTGCGCACATCCAATAGGATCGCTCTACCATCCTTCCAGGTCGGCGAAGAGATCCGTCTGTGTCGGTATGAGGCGATAAGACCTTCGTGTATTTGTGCCGAGGTGAGCGTGCGAATCGTAGAGTTCGCCAAGTGCCTGTTCGAGAAGTTCGATGTACGCGGCCCGATCGGTCGCGCTTGTCACTTGAGGCGCGTAGAACTTGCATACCTGCCCCCAGTCGGTCTTCTTCAGATCGAAGTACGCGTACTCCTCCTCGACAAAGCGGCAGAAGGTGGCGAAGTCCGCAGCCCTCTGTTCAGAAGTCAAAAAGTCGCGCTCGTCGGCCCAGGAAGCTGAGGGGCACGCAGCCAGCAAGGTCGCGATAGCCAGGTGGCGCAAGGCGCGGCAAGCCATGGCTGAATCTAACGTGGGCGATGAGCGGCAACGCTCGTCAGGTTAGGCCGCAGCTCATTCTGCACTTGAACCGTCTTCGGCTACTGAACTACTTGGCTGGCACTGCTGAGGATCGAAGGGGGTACCGTAATGCCCAGGTCGCGCGCCGCCTTGAGATTCACGATCAACTCATGCCGGGAGACTCGCTCTACAGGAAGCTCGGCTGGCTTGGCTCCTTTGAGTATCTTGCTCACATACGTCGCTGAGTGCCTCGTCGCTTCGACAAAGCTTGTGCCAAAGCACATCAACCCTCCTGCATCCGCGTGGTCTCGCGGCGAAAGCGTCGGCAATCGTGCCCTTGTCACCTCAACCGACGCCACGAGAGCGCACGGGACGATGGCCAGCATTGAACGTCGCAACATGGAGAGCTCCTTAGATCGTTTGAAACGATTCTTCACGACGCGCCATGTCGGGTTCGTGGCAAACCACTTCGATGTTGTGCCCGTCCGGGCCTATGACGAAAGCTGCATAGTAGTTCGCGTGATAGTGCGGGCGCAGACCAGGCGCACCATTGTCTTTGCCACCCGCCTCCAGAGCCGCGCGGTAGAAAGCTTCGACTTGCTGGCGGTTCTCGGCCGTGAACGCCAAGTGAAGATGCGCCGGCTTCTCCTCGGTTTCGTACAGACATAATGAAGCCTTACCCTTTGGGGAAAGCTCGACACCGTACGTCGGCGTCCCCTCCGAGACAACAGCTACGCCGAGCGGTTCGAGTGCCTTGAGGAAGAACGCTTTGCTCGCTGCATAGTCGCTGACTCCGAATTTCACGTGGTCAAACACGAGTTCTCCTGAAGTGTGTGGGCCTGCGCGCTAAGTGCAACACCACCAAGTCATCTCTGGCGGCCATACAGAAGGAATGGCTACCTTCTCGGCTCATACCGCATCGCCACCGCTCCCGAACCGAACTCCAGCCGGCTCACGAGCTTCAAGTCGATACGTTTCGATAATCCCGCGAACAACGTCGGCCCATGGCCCGCTACCCTGGGATGCACGATGAACTCGTACTCATCGATCAATCCCAGCTCCGCCAACGCCATGCGGGAGCTTCACGCCTCCCACGAACAGTCCCTTGCCCGACTCCTGCTTGAGCTGCTGAACGGCGTTCTCCAGATCCCCGCGCACGAGCTCCGCGTTCCAATCGACCCGATCCAGGGTGCTCGACACGACGTACTTCTTTGCCGCGTCGATCGTCCGGGCGAAGGGTTCCATCCAGGGTTCCATCCAATCAGGCATCGCTCCCGTCTGCGTCGGCCGCCACGCTGCCTCCATCATCTCGTAAGTCACCCGGCCAAAGAGGAGAGCATCGGCCCGGCCGATGTTCTCGCTTGCGTGACGATGCAAGTCTTCGTCCGCGACCCCTTCACGATGATCGCAGCACCCGTCCAGTGTGACGTTGATGGAATACCGAAGGGGTCGCATTACGTTTTTCTGAAGTGAGCTAACGTCTGAGTTGCGCCGCGCTCGAAGAGCGTCGGATCTCCAACAATGAGTTAGCTGTCAGAACGTTCGTACACGTGGACGCTCCATTGCCACCTGTGATTGCGAAAAGCCGAGCTTTTCGTAAAACGTCGAAACGCCGTTTCCAACAGCCCGGAGTACCCAAGTAATGTGCAAATCATCAGCCATTACCGCCCGCACCAGCGCGCGGCCTACGCCTTTGCGCCGATGTTCCTCGGCAACCACAAGCATTGAAATGTACCCATTTGACATGCCATCAGTGAGAGCGCGCAAGAAACCTAAAACTTCATCGCCCTCCACCGCGACCAGAGCGACTTGCGATCGCGAAAGCAGTTCGGGAAAATTGTCGCGGATGGTCTCGCGGTGCCCCCAACCGTTTGCTATGAGTAGATGCCGTACGGCTTCAACTTCGGACGGCTGAATCGCGCGGATCTGCATATGACAGCTGACGTTTGATATGAGCGGCGTTCACAAGCGAACAAAGCCCCTTGTGAACGACCGCTCGATGGAAGGGTTGGGCGTCATCGTCGAGGACGAACACGCTTGCCCGACGGGCTTGAGCCTGCCACCCAAACCCCGACGACAGCAAGGGCCTCAGTTTCTTCGACTGTCCTGGCTTGCTCCAGCACCTCTGGAGGCACCCACTCTGGAAATGGCACAGCGGAACTCACGTGGTGGCCGGACGGCGTGTGCTCCTGTCGAACCTTCGCAAGTTGTTCGGGCAAAAAGCGGTTGGCGAGACAAACCAAGGAAGGCCAAAGGCGACGATGAACCAGCGTGACTTTGCCGTCGATCAAGCGGCAGACTAAAACTTGCTCTGATTCGGTGACAGCGTTGAGGATGGCAAATATGTGGTGGCTCTGCGAGTGTGCCCACCAGCTGCCCTTGATTGGCTCTCCGACGATGGCCTCGGTGAGGCGAGGAACGGCTCCCTTGGCTGAAGCTAGCACCACACCATGCTTTTGGACGAAGGCCAATGCCGCCTCAGCAGTGGCGCACGCGCTCACAACGCCCAACGTTTGACATGAGCGGCAGCCGCAGGCAAGCGGAGCTTGCCGAAGGACGTCGGCTCGATGGAAGGGTTAGGTGCCACTGTTGGCATGCCCGATCCCGTGCTTCATGAAGTTCCCCAGCGCTACCAGCGCCACACTTCGTTTCGGTTCAGCCATGACACGCGCTGCTTAGCCAAATGAAGGGCTGCCTCACCGGAAGCGAAAGATAGCTGAGAGTACTTGCCCAGAGACTGCCACCTACTTGCACCGTCGGATTCGGTCCGATACTGCTCGAACCCGAACGTGCCGTCTTCGCGTTGGAACACGTCCACGCACTGCGTGCCGTCGACAGTCTCGAATGACACAAGTACGGTGCTACTCATTTGCAGCTTGTGGGACCTAACGTTGGAATTAAGCCGACCCGCGAAGCGGGTTCGGCTTGAATGAATTGTTAGGCATCACCTGCGTGGACGCGCAAGTGCAGCCGAGAACTCCTTGCGGTATTGCGTGTCAGCGCGCTCATATCCTCCGATGTAACGGCTCGGTCTTCACCATCATTCGAGAACACAACTGCTTGGTTCTCGCGTTACATAGACTTGCGGCCGCAGTCTCAAAACCTCGTTAATCTCAGCCATGAAAGGCACCGTCTTGTTGCGCCCGTCGATGTACCAGTGCATTCCGACCAGGGTGGCCACTTACCCTCCACCGTGCACCGGTCGAGATACTCAATGCCAAGGTTTACTACGTGTTCGCTGATCATTGGCCGTGATGCCTAACTTGATTTATCCAGGGATTTTGCTTGTTAAGTCGCGGCGCATCCGGAGTGGCGTCGCCGCTTGATTCGCTGCATTGCGCAGAACCTGCGAGCGTCTATACGGCTCAGATCAACAGCGCCGCAATGAACACGCCGACCATCGTGAACGCGATCGCCAGTTTTATCGCAGTACCGACCAGCAATCCAAACCAGGTCGCGGCGCCAACCTTGCCTGCGCGGAAGGCGTCCTTGTGCGCGATGAATTCGCCGATCGCCGCGCCCATCAGCGGCATGAACAAAAGGCCCCATAGGCCGGTGAAAACACCTGCGACCGTGCCGATTGCTGCGCCGATGATTCCTTGTCTGCTGGCGCCGGCTCGCTTCGCAGAGAGGGCGGCGGCGACGTAGTCGATGACGATGCCCAGCACGGCAAGAATCGCCAGCACGACGATCGTAAACACGCTGATGCGCTGAAAGTCGCCGATCCACGCGGCGAGCAGCACGCCGCCGAAAATCAGCGGCACACCCGGAAGCGCTGGTAACACGGTGCCGGCGACGCCGACTACGATCAGCAACACGGCAACAACCCACAGCGTGGTGGTCATTGCTTTTTTATCAGCGCAGTGCGAGCGCCTGTACTTCGGCCGCCGCGTGCTTGCACGCGTCGGTCAACTGCTCCAGCAGTTCATAGATCGCACGCAGCTTGACGAGCTGCCGCGTATCCGGTTCATCGCGAAAGAGCTTCGACATCGCGGCCCGCATCACGTGATCGGCCTGCGCCTCCAGATCGTCGACTTCGTGGCACAACGCCAGTGCGGCGCTCGGGTCGTCGACCGATTGCAGCTGCGCGACTGCCAGTCGCAACTTGTCGGCGCCCTGCACTGCCAACGCTGCCAGCCGATGTGCATCGGGCGTCAACGTCGTGACGTGATACAGATGCAACGACTGCGCGACGTCTTCGGTGAGGTCCAGGATGTCGTCGAGGCGATTGATGAGTGCGTGAATCGCTCCCCGCGGGAACGGCGGCAGCAACGAGCGCCGGACCAGCGCCAAGGTGTCGTCGACGACGGTGTCAGCGCGCTTTTCAAGTGCCTCGATTTCACGCACGCGGCCATCGGGGTCGCGCACGTCGGACAGCAGACGCGCCAATGCGGTCACGCCTTCGACGCACAGCTCCGCCTGGCGGTCGAATAATGCATAGAAACGCCGATCGCGCGGCACCAGCCTCCGCAGCACGCTTCGCAGTGGCGGGGACTGCGCCGCTCGGCAACGAAGTTCGATGTCATGGTGTTCAGTAGGACGTGTTGCGTGCCAGGTTTTCGAACTTGGTGTATTGCCCGTCGAAGCGCAGGTTCAGGCGCCCGATCGGACCGTTACGCTGCTTGCCGATGATGATTTCGGCAATGTTCTTATCGGTCGTGTCCGGGTTGTAGACCTCGTCGCGATAGATGAACAGAATCACATCGGCATCCTGCTCGATCGCGCCGGATTCGCGCAGGTCCGACATCACAGGCCGCTTGTCGACGCGCGTCTCGACGGTGCGGTTCAACTGCGACAGCGCGACCACAGGGACTGAAAGCTCCTTTGCCAGCGCCTTCAGCCCGCGCGAAATCTCCGAGATTTCGGTCGCGCGATTTTCGCCGGCCGCACTGGCACTCATCAGCTGCAGGTAATCGACGATGATCAATCCGAGCCTGCCGCAGGTGCGCGCGAGTCGCCGCGCGCGCGCGCGCAGATCGATCGACGTCATCGCTGCCGTCTCGTCGATGTACAGCGGCGCTTCGTGCATCTTCTGAATCGCACTCGTCAGGCGCGGCCAGTCGTCGTCCTGCAGTCGTCCGGTGCGCAAACGCTGCTGATCGAGCTTGCCGACCGAGCTCAACATCCGCAGCGCCAGTTGTGACGCACCCATTTCCATCGAAAACACGGCGACCGGCATGCCCTGATCGAGTGCGACGTGTTCGCCGATATTCAGCGCGAGCGCGGTCTTTCCCATACTGGGTCTGCCGGCAATGATGATCAGATCGCCCGCCTGAAAACCCGACGTCTTCGAATCGAGGTCGGCAAAGCCGCTGGGCACGCCGGTCACGTCCGATGGATTGGCACGCTCGAACAATTCCTGAATGCGTTCGACCACGCGCGTCAGCAGTGGCTGGATCTCGATGAAGCCCTGACGCCCGCGCGCACCCTCCTCTGCAATCTGAAAAACTTTCGTTTCGGCTTCGTCGAGTATCTGCTTGGTGTCTTTGCCCGCAGGATTCAGCGCGCTGGTTGCAATCTCATCGCCCGCGGTGACCAGCCGGCGCAGCACGGACCGCTCGCGCACGAGCTCCGCATACCGTCGAATGTTGGCCGCCGACGGCGTGTTCTGCGCCAGCGAATTCAGATAGACGAGCCCACCCGCCTGTTCCGCGCGCCCTGTGTTGCGCAACGCCTCGAACACTGTGACCGAATCGGCCGGCTTGCTCGCATCCACCAGGCGACTGATCGCCGCGAAGATGTACTGATGATCCTGCCGGTAAAAATCGTTGGTGCCGATCAAATCGGCAATCCGATCCCATGCGGTGTTGTCGAGCAGCAATCCGCCGAGCACCGACTGCTCGGCCTCAATCGAGTGCGGAGGAAGCCGGACGGCCGCAAGCTGAGGATCGATCGGCTGATTCACGAGCGAGAGTGGGAGTACTGCGGAGGCGGACTGCAAACTATAACAAGTGGCCACGCAGCCAGCGCCTGCTGCAAAAAAAATGGCGGCCAATGTGACCGCCATTTACTTCACAGCCGTCCGCGTTACCCCTGTTCGCCCACCACGGTGACCGTTATCTCTGCCACGACGTCGGTATGCAGCGCCACCGACACATGATGTTCGCCGACCGCCTTCAACGGCCCTTGCGGCATGCGAATCTGCCCTTTGTTGACCACGAAGCCCTGCTTGCCGAGCGCTTCCGCGATATCGAAATTCGTCACCGAGCCGAACAGCTTTCCATCCACGCCCGCCTTGGCCGGGATTCTGACACTCGAGCCGCTGAGCTTCGTGTTGACCGCCTGCGCCGCCGAAAGACGATCCGACTGCGCTTTCTCGAGATCGCCGCGGCGCGTTTCGAATTCCTTGATCGCAGCCTCAGTCGCGCGTCGGGCTTTGCCCTGCGGAATCAGAAAATTGCGGGCGTAGCCCTGCTTGACCTTGACCACATCGCCGAGCTGGCCGAGGTTGATCACTTTCTCCAACAAAATAATTTGCATGATCTATTCCTTGCGCGCCATCAATGCGTATCGGTATACGGCAGCAGCGCCAGGAAGCGCGCACGCTTGATCGCGGTGTCGAGCTGGCGCTGATAGTGCGCCTTGGTCCCCGTCAACCGCGCCGGCGTGATCTTGCCGTTCTCGCCGATGAAGTCGCGCAGCGTGTCCACGTCCTTGTAGTCGATCTGCTCGACCTTCTCGACCGTAAAGCGGCAGAACCGCTTGCGCTTGAACAGCGCGTTCTGCTTGTTCTCGCGCCGCGGGCCTTTGCCCTTGCCTTTGAATTTGCCTCGTCCTGCTCCGAATGCCATCTCAAACTCCGTCTCTTATTTCGTTAACTTTGTATTCCGTCACGTGCACCAGCAGCCGCGTCGTTCGACGCGAGCGCGGTGCAATGAACCCTTCGAGCATCATCGACGTGCCGAGCGGCTCGCGATCCAGCGCTTGCGCTACCGCACCCAGCGCGATCGCCGAGAACTCGAACGCCAGCGTCCGCTCCGCTGCCGCCTCGGTCACAGCTGCCCTCGTGCTCGAAGCTTGCTTCCAGCACGGCGACACCCGCCGGCGTGTAGCGCAACGCGCTTTTCGCCACGGCTTTCGCACGAATGCGGAGCTGATTCACTCACTGTTGCACCGGGTCAACTGGTCGGCCGCTTGGCTCGCGGTCAGTCGATTAAGCGGTTGCCTCTGCCACCGGCGAAGCGGTTGCACTGGCGCACTGGGCTGCGCGGTCGCTTGCGCCTGACCCGCTGACTGCTCAGCCGACGCCTTGCGCGCTTCTTCACGCTCGACGATCTTCATCATCGGCGAAGCGCCGGTTTCGGCGCGCTTCATCTTGACGGTCAAGTGGCGCAGCACTGCGTCGTTGTAGCGGAATGCATTCTCGAGCTCGTCGAGCGTCTTGCTGTCGCACTCGATGTTCAGCAGCACGTAGTGCGCCTTGGCGAGCTTGTCGATCGGATACGACAGCTGGCGCCGGCCCCAATCTTCGACGCGATGGATCGCGCCTTTGTTGCCGGTGATCATCGCCTTGTAGCGATCGATCATCGCGGGCACTTGCTCGCTCTGATCGGGATGCACAATGAAACAGATTTCGTAGTGACGCATTAATGTTCCTTATGGGTAAGCCACCCGCGGTGTTCTGCGACATCCGCGGTGTGGCAAGGAAGGAGCGCCTGCTGAACCAACTGGCTGCAAGCGCTTGAAAAAGCGCGCGATTCTAGCCTGAAACGGCTGCCAATGCCAGCGCTTCGGAGGTGGCTCAGCCAGTGTGCCGCCAGAAGCTGCGGCAAGCGCGACCGCCGCCGTTCCACGGACGACGACCGTCGCCAGCTCATCGAGCTCGCTGGGCTGCGGATTGACGACGATGACCCGGGCGCCACGGCGCATCGCCTCGGCAGGGCAATCCTGCGGCCGGATACACCAGCCCGGACGTGCCAATCACCAGCATGACGTCGCAGCGCGCGGCGGCCGCTTGCGCCTGCTGCAGCGTCGTCGAGCATCGAGCATCTCGCCGAACCAGACAACGCCCGGCCGTAGCCAATCGCCACACGCGGGACAGCGCGGCGGCTCGCCCGCCGGCAAACGCCGCGGATCGTCTTCGGCAAACCCGCAACGGGCCAGGCATACCGTGCGCATCAGGTTGCCGTGCAGCTCGATCGGCGTATTGCCCGCGCGGGCATGCAGGCCATCGACGTTCTGCGTAATCAGCTCGAAGGAGTCGAAGCGCGATTGGGCCGCGGCCAGTGCAAGGTGCCCGGCATTCGGCTGCGCGTCGGCGACCAGCCCGCGTCGCCACGCGTACCAGCGCCATACCAGCGGTGGATCGGCGCGAAAGCCAGCCTCGGATGCAAGCTGCATTGGATCGAATTTCGCCCACAACCCGGTCGTCGCGTCGCGAAAAGTCGGAATGCCGCTTTCGGCGGAGATGCCGGCGCCGGTCAGCACCGCGACGTGGCGCGCCTGCCCGATGTAATCGCGTGCGGTCCGCTGGCTGGATGCGTTCAACGTGGAAAACGCTTCGAATCGAAGGCGGCGATCGACGGCATCAAACCGCGGCGCGCGAAGCATTGCGTTGTCGCTTCGCCTCGAACAGGCAAATTCCGGCTGCGACCGAAACATTCAGACTTTCCACGTGCCCCGCGAGCGGAATGCGCGCGAGCACATCGCATCGCTCGCGCGTCAAGCGCCGCAGCCCCGCGTCTTCCGCACCGAGTGCCCACGCGAGCGGCCCGGTCAAGTCGAGCTCGAACAATGACTGCTCGGCTTCGCCCGCCGCGCCCACCATGCGCACGTCAGCATCGCGCAAATCATCCATCGCACGCGCGAGGTTGGTCACCGGCAATCAGCGGCACGGTTTCGGCAGCGCCCGCAGCCGCTTTCAGTGCCGCCGGCGTCAATCCCGCCGACCGATCGCGCGGAACGATGACGGCACTGACGCCAGCGGCGTCTGCCACTCGCAAACAAGCGCCGAGGTTGCGCGGATCGGTCACCCCATCGAGCAACAACAGCATCGTGTTCGCATCGACTCGATTCAAGCACGTCGTCGAGCGTTACCGCCTGCTCGAGCTCCGCCGCGAGTGCGACGACGCCTTGATGCGGTGCTTCGCCGGCGAGCCCGCGCAAGCGTTCGGCGTCGATCGGCGTGACCCGCACGCCGAGCGATTTGGCGCGCTGCTGCAGGTCGACCATGCGGCCGTCGCGCCGTCGCTCATCGACATAAATCGTTTCGATCGAGGCAGGCGCGTGCCGCAGTCGCGCACCGACCGCGTGAAAACCGGCCAGCACTCGCTTGCTCATCGCTCTAGTCTCAGCGACCGCGCTTCGATCGCGCGCACCTTGCTGTCACGCCCGCGAACGCCCTTGCCGCCGATCTTGTGCAACTGCCCGCGCCGCACCTGCCTGCGCTCGACTTTCGCCTGCCGCGCACGGCGCTCTTCGACGGTCTCACCGCGCTTGCGCTCTCGCTCTTTCGGCTCGCGGGGCATTCGCCGCCAGCAGCGACTTGCGCGTGTCGGCCTTGACGAGCCGGAAGTCGATGCGCCGCGCTTCCAGGTCGACGCGTGCGACCTGCACCGTCAGGCGATCGCCCAGCCGGTAACGCAAGCCCGTGCGCTCGCCGCGAAGTTCATGCAGTGCTTCGTTGTATAGAAAGTACTCGGTGCCGAGCTCGGACACGTGCACCAGGCCTTCGATATAAAGGTCGTCGAGCACGATAAACGCGCCGAACGGCACGACCGAGCTCACCGTGCCGGTATACGTCTCGCCGACGCGCTCGCGCATGTAGTAACTCTTCAGCCATGCTTCAACATCGCGCGATGCGTCGTCGGCACGCCGCTCGTTGGCGGAACACAGCAATCCGAGTTTCTCCCACAACGCGATGCCTTCGCTTTCATCCGTCGGCTTGCGGCTGTGCGACGCGCGCAACGCGGCTCGCGCGGCAGCGGGCGCAACGGCGGCATCGGCGTTGATGAAAACTTCGGGCACATAGGGATGCTTCGACAGAATCGCCTTGATCACACGATGCACCAGCAGGTCCGGATAACGCCGGATCGGCGAAGTGAAGTGCGTGTACGCCTTGTAGGCGAGGCCAAAGTGGCCCGAGTTGTGCGGGCTGTAAATCGCCTGCTGCATCGAGCGCAGCAACACCGTTTGCAACAGCTGCGCATCCGGCCGCGGCTTGATCTGCTTCAACAGGCGCGCGTAGTCGGCAGGCTCGGGCTTGTCGCCGCCGTCTAGCGTAAGACCAAGCGTCTTCAGCAGCGTGCGCACGTTCGCAAGGCGTTCGGGTGTCGGCCCTTCGTGCACGCGATACAGTCCCGCCTGCTTGGCGCGTCCAATGAAGTCGGCCGTGCACACGTTGGCCGCCAGCATGCATTCTTCGATCAGCTTGTGCGCATCGTTGCGCGTGCGCGGGATGATCTTCTCGATGCGGCCGTTCGGGTCGCACACGATGTACGTCTCGGTGGTGTCGAGATCGATCGCGCCACGCGCGTCGCGAGCGCGCTTCAGCAATTCATAAAGCGCGTACAGATTCTGCAGATGCGGCAGCACGGTCGCCAGGCGCTGCGCCTCCTTGCTGTCAGGCGCCGACAGCGCTTCCCATACTTCGGTGTAGGTCAGCCGCGCGCGCGAATGCATCACCGCCGGATAAAACTGGTACGCGTCGATCGCTCCCTTGTTCGTCACGACGCAATCGCACACCATCACCAGGCGATCGACTTCGGGTTTCAGCGAACACAGGCCGTTGGACAGTTTCTCCGGCAGCATCGGAATCACTCGGCGCGGGAAGTACACCGAGGTCGAACGATTCTGCGCTTCGACGTCGAGCGCATCGCCCGGCTTCACATAGTGACTGACGTCGGCGACAGCGACGATCAGCCGCCAACCTTTGTCCGGGCGGCCTCCCTGCATGAACGGCTCGCAGTACACCGCGTCATCGAAGTCGCGCGCGTCTTCGCCGTCTATCGTGACCAGCGGAATGTCGCGCAAATCGACTCGTCCGCGCAGATCCTTCGGCAGTACGGTGTCGGGCAGCGATTCTGCGAGTCGGGCGGTCGCGTCCGGAAACTCGTGCGGCACCGCGAACTTGCGAACCGCGATCTCGATTTCCATGCCCGGATCATCGATCGCTCCGAGTACTTCGATCACACGCCCACCGGCTGCACATAGCGCTGCGGCTGCTGCAGAATTTCGACGACGACCACCTGGCCCGGCTCGGCCGATAACGATGCGCCGGGCGGCACCAGAATGTCGTGTGCAATGCGCTGATCCTCCGGCACGACGATCATGACACCGCGCTCGTTCAGCAAACGGCCGACGAGCTTGTTGGTGCGGCTCTCGATGACTTCGACAATCTCGCCTTCGGGTCGGCCGCGCCGGTCGGCGCCGGTGATACGCGCCAGCACACGATCGCCGTGCAACACCTTGGCCATCTCGTGTTCGGACAGCACGAGATCGGCGCCGCCATCGTCGCGGATCAGAAAGCCGAAGCCATCGCGATGGCCTTGCACCTGGCCGGACAACAGATTGGCGCGGGCAGCAACCAGCAGCAGGCCTGCGCGGTTGCGCACGATGCGGCCTGCGCGCTCGAGTTCTTCGATTTCTCGATTGAACGCCTCGTGATCATCGGCGGCAAGGCCAAGCCGCTCGGCAAGATCACGCGGCGGCAGCGGCGTGCGCGCCGCGGTCAGTGCTTCCAAGATCGCATCGCTATTCGTGCGATTTATTTTTTTGTTCACAATTTCTTTCTGTGGCCGCAATCTAAGCAACCACTTCAACATACTTATTTGACTGATACTGCCACCGCTAGAATTCGCCGCTTGCCCAGGTGGCGAAATTGGTAGACGCACTAGGTTCAGGTCCTAGCGGTGGCAACACTGTGGGGGTTCGAGTCCCTTCCTGGGCACCAATGTTTTGGACTCGGAGAAGCCGGCCGCAAAGTTCATATTCAGGGGCGCCGGACGCTGCGCGACCGTCGAAAGTTATTTGTTTTTTAGCCGTTCCGCCAGCTTCTCGGGCCCCATCGCGTCGTATACCTCGAACGGCTGATGAATCCACGGATTGGTTGGCAGGTACTGAACAAAGTAATCGGGCTTGAACGCCGAGTCTCCTTTGTACCAAATGACGGCGGTTCTCACTTCTTCAATCGCCGGATAGCGCGACCTTAGATGATCGACTACCTTCGACAGCGTCACGCCCGAGTCGACCAGATCATCGACCAGCAGCAGATTTCCGCGTAGCGCGTCGCTCGTCATCGTGATGTATTCGCCGATGTCGAGCTGGCCCTGGCGCGTGCCGGCCGCGGCACGATACGAACTCGCCGCCAGAATCGCCAGCGGAACGTCGTAGATACGCGAGATCACGTCGCCCACACGAAGCCCACCGCGCGCGAGGCACAGCAGCGAATCGAAGTGCCAGTTCGATTCATGCACCAGCAGACACAGCTGCTCGATCGAACGGTGATACTCGTCCCAGTCGACATATAGATCGGATTCCGAGCGCGCGGGGTTCGTCATGCGACGTTGGTCATGAATTAAACGGATGGCGCAACACGATCGTCTGATCGCGATCGGGCCCAGTGGAAACAAGGTCAATCGGCACACCCAGCACTTCGGACAGCCGCTCGAGATAGCGCTGCGCGCCGGCCGGCAAGTCTGTCCACCGCTGCACGCCGAGGGTCGAATCACTCCAGCCGTCAAACTCTTCGTAGACGGGTTCGCAGCGGCTGACTGCATCGGCGCCATAAGGCAGGATGTCGACCTCCTTGCCATCCATCCGGTAGCCAATATTGAGCATCACTCGCGGCAAACCGTCGAGAACGTCGAGCTTGGTGATGCACAAGCCCGTCGTTCCGTTCAATTGGACTGCACGCTTCAGGCCGGCCGCATCGAACCAACCACATCGGCGCGGCCGGCCGGTCACCGAGCCGAACTCCTGACCGTTGTTGCGCAGATGATCACCCGTGGCATCGGTCAACTCGGTCGGGAACGGACCCGACCCGACACGCGTCGAATACGCCTTGGTGATCCCGAGCACGTAGTCGAGCCGCTGCGGCGCGACGCCCGCGCCCGCCGCAGCCGCACCCGCGACGGTATTGCTCGACGTCACGTACGGATAAGTGCCGTGGTCCACGTCGAGCAGCGCGCCCTGCGCACCCTCGAACAACAGCCGCGCGCCGGTGGCCATCACGCTGTTTAGTTTGTACGAGACATCGATGATCAAGGGCCGCAGTCGATCGGCCAGCGCAAGCGTGTCGTCGATGACCTTGTCCGCAGCGACCGGATTCGCACCCAGGTAATGCTGCAGCACGAAGTTATGCAGATCGAGCGCTTCACGCACACCATCGGCAAAGCGCGCGGCGTCAAACAGATCCTGCGCACGCACCGCGCGCCGCGCGACCTTGTCTTCGTACGCGGGCCCGATGCCGCGTCCCGTTGTGCCGATCTTCGACGCGCCGCGCTTGATCTCGCGCGCCAGATCCAGTGCGACGTGATACTCCAAAATGAGCGGGCAGTTGCCGCTGATCGCGAGCCGCGACGTGACATCGACGCCGGCCGCTTGCAGCTCGTCGATCTCCGAAAGCAGCGCCGTCGGCGACAGCACGACGCCGTTGCCGATGTAGCACGCGAGCCCCGGCCGCAAGATGCCCGACGGAATCGATCGCAAGATCGTTTTCTTGCCGTTGATCACCAGCGAGTGGCCCGCGTTGTGCCCGCCCTGAAATCGCACTACGCCGTCGACACTCTCCGACAACCAGTCGACGATCTTGCCCTTGCCTTCATCGCCCCATTGCGTGCCGACGACCACAACGTTTTGACCCATTGTTCTCAGTTTCCCTGTCGTGACACGACTTGCCACGTCTGGCCGCGGCGCTCGACAATGCGGTCGAATACGAATTCGCTTTCCTCGATCCGATCGGCTTCGCCCTCCAGGCGCTGGACCACGATCTCGCCTGCCGACCGCAGCTCTGCGATCAAAGCGCGCAAGCGCTGATCGCTATCGGCAGGCGCGAGGATCGCGTGCGGAGGATCATCCGCCGCAAGCTCTGCGAGCTCGCGCAAGTAGATCGAGAAGCCCACCGCGGGGCGTGCACGGCCAAATGCTTTTCCGATGTCGTCGTAGCGGCCTCCGCGCAGCACTTCGTTCGGAGACCCGGCGGTATGCACTGCAAAGGTCACGCCGGTCTTGTAACGGTATCCATGCAGATCGGAGAGGTCGATCGAGACATCATCGGCGCCGCAATGCTTGACGAGTGCTTCGAGCTCGTCCAGCGCAGTGGTGATCGCAGCGCTCGCAGGCAACTTGCGCCGCGCTTCGTCAAGTACTTCGCGGCCGCCGTTCAGGCGCGTCAGCGCGAGCAATGCTGCACGCACCTCGCTCGACAGCTCGCGCACCTGTTGCCAGCAACGCGGGCACGTCCTTCGCGTTCAGCGATGCCAGCAGGTCATCCACCAGCGGGGCAGGCAGCGGCGCAAGTTCAATGATGCCGCGCACGATTCCCGTGTGCCCGAGATCGAGCCGCACGTTCTGCAGCCCTGCCAATTGCAGCGAAGCCACCGCAAGCTCGAGCACTTCAATGTCGGCCGCAACACCGCTGAGCCCGTACAGCTCGGCACCCACCTGCAGCGGTTCGCGTGCGGCCAGCGGATGCAACGGCCGCGCGTGAAGCACGCTGCCTGCGTAGCACAACCGCACGACGCCCTGCCGATTCAATATGTGCGCATCGATGCGGGCAACCTGCGGTGTCGTATCGGCACGCAGTCCAAGCAGGCGTCCGCTCGATTGATCGGTCAGCTTGAACGTGCGCAGGTCAAGATCATTGCCGGTGCCCGTCAGCAGAGACTCGGCATGCTCGAGCAGCGGTGGAATCACCAGCTCGTATCCGTAGCTGCGATACAGGTCCAGCAGCGTGCGGCGCAACTGCTCGACGCGCCGCGCTTCGCGTGGCAAGACGTCGGAGATATTTTCAGGCAACAACCAGCGCGGCATGGCAAGGCCAGACGGCCCTAATGGGCGTCTCGCAATGATGAATGGTTAACTCAGGAATTAGGGCTACGGCTAACTCTGCAGCCAGAACAATAGCGCGCCACCCGCCACTGCGATCAGACCGAAGAAGCGAATCTGACCGTCGTTCAGTTCACTCAAGCGCGCGAACATCTGCCGCCAAGCATTCGGCGCCACCAGCGGCATCAATCCTTCGAATACCAGCATCAGCGCAAACGCCAGGCCAAACACCGACATCGAGGTTATCGAGACCCGCCCTTCGTGCTCGAGCTCGCGCTGCCCGGCTTGGAGCCTCAGAGATATTTGAAGAACTCCGACGACGGATCAATCACCATCAGATCGTTGCGATTCTTGAAAGTCGTTCGATAGGCCTCGAGCGTGCGATAGAACTCGGCGAAGTCGGGGTTCTGTCCGAACGCCTGTGCGTACGTGGCCGACGCTTTGGCGTCGCCTTCGCCTTTGACCTTCTGCGCCGCGCTGTAGGCCTCAGCCAACAGCACTTCGCGCTGCCGGTCGGCATCGGCGCGAATTTTTTCGCCCTCGGCTGATCCGATCGACCGCTGCTCGTTGGCCACGCGCTTGCGCTCGGCCTGCATACGCCCGTAAACAGAGTCGCTGATCTCCGGCACGAAATCGACACGCTTCAGACGGACGTCGACAATCTCGACACCCAGCCCCTTGACGCTCTCCTGCACCGCGACGCGAATCTCCTCCATCGCCTTTTCGCGCTGGCGTGAAGTAATTTCGTTGACCGTGCGTTTGTTGACGGCCTGGTTCAGCGCGTCGCGCACCAGCGTCGAGATGCGCTCTTCGGCTGATCGCTCGCCACCCGGAAAGCTCACGCGAAACGCGCGGGGCTCGCTGATCCTCCAGCGCACGAACGAGTCGATCAGCAGGTTTTTCTTTTCGGAGGTCTGTACGCGATCAGCTTGCGGCGTATCGATCGTCAGGATACGGCTGTCCTGATATTCGACGTTTTGCAGCAATGGCAGTTTGAAGTAGAGGCCGGGCTGCGTGACCACGCGAACGATCTCACCCAGCTGGAACACGATCGCGAACTGACGCTGATCGACGATAAACGTGCTGGAGCGCACGGCCACCGCCACCAGCACCAGCGCGATCACAACGGCAACGATTCGGTTCATCGGTTCCTTATTCCTACCGTGCGTCGCGATCGCGCGTACGCAGATTTTCGCGGCCGCGTGATTCTGGCACCGGCGCGGGTTCCGGCGCGGTCGTCGGCGCGGGGCGCACGACGGCTGAGTCCTGCAGCGCCTGTTGCATCAGCTTGTCGAAAGGCAGATACAGCAGCGGACTGCTGTTGCGGACATCTACCATGACCTTGCTCGTGTTCGAAAACACCTGCTGCATCGCATCGATATAAAGCCGATCGCGCGTTACTTCTGGCGCTTTGTTGTATTCAACCAGAACTTGCTGAAAGCGCGAGGCATCGCCCTGCGCGGTTTCAATCACGCGCGAGCGATAACCGTCGGCTTCCTGCAGCAGGCGCGCCGAAAGACCTCGGGCTTTAGGAATGATGTCGTTGGCGTAGGCCTGCCCAAGATTGATTTCGCGTTCACGATCCTGTCCCGCCTTGACAGCATCGTCGAATGCCGCCTGCACCTGTTCGGGCGGCTGAGCGTTCTGGATCGCTACCGCCTGCACCAGAATGCCAGTGCCATAGCGATCGAGCATGTCCTGCATCATCCTGCGCACTTCGACCGCGATCTCCTGCCGCGATTCGTACAGCACCGAGTCCATCGTCTTGCGGCCCACCACTTCGCGCATCGCCGACTCAGCCGACTGAATCACCGCCGCGGTTGGATTGCGGCTGTTGAACAGGTAATCGCGCGCGCCCGTGTCCTTGATCCGATACTGGACTTCGAACTGGATGTCGACGATGTTCTCATCGTCCGACAACATCAGCGCTTCCTTCAATCGCTCGGGCCGACCACGGGTACCAACTTCAACCCGTCGCAGTGACGAAATATCGACCAGCTCGTTATTCTGTATCGGCCACGGCAAGCGCCAGCGGAATCCGGGAGCCGTTGTCTGATCGGACGCTTTGCCGAATGTCGTCACGACGCCGACTTGACCTTCGGGAACAATGTAGAAGCCGCTACCGAGCCAAATCAGGGCGATGACGGCAAGCACCGCTGCAAGGCCAAGCCCCGCACCCTTGCCGTCGGGCGTGAACCCGCCAAAGCGTCCGCCGTTGCCGCCGGTGCCGCCACGCCGAGTGCCGCGGCCGAACAAGCCGGAAAGCCGGCGATTGAAGTCGCGCCAGAGTTCGTCGAGATCGGGTGGGCCGTCGGTCGGCCGTTGCGGACGCTGCGGCCGTCTGTTCTGGCTCACGACGCGGCTCTTCCTTGCCGTCATCGTTGGAGCCGTCGAGAGCCCCCGCGGCCCCACTTAGGATCGTTAAGCGACATCGAATTTCCATCCCGCTGCAAAACTGCTGCGCGCCACGTTTTCCATCGGGTTGTTGATGATCAGTGTCATATCGACCTGCGCAAACTTTGGACTACGCCGCCGCTGCGTTGGGCCACGAGGTAATGTTTTCGTTTTGTTTTGCATTGGTGGGCGAGTCATCTCCGCCCGCCGAACGCTCGATGAATTCGACTATCGAATCGCGCAACAATTCCAACCCCAATCCCGATTGCGCGCTGACCGAAACGGCGACGATGTTATCACGCGAGTCGCGTTGGACCGCAGGTGCGCGGTCGACGATATCAATCTTGTTATAGACGACGATCGTCGGCACTTTGTCAGCGCCGATTTCGCGCAGCACACGCTCGACCTCTGCCATCTGCTCGGCGCGCGCGGGCGATGCGGCATCGACCACATGCAGCAGCAAGTCCGCCTCGGCCGTTTCGTTCAACGTCGATTTAAATGCCTCGATCAATTGGTGGGGTAAGCCGCGAATAAACCCGACGGTGTCGGATATCACGGCTTCCGTTCCGCCACTGCCATTTACCCCGTTGCCTAAACGGCACTTGCGCGCGGTCGTGTCGAGCGTCGCGAACAGCTGATCGGCTGCATACACGCCCGCTTGCGTCAGCGCATTGAACAGCGTCGATTTACCCGCGTTGGTGTATCCGACCAGTGAGATCGAGACCACATCGTTGCGCGAGCGCGCGCGCCTGCGCGTGCGCCGCTGCTTTTCAGATAGCTTCAGCCGCTCGCGCAGCCTCTTTACTCGGACCCCGATCAAGCGGCGGTCGATCTCGATCTGTTTCTCGCCCGGACCGCCGGTCTTTCCGAGTCCTCCGCGCTGGCGCTCCAAGTGCGACCAGCCGCGCACGAGCCGCGTTGACAGGTGTTGCAGTTGTGCAAGCTCAACTTGCAGCTTGCCTTCTCGGCTTTGCGCACGCTGCGAGAAGATGTACAGAATGAGCGCGGTACGATCGAGCACCCAGAGGCCTAGCGTCTGCTCCAGATTGCGTTGTTGGGCCGGCGATAGCGCGACGTCGAAGATCACGAGGCCCGCGTCTGCAGCAGCCGCTTCGGTCTTCAGCTCCTCGACTTTGCCAGCCCCGACGAAATAAGTCGGATCCGGCCGATCGCGCCGCACGGCTAACAGCGCCGCCGGCTCGATATCCGCCGAGACGACGAGTTGCTTGAGCTCCTCGATCGCATCCGGATCGTCACGCCGCCCGACGGCAACGCTGACGAGCAGCGCGCGCGTAGAGTGTCGCGCCCGCTCGGAATCAACCTGGAAGACGCTCAGGCTTCGGGCTCCGCAGCGAGGTTGACCGGCCGCGCAGGCACCACGGTCGAAATGGCGTGCTTGTAGACCATCTGCGTCACGGTATTACGCAACAGCACGACGTATTGATCGAACGATTCGACCTGGCCTTGAAGCTTGATGCCATTGACCAGATAGATCGATACGGGAATGTGCTCTTTACGCAGCGCATTGAGGAAGGGGTCTTGTAACAGTTGCCCTTTAGCAGTCATTTTTTCTCCAGCGTTTTGACACGCTTGTTCGTATGCGGTTCGGCGGGAAAGGCTGGCACGCTCTAATAATGGTGACGAGCCCGCTCAAATCAATGTAAAGCAAAAGGCGAGCCTTGGCGAATCAGCGTGGATCGATAGCGCGCTCTCGTGCGCTATTCGACGTACGGGTTCTTGCTAGTGCGAAACTCCACGCGCAAGGGCGTGCCGGTCAGTTCGAACTGCTCTCGAAACTGTCCCTCGAGGTAGCGCCGGTAGGACTCGGCGACCTGATTCAGCGAGTTGCCGTGCACCACGATGACCGGCGGATTGTGACCGCCCTGGTGCGCATAGCGCGGCTTTGGCCGCGAGTGGCCGGCGCGCGCGGGCTGTTGACGCTCGACTGCGGCTATCAATGCGCGCGTCAGCTTGGGCGTTGGCAATCGTGCAAAGGCAGCGCGATACGCCTCGGTCACCGACCGCATCATCGGCTTCAATCCGGTTCGCTTGCGCGCCGAGACCTGATGGAAACGCGCCCAGCGTAAAAAGTGCAGCTTGCGCTCGATTTCACGCGTGATTCGTTCCCGCTGATAAGCATCCAGCCCATCCCACTTGTTGACCGCGACGACCATCGCGCGGCCGCTTTCAAGCACGAACCCGGCAATGTGGGCGTCCTGATCAGCGATCTCGGAAGCGGCATCCAGCAGCAAGATCACGACATTGGAATCGGCAATCGATTGCAGCGTCTTGACGACTGAAAATTTTTCGACCGTCTCAAATACCTTGCCACGCCGGCGCAGGCCAGCGGTATCGATCAGCGTGAAGGCCTGGCCGTCGTAGTCGAACTCGATTTCGATCGAATCGCGCGTCGTGCCCGGTTGATCGAATGCAATCAGCCGTTGCTCGCCAAGCAATGCGTTGATCAACGTCGACTTTCCGACGTTTGGCCGGCCCACGACCGCGACTCGAATGCGCTTGCCTGGGCTCGTCTCCTCGGTGTCTTGCTCCTGCTCTTCCGGGAGCGCACCAAGTGCCGTCTGCATCAACGCTTCGACGCCCTCGCCGTGCGCGGCCGAGATCAGCCACGGTTCGCCCAGCCCGAGCTCGTGAAACTCGGCAGCGGCTTGCTCGGTGAGACCCTCGGCCTTGTTGACGGCCAATATGATCGGCCGCCCCGCGATGCGGAGCCGCTTCGCGATGCGCTCGTCCTGGCCCGTCAGGCCTCCGCGTGCATCGAGAACGAAAATTACGACATCGCATTCCGCGATGGCCTGTTCGGTCTGCGCCGCCATTTCGCGCACGATGCCTTCGGCATTGACGGGCTCGAAGCCACCGGTGTCGATGGCGATGTAGTCGCGTGGGCCGATTCGGCCTTCACCGTAATGTCGGTCGCGTGTCAGGCCCGGAAAATCGGCGACCAGTGCGGCGCGCGTACGCGTCAGCCGATTGAACAGCGTCGACTTGCCGACATTAGGACGGCCGACAATTGCGACCACGGGCTTCATAGAATAGTCGCCGGCGCGCAGCGCCGGCTCCCCTTAGTCGATGCTTATTAACGCAACCGTACCGTCGCGCGTCTGCACGACCGCACCGCCGCCAAGAGGGCGCGGCGTGGCGACGATTTCTGTCGACAATGGAACGCGCGCTATGAACGCACCGTCCTCAGGCGACAAGAAATGCACGACGCCGGCAAAGTCACCGACAACGATCGCGCGGCGTAGTGCGAGCGGCGCCGATAGGTCGCGATACAGCAGCTTTTCTTGCCGCCACGCCAATGATCCGGCCGCTCGATTGAACGCGACGACATTCGCCTTTGAATCGACGACATAGACACGCCGCTCATCTGCGGTGGGACCCGCTGCGGCTGAAATCTCGCTGGACCAGCGCAGGCTGCCAGTGGTCGCGTCGAAGCATCCGACCCTGCCCTGATACGAAGCCGCGCACACCTCGTTGCCAACGACGAGTGGCGCACCGACGACGTCGGCAAGCCGCTCGACCTCTGTGGCGCCGCGTGGCTCAGACACGGCAACGTCCCAACGCACCACACCGTTTGCGGTGTTCAAAGCGACCAGACGCCCGCTTGGAAAACCCGCGATGACGAAATCTCCCGCGTACACCATCTCGGTCAAGCTACGCAGCGTCAACGGCACGTTGGCGCGCTGATACGCCCAGCGGCGCCGACCGGTGGCAGCGTCGAGCGCGGTGACTCGATAGTCGGTCGATCGCACGATCACCAGGCCACGACCGACCAGCGGTGGCGATCGCATCTCACCGCCGACTTGCGTGCGCCATAACTCTTTGCCATCTGCACCCAATGCGATGATCTCGCCGCGAGTAGTGGCGACAACGACGGTGAATCCATCGCTGCCAACGCCTGCACTGAGGCGTGCCTTGACGTCCGAGCGCCACACGGCCTGGCCGCTGTCGGGTGCGAGCCGTACGACAGCACCATCGGCTGCTGCGGCATACACCGCGTTCTCTGTCACCACGGGCTGCATCAATTCGGTACGGCCGGCGCCGATCGACGCACGCCATGCGACGCGAGTGTTCAGCGTCGGTTTGATATCGGTCAGCGCAGTCGGCTGCGCGGCTCGTGACGGCGGTCCGCCCAGCCACGATGGAAGCCACGAGCATCCGCTCAGACCTACTGCAACGAGCACCGCGGTTGCTGCAGTTCTCATGACGTCGCAGTCGGTGGCAGCGCGTCAAGCTTCAGCTGGATGATTTGCCGCAAAGGATGTTCTGCGGTGGCTTGTCAGCTATGAAATCATCTGGCTAAATCTGCCAACCGGTGCTCAGCTCAATAGCGAGATTCTTGCCAATCGCCTGGACATCGTTTCGATGGCGGATTTTCCATCGATCGTTGGCCATGACGCGTTTCTGACGCAGAACAATGGGGTAAAGACTATTTATATTGCGTCGCTTTCCTCCGGCCTGCACGGCGCGGGCAATGCTTTGTTGGTTCCCAGCGAATTCGAGTGTGCAAGACATAGCTGAATTGAAGGGCAAGACCGTCTCGGTCCCGTTTGCTTCAACCGCGCATGCGTTTCTGCTGCGCGCGGTCAAGAATCAAGGTTGGGATCCCGAGAAGGACATTACTATCGTGACGCAGACCCCAGAGGTAGGCGGTTCGGCTCTCAAATCAGGGCAGATCGACGCTCACGCGAACTTCGTGCCTTTCGGGGAGTTGTTTCCATTTCGAGGTTTCGCCCGCAAAATTCTGGATGGCAGCAGCACCGGTGTGCCGACAACCCATGGTATCCAGGTGCGTTCGGATTTCGCCGAGAAGCATCCCGAGATCGTCGTTGCCTATCTGAAGTCAGCGTTGGAGGGAGATCGCCTCTTGCGGGAGAATCCGGAAGGGTTGGCCGAACAGTACGAAAAATGGACCGGTATCGAAGCGGAAGTTTTCTATGCCTTTCATGGTCCGCACGGGATCCAAACGCGTGACTATACTTTCAAGCCGGAGGTCTTGAGCGCCATCGGAAGCGCAGCTGAAACTCTCAAGATCCTCAAAAAGACATCGCACGACATCAAGGTCGCCGAATTTGTGGAAGATAAATATATCCGCCAGGCTGCCAAAGAATTCGGCGCGGACTACGATGCTCGTTTGAAGGACTATGATCCCGTCCCTTTCGCGGCGAAAGATTTTGTCACCGGAGAAGAAGTCATCGATGTAAAAAATGCGGGCCAAATCTGGGTCGAGGGCGAGAAGAAAGTCCGGCTCTACAAAGATGTTCCCAGCACCTTCGTTGCCCTCGATCAGCTCGAAAAGGCGGGCCGGACAGTTCGCGTGGCCTTCGTGCACGATCGCGAGAGCGGACTGAAACTCTTTGCCGACAAGGTCTGGTACATTCGAACCGGCAACGACATCGCTGCCTTTCTCGAGAAATCGCGTGCTGAGAAATGGGCGCAAGCCAACAACGGAAAACTTCTGACATATGCCGAAGCTCGTAAATTCGTGGGCAACGAGCGTCTTGCTCAAGCTCGCTAGACTTCAGGTCGCTGAGAAACGGAGCCAACGCTTCCTCAAGCTTGCCGCGGAGGCACGTTCGAGGATCAGAGAGGTATCGGTCGAGGAAACCGTCGCCGCAATTAAGCGCGGCGCGCTGGTCATCGACGTTCGCGAACGAGATGAATTTTGGCGCGGGCACATTCCCAACGCCCGGCATCTCGCTCAGGGGAACGCTCGAACTGGAAATCGAAAAGCGCGCTCCCGATCCCGCCACTGAAATGATCATTTACTGTGGCGCGGGCCATCGTGCGGCCCTCTCGGCCGATAATCTGCAACGCATGGGATACAAGAATGTGCGGTCCCTTGCCGGCGGCCTGCAGGGATGGATTGGGGCGGGACTTCCCGTCTGGCGCGGTGGCTATTTAATCGAAGATTAAACTACCGGAACAGTGTTATGGCAAACCCGTTGACTACACCGAGCCTCCCGATCGATGACTTAGCACCAGCCGAGCCTTCGAAATTGTCGGTTCCGGCGAATCTCGACGCCTTCCGGCGGATCATCACACGACTGCTCGCGCTGGCGGCTTTCATCGCCCTTTGGGAACTTGCCTCGACAAACAAGATCCACTTCTTGATCAATTTCGCTCATGTTCCCGGCGCCGAGCGTGGTCGCAGTTTCAGCAGCTGAATTTGCGCAGGCCCCGAAGTCTCTCCGGCACCTCGCGAATAGCGCCCGGCGTGTGGCGATTGGTTTCGGGCTTGCCTTGTTGACCGCCGTGCCTCTTGGTCTTTTGATCGGTCGGTCGCGTTTGATCGAGGATGTGATCATGACGCCGCTAGAGGTTTTGCGCCCGATTCCAGGAGTGGCTTGGATTCCCTTAGCAATCCTTATGTTTCCGACGGCCGAGCAGAGTATGATCTTCATCTGTTTCCTCGGCGCGATCTTTCCCATTCTCCTGAGCACGATCCATGGTGTGGAGAACCTTGACCGAAGGTTGATCTACGCGGCCCAATCTTTGGGCGCAGGGACGTGGCCGATATTCCGTGAAGTTGTCCTCCCCGGGGCAATGCCTTCGATCGTCACAGGCCTGACGATCGGGATGGGGACCTGCTGGTTCTTGGTGGTCACCGCCGAGATGATCTCGGGTCAATTCGGAATCGGCTATTTTACTTGGGAGTCTTACACCATGCAGAAGTATCCCGACATCATCGTCGGGATGTTGGTGATCGGGGTGCTGGGGATGGCTTCGAGTGCCCTCATTCGCTTTCTCGGAAAGCGGCTGACTCCATGGCAACAGAATCAGGGCACGCGATGAGTCGGGGCGCGATCGCTTTGGAGAACGTCACGCTCGCCTTCGGCGAGGGGCGAAATGCCGTCACTGCACTGCAAAGCCTCTCGTTGACGTTACGTCCGGGCGACTTTCTTTCTGTTCTCGGACCTTCCGGTTGCGGCAAATCTAGCCTCATCAATACGATCGCTGGCTTTCAGCGCCCCCAAGCTGGTGAGGTAAGCGTCGATGGTGAGCAGGTGGTTAAACCCGGACCGGATCGTGGAGTCGTCTTTCAACAACCCACACTCTTTCCTTGGAAACTGGTGTGGCAGAACGTCGATTTTGGTTTGAAGTTCCGGAACGTCCCGCGAGCGCAACGCTACCAAATGGTCGATGAGATTCTCCGCAAGGTTGGTCTTTCCGAATTTGGTCGGCATTATCCCGCCCAGCTTTCCGGGGGCATGCAACAACGTGTCGGTCTGGCGCGTGTCTTGGTGAACAAGCCGCGGGTCATGCTTATGGATGAGCCCTTCAGCTCCCTAGACGCGCAGACACGTCTGATGATGCAAGAACTGCTCCTGCAAGTGTGGACTGAATATGGAATGACCGTCTTGTTCGTTACGCACGATATCGACGAGGCGATCTATCTCGGTTCACAGGTCGCTGTGCTCACGCGGCGGCCTGGCCGCCTCAAGGCGCTCTTCGATGTGCCTCTTCCGCGTCCTCGAACCATCGACACACTGGTCTCGAAGGATTTCATGAAACTGAAACGCACCTGCATGGATCTTTTAAGAGAAGAAATGCTCGGTGTCCCTGCTGCGACAGAAATGCGAGGAAGAGATTCCAACCTTCCTCGCGATCGGTTGCTTGTCGAATCGGCAGACGTTGCCGCATAGTCAACCATCACAACAACCCGCATTTGATTATGAGCCAAATCCTCAGTGAAATCCTCGCAGCAAATAAGAACTACGTTGAAAACTTTGGGACCAAGGGAACTCTTCCTCTGCCTCCAGCCCGGCGGTTTGCGATTCTGACGTGCATGGATGCTCGACTTGATCCCGCCAAGTACGCGGGTCTAAGTGAGGGAGACGCGCACGTGATTCGCAATGCTGGCGGCCGCGCCAGCGATGACGCCATCCGTTCGCTGGTTATCTCCTACAAGCTGCTCGGAACGAGAGAGTGGTTCGTTATTCATCACACCGATTGTGGAATGGCCCTATTCAAGGACTCCGATATCCGCCGGCTGCTGAGAAACAGCCTCGAAACGGCGCAAATTGACCATGGGGAATGGAAGGATGTTGGTCAAGGTCCCGGATCGGATGCTGGTGACTTTGTCAACTGGCTCACCTTCGAAGATGAGACAAGCAGCGTAATGTCGGATGTCGCTCGCATCCGCCGTCACCCGCTGGTTCCACCCTCAATACCGATTTATGGCTACGTATACGACGTCCGTTCCGGGAAATTGATCGAAGTGCCGGCGGCAACAGAAATTGGCGCCGCACAGCCTTAGAGGATCACGATACTTCTGGGGAGCATACGCGTCCCGCGTGAGCTTCGGCGCCGCCGAACGAGGATTTAGCGGCGGGGTCCCCACCGCCGAGGATGCCCTTCCGACCGTGGGGACACGGTCGCTGCAACTCTTCGGCGGCGGGACGCCGCCGCTCATATTGCGATTCGCGCGAGGCGTGATTCGTGGCTTTGCCCATGACGCCTTCGCGCCGGATGCTCACACTCACTTAATGCCAGCTGCGGCAACCACTCCCTGTGTGACCCGTTTCTGAAAGATGAGATAGGCTAACGCCGTGGGAATGGAAGCCATGACGGCGACGGCCGATGTTTTCGCGAAGGCCACACCATAGGCGGATTGCACCTGTGTCATTCCCACAGGAATTGTCAGCATTGGCGTGGAGTTCGTGACAATAAATGGCCAGAGAAAGTTATTCCAGGCGCCAATAAAGGTGATGATGGCCATCGCCCAGATGATGCTCCAGTTGAGTGGAATGTAGATATTAAATAAAACGTGAAAATCGTTGGCGCCGTCGATCGTCGCCGCGTCCCGAAAATCCTTAGGAACCTGGTCAAAGAATCGTTTGAAAACAATGACCGAAAGTGGCGTCGCAATTTGCGGCAAAATAACTCCCAAATGGGAGTTCACCAAGTGCATCTGGTTCATCAGCATGAAAAGCGGGATGACCATCGCACCAAAAGGAATCATGAAGCCGAGGAGAAGCCATACGTTAATCAGCCCCTTGCCCTTGAACTCCATGATCGAAAGGGCGTATGCACACATGAGTGATACCAGAATTGAAACGACGGTGATGACCGATGCCACCAGAATGGTGTTAAAATACCAGCGGAAGATGGGGCTGTTCTCAATGACATAGGCAAACGCCTCGAAGTTCGGCGGTATGGGGACGAAAGAAGGCGGCAGCGCGATCGTGTCGCTTTCGGCAGTAAGTGAGGTCGTCAGGATCCAATATAAGGGAAAGAGCCACGCCAATGCCATGATGATGGTCAAGACGGTGCAAGTGAGACGCAGAAGCGAATAGCGGTTCTCTTTCACTTAGAACGTCTCCCTCGCATGGCCTGGAAGGCGACGGCCGTTCCGATGAGCATAATGATGAGCAGAGCCACGGCGACCGCCGCGGCATAGCCACCACGGTTCTGTTGGAACGCCTGGCGATACATGTAGAGCAGGACGACAACCGTGGAGTTGTATGGTCCTCCCTGAGTCAGCAGATAGACCTGATCGAAAATTTTGAACTGAGCGATCAGCTGAAGGAGGAGAACCAGGCTCGCCACCGGCCAAATAAGCGGGCAGGTGATGTAGAGGAACTGCTGCCACCGGTTGGCTCCATCAATCGCCGCCGCCTCGTAAACGTCCGGGGAGATGTTGTGCAGTCCGGAGATAAAGAGGAGCATATTGAATCCCACCGTCCACCAAATGGTCACGATCGCCACCGCCGGCATGGCCCAATTTGGATCCTGAAACCAGGAAATCATGCTGCCAGTCAGATAGTTGATGATGCCGAAGTTCGTATCAAGCAGCCAGAGCGCGCCCGTGGTCACTACACTGACCGGCAGGACGTAGGGAAGGAAAAAGGCCGCCAAAATGGGCAATTGCAACCGTTTTAGCCGGACAACGAGAAGCGCCAGCAGAAAACCCACGGCGGTATTAGGAACGACCGTAAGGAGGATAAAATAGAGGGTGTGCCACAAGGATGCCCAGAAATCAGGGTCGCGTATCAACTCAACATAGTTTTGCAGTCCAACAAAGCTGCCCTGTCCGGTAATGTCGGAGTTGGTGAAGCTTAGATAGGCAACCTGAATCGCCGGATAGATGAGGAATGCGACGTAAAAGAGCAGAAAGGGAGCGACAAACAGCCAGGCGCTCGGCAGCTTGTAGCGTCTTTTAGGCGCGAGCACCTCCGCCCGAACGTCGGATTTCGAACTCACATCGCGGCTCGAATCTTACTGCTGTTTCTTAGCAAAGTTCTCCAGCTCGGCAGTAAACTGGGTGATTCCCTTATCGACTGGCAATTGCCCGTTGATTGTCGGGATGAGGAAATTAGCTACCGCGCCAAAAGTTGGGCTGCCGACTCCGAAAATCGGGAGGACCGGCTCGAGGACCACGTGCGCCGCGGCGTCCGCACTATACTGGTTGTTCGGCTGCATTTGCTTGTACTCCGCGCTTTCCTGAAGCGGCAGATAGGCAGGGATGTGGCCACCGCCCGCCCATGCCGGCTGCTTGACGACATAGGCGATAAACTTCAGGGCGGCGGCGACTTTTTCCGGGGTTGGCGGAGTTTTGGCATTGTTTGGAATCGCCAGCGTATGCGCATCACCCCAGGTGTCGGGATTGTCAAACAGCTTCGGGAAAGCGACAATTCCATAGTCGAAGGGGAGTTTTCCATTTTTCTGCAAATCAACAACGGTGGGAACCTCCCAGTTGCCGTTAATCATGAAGGCGCAGCGGCCGGAGCTGAAAAGCGCCACCATCGCGGGGTAGGCCGTATTCTTCGTGATCAGTCCGCCTTCGGCCATGTCCACGAGGGTCTGCAGAGATGTCTTTCCCTGCTTTGGCATATCCGCAAAGGAGAGTTGTCCGTCCTTGAGGAAATCCCCATTTTGTTGTTTAAAGAACGTGTACCAGCGCGCGCCAGGTTGAGGCCTGATCGGTCGGAGCGCTCGAGAAGGCAATCGGCGTTAATCGAGCCTTTTCCTTCACTTGGGCGAGCATCTTTTTAAAGGCATCGAGGTTCTCGAGTCCCATCGGTTTGCCTTCAGGGTCCAAGACCCCAGCTTTCTGCAAGATGGTCTTATTGTAGTAGAGGACCAGCGTGTGGATATCGAGCGGAATGCCGAAGAGTTCTTCGCTTTGTCCAAACTTCTTGCTCGCCTCGCGGGATCTCTCGACGACCGATTGCTGGAAATCCGACTCCTTCAGGCCGGCTTGGGAGAGTTCTTCCGCGGTAATCGGTCTTAGATCCTTCGCCGCGATTCCCGCCGGAAAATGGGAGAGGTGATAGCTCATCACATCGGGGGTCTGGCCGGCCACCACCGCGGTGTGAACTTTGGTGTAGAACGGCTCGCCCCAGGTAAGGGTCGTCTGGGTGACGCGGACCTCTTGCTGGCTCTTGTTGTATTCCTCCACGATTTGCTTCATCCGGATGCCATCGCCGCCGCCAAAAAAGTCCCAATAGGTAATTTCGACTGGAGCAGCTTGGGCCAACGTCAGGCACAGCAAGGCATCCTGCCACGTGTAAGAAGAGTCTTTTCATAAAGATGTTGGGGGTTGTGTTTTAAGTTAACGGAGTGGCTAATAAGAGACCGAGAGCATATTCCACGACATTGGAGGCAATTTTGCGACAACTTTGTCGGCCTTGACGGAGAATTCGTTGTGTTGCTTCGGGCTGACGTTGTTCGGCATTTTGGCGGAATTGGTCGCAAGAAGATCCGGACCCGCGATCGCGAGAGCGGTGCAGCCGGTAGCCGGCGGGAACCCGCGCAAGTCGAGGGACACTTCCACAGAGTCAGCTTCGCGATTAAGGATGAAGAAGACGACTTTGTTTTTGGCTGCATCGTGGACGGCCGCAGCGACGATGTTATCGGCAGTTCCGGCGGTTTTTGTTTCGTGCTGGTGAGACTGACCTTGGCTTCCAGGACGCTGCCATGTGCGTGCTCGGTCACGATCTTGAAAGGATGAAAGATCGTCTGGCGCCAGGCAGCGCCACCGGCTTCAGCGAAGATCAATCCAATCACGTTGACGAGCTGCGCCTGGCAGGCCACTTTCACGCGATCGGCATTATTCAAAAGCGTGATAAGTGCCCCCCCAACCATAAGCGCATCCTGTAGATCGTAGATTTCTTCAATCAATGGCGGCGCTACGGGCCACCCGGGCTTGGCCATGTGCTCGCCCGATCGCGCTTTGTACCACACGTTCCATTCATCGAAACACAACATGATTCGCTTCGAAGACTTTCGTTTTGCGGCCACCGCATCGCAGACCGCTACCGTCTCTCGGATGTAGCGGTCCATAATCTCGACCCAGCCAAGGAACTCGAAGCACATCATTGTGTGGATTTTCATAATACATGTGGAGAGAGACGAAGTCCGTCACATCCAACGTGTGGTCGAGGACCTCGTACTCCCAAGCTGCGAAAGTCGGCATTGATCGAGCTGAAGAGCCGCAGGATGATACCTCGATAGATGGATCCACCCACTTCATCACCTTGCCAGCCTCGACAGCAATGCGACCGTATTCGGTGCTGTTTTCTTGCAGATCTGCCACGGCCCATCCATTTCGTTGCCCAGGCACCAGAACTTGACCCCGTGAGGTTCCTTGAAACCATGGGAGGCTCTCAGATCGCTGAGCTTTGTCCCTCCCGGGTGATTGCAATACTCGAGGTATTCTCTCGCCTCGTGCGGGCCGCGGGTCCCGAGGTTGACTCCGAGCATCGGCTCCGTCCGGGCCAGTTTGCACCAGGTAATAAATTCGTTCGTCCCAAAGGCGTTGGTTTCGGTGCTCATCCAGGCGAGATCCAGTCGGCGTGGGCGGGACTCCACCGGGCCGACCCCGTCTTCCCAGTTGCACCCAGACATGTAATTGCCCCCAGGATAGCGGATGATGGTGGGGCCCAGCTCTCGCACCAATTCGAGAACGTCACCACGGAAGCCGTTGGCATCCGCCGTCGGATGGCCCGGCTCAAAGATGCCGGTATACACGCAGCGTCCCATGTGTTCCACGAAGGAGCCAAAAAGGCGACGGTCGAGCTGGGAAATGGTAAAATCGGAATCGACGATTATTCGAGCTTCTTTCATCACGTCAGAATTCGGTTGAGGTGCTCGCGCAAGGCGGCTGAGAAGCTTGGTATGGATGGCTCAACACTCATTTGCTCGGGGTTCCTCTCCTCGTTTATGAAAAACAAACGTATCGCATAGCGGCTTCGGATTGGTTCGATTTTCGAGGATTTGGTGACCGCCTGCCGTCCTCCAGGCGCTGCGTCCTCCGGCTTGGGCTGATCGTGTGTCGTTGATATTCTCGAGCCGGAGTTCCGAGACCTTTCTTTGGTGCAGCGGTTGCGCTTCATCGCCGCGCACTCCGTTCCAATATTCAAGAGCGTGGCTGTTACTGGAGAGGAGCGCATCATAACAGGGTCCAGCTACCTATGCGACCCGAGTTCGGGAAGTCAATGGTTTTTTGGGCAAAAAGGGCTCTTCTTCTGCGGCCTTGTCGCCGCCGTTTGTTTAATAATTGCGGTTTTTAGGCCGTGGAATAATGAGCCGCTCACTTAGAGTTTCCAAAACTGCGCGGCGCGTGCCAAATGTTCCTCGCGTGACATAAAGATCCCGCACAGCAGCTGGAAGACGTTATCTAAGAGTATTGCTAATCCCTAAGTAAGCTATTAGTCGATTATCTCAACGCTAGTCCCGGTAGGTTCACGACTGCTCCGCTTGCATAAGTAGCTGCATGGATAAAACACGAGGAAGAGGATAGGCTAATACCATACGGGACAGAGCGGATTGCTTCGGCGGAGAATGGGTCGGTTGCTTTGATCTGTTCGCTTGGAATTCCGCGTTGACGTTCGGGGGACCGGAATCTCTCTTCTGCCATGGTGCGGAGCGTTCTCAGTTCTCCTATTCAACTCACCATCCCATTTGTGCTTGCAGGCATGGCACACATTTCCGCGGGTTGGGGTCAAGTCGAGACGAACGGCTAGCGAGTTGTAGCCGAAGCGAGGCTTAGGGGATTCGTTTGTCAGTTGCGCCGCCGTTCGCTTGGGGCTAGTGTGCTGCTGTGCTTAGAGGTGTTGTCACCCTCGTCGTCTCTGTCGTCATATCCGCATCTTTGTTCGCTGAAGGTGGCGGGTGCGGCGGCGGGGGAGGAGGAGGCGGAGGTTTCTGCGGCTTTGGAGGCGATTCAGGGTATCCCTTTGAGCTGCCGAAAGTCGAAGAGGACGTCGATGTTGGGGGCCTGACATTGAAGCTGAACCGAACCAAATGGGGTTATTCGGTCTTCGCGAGCTCGGCGGAGGGTCCGCTGGCGCGATTCGTCGGGGAGGATATCGAGGTGACGCTTCGTCGGATCGCGTCCCCTTCCGGCACCGACCGCACCTTGGCTGAGACGTTGGCGACAGAGGCTGGCGTGCTCTATGCCCGCCCTATCTCGACATCAGGGGCGATTACCGGAGTGAAGGCTGCCTACGGAAGTCGTCAAAGCGTTTGGGCCGACCAGACGAAAGTGCGCTACTTCCTCAAGGTCGCCGGGTCGAATTGGCTCTGTTTCGAGGCTCGTCCAACAGGCAAGTCCCCGCAATGGCAAGATGCGAACGACCTCATTCTCGGTGCCAAGCGTGATCGCTCGCGCGGCTGATTTGCGACTCATCGGCTTGTTGCGCCTTCGCGCTCCGAAGGGCATTGCTTAGGTATCATCCTGCTTGCGAAACCGCGAGGAACCTCAGAGGAAATCGGAAAGTCACGATTCTCGGTGTCGCTTTTGGTGAAAAGACTTCACCACCGCCTGAGCTTCCTCTAGCGATTATCAAGCCTGGTATTGTTCGTCGCTGACCTTTTCCATCCAGTCGACCGCCTTGCCGTCGAGCTGTTCCTGAATGGCGATGTGCGTCATGGCCGTCGTTGGGGCGGCGCCATGCCAATGTTTTTCGCCAGGTGGGATCCAGATCACGTCGCCCGGCCGGATCTCCTCGATCGGGCCTCCCCAGTGCTGCGCTCGGCCGCACCCGGCCGTGACAATCAGGGTCTGACCTAGCGGATGGGTGTGCCAGGCTGTTCGAGCCCCTGGTTCGAAGGTGACACTGGCGCCGAGGGCGCGGGCGGGCGCGTTTGCCTGGAACAAGGGATCGATGCGCACTGTCCCGGTAAACCAATCGGCCGGTCCTTGACCGGATGGTTGTGAGCCAACTCTTTTAATTTCCATGTTGATCTGCGGTGTTTGGGTTGAATGAGCGTCGACTTGCCCGCGGAGAAGCACCGGGGTGGCGAGCAGAGCACCCGTGGCTTTCAGAAAGCTGCGTCGGGAAACGGTCATGATCGGAGAATAGCGGATTTGCAACTATGGATTCATCAAGCAGCAATCTGGGGTGAGCTCACTTCGCCGCGAGTGGTTGCTCTCGCATCGTGTGGGACCATGAGTTGATCTTCCCCATAAGTATGCACGTGCACGAGTTCGGTGATCGTTATCTACTGATGTCCGACGATCGCGATGCGGGACATACGGCTCTTCGAGATGTGCCACCTCTGCGTCGGTCAATTTAACGGACAGAGCGCCAACCGCATTTTCAAGATGCGTGATCTTCGTGGCCCCGATGATGGGTGCCGTCACCGGCTTCTTCTGTAACAACCAGGCAAGCGCGACATGAACGCGCGGAACGCCGTGCTTTGAGCGCGATCTCCGCAACCCGCTCCACGACTTGTCGATCAGTTTCCGCGGTCGCATCGTACTTGCTCTTCGCGATTTGATCGGTTTCGGAACGAAGCGTGCTTTCCGAGGACCAGTCACGCGTCAATCGTCCGGAGGCGAGTGGACTATACGGGATCACCCCAATCTTCTCCTCGCGGCAGAGCGGTAGCATCTCCCGCTCCTCTTCGCGGTAGAGGAGGTTCAGGTGATCCTGCATCGAGACGAAGCGGGTCCACCCATACTTCTCGGCGACGTGCAGCGCCTTGTGGAACTGCCACGCCCACATGGCGGAGGCGCCGATATAGCGGGCCTTGCCCGCCCTGACCACGTCATGCAGCGCTTCCATCGTCTCCTCGATTGGGGTTCCGTAATCCCAGCGATGGATCAGGTAGAGGTCCACGTAATCGGTCTCAAGTCTCTTCAGGCTCTTGTCGATCTCGCTCAGGATCGCCTTGCGCGAGAGCCCGGCACCATTCGGTCCCTCGTGCATTTTGCCGTGTACCTTGGTGGCAATGACGACCTCGTCCCGATTTGCGAAGTCCTTTAAAGCGCGTCCAAGGATCTCCTCGCTCTTCCCAATCGAGTAGACGTTGGCCGTATCGAAGAAATTGATGCCAAGCTCGAGGGCTTTCTGGATGATTGGCCGGCTGTTTTCCTCGTTCAGGACCCATTTGTGAATCCACCGTTCCGCGTCCCCGAACCCCATGCAACCAAGGCAGATTCGAGACACGTCCATTCCTGTGTTTCCTAGCTTCGTGTATTCCATGTGATGTTCTCTCTTTACATTACCTGCGTTCAAACCCTCCATGACGGTTACCGTGGTCGGGCGTATTCATCAAGATGACGTATTCACCGTTCGATGATTGGAAGGATCAGGCACCGGTGTCGCGCGGCATGACCTTGACTGTTGCGGAGCGAGCGCGTGCGCCGAGCATTGAGCTCAGATATGGACTGCCATGGTACCTCGCGCGGTAGGCGTCGTCGAGGAGGTCGTTGATCGGGCCGTCGACGCTCTCGAACGTGACTTCCTTTCTCATCCCGGCGACAGTGATCCGCCCCGCCTTCTGCCGTACCGCGGCCTGATACCAGCGAGATCTCTGGCCGCTGTAGGCGCGCACGTAGAGCGCGTGGTCCACCGCGACGGACCAAATCCAGGTCGGGGTGCCATACGTGACGCCGTCCTCACGGAACGGCGAAATGTGCAGGTCATCGGCTTCAGCGATCTTGCGTAGTTCCTCTGTCGACCATGTAGCCATTTGGGATCTCCTTTAACTTGACATTCTCCAGATTAGCTCGGCCTGCGTCCGTCAGAGAGGTGGAGGAGGCTGCGGGATGTTTCGCGGATCAAAGAACGACCTATTCCTTCGAAACATCCTTAACAATGTTAATGGCATTCAGGGTTCTTGGGAATCCAATGAATGGAAGACAGAAAGTAATGGCTGATACCACGGTCTCACGACTGTTGCCTACCTTGAGATTTCCAGTGGCGTGCGACTTTATCTGTAGATCAGTTCCTCCCAAGGCACAGAGAACACAAAGGATCAATAGTTCCCTCGTTTGTAAATCTAGTCCCGCACGGGTGTAGAGGTCGCCAAAGCAAAGTTCAGTAAGGTACCTGGGAATGCTCTCTCTTTGTTCTTCTGGGAGATTGGCGACAGCCTGCTTGATTCTGTCTCCATAGATAGGAAACTGTATCTCTCCTCCCTTTGCAAAACGGTCGCCTTCTTCAATTTGCCTCTGACTTTCGAGAGGTAGCGAAATTCCTCGACTCAACATTACCTCGTTGACGATTTTGAGCGCCTCTTGCACCCGCGGGAAGCCAATGAATGGTGCACACTGGTAGAGAGACTCCTTGATCTCAATGGGTGTGACTCCGATATTCAGTGCTGCCCCGACATGGACCCTGACTTCGGAGAGGCACTGAATGGTCGTTAGGACCACGAGCGCGATCAATTCCCGTTGGCGTCGATCGAGGTTGCCCTGATAGATATATTTCTCCGTAGGTGAAGCGCTTCATGATTTCGAAGAACTCGGGATCAAGGTCTGCCCCGCTGAGCTGCGCAGTTCCGAACAGTTCGTGTAACTTATCCTCGGCCCGCTCGGATCTGTTCACTTGTTTTTCCCTCTCTCCGACGAGATTCTGCTGAGCCTGCCCCTGCATGGCTAAGCTGACGAGCACTGCTAACGCGATGCCGTGAGCGAGAAGCGCTTTCCGCGAGGAAGAATGAATTTTCATAGGACGATTAATCTTTGACATGTTCCCTTATAGCGGAGGCAAAGCCATCTCGACTCCGGAAGTTACTGTGGAGAATGTTTCCAACTCGGACCCAAAATGTCCAATCGCGAGCTGCTCTGCCTCGCCCTAAAGGTCCTGGCGTGTGGGCCGGAAGAGAATTTCGTTCACGTCGACATCCTCTGGCTGGCTCATCGCGAAGGCAACTGCCCGCGCGAACGAGTCGGCGGGAATCGCGAGCTCGTTGTAGAACTTGAATGCTTCGCGGTGCTCTGGTCTTTGTGTGCGATCCGACGTGCCCCCAGCACAAGGGTTGCCCCTTCCGCGCAGGGAAGCCGGGCAGTTGCTTCGCCCAGACCGCTGCTCGCAGCCCGTGATGACGAACGACTTTTCAGTCGATGTTATTACTCATTATTCGATTCCTGCTTGCGAGATCGAGCGACAGCGCACTTACCGCGATCTCTGCGCTCGATGGTCATACGAACTAGTCGCTCTGCTGGTGGTAAACCAGAGGGCCCCCAACTGTGAAAACGACCGAGACCCGGGAGCCCGCCGCAAGGTGCTTGAGGAGCTTGCCGGAGCGAATGTTTGCCCGGCTAACCGCGACTGATCTCGGCCTTGCGTGCTCATGTCGCACTAGCGCGTGAGAAGTGCAGAGTGACGGGGACGAACAAACTGACGTTGTAAACTCTTGTGACATAGATTCTGAACGAGACCATCGCCCATCGACCAAGCGGCTGCTCTCGGGTTCGTGCGGACCCTGTCGTATTCTTGCGGAAAAGCGGTGGGCGCTTAAGCCTTAAAGGGCGTTGCGAAACTCCGTGGGCGTCACGCCCACGATCCGCCGAAAGACCTGGGCAAAATGGCTTGGACTTGTGTAGCCGACTTCGAGCGCGATTTCGATGAGGCTCCGGGACGTCTCGCGGATCAGTCGCTGGGCTTGCAGCATACGCTCTCGGGTTACGAATTGCAGAGGCGTCATTCCCGTGGCCTGCTTGAACACGCGTGAGAAATGGAAAGGACTCAGCTCCGCCAGCTCGGCCAGCTTCTCGATGGAGATACTTTCCGCGAGGTTGGCACGCACATAATCCTCGATCTTGCGGAGCCGTGCGATCGGCAAGCCGCCGCGATAGTCAGGCCTCTGCGATGCGACGTTCGTATATTTCTCGGCGATGTGGATCGCCAGAAGATGCGCGAAAGCAGCGACACGTTTCGCGTTGCCCGCAGTTCCGGCTCGAGAGCAGCTCGGCGCAGGCGAAACAGAAATGAGCGAGCGTTTCATCGCGGCCAAAAAACTCAGCTCACCTCTACATCAGCGGCCTTGTCTCCATAGACTGCTTCCAGCGCTGCGGTGAGCTGATCTACGGAAAGGTGAATATGAAGAACCTCCAGTTCTGCTCCCGAAGGTGAGTTCCAGCGCAATTCGTAAGGGGTCTTCGACCGGGTAACGAAAAGGTCTCCACGCCGCACGCGGTGGGGTAGCCAGGCGCCGCCAGTCTCACGTTCCTCGAACTCTGCCGAACCCGCGACGTTGCATGCGATCAACGGCTCTGCCGTGGCCGGCACGAGAAACCCATCCACCACGCGAGGAAAGCGGTAGCGCCGCACGAAAAGCCCCGGCCACTTTAGCGTGGCACTGTCCGCGACCACCTCACCTCCCAGATAGCGGGGAAATACCTCAGCGGTGGTGCGTTCAGGGGTTTTCATGAATGCGGATGAGTTGACCTGTTCAGGATATAGGTCCCTTGGAACTGCTGAACCACTCACAGCCACCATGCCTTCCCAATATTTGAACGCAACAGCGTAGGTGTTCTCGGTGGACCTGTCTCTTGAGGCTCTTGTCGATCTCGCTCAGGATCGCCTTGCGCGAGAGCCCGCCGCCATTTGGTCCCTCGTGCATTTTGCCATGCACCTTGGGGCAATGACGATTTCGTCCCGATTTGAATCCGCGATAGTCATTAATCAGCCCGAAGGTGCAGTTGGGTCTGCCGCATATCCTGATGCGGCTCGGGAGGAAGTTCAGCTTCATTTGAACGGCGGTAACTTTCGGCACGCTGGAACGGATCGTCTGGATTATCGACTCGCGGGCCGGCGCACTCGAGCAGCGTGTCAGCCCCGATTCCGTTCGTCCTTGATGTAGGCCACGCGGCCAGTCCTTTAATCTGTTCCTTTTTGGAGGCAGCGGGAGCGAACCTGGCCCTCGCGCCGAACGATAAACCGATTATCTTCGCTACTATGGGTTCCGTTTGCGCGGCGTCGAATCTCGCAGGATTCTTTCGCGCCGCATCGCTCGCCAACTTGGAAGAAAAGCGGATGATCACAGTGCACGGAGCCGACCGTCCGGTGCTGCTCTGCTGGCACGAGGGTCAGGTATTCGCGCTCGACAATCGTTGCCCTCATATGGGATTCCCGCTAAGTAAAGGCAGCCTGGACTCCGGTTTACTTACCTGCCCCTGGCATCACGCCCGCTTCGATTTGCGCAGCGGGTGCACTTTCGATCTGTGGGCGGACGATACACCGGTTTTCAAAGTGTGTGTCGAAGGAGATGATATCTGGATCTCCAAGGTGCCAGTCCAGCGTGCTGATGCAGCCTTCCATTCTGCACGTTTGCGTCGGGGCCTGGAGGAAAACATCGGGCTGGTCCAGGCCAAGAGCATTGTTGCGTTGCTCGCGGAGAGGGAGGGGGCGAAAGGTGTGATTAGGGAGATCGCCAAATTCGGTGCGCGAAATCATCGAGTGTGGGGAGACGGGATGACCATGTTGAGCCTGGTGGCTCGGCTGGGTCCTTGCCTTGGCGAGACCACGCTGGTTTACGCTTTGGCTGCCGCGGCGCGCAGGGTCGCAGGAAACTGTGCGGGACAGCCGATGCGACACTCTCCAGGACCTCTCCATGGAGAAGGATACGACGAGGAGCGCTTGCGCGAATGGATGTTTCACTGGGCGAAGGTCCGCCACGATGAGGCTGCGGAGCGGACGTTGCTCACGGCTGTAGGCTCGGGCCTCACGAGAGAAAGACTCAACCGCATGATCTTCGAGCCCATCCAGGAGCGGATCTATGCCGACAAGGGACACGCCCTCGATTTGTCCAATAAGGCGTTTGAGTTACTGGAATTTATCGGCTGGGAATACGCAACCGAAGTTCTACCGCTCATTGTGGAACATCTAACACAGTCGCGGTCCGAAGAAGAACAGGGAACATGGAGGGCGCCAGTCGATCTCGTTGCGCTCATTCACTCAGCCGAGGATGCGCTACACAAGAAGCCGCCAAGGACGGGAAGAGGAACCGTGTGTAAGACGGATTTCTATACTCAAATTCTTGGAGAAGACCCTCAGGCGATTCTCGGAGCCGTTGTTGAAGCAATGTATCACGGTGTTCCGCCGGTCGAGGTCGCACGACATTTGGCACTCGCGGCCGCGTGGCGCTTGGCGCGTTTCCCGGAGTCCAACGATCTCGAAGATTGGTTCGCGCCGATGCACACTTTTTCGTTCTGCAATGCGCTTCATCGGGTGCTGGCACGGGGGGAAGCAGGGGCGGAACTGGTCCGCGGACTCTTTCATGCAGCCATGTCGATCTACGTAGATCGTTTTCTCAATATCCCTCGCGCTCAACTGCCGAGCGAGCAGCCATTGGAGAACCTGCCGAGTGGGGCTGACGAATTGCGGGAGACGCTCCTCTCTGCTCTCAACCAGCGGAAGGAATGGTCCGAAGTGCCACGTCTCGCGCTCCGCTATTTGCGCCTGGGCCATCCAGAGGCAAAGTTGATCGATACACTCACTTTCGCGACCGTTCGCGAGGATCTGGACTTCCATAGTCTGCAGGTTCTCGAAGCTGGCTTGACCCAGGCAGCGGAATGGCCGCCGGCCAGCGCCGAGCGCGAACTGCTCTATGCAGCAATCTGCCGGCACTTGGCTGCTCATTGCCCGACACGACGCAGCTCCAGCCAATCGGTGGCGGTCGCCCTGCGCCTACAGAAAGGGGAAGAGGTTTACGCTGAGTAGGGCGTAGCAGAGAAGCTGATCTGCCCGCGGAGGAGGGAGTCCATCTCGCCAATCCTGTCAGTGAGCAGGTATCAAGGCCGGGTGCGCACCCGTCGATGCGGCATCGTGGCGCAACCCGTATGGCTCGCTGCTAGGCCGTTTGGAGGACAAGCTTGCCAAGATAGTGCTCATCAAGCGCCCGATGCGCTTCGGCGGCTTGGTCAAGGGGAAAGCTCCGGGCGACATGGACCTCGAACGGCCCGGTTCCCGGCGGCCCCGAAGATTCGATAAGCCGATTGAGTTTCTCGATCGCCTGCGGATCGGGCATTCCGTCGTAGGCCTTGGCTTCAATTCCAGACGGCGGCTCCGGCGTGGGTTCGACGCCGTTGGGATAGGCGACGCGTCCACCAGGGCGCATCGCGCCGAGGGCCTTGTCGGCCGCGGGTCCGCCGGCGGTGATCAGCGCCGCATCAAGTCCGTCGGGCGCGAACTGGCGCGCGGCGGCCGCGATGTCGTCCTTGCGTCCGTCGACCACCGCGTCGGCACCCAGCCTCTTGACCAGCGCCACGCCGTCGCTGCCGGAAGCGACCGCGAATACCCGGGCGCCCATGCGTTTGGCGAGCTGCACGGCGAGGTGGCCGATGCCGCCGCTGGCCCCGAAGATCATGACCGATTCAGCGGGCTTGACGGCCAGCGTGTCATCCAGACCACGAAGCGCGGTCATCGCATCCACGGGCAGAGCGCCCGCCTGCTTGGTCGTCAGCTTGCCGGGGATGCGCGAGACGTCGTCCGCCTTGACGGCAGCGTACTCGGCGTAGAAGCCGCCCTTTGGATTCACCAAGCTGAAGGCGTAGACGCGGTCGCCTGGTTTGAGTCCCTTGACGTCATCGCCCACAGCCGCGATGGTGCCCGCGCCATCGGAGCCAAGCACATAGGGGAACTTCGGCTCGATGCCGAATATCTTGGCGAAGCCGCCCTCGCGCTCGAAAGGGTCCCATTGACCCACGCCGCCCACTCGACTTGGATCAGCACCTCGTTGGGGCCGACCTCGGGCACTGGAAGAGTTTGCAGTTTCATCGTCTCAAGACCGCCGAAACGATCGAGCGCGATCGCCTTCATTGTGCTCTGCGTTGCCTGTTTCATGGGCGTAATATACCGCGATTCTCGAACGAGATTTCCCGAAAAGTCACCGAGAGCGACGAAAAACCTCGGAGTCGCCCGCGCTCGTTTCACATGTGGACCGCCTGACGACAGGCCCTTGGCACAAGGGCCTCCACAAGCGTCGAAGGGGGCGCATCGACCAAGCGGCCCGCAACGTCGAATTCATGCCAATATATTTCATTTGCACTCTCAATTCTCACTACTTAGCTAGAACTCGACCAATCGACTTTCACAGAAGGCTAGCCCGAAGGCCCTACCGATCTACCGCGTGACTTCCTTGTTGAGAACCCTTATTTACTCAATTCATAAGTAACCGTTACAGTTCCGGAACCGACTGCAGAAGTAAGCCCCTTAGTATCATTGATACGTCCGAGCCTTGTGTAGCCGTAGGATGTAGAAAATGTCTTATAGAAAAGCACCAGGGTATTAGAACCATAAATCATCAAATCGCCGCTTTGGATTGTTCCGGGATTGGAGGCGTTTGTCGGCAGCTTGACTGGTAAATCGAAATATTTCTCGTTTCCGTTCAAGTCACTCATCTTGCTGGTCATCGGCAACATGCCTTTGAATGCGGTTGCCGTAGCATTGTCAGAGAGTGTTGCGGTGAAAGTATCTGGAACCAATCGTAATTCTCATTTGATTGCTCGTTGAATTAGGGTTATCGGTACGCTTTACCAGAAGATGCAAAAGCGGTTAAAAGGGATAATACGGCGGGAATAATTATAAGTGCATGTTTCATGGCTTGTAGCTGGCCGTGTTGACCAACCGACATAGGTCGGCGATACCGACAGAATCCTGAGCCTATTCCGCGAACTTAGATACACCAAGGCAAGGTCCCAATTCTTCCCAACCTTCTTGGGTCTAATCAGAGACTTCTTCCAGTCGTGTCCGATTACAAGACTCGTTTCTTTCTGCGCGTCATGGCTTGACCATGACCTTGATCGCTTCCCGCTGGTTCATAGCCCGATAGCCATCAGGCACCTGGTCGAGGCCTGCCGTCCGATCGAAGACCCGGCCGGGATTGATCCTACCCTCGAGGACGTCGGGCAAGAAGGTTCCTGATGTACGCGCGGACGGGCGCGGGATCGCCGCCCACCATGACATTGTTGTAGAAGGCCGGCTCCGATCCAGGGATGGTCTGTTCTTGCGGAACGCCGACGCGGTCCACGGCGCCACCGGGACGCGCAATGCTGATCGACGTATACATCGATTGATCGGTTCCGACGCACTCAAGAACAGAGTGAACGCCAAAGCCGTCGGTGAGCTCACGCACGCGCGCAACGGCCTCCTCACCGCGCTCGCTCACGACATCTGTGGCGCCGAATTCTCGAGCGAGAGCGATTCGGTCGGGATGGCGGCCGAGAATGATGATCTGTTCAGCGCCGAGTCGGCGCGCCGCGATCACGCCACACAAGCCGACGGCGCCATCGCCAACAACGGCCACCTTTTTTCCCGCCTCAACTCTGGCAATAACCGCGGCATGATGGCCAGTGCCCATTACGTCTGAAAGCGTCAGCAGCGAGGGCATCAGCGCGTCGTCTTTACCTGCTGGTAAGACGAAGAGCGTTCCATCTGCCAGAGGGATACGCACCGCTTCGGCTTGGGCTCCGGCGGCCTCGGGGGTGCCGAAGAAGCCTCCGTGGATGCACGAAGTGTGAAGCCCCGCGCGGCAGAACACGCACGTGCCGTCCGAGAAGGCGAACGGCATGATGACAAGATCACCGGCTTTGATGGTGCGGACGTCGCGGCCAACGGCTTCGACGATGCCGATCGCCTCGTGGCCCATAACACGGCCGGCGTCGCTCTGTGCCATTTCCTGGTAGGGCCACAGATCGCTGCCGCAGATGCAGGCGCGGGTGACGGTGACGATTGCGTCGGTCGGCTCAAGGATACGAGCATCGGGAACGCTCTCGATACGAACGTCGCCGGCTCCAAACATGACAGTTGCGCGCATGATGATTTACTTCCGTTTTGCGGCGGGCTCGACGGAGGCCGCGACGATGATTTTTCCTCGGGTGTTATTGCTCATAGTGACTCATTCATCCTTTGTAGCGACCGTGTTCCCACGGTCGAGGGGGCTCCCACGGCGGCGGGTAGGCCGCCGCTACGATAACCATGGTCCAGGTTGCACGACTGTCAAAGACCGGCTGGTGACGAACATCACTATACCGTTTGACCGCCGTCGACGACCATGGCGTGTCCGATGACGAAGGCGGCCGCATCCGAACACAGCCAGAGAACGGTCGCGGCGATTTCCTCGGGCTTGCCCATCCTGCCGATTGGTTCCTGCGCAATCACCCGCTGCTCTCCCTCGTGGGTACCTCCGGTGAAGCGATCCATCATCGGGGTGGCGATAATGCCGGGACATACGGCGTTGATGCGGATATTCTGCGAGGCGTAATCGAGGGCCGCCGACTTGGTAAGGCCAATGACGCCGTGTTTCGCCGCGCCGTAAGCGGCTTGGCCTGCAAAGCCTTTGACCCCAGCGCCCGAGAGGTGTTCACGATCGCGCCGCCTCCTTGTTTAAGCATCAGCGGAATCTCGTATTTCATGCACAGAAACACGCCGCTGAGGTTGATGTGGATGATGCGGTTCCATTCCTCCTCGGTGATCTCGGAAGTTGCCGTGAGTGGCTGTTCAACACCGGCGTTGTTGAAGGCGAAGTCGAGCCGCCCAAAGGTTTCGATCGTCCTATCCAGCGCGCTTTCACGTCCTCAGCGCGCGACACGTCGCACCTGACCGCGAGCGCCCGCGCGCCGAGCTCCTCGATCATGCGGGCGGTCTCCTGGTTGCCCTGTTCCGAAACATCGGCGACGACTACGTTTGCGCCTTCGCGCGCGAATGCCAGCGCCGTCGCGCGTCCGATGCCGTTCGCTGCCCCGGTGACAAAAGCGACCTTGCCGGCATAAGACGCATTCTTTTTCATTATCACTTCTTGTTCCTTTTCTTAGTTATTTAATCAGTTCGATCGTCGCTTCTACCGGGGCGGACGTATTCAAAGCTTCCACGTTACCCTCAATCTTTGCGAGTTTGATTAGCCGGTCCGCATAGGCAGCATCCTTGTAAAAGATCGCCAAATTTTCCCAGGGACATAGTAAGCGATGTCTCCCACGTCAGGCATATCCTGCCGGCGCTCCTTGGATGGATAAATTCCTTGGCAGTTCGCGGATCGGGAGATCGCAGCAACGTCAGCCGAGCGCTCAGAGCTTTTCGACAGAAGGCGTTATAAATTGGAAAGCTAGAACGTCGTCTGCACATATGCACTTACTTCTGACCCTTTGACCGCTTCTGTACTTCATAATTGCGCGCCCCTACCGGCTGCCCACCGTTTGCCCACCGTCGACGACGAGGGCGTGCCCAACGACGAAGCTCGCTCCCGCGCTGCACAGCCAAAGCACCACCGACGCGATCTCCTCGGGCTTGCCGACCCGGCCTATCGGCAAAGATTTTGAAAGGCCTCGAATTCTCTCTCGTCCCTGATTGCTGCGCGGGCAAACGCGGTGTCGATCGTGCCGGGGCAAACCGCGTTCACGCGGATGCCTTTTGCGGCGTATTCGAGCGCCGCGGCCCGCGTGAGACCGATGACACCGTGCTTCGACGCAGTATAGGACTGAATACCGCGATCGCCCCGGAGGCCCCCGATGGAGGAGCAGTTAACGATCGCGCCGCTGCCCTGGCCGTCCATCTGACGGAGTTCGTATTTCATGCAGCTCCAGACGCCCTACAGGTTGACGCGGGTTACGCGGTCGAACTCTTCCAGCGTGCTCTCGGCGGTCGGAGCGTTTTTGGGCATCACGCCGGCATTGTGAAGGCCGCGTCCAGTCGGCCGAACTCGGCGACAGTCCGCTCGAGCATCGCTTCGACCTGAGCGTCGTTACTAACGTCGCAAGGGACGGCAAGGGCTCGATGGCCCGCGTTGACCAGCTTCTCGGCGGCTTCCCGCACCGCTTCCTCTTTGACGTCGGCAAGCGTTACGGATGCACCCGCCTCCGCAAACGCCCGGGCAGTCGCCAACCCCATGCCGGAACTGGCCCCGGTGACGAGCGCAACCTTGTCGTTGAAGTTGGGGTAGTTGTTCATTTTCGTTTGTAGTTCGATATCATCAGCGGAACTCATATCTTATCCACAGAAGCACCTCGATGACATCGACACGGATAATGCGTTTCCATTCCTCCTCGGTGATCTCGAGAGTTGCCGTAATGGGATGTTAAGCATCTGCGTTGTTGAGGGCAAAGTCGAGTCGTCGAACGGTTCAGCGCCTTCTAGCGTAGCCTTCACGTCCTCAGGCGCAGATAGATCGCAACAGACGGCGAGTGCGCGCGCGAGCGCCGTGAGCTCATTCGTGTCGGAAGCTGGAGGGGTTGGACCCGGAGGGGACTCCTGCGTGCTGGAGAACTATTTCCATGCCCAGCAGCGAGCATGAACCCCGGCGATCCACTCCCAACGGGGTTGCCTTGATGTCCTCGCTCGATGATCTTCGGATCCTCGCGCTCATCGAAACGCTCGTGGCGCGAACGTAAAGAATAGTTCATAATTTATTCCTTTTGCGTCGGCATCCGTCTACTTGCCATCACCAAGAGGGTCGCCGCTGACAAGATTTGCCTCGGCAGCACGGCGGTTCAGGTTCGCGTTTCGATACATTCGATGTCGTCGAGCGGGGCCCGAAATTGATTCGGATACGTGAATTATTCCTACAAATTCCTCTGTCCCTTCTCGCGCGACCTGCTCAACCTAGCGCATTCTTGCCAGGCCAACATGGGCAAAGTCGCCCGCCTTCGGAACTGCCGGTCGTGAGCGGCCAGACGCAAGCAGCGCTGAGCGGGAAAGTTCGATCGGCAGTCAATCCCTCATTTACTCCAGTTCGTAGGTAACCGTCACATTTCCGGAACCAACTGCAGCAGCAAGCCCATTAGTGATCATTGATACGTCCGAGCTTTGTATAACTGTAGGATGTCGAAAATGTTTTATAGAAGAGCACGAGAGTATTAGAACCATAAATCATCAAATCGCCGCATTGGATTGTTCCGGGATTGGATGCGTTTGTCGGCAGGTTGACTGGTAAATCGAAATATTTCTCGTTTCCGTTCAAGTCACTCATCTTGACGGTCATCGGCAACAAGCCTTTGAATGCGGTTGCTGTGGCATTGTCAGAGAGTGTTGCGGTGAAGGTATTGGAACCAATCTTAATTCTCATTTGGTTGCTCGCTGGATTAGGGTTATCGGGAACTGCAAAACCGGTGAAAATGGATAATACGAAGAAAATGATTATAAGTGAATGTTTCATGGCATTTGTTTGTACCTAATAAAGGTTGAAGGATCACTTAATAACGAATACGAACGAACATCGTTGATTTGCTCTGCCTTGATACCTGTATTTGCGGATAAATTTTGTTGTTAGCGCGGTAATCAACAATCTCCTGTGATTGGTGGTATGCCTCATGAGTGACGCATTGTAATTACCCGAGTTGCTGATAACGCTAAATTGTTAATTGTTGATTGTCCTTCCAGTCCTTTGCGCTGATTTCTTCGAACGCGACCGAAAACCGACTCGTCGCCGTAATTGAGAACGTCCATCACGGCTTGGGCGATTCCTTCGGCCAGGCGGCTCTTCTACTCTTCCGATTTACCCGGCCAGAGTTTGACGATTACATGTGGCATCGCCGACTTGTTTAATTCGTTGATCCCTGATGAGGCCGCGAATCACGGCACCGTCAACCCGCCGTCCACGGTGAGGGCGTGGCCGACCACGTAACTCGCCCCCGGACTGCAAAGCCACAGCACGACCGACGCGATTTCCTCGGGCCTGCCCGCGCGTCCGATCGGAACGTGCTTCGCCATCTCGGCGTAGGCTTGCTCATCCCTGTTGACGACGTCGCGGGCGATCTGCGTGTCGATCAGGCCGGGATTCACCGCATTTACGCGGATCCCACGCTTGACGTATTCGAGCGCGGCCGTCCGCGTCAGGCCGACCACCCCGTGCTTGGCGGCGATGTAGGAAGCGATGCCGGGGTTGCCGGTCAACGCGCCGACCGAGGCGTTGTTGACGATCGCGCCGCTGCCTTGATGTTCCATCTGCCGCAGTTCGTGCTTCATGCAACTCCACACGCCCCGCAAGTTGATCCCGATCACGCGATCCCAGTCTTCGCGGGTGCTATCGGCGATCGGGGCGATCCGGGCCATGACTCCGGCGTTGTTGAACGCGGCGTCGAGTCGGCCGAACTCGGCGACGGTGCGGTCCACCATCGCGGCCACTTGGGCGTCGTCGCTCACATCGCAACGGACGGCGAGTGCCTTGTGACCGGCGGCGACCAACTTCTCTGCCGCCGCCCTTCACCGCGTCTTCTTTGAAGTCCGCCAGAACGACGGCCGCGCCTGCCTCCGCGAACGCCTGCGCCGTCGCTAGTCCCATACCTGATGCGGCCCCGGTGACGAGTGCCACTTTGCCGCTGAAGTCCAAAGGATTGATCATGACGTAATTTCTCTTTCAGTTGCTCCATTCGTCACGCCTTGAGCGAAGCCATGTCGATGACGAAGCGATAGCGGCTGCATCGGGTAGGCTTTGGGCACCGTGGAGATCAACAGATCGAATTGATTCGCGAGCCGCTTCATTGCGTCAGGTCACTCCACAAAATAGCTCATTGTTACGAGACAAAGCCGACTTACTTGAAGGTCCTGATCGTCCTAAGAAATTGGTATCGCATTATCGACCTCCATATCGATGACGAATCGATACCGAGCTTGCTTGTCGAAAACCTTTTTCCAGGCGTCATCGATTCCGTTCATCGAGATTTTCGTGATCTCAGGCTTAATCTTATTGAGAGCGCAGAAATCAACCATATCTTGCGTTTCCTGGATGCCTCCTGTGTTCGATCCAGCTAGTGCGTTTCTATACAGGACGAGATTCATCTGACCGATTTCATTTGAGTCGACAGTTTTACCGACGCCGACTCTGCAGTATGTGGCATCACGCTTTAAAAGTGGGATGAACGGATTGAGATCATGCTTATAAGGAACGTATCCAGAGCAAAATCGAACGCATGCTTAAGTTTAGAGAAGTCAGCTCCGTCTTCGTTAATGACGACTTCTTTTGCGCCAAAGCGTTTGGCATCTTCAATTTTGTCCGGGGAAGTTGTGAAGACAGTAACTTCTGCCCCTAGTGCGGTAGCTAGTTTGACCGCTAAGTGCCCCAGACCACCCATGCCAACAAGTGCAACCTTTTTACCAGGAGACACGCCCCATCTGCGGAGCGGTGAGTAAACGGTAATGGCTGCGCACAACAGCGGGCCTGCTTCTGCGAGATCGATGGCGTCAGGAATATTGATTACAAAATCTTCGTCTACAACGACGAAGGTTGAATATCCGCCCTGGGTAATCGTGCCGTCTTTATCTTTCGAACCGTAAGTTTGGGTGTTTCCGTTCAAACAATAATTCTCATGGCCTGCTTGGCACTCGGTGCAGATTCGGCAGGAATTCACCATCGTCCCAACACCAACGCGGGCACCGACTGTGAACTTGCTGACACTTGATCCGACAGCGACAACTTCGCCGGCTAACTCGTGACCAACAATTTGCGGGTATTGAATCTTTCCCCAATCTCCGCGAATCGTGTGGATGTCAGAGTGACAGACTCCGCAGTAATGAATCTTAATAGCTACGTCTTTAGGACCAAGAGCGCGACGCTGGAAATTCATGAGCTCGTGGGGACCAGTCGGAGAATAGGCCGCCATACCTTCAGTGGGATACGGGCCATTGCCAATCGCAACTGAATTCTTGGCGTTCGCTCCCTGTGCAGGTTGTAAGTTCAGGAGGTTTGCAGCACCGACACTCGCTACAGCAGTCGCTGCGGAAACAATAAAGTCACGTCGTGAGTGACCTACCGGTCTTGATTGTTCAGTTTTATCTTCGTCGTTGCTTTCTTTCATTATTTTCTCCCGCCTATCCAGCCCCGACGGGCTGCTCTCATCTTTGGAGTTTGGATCTCGATAGTTCATTTGAAACAACGCGTATGGCTTGCACATAGCACCTCCTTGAATTACGGACGCAGCAGCGTCTTGATCGCGCGGCGCTCGTCCATCGCGCGGTAGCCCTCCGCCACCTCGTCGAGAGGCAGGGTCAGGTCGAAGACCTTGCCGGGGTTGATCTTTCTGTTCCACACCAGGTCGATCAGCTCGGGCAGGAAGCGGCGCACCGGCGCGGGGCCGCCATGGAGACGGACGTGGGTGAAGAAGAGCCCCTCGCCGTCGAGCTCTACTCCGTGCGGGACGCCGACGTAGCCCACGGACCCGCCCGGGCGGGTCGAATGGATCGCCTGCATCATCGAGTCCTGCGTGCCGACGCACTCGAGCACCGCGTCAGCACCGATTCCGTCGGTCAGCTCATTGATGCGCGCAACGCCCTCGTCGCCGCGCTCGGTCACGATGTCGGTCGCGCCGAACTCGCGGGCCAGCTTCTGTCGCGCCTCGTGGCGGCTCATCGCGATGATCCGCTTGGCACCCATCTGCTTGGCGGACAGCACCGCGAGGAGGCCGACCGCGCCGTCACCGACGACTGCGACGGTCATGCCGGGCTTCACGTTGGCCGCATCGGCGGCGAACCAGCCGGTGCCCAAACACATCGGAGATCGTCAGCAGGCTCGGGATCATGTCGTCCGACGGCATGCCGGGGGTCGGCACCAGCGTCCCGTCGGCCAGTGGCACGCGCAGCAGTGGCGCCTGCGCCCGGGTAATGAACTCGCGGTGGATGCACGATGACTGGTAGCCGGCCCGGCAGTGTGGACAGGTGTTGTCGGAGGTCGCGAACGATCCGATAACGAACTGTCCGGGCTTGACTGAGGTGACCGCACTGCCGACCTCCTCGACGATGCCGCAGTATTCGTGTCCCATCGGGCTCGGCTCTGGGAACCGGCTGATGCCACGGTAGGGCCAAAGGTCGGATCCGCAGACGCAGGTGGCCGAGATCCTGACGATGGCATCGGTTGGCTCGATGATTGTCGGCGCGTCGCGCTCCTCGAAACGCACGTCGCGCGGACCGTAGAGAATGGTTCCTTTCAAAGCTAATCTCCTTCAGTTTTGGCGCTTATTCTGCCGCGTAATCCCTATCGACAACGAGCGTGGCCAAAGCTCCCTCGCTCATGGAGACGGATTGTCCACCCTCTTCGTAAACCAGCGGTCCGCCAACTGTGAAAACCACTCCGACGTTCGGAATCAGCGCCGTCTCCTGGTTCTGCTCCTTGCGGGTCATACCCAATGCGATAGGCAGGAGCCTATCAACAAGGGGCGAGATGCCACGGCAAGGCCCGCAGCGAATCTGCCGCGATTCGGCATCACTGGAGGCTTGCCCAGAGTTCGCTCCTTGCGGCCATTCCCGACGGGCCGGACTTCCAAATTGTTCTTTCCAAAGTTTACGCTTTTGCATGTTTTCGATGTCCTTTTGCTGCGCCTGAGGCAGTTCCAGGCACGGCAGCAATATTCGACATTGTCGGCTTTCCTTCTCGCCCAATCCTGCTCAGCCTAGCGCATTCTTGCGGGAAAAAATCGCGCCACGGCAGGCCTCTTCAGAGGCTGTGGATGAGCAGACGTTTTGTCGTCGCAAGGCGGGACGTCCGCCTGCGAGCTGGGCGTGGCTGTCTGCGGGCGCAGGTGGCGCCTGTCGCATTCTTACGGACGCGATGCCCCTGCCACTTTCAGAAGACTTTTCCAGCGGACCCGCGACAACAACGGATGCTGGTAAGCCGAACGTAGCCATGAGGCTCTGGAATGAGAATGCAGCGCTGGGGATTTCGTGGTGGTCCGAGATCTCAGCTTGTGGTCCAGCAGGGGAGCCTGATGCTGTCACGCTCCCAGCAATTGAGCGACTTTGAACATGCCTCTAAGACTTGCCCGCAGCCGTATCTTTTCACAATGAATGCGCAAACGACCTCGACGTGGTTTGCACTTCGGAATCCAGCGTTTTGCCTTCTCTGGTGCGCCAATGTGCTGTCGGGCACCTTTGTGGCGGCGCAGGATATGGCTTCGACGTGGTTGATGCACGATCTTGGCGCTTCCGCGTTTCAACTCTCTTTCATGGCTACCGCGGCTGCTGTTCCGTTTTTCATTTTCACGCTTCCGGCCGGGGCCGTTGCCGACATCGTAAATCGGCGTGCGGTCATTGTCAGTGCGGTCCTCTGGCAGGGGGCCTGCTCAGTCTTCCTCGCTCTTGGCGCCTGGACAGGAGTAGTTAACTCAATTTCTGTGCTTGTTTGCATTTTCGCCCTGGGCATGGGGATTGCCTTTGCCGCCCCGGTGATGGGAGCGATCATTCCGGATATCGTCGATGCAGAGGAGCTACCCTCCGCAATCACACTTGGCGGTGTGCAAATGAACCTTGCTGGAATCATTGGTCCGGCTCTGGGTGGTCTTCTGCTCCCCTTGACCGGTGCGCCACTCCTCATTTCCATCAACGCATTCATGTTTCTTGTCGTCGCTGTTGCCGTGTGGCAATGGAAGCCGCGCCAGACGGAAACCACCGCGCTCCGCGAAAACTTCACGGAGTCATTTATCAGTGCGTTGCGCTATGCGCACCATTCCCAGGGCGTGAAGCTCATTCATATCCGAAATCTCCTCTTTTCCCTGGTGATTTCGATTGTTCCAGCGCTCCTGCCAGTCATCGCGCTCAAAGAGATACACCTTTCTGCTTCTCAACTCGGGCTGGTCTTTACGTGCGTGGGCGTCGGCTCCCTCGCTGGAGCAGTGTTCGCGCTTCCCTACCTGCGAGCGCGGACCTCGCCGAATGCAATCCTCTCGATCTCTATGGCAATAATGGTCGCCGTGCTGCTGACGATGTCTTTTATGCGCCAAGTGCCCCTCTTGATGGCCTGCGCAACACTGGCGGGCGTAGCCTGGGCGCTGGGAGGCTACGAGCTTTGGGTGGCTGGACAGCGTCTGATGCCGGCATGGGTCCGCGGGCGAATGAATTCGTTTCAGATCATGTTAGGACAAGCTGGCATCGCGATCGGGGCACTCATCTGGGGGGCAGGGGTGGCCAATGCCGGTTCCAGTCTGACCTTTACGGCCGCGGCAGTTTTCGCCCTCATGGTGTTGGCTTTTGGATTCCGGTTCTCCATCAACTTTGCCTCCGAAGTCAGAGTCGAACCAGCGCCAGTCGATCCGCTCCACGATTTCCCCTCGCATCCTGAGGACGACGACGGGCCGATCACAGTAACGGTCGAATACTCAATACCAAACGAGAAACGACAACGATTTCAGATTCTCATGCAGGAGGTTAAGGCGGCCTTCAGGCGAAATGGAGCCTTCCATTGCCGGGTCGACGAGTGTCTGGAGCGGCCCGGCGTCTTCCGGCTGGAATTTATCGTCTCGACCTGGGCTGAACATCTTCGTCAAAACCTGCGCCTCACCGTCGATGAAGCTAAGCTAATCGATTTGGCCTGGGAGATGCATAGCGGCGACTCGGAACCGGTCGTCCGTCATTATCTCGCCAGCAAGAAGTCGGTGCGGCTCGAGGGCTATGGCTTGTTTGGGCGCACCTTTGGTGACACCTCGAACTGGTCCCGGTCGCGAGCGGCAGCTTCCACCTCTTCCACAGCAGCGTGACGGCGGGGGTGGAGCGGAGACTTGCGCGGTAGACGACGGCCGCCAAGACGACCTCACCACGCGTACACCTGCGGGGCTTCCCCCGGCCCCGGCCAGATCCGGTCGAGTTGTTCCATGACCTCGTGGTCCAACTGCACCGACAGCGCGCCGAGGTCCGAGCGCAGCTCCTCGCTCGTCATCGCTCCAACAATCGTGGTGGAGACGACAGGGTTTCGCAGCAGCCAGGCCAGCGCCACGTCCGCCGGCTTCACACCCAACTCCCGGCACAGACCTTCATACGCTTCAAGCTGGTCACGGTGTGCTTCGATGCGATGCTGCATCAAATCGTTCGAGTTGCGCCCTTCGCTGACTGCGAGCACGCCGGCAAGCAGGCCCGCGTGGAGCGGGCTATACGGGATCAGCCCGATGCCGAGGGTGCGCAACGCGGGGATTAGCTCCAGCTCCACGGCTCGCACGGCGAGGTTATAGAGACTCTGCTCGGAGGTCAGGCCCGTGAAGTGGCGCGCCGAGGCGGCGGACTGGGCGAGGGCCACGTCCCAGCCGGCGAAGTTGCTGCTGCCGACGTAACTGATCTTGCCCTCGCGAACCAGCTGCTCCATCGCCTGCCAGATCTCCTCCCACGGTGTGGCCCGGTCCACGTGGTGCATCTGATACAGATCAATGTGATCCGTCTGCAGCCGCCGTAGGCTCGCTTCACACGCGCGCCTGATGTGATAGGCCGACAGCCGACGGTCGTTCGGGCCAAGTCCCATCGGCTGGTATACCTTCGTGGCCAGGACGATGTCGTCGCGGTGCGCGCTGCGCCGGAGCCACCGGCCGATGGTCTCTTCCGAGATGCCGTATCCCTTTTCCATATCCGGCGACTGCAAGCCGCCATAGACGTCGGCGGTGTCGAAGAAGTTGATGCCGGCGTCAGTGGCGGTGTCCATGACCGCAAAACTGGTCGATTCGTCTATCGTGAAACCGAAGTTCATGGTCCCGAGGCCAATCCGGCTGACCAGCAGACCCGAGCGACCCAAGTGCCCGTACGTCATCTCAGCGCTCATGCCGGGAGCATATGCGTGATCCTTTCGCCCATGGACGGCGCTCGCTCACGACGTTGCGAAGCGACGGAATGACCATCTTCGGCGGCACACACCGGATGTCGGAACGTCCAGGTCATCGTCTCCAAGTTTTCGTTTCTTCACTTTGAACTCTGGTCTTTAAGCTAAAGGTATGTGGCAATAGCAACTGATTAGCTAGTCGTTCTTTTGCCACTTGAACCATTGAGCTCGGTTAGACCATCGACCATCAACCAAGCGCTGCTCTAAATTTTGCGGTGCCTGTCATATTCTTGCGCAAAGGTGTGCTCTCCTAACAGGCGTCGAGCCTCGTGCGGGCCGTTCTTTCTAGTGCTTGAGCAAAATCGTTTTCAAAGATGCTCCGCTTTGAATTTCTTACGTAGGTTAATCGACGGGCCGGAGATCATGAAGACGCCCTCGCCGCGGTAGTGCACGGTTCTTGGATATTTCGGAGAGATGGCGACATGGGCTTTGACTATCTCCCAGATGAACAGGCCGTATTTTGAAATGAGGCTGCTGTCGGCCAGACGGCATTCAAAATTGGCATAGCACTCATTGATTAACGGCGCGCGGACCTTTGCGGCAGGAGCGGGCGTTAGGCTGAATGCTTTGAACTTATTCACCCGCGCGCCCGAGCAATCGCCTATCCCGATCACCTCATCCACCAGAGCGTTAGTTGGTAAATTGATCACACATTCCCGGCTGCGGCGGATCATCTCGAAGCTGTAGTTGGCACTCGAGATGCAGCAGGCTACGAGCGATGGAGAGAAGTCCAAGACCATGTGCCAGCCCATCGTCATGATATTCATGTTTCCCTTCCATGCCGAGCTCACCAGCACCACGGGACCCGCTTCCAAATAGCGGCGAATCTTTGATACCGGATAATCTTTCTTTCGGAATGTTGGCCTGCGCTTCACGTTGATATCTTACTTCAATGGACGCCTAGGTCAGCTTTGAATGGCAAAAAAACAAGAGAGTTGAGCTAGACCTAACATCCGGACCGAGCGCTTTGCCGCCGCTAGCGTTCTATTCGCAGCTAATGAGTGAAGGCGATTGACGCTGAACACGAGTTTGCGCACCTGCGCAGAGATGCTGCACGGTGGCTTCACTCAGTTAGCTGCTCGCGCGGGGATAGCGCTGAAGGGAGCCGGCAACTATGTGCGGGTTCCAGCAATGGTTATGTTGTGTTCCTTGTATGCGGGAGAAAGACGGTTGAATCTTTTGGAGGTTACCGAGGAATATGTTTTCGTCACATCCGGGTTGTCGTCGTCCCAGCCAAGACCGAGTCCAACCAAGCGTTGAAAAGGCATTGTTACGATAACAACTTCAGTCAGGCTAAAGCCCAGCGCGACCAAGCCGACATAAGCCGAACTCCACGCTGATCGCGCTGCGATACACGACGGTATCGATGAAAGTTTACGCCTTTAACAGCGCTCCCATTAAGAAGAGAGCAAAGACGTATAGCCATGACAAAAGAGCGCGCGGGCTTCGCCTGGCCGTATATGACTACCCGTTGCAAAATTCGTCCGACGAAAGTGTCCGCCTGAGCCGAGATAATCGGGAGGAGGCCACTTTTATAAAACTCCACCCGAACCCAAGCGCGTCAGGCTGGGCATTCCTAACATTTGCTGCCAATGGTCAAATATGACTTCAGACTTATCAATCACGCCAGCGGAGTGCCTGTTGCGCGAGCGAGTTCGTCGAGCAACTGAGCTTGGAACTTTGTATCGTGGACAGCGCGATGCGGCTTAACTCGTCGTTGATGATGCCAATACCCTCCGCTCGTAAGCGCTTCAGGATCATCGCTAGTAGCGAGCCACTCTTGAGTAAGATGTCCCAGCCGCAGGTCATCCGGCGCATTGGGTCCCCCCATTTTGGTAGGCACCCAGCCCGGATCGACAGAGTTGCTGAGAACGTCAGGCCAAATTCGAGCGACGGCTGCGGAAAGGGTCGTCACGAAAAGCTTGCTGTCCGAGTAGGAACCAGTGGAAGTGCGACCAGTCCAGTCCATGCCACTCAGGGTTGTTCGTCCACCGGTGTGCATACCGCTGCTCAAATAGATCAGCCGTTTGGGGCGACGGATTAACGCCGTGAGTAAATACGGAGCAACGATGTTCACTGGAAGCACTTGTGGACCTGAGTAAACACCCGCGTTATGAATCACTGCATCCATCTGGCCGATCTTATTGACTTGGCTGGCGAGGTCTCGCGTCTGCGCGAAATCTGAAAGATCCCCGATTGTCGGGATGGCTCCCTGATCCACAAGGTCTCGCACGGCGGTGAGGCGAGCTTGGGAGCGAACATGGACGACGACTTGGTATCCATCAGCGAGCAGCGTTTTAGCCGCAGCATGCCCAAGTCCGTCAGCGGAGCCGGTGATGAAAATACGAGCTTTCCGGTTGGTGTTCAAAGGAGATGGCGCCGAAGTTTGTTCTTCCGAGGGTTCAGGGGCTTGCGCGATGGACCTTGCGGTTGCCAAAAGAGGACCTGCGGCTACCCCAAAGCCTACCCTAGTCCTGCTACAAGAAATCTTCGACGGTCCATGGACGAGCCGTGGTTTTCGAGTGAATTTTGGGTTGTTTGCAAAGTTGATGTTTGGCTAGGGCACTTGGGTCGCCTGCCAGAGGACCATCCGCGAGGCTCCGCGCTCCTTCACCCAGAGTTCGGTGAAGCCGACACGAATGTCGATGTCCTTCCCGGACGCGGTCAGAAGGATGCGACACGTCCCCGAGACGATCGCGGTGTCGCCGTGGACGCGCACCCGGTGTTCCTCGTCGGTGAGCGACTGGTACTTGTACTGCCGGTCTTCAGGGCGTCGAGGAACTCGGCCTTCGTCTCCACCGCCGCATTCGCGTGCATGAAGGTGAGATCGTCGGTCATCATCGAGTCGAGCGAGGCGACATCGCCGGCGAGCGTAGCTGCCCGACGTCTCTCGTGGGCGGCGAGGACGACCTGCTCGGTGTCGTCGGCCGCCCGCGTCGGGGCCGCCGAAAGGACGGACCAGGCGATGACGAGCAGAGTGGTTACGATCCGGCCGGCGCAAAGCCAACCGACGCTGGCCTTCCTGATCTGCCCAGTTTTGCTCGATTCCATCGGCGTGTCCGGCCAGAGATCGTTACCGCACATGCAGGTGGCCGTAGAGCCTGAGGATGACATCGGTTGTCTCGATGATGGTCGACGCCTCGCGCTCCTCGAAACGCAAGTCGCGCGGACCGTAGAGAACAGTTCCTTTCATAGTTTGTCTCCTTTTATCTTTGCTGGCTATCGGACCGTGTACCCGCCATCGACAACGGGGAGCGTGGCCGATCACAAAGCTTGCGTGTGGGCTGCACAGCCAGAGAAGGGCGGTTCAGGTTCGCAATGTTTATCTGTTCGATGTCGTTGTGCGGTGCCGAAGCAGTTTCAAGACACGGCAGCAGTGTCCGACATTACGCGCTTCCCTTCTCGCCCGATCCTGCTCCGCCTAGCGCATTCTTGCTGAAAAAATCGATGCCAGCCTATCGGAGCCTATTGCGGAACTCCGTGGCTCGGCTTCTTAAGCACCCAGCGAAGATGCAGTCCACGTTTGGAATACCCGCGCGAATCGATTGGGGGCTTTTGGTCAAGCGGTTTCCCTCAGCCGTGAAGAAATGGTATTCGCTTTCGGCCCCTGGGGAACACCAATGCCCACGAAACGGACGAAGACATAGGCGATCGATCGTGCAATGGAAACAAGCGAAAGATCTAAGCGTTCACAACGGCTGGTTGACTAGAATAAAGAAGATGGTCATCCTTTCCTTCGCTTCGGAGGTTCGAAATGGAACAACAACGTTCTGGGCACGAGAGTCATCACGCTAATCGGCATTCTCGTGCACGATATTGAAAAGACGTCTCAAGCATATGCAGATTTTTTTGGCATTGAGAAGCCTGATTGGTTTCTCACCGATGCGGTCGATAAAGCGTAGACCGAATACAGAGGGAAGCGTTCTGAAGCAAGAGCGAAGCTGGCGTTCTTCGACATGGGGTCCCTTGAGATAGAATTGATCGAGCCGGACCACAACCCGAGCACCTGGCGGGAATCGCTCGACAAGAATGGCGAAGGCCCACATTACATTTCGTTCGAGATTGAGGGAATGAAAGACAAAATCGCGGTGCTCGAACGCAAGCAGATGCCGCTGCTCCAAAAAGGCGAGTATACCGGCGGCCGTTATGCCTACATCGACACGCTAAGGGATTTGAAACTGATTATCGAGCTACTCGAGAACGATAAGTAACGGGACGAACGCACAGCTGGTATTCAAGAGACTTGGGGGCAGAACGGAAGACGCATCAGATCTGAACCGGGTGTTCGTGTTGGCTTAATCACACGGCCAGACCCTGATACTGAATGCTAACGGTGTGGAGCGGTCCATCGGGCCGGTCACGTTCTGATCCTTGTCATGCACGCGACAATCGGCCTTTCCAGCTTTTCGTCAGGCGACTAAGGGAGCGGTTTGGTCGGGCCGGGTGCCAAAATCGCCTCAATTAAAAGAGTTCAATGCTGTCCGGCGATTCAACGATCCTTTCCTTTCATGGAAATGCTGCGGTCGGGAGCTTTCCGAGCGCAAGCAAACCGCCAGCTTTTCGTTCGTGCAACGGGATCGCCGCCGCAAGCTCTGCGGGCGGGTACAGCATCCTCGATCAGAACGAGTTCACGCTGTCCGATGATTGAAAACCGGCGCCCTCATCGTTCCACCTCGCTTCCCGCGTTTCAACTGCACCGGGTCTTGAAGATGATGGACGCTTCTCTTGATGAAGGCATCAACGTCGGAAAATTGGCGGCAGCGGTCAAAATGAGCGAGTCACACTTTTCCCGTCTCTTCAAGGGCAACACCGGCTGCTCACCTTCCCAGTATTTCATCCGCCTGCGGATGTCGAAAGCCCAGAGCTTTTGCGTGAGACAACGAAGCCCATCATCGAGATCGGCATGGATGTCGGCTATACCAGCCCCAGCCATTTCGCCCACGTCTTCCGCAAGGAAACAGGGATCAGTCCCCACGAGTATCGGGAGAGAACGCTGCGCGACGTGCCCACGGAAAATTTTAGCAGGATCGCGACAGGCTGAGCAGAATCACGCGAGCGGTGTGGCGTTGACGGGGTTATAATGGCCCCGGTGAAGAGACTTACCATGAACCCGATGAAAAAACCAATAACCATGAAACATCTGATCACAACACTGACACTTATGGCCACCTCATTCTCTACCTTCGCCAAATCCAATGACGAGTGGGACAAAACCTTCCCTAAGAGCGAAAAGGTTGAGCATCAGAAGGTCACCTTCAAGAACCGCTACGGCATCACTCTGTCCGCCGACCTGTATCAGCCGAAGGATCGTGGCGACAAACGCTTGGCGGCGATTGCTGTTAGCGGCCCCTTTGGCGCGGTGAAGGAACAGTCCTCGGGCTTGTATGCGCAAGCCATGGCGGAACGCGGATTCGTCACGCTGGCTTTCGATCCGTCCTACACCGGAGAGAGTGGTGGCGAGCCGCGTCATATCGCCTCGCCGGATATCAATACCGAGGATTTCAGCGCGGCGGTGGATTTTCTCGGATTGCAGGCTTCCGTTGACCGTAACCGCATCGGTGCTTTAGGAATTTGTGGTTACAGCGGTATGGCACTGACTGCCGCCACCAGCGATACGCGCATTAAAGCGGTAGCCACGGTTTCCATGTATGATATGTCCCGCAGCATGAGCCGCGGTTATAAGGATAGTTATACAAAGGAACAGCGCCAAAAGGTTATTGATTACATCAGTCAGCAGCGTTGGGTGGATGCGGAAAATGGCAATTATTCGTTAGGCTATCACGAAGTCCCGTTTGACAAAAATGGCAATATCGTAAAGGGAGATTGCATCCTTCCCGAGGCCTTGCCCGAGAATCCAGACCCCGTTTTGGTTGCTTTCTTCGATTATTACAGAACCCCGCGTGGTTTCCATCCAAGAGGCATCAACTCTACAACGGCGTGGACAGCCACAACGCCAATGTCGTTCTTCAGCTTCCCGATGTATGCAAACATTGAAATGATTTCCCCACGCCCGATTCTGTTGGTGGCGGGAGAAAATGCCCACTCACGTTATTATTCCGAAGATGTTTATGAGATGGCTTCCGACCCCAAGGAATTGGTGATTGTGCCCGAAGCAGACCACGTGGATTTGTATGATAATATGGGCAAAATCCCCTTCGACAAACTCACGGGATTTTACACCAAGAACCTGAAGTGATGCTTCGTCGCGCGTCAGGGCGCGTCGCAATCTGACGCGCGACCGCTTCCCATTTCAACCGCATGAAACAAGCGCCCGATATTTTCGCGCGACTTCGGAACGGCGAAACCGTCCCCTTCGACGACCCCGAATACCACAAACTTCGGGACGCCTCGTTCGCCACGAGGAAATTGCTCCTGCAATTGAATCAGTCCACCGACCCGGAGGAAATGCGCGCCTTGCTAAGCCGGATCACGGGCACGGAAATCGACGAAAGCAGCGCGATCTTCCCCCCATTCCACGTCAATTACGGGAAGCATACGAAAATCGGGAAAAACGTCTTCATCAACTTCGACTGTGTTTTTCTGGATTTCGGAGGAATTACCATCGAGGACCGCGTCTTCATCGCTCCCAAAGTCAGCCTGCTCACCGAAGGGCACCCCGTTTCGCCAGAAAACAGGCACTCGCTGACCGTGGCGCCGATTCATATCAAAAAGAACGCGTGGATCGGTGCCAATGCCACCATCATGCAAGGCGTGACCATCGGGGAAAACGCCATCGTGGCGGCTGGCGCGGTCGTCACCAAAGACGTTCCCGATCATACAGCCGTGGGCGGAATCCCTGCGAAGATCATCAAAACCCTATCATGAAACCATGAGCCATCCCGCATCCATCACCGCAAAGCCTACTCCGCCGAATCCGCGACCGCAGCGCTCGCTCCCGCCACTATTCCCCGCCGAAAGCCAACCGATCTGGATGTTAAAATCGAGATTCTCTACTGTGGCGTTTGCCACTCTGACATCCACTTCGCACGCAACGAATGGAGCTTCACCGAGTATCCGGCCGTCCCGGGTCATGAGATCGTTGGCCGGGTCACGGCGGTCGGACCGAAGGTTACCAAATTCCAAGCCGGCGATCTCGCGGGCGTTGGCTGCATGGTCGATGCGGATCTGAGCTGTCCGCACTGCCGCGCGGGCAACGAGCAGTCTTCCCCGACACAAATCCAGACTTATGGCTCGACCGAGCCCTATATCGGGGGACCCACCTTCGGCGGCTATTCCGAGCACATCGTCGTCAACGAACAGTTCGCCCTGCGCATCCCGGAAAACCTCGACCTCCCGCAGTCGCGCCGTCTATTAAGGACGTGGGCGCGCCATCTGCCGGAGAGACTTCGCAAGAAGACTCCATTCCGACGGTTTGATTACTGGTTCCAGACCAGCTTAAAGGGGCATGGTCTGGACACGCGTGTCAGCGGCGATTTGGAAACCGTGTAAGTCAGCCGGTTTGAAAATCGGTTTTGTGGAACGCGAAGCAACGATACCTGAATTGTTGAAATACTTGAGGCCAATCCTCATCTCGCGCCCTCCGCGAGGGCGTGTGGAAGTTAAGTTCGAAGGCTTTGAAAGGTTGGAAGAGTCAAATGTTGAACTTGGCTCCAGTCGTCCGCTACACGGTCGAGGAAGCCAAGGAGCGGAAGAGTAATCGGCAATCGGTTACCGCTAAGGCGCGACTAAGCGCCTGGAGGACGTCCCGCACTTTCTCAGTTTCTTCTGACTCTACCATGCGGTCGCTTGTCGATGTCGTGCCGCATTTGCAGATTACTGGGCCTAAAATTCCTCGCGCGTGCCCCGGAACACGATCTCGCTCACATCCATCTCCTCCGGCTGGCTGATGGCGAATGCGACTGCCCGCGCGAATGAGTCGGCAGGGATTCCGAACTCCTTGTGATGCTTGCGGACGCGCTCGGCGACGTCCGGCTCGGTGACGCTGCTCGGCAGTTCCGTCACCATCGCGCCCGGTGAGATCACGGTGGTGCGGATGTTGTAAGGCTTTACTTCCTGCCGCAGCCCTTCGGAGAGCGCCCGGACGGCATGCTTTGTCGCCGCGTAGACCGCAGCGCAAGGCCCGACCTTATGGCCTGCCACAGAGGCGACATTGATGAATTGACCAGCTTTCTGCTGCTTCATATGCGGCAATGCGGCGGCGATCCCGTAAAGCACGCCTTTGATATTAACGTCGATGGTCCGGTTCCAATCCTCAATATTGAGGCGCTCCAGTGGCGCCTGCGGCATCAGGCCGGCATTGTTAATCATGACGTCGACACGCCCGAACCTTTGCACGGCGGTATCAACCAATCTCTTCACCTCGCCTTACTGGGTCACATCCGTCTCTACGGGGAGCGCCTTGCCACCGTGGCCGGTTAACTCGTCGGCCAATGACAGCAGGCGATCCACGCGACGGGCACCCAAAACAATGCTCGCGCCGTGCGCACAGAGAAGCCGGGCGGTTGCTTCCCCGAGGCCGCTGCTTGCGCCCGTGATGACAACGACTTTTCCTTCAATGTTATTACTCATAATCTTTAATTCTCCGTTGCTTTAAGCATCAGCGGAATATCGACTATTCGTTGCAATATTCGTCCGACGAAAGTGTGTGCCTGCTCCGCCCATGATTGCCACTGGGAAACGGCGTGCCCTTTCTCCTTCACATCCCGATTCAGGCCTCTAGCAGAGCTGCTCTGGCGCGCCGAGCATGCGCGCAGTCAATGCTTTCTCAGCCGGATACGCGCGGCGAACGCGGTCGCCGTTACCCACGATCAGCGATGCAAGAGCTAGGAGGATCGTGCCGCCGATCAGTGTTTCCGCGATCGAGATGTGGTCCAGAAGCAATCCCCCGAATGCCGCACCCAGCATGATTGAGAGCTGAATCGACGCCACCATTAGTCCGCCGCCGCTTTCCGGCTCGTCCCTAATGCCTCTCGTTAGCCAGGTAAAACAGGCCACCGGGATCGCCGAGCTGAGTGTCCCCCAAGCGATCATCAGGGCTGCGACTCCACAGAAGATGTTCCCGACTGCTAATAGGCCCAGCGTCACCACGGCCAATGCCATCGGCAGGCCACTCAGCAACGAGTAAAGGTGTCGGCATTGAGGCTGCCAGCGCCTCAGAGGGTGCTGCTGCGCTCATCCACGCGCATCACCCTATTCAGATTCAGATGCTCGGTGAAAAAGGAGGTGAGCTTGTCGAACGGGATAAGTTGCACCCGGTCGTAGAGGTCAACGTGTCCGGCGTTGGGAACGATGACCAGTTCCTTGGGCTCACCGGCACGCTCGTGAGCCTCTTCACTGAACTCTCTGGAATGGGAGGTCTCACCCGTGATGAAAAGCATTGGACGAGGAGAAATCGTCTCAATGTCCGTGAACGGATAGAAATTCATGAACTTGATGTTACTGCTGAGCGTGGGGTGCGTGGTGAGTGTCGGCGAGCTGCTCTCGGGCGTGAACTCCCCTCTGGGAGTGCGGTAGAAGTCATAAAACTCACACTGAATGGGGTGGGTGTTTTCATTCAGTTCATGGTCCGTTCCGCTGGTGTATTTGGTCTCACCGCCAGTAAACTCTGCATAGCGCTGTTCGACCGCCTCTTCGATGATCTTCTTTCTCTGTTCGAGGGTCAGGGAATGCTTGAGCGCATTGCGGTTGGCAGCGCCCATATCATACATGCTCACCGTCGCGATGGCCTTCATTCGCGGGTCGATCTTGGCCGCGCTGATGACAAAGCTCCCACTTCCGCAAATCCCAAGAACGCCAATCCGAGCCCGGTCGACAAATGGTCTGGTGCCCAGGAAATCCACCGCAGCACTGAAAGCCTCGGCATAAACATCCGGCAAAACCGCGTTGCGAGGCTGCCCTTCGCTCTCTCCCCAGAAGGGCAAATCCAAAGACAAGGTAACGAATCCCTGGTCAGCCAATTTTTGGGCATACAGATTCGCGCTCTGCTCCTTCACTGCCCCCATCGGATGTCCGACAACGATCGCGGGATTTTTTGCGCTCTGCTTTATACTTTTGGGAATGAAAAGATTCCCCGCGACGTTCATGTTGTATTGATTCTTAAAGGTAACCTTTTGCGCGGTTACCTTATCGCTTTTATAAAAATTATTTGCCCCATTGGACATATCAGCCCCCATTGCAGAGAATGGGCCGGCCAGAAGTGCTAGCGACATAACGAGATTTTTCATTGGTTCTTGCGTTTAGCTGCGCCTGAAGCTGTTCAGGCATGGCAGCAGTATCCGACATCGCGCCTTTTCCTTCTCGCCCGATCCTGCGTAACCTAGCGCGTTCTTGCGGGAAAATTACCGCACTAGCCCTTAGAGGGTGCTACGAAACTCGGTCGGTGTCACACCGGTCACGCGGCGAAAGACTTTCGCGAAATGGCTCGGACTGGTATAGCCAACCTCCAACGCGACTTCGATCAGACTGCGCGAGGTTTCGCGGATGAGTTGCTGCGCGCGGGTGATCCGCTCGCGCTTCACAAACTGCAGCGGCGACATTCCCGTCGCCTGCTTGAACACGCGAGAAAAGTGAAACGGACTCAGTTCCACCAACTCCGCGAGCGTCTCGACCGAAATTTCTTCAGCGAGTTGCTCGCGCACATGATCCTCCACTTTGCGTAGTCGCCAAATTGGCAAGCCACTTTGGAAATCGGGCTTCTCCGCGGCTGCGGTGATGTATTTTTCGACGAGATATGAAGCGAACAGTTGCGCCAGGTCTGCGACGCGTCTGCTCTTGCCCGGTGTCCGTGCGGAGACCATCTCGACACAGGCAAAGCAAAGATGCGCGAGGGCTTCATCGCGCCCAGCGAAGTCGATCACCTCTACCTCGTCAGTCTTGCCCGGATACTCCAGTTCCAAAGCCGTAAGGAACCGATCCACCGCAATGTGGACTTGGACAATTTCGAGTTCCTCTCCCACAGGCGAAGTGTGGCACACTTCATAGGGTGTCTTTGAGCGGGTGACGAAAATGTAGCCGGGGCCGATCTGCCGTTGCAGCCAAGCCCCGCCAATCTCGCGCTCCCGGAACTCGGCCGAGCCCGCGAAGCTGCAGGAAATCAACGGTTCGGGGGTCGCGGGCACGAGGAAACGATCTACCACATTGGGAAATCGGTAACGCCGCACGAAAAGCTCTTTCCATTGAAGGGAAGCGCTGTCCGCCACAACCTCGCCGGCCGCATAACGAGAGAACGCTGCAGCGCTCGTTCGATTGGGCGTGTTCATGAGATTGTTGTTGACAGCGAAGCCGAACGGCGACCGACGCGCCAGCAGCGATCTCGCCGTGACCAAAGCAATCTCTTACGACTTCGACTCTGCGTTGGACAAGCTTCACTCCAATTCTGGCACGGGCTGTTGTTCGACTTTATACTTTTTCATTGCTGACTCGCGTCTAACACGTGCCCGTAACTTTTTTGAGGAGGATCATAAGGCCTGGTGTCATCCCGAGGGGAGTTCAGGCGCGTGACGTTCAGCCGGCCAGTAACGCTTCGAGATATCCTCGGTCTCAGCGATGAACCCTCGGGGACGCAATTAGGACGGCCTTGGATGTAGATACCTCTTGACCTTAATGAGCGTGCGATGTGTGACGGCTCAATCCCGATGATCCGCTTGGCACTCATCTGCCGGTGAACCGCGCAGCGATCAAGCCGACCCCCGCCGTCACCGATCACGACACACCGATACCTGTGGACATGCTGGCCAACGAATCCCCGGCCATCGAACGCCAATCGCTTTGTAGCCGGCTGGAGACCAGTTCTTTCTGCAGCGGAGCATCGTCGTGAAGAGCTGCCAGCGAAACCACACCTCTGGTCTCCGCGAAGACTCTGGGTGTCGCCAGACCCATGCCGGTGCCCGCAGCCAATAGCGCGTGCGGCTTTGTTATCAGGAGGCAAGCTCCGGAAACAATTCGAAGGTCACTCGGATGCTGAGATCACTTGCGATATTGTTCGTCGCTGACCTTCTCCATCCACTCGACGACCTTGCCGTCGAGTGCTTCTTGAATCGCGATGTGCGTCATGGCGGTGGTCGGCGCCGCGCCATGCCAATGCTTCATGCCGGGCGGAAACCAGATCACATCGCCAGGGCTGGATTTCCTCAACCGGACCGCCCTCGCGCTGCGCCCAACCGCAGCCCGCGGTGACAATCAGGGTTTGACCGAGCGGATGGGTATGCCACGCGGTGCGAGCACTCGGCTCGAAGGTGACGCTTGCGCCGGCTGCGCGAGCGGGGGCGTTCACTTGGAACAGGGGATCGATGCGCACCGTGCCGGTGAACCAATCGGCCGGCCCTTTGCCGGAGGGTCGTGAACCAACTCTTTTGATTTCCATGTTAAATTCCTGTTGTTGAGTTAAATATGTCTCGGCTTCGGCCTGCACAATCGCCGGGGTGGCGAGCAACGGTGCCGTGGTTTTCAGAAAGCTGCGTCGGGAAAGGCCCATAATGTGCCAATAGAGGACTTCTAAGTGTGAAATTTGGGCGTTAAAGCTCCTGACGCGTGAGGCCGAACAGAATTTTGTTACGTCCACATCGTCCGATTGCCTCATGGCGAAGTCGATCGCGCGCGCGAATGAATCGGCAGGAATCGAAAACGCCTCATAGAACTTCTGGATGTTCTTCGCGAAAGCCGGCTCGGTAATGCTGTTGGCTAGCTCCGCGGCGCCGGTGATGACGATGACTTTCCTTCGATGTGATTGCTCATAATCTTTCATGCTTGTGGAGCGAGCGCGCATTTAGCCTAAATCGCTCACTCGATCGTTATGCGAACTGATCGCTCCGCAGCTGGTAAACTAGGGGCCCGCCGACTGTAAAAGCTACCGAAATGATCGGCAGCAGCGGCGCCACCTCGATCCGGTCTGCGCGCGTCACGTCCAGCGTCGCAAGCATAAGGTAATCTGCCGAGTCCGGTGCCTTCGTCACGATCTCCGGCTTGCGATCGACGGCTGCAACCTGATTACCGTCAACCCGTGTTG
>CAVSMM010000011.1:0-25743 GCA_963729165.1 uncultured beta proteobacterium
CAGCAGCGACGCGTTATCCCAGATCACCACATCGCCGACCCGGTACTTGAGCCGATACTGGTACCTTGATTGCGTCGCGTGTGCTTTCAGCTCATCGAGCAGTGAGATCGCCTCGTCATCGGGCATGCCTTCGATTCCGAACGAACTGCCCGACACCGCGTACAGCGCCTTGCGACCGGTGACGGGATGTGGCCGAACGATGCGGTGCCTGACCCAGTTCATTTTGTTTTTCTGCTCGTCGGTCAATACGGAGGCCACCGTGCGCGATGCTTCGTCCAGATCGTCGCGGTTGCCGTAGTGGTGCAAGCCGATCAGGTTGTCGATGCGCGCCTTCATCGCTGCGGACAGATCATCATAGGCGGCGTACTGGTTGGCGAACAGCGTATCGCCGCCAACCTTTGGCACGACGATCGAATACAGCATCGTGCAGCGCGCGGGCACATCCAGGTACGAGTAGTCGGTATGAAAATACGAGCCCGCGTCTGCCAGACCGGTCGGCCGGCCATCCTTGATGACGTTGGACAGGATCAGGATGTCCGCGCATTCGGGATGATGAAACTGATCGATGACGTGCGGCTCGGGCGGGCCGAAGCGCTGCGCGAATGCATGGAACTGCGCTGGCGTCAGGCGTTGATCGAGCAACACCATCACCTGGCCGGCGAAAAATTCACGCTCGATCTCGTCGAATTCTGAGTTCGAGAGTGCTGACGCCAGATCGATGCCCACGACCTCAACGCCGAACCCGTCGCACAGCGACCGCAAGTGCATCAGAGTCCGCTGGCGAGAAATCCACCATCGACTGCAATCGTCGCGCCGGTAGTGAAGCCCGCCGCATCAGAGGCGAGATACACGGCTGCACCGACCAACTCTGAAAGCTTTCCGAAACGGCCCATCGGCGTGCGCGCAATGGCGAGCGCCTTGCGCGCTTCGGACATCTTCTTCTCGTTCAGCGGCGTCATAAAGAAGCCCGGCGCGATCGCGTTGACGCGAACGCCCGTGCTCGCCCACTCGGCCGCGAGCGACTGCGTCAGCGAAACCACCGCCGCCTTGGTCATCGCATAGACGCTGCTGCCCGGCCAACCGCGGAACGACGATAGCGAGCCGATGTTGACGATGCTGCCGCTTCCATGCTCGACCATGCGGCGGCCGAATTCGGTGCATGCCCAGAACACTCCGTCGATATTGGTGCGCATCACGAGTGCGTACTCGTCTTCGCTGAAATCCAGGGCCGGCTTGATCACTGTGGTGCCCTGCGCGTTCAGCAGAATGTCGATCGGTCCCTGTTCGCTCCAGACCTGCGCCGCGAATCGACTCAGGTCCGCCCGATTGCCGGCGTCCACCGGGTAGCCGACGCTTTTCGCATCGTTGTGCTTTAGCTTGGCGACGCTGGTGGCGATCTTGTTCGTGTCGCGGCTCGCGACCACCACACGCGCTCCCGCAGCCTGTAAACCCTGTGCGATCTCGAGCCCGATGCCGCTGGTACCGCCGATCACCAATGCAGTACGGCCATCGAGATTGAAGCTTGCGCTGCTCATTTCAAAAACTCCGGAGAAATCAATCTCGGCAGGAACAGTGCGATTTCGGGCCACACGATCAGCAGCGCCAGCACTCCGAGCATCGGCATCAGCATGATCATCACGTCTTTCAGGACATCGATCATGCGGATCTTCGCAATCGCGCACGCGATCATCAGGCACAGGCCGTAGGGCGGCGTCACCAGCCCGAACGCGAGCGACACGATGCCGACCATCGCGAAGTGCACCGGGTCCATGCCGACCGCCATCGCAAGCGGCTGCAGGATAGTGCCGACGATGATGATTGCCGGGATCGCATCGAGGAAACATCCGACCACGAGGAATACGAACGCGATGAAGAAGCCGGTTTCCGTGAGTCCCATGTTCCACGCCGAGACCCCCGCCAGGATCGCCTTCGGGATCTGGTAGTAGGCGAGCAGCCAACCGAATGCCGATGCGGTGCCGACGCAGAACAGCGCGATGCCCGCGAGCTTGCCGGTATCGAGCAGCGCTTCGTGCAAGCCCTTCAGGTTCATCTCGCGATAGACCACGATCGAAAGCGCGGCGGCATACAGCACCGCGATGCACGCCGACTCGGTTGCAGTGAACCAGCCGAAGATTTTGCCGCCGATGATGATCACCGGTGTCATCAGTGCAGGAATCGCAACGAAAGCGGCGCGCACCAGTTCGTTGAAAGTGGCGCGCGGATAAGTCGGATAGCCACGCGCCTTGGCATACGCATGCACAGTCGCCATCTGCGCCAGACCGATCAGCAGCCCCGGGATGATGCCGGCAAGGAACAGCGCACCGATCGAAACGGTCAGCACCCCGCCCCAGACGATCATCAGGATCGACGGCGGAATGATCACCGCCAGCACGGCAGACACGGCCGTGATGGCGACCGAGAATGAACGATCGTAGCCTTCCTTGATCTGCGCTTCGATGAAGATCTTCGACTGGCTCGCCGCATCGGCGGTGGATGAACCCGAGATGCCGGCGAAGAAGATCGAAAGCACAACGTTCACCTGCGCCAACCCTCCGGGAAAGTGGCCGACCAGATCGCGCGAGAAGCGCATCAACCGGTTGGTGATTCCACCGACGTTCATCAGGTTGGCGGTCAGCAGGAAAAACGGCACCGCCAGCAGGATGAACGAGTTGTACGCATTAAAAGTCTCGCCCATCAGCGTCCCGGTGTCGAGATGGGGCTCGATCAACAGGATCGGCAGGCAAGCCAGGCCGAGCGCGAAAGCGACCGGTACGCGCAGGAACATCAGCGAAAGAACACGCCGAACAAGATCCACGAAGCGTGGCAGGGCTGAGAGGCGCGCCGCTCATTGTTGCCCCCTGGCGCTACGCGCGGTCCCCTCAAGGGGGACGTCACTCGCCTTGGGGCGGCCCGGCGGCTCGCTCATGCGTGCTGCTCGGGCGTGAGAACCTAGGTTGTCCCACATCTGCTCACCGAGAAACACGAACCACGTAAAGCCGGTCAGCGGCCATGCGACATGGATCATCCAAGCGGCAGTTCGGCCAGTTCCGAAAAACGGTTCCAGCCGAAGCGCGTGAACTCGATGCCGGCCCACACGAACACCAGCGCGAGCGCGAGCACGCCAAGGCTTGCCACGAGCCTCACCGCAGCCTCCGCACGCCGTCCAAGCTCGCGGCCACAGGTCGACTTCGAAATGCGTGCCTTCGCGCACGCCGATCATTGCGCCGATCATGATCATCCAGATGAACAGGAAGCGCGCCATCTCTTCAGTCCAGATGTAACTCGGAATCAACGCGGTGTAGCGCGAGAAGATCTGCAGCGACACTGGAATAATCAGGATCGCGACCGAAATCACCAGCAGCCACGACAGCAGCCAGCTATAGCCGGCGGTGAGTTTGCGCCAGAAGCTCATCGCAGGTGTCCCGCGCAACAAAAAACCACTCCGGCGTTCTGCCCGGAGTGGTTATTCGCTGCGCGATTCGCCTATAGCGAGTTGATTTTCGCCAGCAACTGCTCGGCGCCGATCTCCTTGGCGTACTCGGCCATTACAGGGTCGACCGCTTTCTTCATCGCGGCGCGATCGGCGAACGGAATGCGCTTGAGCTTGCCCGCCTTCTCAAGCGCGTCGAGCTTGGCAGTGTCCTCGCTCGACTCGATCTGGCGGCCGTAGGCGCCGGCTTCCTTGCCCGCTCGAACAATCGCGTCCTGCAGATCTTTTGGCAGCTTGTTGAATGTCTTGGTTGAGAAGCACAACGGGCGGATTGTGATCGCGTGCTGCGTCATGTTGAGGCTGGGCGCGACCTCGAAGAACTTCATCTGCTCGACGCCCGCCGCTTCGTTCTCACCCGCCGCGATCACGCCGTTCTGGATCGCGTTGTAGACCTCGTTATAGGCAATCACCGTTGGCGCCATGCCGGCGGCGGCAAAAGTCTTCGACCAGATCGGAGCACCTTGCACACGCACCTTCAGGCCTTTTAGCTCAGCCATGTTCTTTACCGGCTTGTTGGCGAAGATGTTGCGAGTGCCGCCACCGGCATAGCCGATCAGCATCACCTCGGCCTTTTGATTGATCTCGTCGGCAACCGGCTTCAGAACATCGGCTTCGAGCACCTTGTTCCAGTGGTCCAAGTCCCTGAACAGAAACGGCGCATCGATGAACGGCGCGGCCTTGGAAAATGTCGACATGTGCGCGGGCGACACGATCGCATAATCGACCGCCTTACCCTGCGCCATGTACTCGAAGTACTGTTTTTCCAATCCGAGCGCGCTGTTCTTGTGCAGCACGAAGTTGATCGGCTTGCCGTAGTACTTTTTAACCAGCTCTTCGAACCTGACCAACGCCTTGGTAAACGCATGGTCGTCGTTGAATTGCGATGCTCCGTTCAGTGTGATGGTCTGCGCACCGGCCGGAAGCGCGAATGCGGCCGCGAATGCGGCCAGTAACAGTCTGCGTTTCATGTCTTGTCCCCTGTTCTGTGGTCATCGCCACAAGGTGCGCGGATTCGTGGGATCGATCAGCGTCGCCGAATGCGGCAGGGTTGGATTGTCCCAGATAACAGCGGCGCCGGCTCTGAATTTTCGCCGGGCTGCCAGGTCGGCCGGCAGAACCGCGTGGCGCGTCATCGCCGCGTCAAACGATTCTTCCATCGTCGGTGTCGGTATTTTTCCGTAGACATGCGCGGGTTTACACCGTCATATTGAATTGAGGAGGGTCAGATGGATAAAAGTGTGGAGCAAGTTGCACTGGCCCGGATCGCCCGATCCAAGTACGAGATTCTCAATTCGCTGCGAATGGCGGCGATCGGCCTTCCGCTCGCTGCCGAAACAGATCCTGAGCGCCTGGTACGGCGGCTGCAGGCGAAGGCGAGCCTGTCGCGCAAAGAGGCGGAAGCCATCGGCGCCGGGATTCACGCGCAGGCTTACTCACCCGGCGATATCGCATTGGAAGTGTTGAAGGAGCGTGGGCCTGAAGCGATCTACGGAAACACGATCGACTTCGTGGGCGTTTCGTTTCTCGAGCGCGGCGCAGCAGCAGCGAGGGCGGTGGCGCGCGTCGCGTTTGGCGACGGCCGGCCGCAGGGGACCGGCTTCATGGTTTCGGACCGGCTATTGATTACGAACAACCACGTGATCCGTTCGCCGCAGGCGGCACGGCAGTTCTGCCTGGAATTTGAGTACGAGCTTGATTCGACCCGGCAGCCGAAAGCCGTGAGCCGTTACCAGCTCGACCCGGACACATTGTTTGTCTCTGACCCGGTTAACGGCCTCGACTACACATTGATCGCGGTCGGCAATAGAGTCGACGGCTCAAGATCGTTGGATTACTTCGGGTGGTGCGCGCTCTCCGACGCAAACGACAAACATGCATTGGGAGAAATCGCGAACATCGTCCAGCACCCGGACGGACGTTACAAGGAAGTCGTTCTGCGCGAGAACCAGTTGGTCGCCCGGCTGGATCTCGTGCTGCATTACGTCGCCGACACGGAGCCAGGCGCTTCGGGATCGCCGGTTTTCAACAACGAATGGGAGGCAATCGCGCTGCATCACTGGGGCGGGCCCTGGCGTCAGAGGGTCGATCCCGACGGTAAAGAGCTCGATCTGGAAGTCAACGAAGGCATTCGAATCAGCGCCATCGTCAATGACCTGCGAAACAAACTTCGCGACTTGGCCACCGGCCAACGACGTCTGATCGAGGAACTGCTCGTCATCGGAGAAGCCAAGAAACTGCCGCCGGCGCCGGCCACGCTGATGGATCAGCGGAGCACTTCCTCAGCCATCGGTGTCGACGGCTCGATCACATGGAGAGTGCCGATAGAGATATCTGTCAGGTTGCCGATGAATTCTCCGGCTGGCCGCAGATACTTCGCGAGGTCAAGCCGCGAGAGGCGGCACGATTGAGCTTGAAGGCAGTGAAGCGAGGGTGCGGCCCAGTACCCAGTATGCAGATCGATCCGGCTACAAGCCGCGGTTCATTCGTAACCATACGATCAACCTGCCACGACTCACGCCAGCGCAAGAGGCTATTGCGGCGCCGAACAAGGAGGCGGGGCCCGGCGATGATCCGTTCGAGCTGAAGTATCACCATTTCAGCATCGTGATGAATGCCAAGCGCCGCCTCGCTTTCTTCACCGCATGCAACATCGATGGATCGACCTCGAAGCACGTTGACCGTGACACGGGCGATGTGACCCCGTTAAGGGCCGATGATCCACGCCTGGAGAGTTTGTGGGCGGCATCCGAGGGAGCAGAGGGCAGCGAAACCTGGTACGACGATGCGCGCCTCGACCCGGAGAATTACGCCGGCAAGGACGTGTACGAAAAACAGATCGTGCCGGGGTTCCTCGATACGCGCAGCATGGCTCGCACGCTGCGGATGTTTCAGCGCGGACATCTGGTGCGCCGCATGGATCCCGCATGGGGATCGAACCGGCAGGCACTGTTGGCGGACGCCGATACTTTTCACTGGACAAACTGCTCGCCTCAGGTGGGGTTCTTCAATATGGGACGCGCCAGCCGTACCGAGCCTAATTCCGGTGGCGGAAAGTTGTGGCGTGCCATCGAGAACTACGTTCTTCGAAACACCGTTGCCGATGACACGCGCGCGAGCTGTTTCACTGGCCCGGTCTTCCGACAGAATGACCGCAAGTTTCGCGACATTCAGGTCCCGTCGGAATTCTGGAAGATCGTTATCTGGCAGGAAAGAGGAAGACTTCGTTGTCTCGCGATGCTGGCCAACCAGAAACCGGTGATCGATGTTTGGCCGGAAGCGTTGGATGGGCGTGAAGAATTTGCCGATGCCGCTGAGCTCGAAAAGGTCGAGGACTTCCTGACCACGGTCGAATATCTGGAGCAAGCGACCGGTCTCGACTTCGGTGACGATGTACGCGGCGCCGACATCAACGCAGGAGCGGAGAATCGACGAATCTCCCTGCCGCAGGAGATCATGCTTCGCAAGCCGGGCGTCACGAAGAAGCGGAGCTTGGCGACAACCCGGTAGTCGTTCGCGCCCGCGGCGCTCAATCGAGTTCGCGCACCCGCCTGATCCCGCCGCAAGCGGCCCGCGTCAGTTTCAGTTGTAATCTGACGAGTCGCGATCGACATGCGAGGGCAACTCGCCGAACGCTCAATGGCAACTGACCTTTTAGAGACCGAGGAGGATGTACCTGTGAGCCGCGCGAGCGCGATAGCGGCATTTGCGTCGCGCCAGTGGGCGGCGCGTGGCGTGCCTTGGATCGGCGCCGTCTTGATCGGCGTGATCGTCGTCCTGGCGGCGACCGACATCGTTCGCGGCTATCGAATCACCGTCGACGAAACAGGCCGCGAGCTGGAGACGCAGGCGCGCATCATTGCCGAGCAGACGGCGCGCAGCGTGCAGGCGGTCGACGTCGTGCTGCGCTACATCTCCGAACAGTTCAAGAACGGCGCATTATCGAAGTTGAATGAGGAGGAGCTGCATGGTTATCTGAAAGAGCAGGCGATTGGGCTCGTACAGGCGGAGGGGTTGGCGATGCACAACGCCGATGGCACACCGCGTGCGATCTCATGGCTCTACCCAGCCCCCGACACGATCGCTAACGTCGCAGCCCTGCCGGCGTTCCAGGCGGTACGTGACGATCCGAAAGTCGATCTGCTGATCGGGTCCGCGATGCAGAGCCGGGTGGACGGCCAATGGTTCTTTCCGATTGGACGTCGGCTCGAAAGTGCGCCAGGAGGGTTTGCTGGGACCATCGCAGCGCGCGGCCGCATCGACTACTTTCAGCAGTTTTATCAAGATGTCCAACTGGACAAGGCGACAAAAGTCACGTTGATGCACCGGGACGGCACGTTGGTAGCGCGTTATCCAGCGGTACCGGAAGCCTTGGGCAAGCACTTTCCGCCGCTCGATCAGTTGCTGGCGTCGCGAGCCGGAAACCGCTCCTCAACGATGCGCATGATCAGCCCGGTTGACGGCGTCGAGCGATATGTCGCGCTCACAGAAGTGCCGGCATATTCGATGATCGTTCTCGTATCGCGCGACGCGTCCGTTGCTCTGGCCGCGTGGCGCGAGCAGGCGGTTGGTACCGCTGTTCGCACGGTTGTGCTGGGCGCTTTGGCTGCGCTGCTGCTGACTCTGTTGATGCGCAAGCTAGCGCGCCTGCGCGCGGCGAGCATATCGCTTGAAGCATCGAAAGAGCGATTCGCCGCAGCAGTCGCGGGTTCAGACGACGGCATCTGGGACTGGGACGTACAGGCCAAGCGCGTATTTGCGTCGGCGCGTGCGAGAGAAATCCTCGGCTTGCCGCCTGGGCCCGAAAAGAACGATGCCGGTGAATGGTTTGCATCGATCCGATTTCATCCCGACGATCGGCCTCGACGTGTCGAGGCGATGGACGCCCACCTCGCCGGCCGCTCACCGGCGTACGCGATCGAGTATCGAGTGCAGCGTGATGACGGCAACTGGCACTGGGTACGTGCTCGCGGGCTGTGCGTGCGCGACGCAAGTGGACAGCCGCTGCGGGTCGCGGGCTCAGTTAGCGATATCGATGCGCAGCGGCGCGCGGAAGACAAGCTTCGCGAGTCGGAAGAACGCTATGTGATCGCGACTACCGGTTCGAAAGAAGGCCACTGGGTGTGGGATCTGGCGACGGACGAGCTGTTCGTTTCGCCGATGATGCGGGAAATTTTCGAACTCCAGCTCGACGCTCAGTTCGTCACCCGCGCTCAGTTCGGCGAGTTGATCAACATCCATCCTGACGATCTGCCTGAGCTGCAAAAGCGCGTCGACGATCACGTCGCAGGCGTCACCGAGCAGTTCGAGATCGAGTACCGAATCATTCTGCGAGACGGCGCGATTCGCTGGATTCACTCACGCGGGCAGTGCTTTCGCGATGCCGGCGGCAAGGCGGTGCGCATGGCCGGCGCAACGAACGATGTTTCAGAGCGCAAGCGCGCCGAAGACGCTCTGCGTCAGAGCGAAAAGAGATTTGCCCTCGCCGTCGCGGGTTCGAACGACGGCATCGTCGACTGGGACGTCGTCAACGACCGCATGTATTCGTCGCCGCAGGCGATGCGGATCATGGGCATCGACTCCGACGTGACGGTGCGCTCGCGAGCCGAATGGCGCGACCTCGTGAGATATCACCCCGATGATGTGCAGCGCGTTCGGGACGATCTGCAGAACTTCCTCGACGGCCAGGTTGAGTTGCGCGAAGGCGAGTATCGCGTGCTGCTGCCGAACGGCGAATGTCGCTGGATTCGCCATCGCAACAAGTGCGTGCGCGATCAGGCCGGACGGCCAATCCGTGTCGCAGGATCGATCAGCGATGTCGATGCGCAAAAGCGCGCCGAAGAGGCGTTGCGAGAGTCGCAGGAGCGCTATCAGCTGGCAGTCGCCGGCTCGAACGAAGGGATGTGGGACTGGGACATGCGCAGCGAGACGTTTTTCTTTTCGGCCCGCGCGCAGGAGCTCCTTGGACTCGATCCGGGCGAGCCGATGCGCCCCTGCGGCCAATGGTGGACGCTGTTCGACTACCACCCTGATGACGAAAAGCGTGTCAAGGACGCATTGGCAGCGTACCTCGGCGGCGCAGGCAAGTCGTGGGAGGTCGAATACCGGCTGCGTCACCAGCGTGACGGCGAATGGCATTGGTACCGCGAGCGCGGCGTCGCGCTGCGTGACGAAAAATGCCAGCCGTATCGCATGGCCGGCTCGATGGAAGACATCACCGACCGCAAGAATGCCGAGGTCGAACGCGATCGACTCGAGGGTCAACTACGGCAGGCGCAAAAGCTCGAGGCAATCGGCACGCTCGCCGGCGGGATTGCGCACGACTTCAACAACGTGCTCTCGGCAATCCTCGGATACGGCGAAATGGCGCAGAAGGACGCGCCGGATGGCACGCCGCTTCGCCGCAACATCGACGCTGCCATCAGCGCCGGCATGCGCGCGAAGTCTCTTGTCGAGCGCATCCTGGCATTCAGCCGCAGCAGTACCGGAGAGCGATTCCCAGTGCACGTGCAGTCTATCGTCGCAGAAACGCTCGATCTGATTGCCGATTCGGTGCCGCACGGTGTGCGTGTCGAGCGCCATCTTTCGGCCGGAGACTCCGCTGTACTCGGAGATCCGACGCAAATTCACCAGGTGGTATTGAACCTCTGCACCAACGCCATGCAGGCGATGAAATCTGAGGGCACGCTCGTTGTTGCGCTTGATGCAATCGACCTGAACGAATCGCTCACCGTATCGACCGGCGTGTTGAAACAGGGAAATTACGTCCGCCTTAGCGTGCGCGATACCGGAGTCGGGATCGCACCACACGTGCTGGAGCGAATGTTCGACCCGTTCTTCACAACCAAGGGTGTAGGTGTGGGCACCGGCCTAGGCTTATCGCTGGTGCACGGCATCGTGACCGAGCTGGGTGGCGGCATTGACGTGCAGAGCGCGCCCGGTGCCGGCGCAACGTTCACGGTCTATCTGCCTCTGCAAGGGCGTGTTGCCGCACCTGCAATCGCGCTGGAAACAATCGCCAGCGGTCAAGGAGAAACAATCCTGCTGGTGGACGACGAAGAAGCGTTGGTGAAGGTGGGCGAAGAGATGCTCGCGATGCTCGGATACGAGCCGGTGGGATTTCATTCGAGCGCTGCCGCACTCGAAACCTTTCGCGCTTCACCACAGCGCTTCGATGCCGTGCTTTCCGACGAAGCGATGCCTGACATGACGGGCTCCGAGCTTGCAAAAGAAATTCGCAAACTCCATCCCTATATTCCCATTGTGTTGATGAGCGGCTACGTCACTCCCGCCCTGCACACGCGTGCGCAGGAAGCTGGTGTCGTCGAGGTACTTGCCAAGCCCTTGGTCTCGCGCGATATCGCCCGCAGCCTCGCCGGCGTACTGCGCCACTAGAAAGTTGCTCGCTTTCAACTGTTGCAACTGAAATCGCCGCACATCGCGCTGAAATGCGCATGCAACGGCTCCCCGTGAAGATGACGCCATACGCAAAAGCGTTCTATCTAAGCGAATTCGGGAGCCGTCATGGACACCAGCCTTACCAAATCAATCACCAAGCTCGCCAGAGGCGAAATCCTTCGCGTTGATAACGCGCTGGGGCAAAGCATCGCCGTAGTGCAGGGGATGCTGTGGATCACTCAGGAAGGTGATCGCCGCGACATGTTTCTAAGCGATGGCGACAGCTTCGTGTTCAGTCGACGTGGCACCGCACTGGCGCAAGCAGTGACTGACACAAAGTTGCTCGCGTTTGTAGGCGAAGCCGCCGAAGTGATCGAGCCCGAGTCAGCGGCGGCCGCCGATGGGCATCGCGCACGCGTGGCGCACATCCGCTTGCATCAGGACTTGGCTGTGTACGCGCGGATGACCCAGGTCCCTGTGCATCAAGTCGCGTAGACATCAACTAATAAAGGAATAGAGAATGAAAAACATCGTCGACGGTATACGCAACTGGCTGCGGCGCTCGAATGAGCGCTACCTGCTGGCCGGCCTTAGCGACTGGCAGCTGCGCGACATAGGTCTCGATCGCTTCCAGGTTCAAGTCGAAACAGCCAAACCGTTTTGGCGTTCGTGATCGATCACCACTGATGTTCATTTTCGATAGGAGATTTTCAAAGTGAAACAAACACGCCTTTTCTTTTTTGTTGCGGCCTTGGCGCTTACGGGATGCGCGACATCACTCGGTCCAAGCGATAACTTTAACGACTGGACGAACTCTGCAACGTATAGTCATTATCAGCAACCACGCACGGCGGTTGCGAAGAAGGTTGCGCCTTACGCGGACAGCGAAGAAGTCCGCAAGGAGTAAGGCCGTGCTACCGGACGACCTCAACGACAGCGTCGAACAGATAGCCCACCCCGCGCTCGGTCGTGATGAACTGCGGATGCGCGGGATCGGCTTCGATCTTGCGGCGCAGGCGCAGTATCTGGACGTCGATCGAGCGGTCGTAGACCTCGGCGTTATGCAGTCTGGATAGCTCGAGCAGTTGGTCGCGGGTCAGAATCCGTTGCGGTGCCGAAAGGAACGCCGTGAGTAGGCTGAATTCGCCGTTGGTGAGATCTACTTTCTGGCCATCGCGGTCCTTTAACTTGCGCAGGCCGACATTGAGCTCCCAAGTGCCAAAGCGATAGGCGCGCACCTTGGACAGCTGATCGGCGACCGTGGCCTGCGCTTTGGCCCGGCGCAGCAGCGCGCGGATGCGCGCAAGCAGCTCGCGCGGACTGAACGGTTTGGTCAGGTAATCGTCGGCGCCGAGCTCGAGTCCCATTACGCGATCGGCCTCTTCGGCGCGTCCGGTGAGCATCAGGATCGGTATCGCTGAATCCTCTCGCAGCCTGCGAGCGATCTGCATTCCATCTTCGCCCTGCAGGCGCAAATCGAGTACCACCAGGTCGATCGCTTCGCGCTCCATCACGGCCACCAGTTCATTGCCGCTTGCGACCGCCGTTACGCGAAGATCGTTCTGCGTCAAGTAATCGGTAACGAGCGCACGGATCGACGGATCGTCATCCAACGCAAGTACATGGGGCGGCAGTGGCGTGGTGGTCTGCATCGAGTGAAATCAGCGAGCGCTTATCGTATCGCGGGCGACCGCGCGATTTCCAGCGAACGAGTTGCAAGCGTAATGTTCTTCGCTCTTTTGCCAAGCCACAACGGGTTAATTGGCCACTAAAGCCCCTCCCGCCCCGAGTTGACCGAAACCCCAGATTCTTTAGCATCGGTTGTTTGCGGGCTGTCGCGCCCACGGGAATTTCAATGCTTGCAGCTTTACGCGTCATCACATTAGCGTTGTCTGTGATCGGCGGACTTTTTTCGGCACCCGGCAGTGGCGCAGACCTGCCCAGCGCTGTTGAACCACACGTTCGCCAAGCTGCAGGATGAATCGCCGCAGCCGCTTTGCCAGTATCAGGGTCGCGTGCTGCTGGTCGTCAATACCGCCAGCTACTGTGGCTTCACGTCGCAGTACGACGGCCTGGAAAAGCTGCACGCCAAATATGCCGCGCGTGGGTTGACAGTGCTTGGATTTCCGTCGGGAGACTTCGGCAACCAGGAAAAAGCGAACAACAAGGAGATCGCCGACTTCTGCTACAACACGTACGGCGTCAAATTTCCGATGTTTGCCAAGATCTTCAGTGGCAGGGCCTTCGGCCAATCCGTTTTTCACCGCGCTTTCCAAATCGTCCGGACAGGCGCCGAAATGGAACTTTCATAAGTACCTGATCGATCGCGAAGGTAAGGTCGTTGCTGCCTATCCGAGCGACATGACGCCGCTGGACACACGGCTGACCAGCCAGATCGAGCGCCTGCTGGATGCGAAATGAACGCACCTGACGACTTATTCCTGCCGGACGTGCAGTCCGGCGAAGATCGACGTGACCTGGCGATTCAGCGCGTCGGCGTCAAATCGATCGACGCACCCTGTGCTGGTGAAGAGTGTGCGGGGTCCGCAGCCATCGGTGGCGTCGATCGACATGTTCGTCGGGTTGCCGGCGGAGCAAAAGGGCACGCACATGTCGCGCTTCGTCGACGTGCTGCAGGGCCATGCCGAGCCGTTATCGATGGCTTCGGTTCGCAATTTGCTAGCCAAAATGGTCGAGCGTCTGGATGCGCGCGCCGGCTACATCGAAATGCGCCTGCCGTTTTTCGTGGCGAAGACCGCACCCGTTTCGGGTGTCGAGAGCCTGATGGACTACCAGCTAACGCTTACGGTTGACACAGACGGGCAAACGAGTCGTTTCAAGCAGAAGGTGGTCGTGCCGGTGACAAGCCTGTGTCCGTGCAGCAAGAAGGTTTCGGACTACGGCGCGCACAATCAACGCGCACACATCACGATCACCGCCGAGATTGGTCGATGAGGTCGCGATCGAAGACCAGATTCGGATTGCAGAAGATGCATCGTCGTGCGAAATCTGGGGTTTACTGAAACGGCCCGACGAAAAGTACGTGACTGAGCGCGCCTACAACAATCCCAAGTTCGTCGAGGATGTCGTGCGCGACGTCGCGCTGGCGTTAAACGCCGAGGCGCGTATCGTGGCCTACACCGTCGAAGCTGAAAACTTCGAATCGATTCACAACCACTCGGCCTATGCGCTGATTAGGCACGACAAGCGGGAACGAGGGTTGCATTAACCGTAGCGATTAGCAGTAGCCGGAGATTCGATGGCGCCTTTGTTGTACCCCGATATATTCAGATCGCTCGAGTCGGTCCGCTGGAACCTGGAAACGGATGTTCCATGGAACGATTTCGACGCCGCCAAGCTCTCCGAAGAGCAGGCGCAGACGATCAAGATGAATGCGATTACCGAGTGGTCAGCCCTTCCGGCGACCGAGATGTTCTTGCGCGACAACCGCGGCGATTCGGATTTCTCCGCATTCATGTCGGTGTGGTTTTTCGAGGAGCAGAAGCACGCGCTGGTTCTGATGGAATACCTGCGCCGCTTCCGGCCCGATCTGGTGCCGAGCGAAGACGAGCTACACGCGGTGCGCTTCGAGTTCGATCCAGCGCCCCGGCTGGAAACGCTGATGATGCATTTTTGCGGCGAAGTCAGGCTCAATCACTGGTACCGGCGGGCTTCCGAGTGGCATACGGAGCCGGTGATCAAGGCGATTTACCGACTGCTCTCGCAGGACGAAGCGCGTCACGGCGGCGCGTACCTGCGCTACATGAAGAAGTCGCTGTCCGAGCTCGGCGATACCGCGCGCGCAGCGTTCGCCAAGATCGGCGTGCTGATGGCGTCCGCCAAGCGCACCGACAAGGCATTGCACCCGACCAATCTGCACGTCAATCAGTCGCTTTTCCCGCGCGACACCGTGCAGTCGCGCCTGCCTGACCCGGGCTGGCTCGAACGCTGGCTCGACGAGCAAATACGGTTCGACAAAGAGTGGGAAACGAAGGTGGTTGAGCGCATCCTGCACAACCTGTCACTGCTCTTCGAGCGCACCTTCACGTCGGTGCAGGACTTAAACCGCTATCGGAAAGAGATCGCCGCACGGCTGAAGTCCGGCGGAGCTGCGCCACAGCCCGCCTAGAGCTCCTCGCGCACCAGGCGACACATGGCGGCAACGCCACGGCGTTGCTGTTTGTCTGTGGTCACGGTATGGTTCGACGATGATCCCGCGCCACGTGCCCTTGGTCGAAACCACGCGTGGCGGTACCACCGAATGCGTGCACTACGGCTCGGTTGCCGTCGTCGACTCGCACGGCAAGCTGGTCGCATCGGCCGGCGATCCCGACTCACTCAACTTCACGCGCAGCGCGCTGAAGCCGCTGCAAGCCCTCCCGTTCATCGAAGACGGCGGCCTTGCGCACTATGGCTTCGGCTCGCACGAGCTCGCGCTGATGTGTGCCAGCCACAGCGGCGAAGCGATGCATGTGTCTGTCGTGCAGCGCATCCTGTCGCGTGTCGGGCTCGACGAAAAGGCGTTGCAGTGCGGTTGCCACACGCCGAGCTTTTTCGCCGCGACAGAAACCCCGGCGCCGATCGGAGTGACATGGAGCTCAGTGCATCACAATTGTTCGGGCAAGCACGCAGGCTTTCTGGCCTATTGCAGGATGCATGGACTGCAAACCGAAAACTATCTGGACAGCGGCCACCCGCTGCAGCAGAGAATTCGCACGACGACGGCGCGCTTTGCGAACGGCGACACCCTTGCGCAGGGGATCGACGGCTGCAGTGCACCGAACTTTGCAATTCCGCTGAAACGGCTGGCACAGCTTTATGCGCGCATTGCAGCCGAAGAGTCGCCCGAAATGCAGGCGTTGACGTTCGCGATGAGCCACCATCCGGACCTTGTGTCGGGCACGCGCCGCGCGGATCTTGCTATCGCGCAGAGCGGCCGCGGCGATTGGATCAGCAAGGCCGGCGCCGAGGGACTGCAGGCGATCGGTGTGCGCTCGCAGGGGCTCGGCATTGCGATCCGGATCGCCGATGGCAGCACGCGCGCGGTGCACGCGGCAACGGTTGAGGTTTTGGAGCAACTCGATCTGCTCGAAGATCCGAGCGGTACTCCACTGGCCGTGTACGACTGCCCGCCGATTCGCAACTATCGCGGCATCGAAACCGGTGGCGTCGTGCCGGTATTAAAGCTGATCGGCCACTAGCTCAACACGACTTCGCCTGAGGGCGTGCGAATCGTCGCCGCCAACACCTTGGGTCCGGGGGCGAGGTCGACCGGCCCCATGATCTTCAGCTCGCGAAACATTCCCATGATGCCGCTGGTGCCGAGCACGGCGGCGGGGTGCGACAACTGCAGTCGCACCAGCTCGCACCCGCTTTCTTCGAGCACGTCGCATGGATGGTGAACGTCGCCTTGGTCAGACGGCATCCATTGAATCGCTGTCGGCAGAATGCCTCCCCACGGCAACGAGCCGCGTTTCGGGCACGGCGATCTTCCAGTGAAAGTCGCCGCGACTCATCGAGACGATCTCGCCGAGGTCCGGCACGCGCGCGCACGCGTTGGCCAAAGATTCGCTGCGCACCGCCCATGTGATCAGCCGCGGGCCTGCTGCAAGGAGCGCCTGCATCTCGGGCTCATCGAGCGCGAACCAGCGCGATCGCGCCGGCGCTGTGCCACTCGGGTCGATCGCAATCACTTCAAGGTACGTCCGCGGACCCAGCTTCAGCAACGCGTTATGCGTGCCCATCGCGAGATGCTGACCGCCGGGCGCCGGACGCGCGCCTAACTGCTTCTCAACCCAATCGATGCCGTCATCGAGAGTCGCGCTCGCGATGACGATGTGGTCGAGCTCGCTGCGCCTCATGATTCAATTCTAGTGTGCGATTAACGCGTCTGCGCCCAGTAGAATCGCGCGCTTTACCTTGCGCAATGCTCGCAGAACAACGACAACGACTCGCTGAGTTGATCAGTACGGCGCTGGGACGCATAGGCGCCCCTGAACATCCGATCGTGCTCGAGCGGCCGAAGATCGAGGCGCACGGCGATCTTGCGACCAACGTGGCGCTGCAGATCGCAAGGGCTCAGAAAAAGAGTCCACGTGAGGTCGCAGCGGCGATCGTCGAAGCGCTGCGAGCCGATCCGGCATCTAAGAGCCTGATCGAATCCTCCGAGGTGGCAGGCCCGGGTTTTATTAATTTCAAGCTCGCAGCGGCCGCGAAGCAGCAGGTCGTTCGCTCAATCCTCACAGAGACTGATCGATTTGGCGTCAGCAACGTGCACGCCGGCGAGCGCGTGATGGTCGAGTTCGTGTCTGCCAATCCGACCGGACCCCTTCACCTGGGCCACGCAAGGCAAGCGGCGCTCGGTGATGCGTTGGCCAACCTGCTTGCCGCACAGGGGTGGCGCGTCACGCGCGAGTTTTATTACAACGATGCAGGTGTGCAGATCGCCACGTTGGCGCTCTCAGTTCAGGCGCGGGCGAGAGAGCTGAAAGGCGAGGTTTTCGCGTTTCCCGAAACTGGATATCGCGGCGAATACATTGCCGAAATTGCGCGCGATTATCTGGCGCACGCCACGATCGAGCGCGACGGCAATCTGGTGACGGCAAGCGGCGACGTCGATGATCTACATTCGATTCAGCAGTTTGCGGTTGCCTATCTGCGCAACGAACAGGACCGCGACCTCGATGCGCTCGGCGTGCACTTCGACAGCTACTTCCTCGAATCGTCGCTGTACAGCGACGGTAAGGTGGCCGCGGCGGTTAATGCGATCGTGGCATCGGGCATGACCTATGAACACGAAGGCGCGCTCTGGCTGAAGACCACCGCGTTCGGTGCCGATGGCGAGCTTGCCGGCCTCGGCGGACCCCCGACGGACGACAAGGATCGCGTGATGCGCAAGTCCGATGGCACTTATACCTACTTCGTGCCCGATGTGGCCTATCACACCACCAAGCTTCAGCGCGGTTTTCATAAGGTGGTCAATTTGCAGGGCACCGATCACTATGGAACCGTCGCACGCGTGCGGGCCGGACTACGGGCAGCCGCAAATTCAATGGGTATGACGGTCCCGCGCGGCTATCCCGACTATGTGCTGCACAAGATGCTGCGCGTGACCAAGGAGGGCGAAGAAGTCAAAATGAGCAAGCGCGCCGGAACGTACGTGACCCTGCGCGACCTGCTCGACTGGGTGGGCCGCGATGCGACTCGATTCTTTCTGGTCTCTCGCAAGCCCGACGCCGAATTCGTCTTTGACGTCGACCTGGCGGTCTCAAGATCGGACGAGAATCCGGTGTACTACGTGCAGTACGCGCACGCGCGCATCTGTTCCGTGTTGGCACAGGCCGAAGAAAGAGGTTTCAGGGTTCCGCGGCGCGGATGTGGCTCTCGCCCCGTTGCAGAGCGCGCGCGAGCAGGCGTTGATGAACCGGTTGGCCGATTACCCGACGATCCTTGCGGACGCCGCGCGCGATGCCGCCCCGCATCAGGTGGCCTCGTACCTAAAGGAACTCTCCGCCGATTTTCACGCCTACTACAATGCCGAGCGCGTGTTGGTCGACGATGACGACACGCGCAATGCCCGCTTGGCGCTGCTGCTTGCCACGCGGCAAGTGCTGTCGAACGGACTCGGGTTACTCGGCGTTTCAGCGCCGCAACGCATGTGAACGAAACCGAAAACGTGTGTGATACGTCGCAACGCGGAACAACACTGATTGGCTTTGTCGGAGGGCTGGTGCTCGGCCTGGCTATCGCCGTTGCCGTGGCGCTTTTCATTACCAACGCGCCGGTGCCGTTCGTCAACAAGGTACGGCCGGCCAGCGAGAATGTGAACCCTGCGGGAAGCGGCCCGTTGCCCGATCCGAACAAGCCGCTGTACACGCATGCCCCGACCAAAGCCATCGCGCCCGATCCGCCGAAGGTCGATCCGGCGACCGATCCGAAAGCGGCGCCTCCGCCCGCCGAAAAAGGCAATGTTTTTCCGGCCGAAGACTCGCGCTTCCTGTTGCAGGCCGGCGCGTTTCGGACGCCGGACGATGCCGACTCGATGCGGGCGAGGCTGGCGCTGCTGGGCTTCGATGCCCGCGTGTTCCCGCGCGAGCAGGACGGCACGACGTTGTATCGCGTGCGCCTCGGACCTTATGGAAACCTCGAGGATGTCAACCGCATTCGAAAAACGATGGCGGAAAACGGCATTGACGTTCAACTCGTTCGGCTGAAATAACAGGGCCTATTCCACCCTTAAACATGAGTGCGAAAGGCCGATTGCGGGATGCAGTGCTGGCGTCGTGAGCGCCGTTGGCGAGTGCCAATCAGCGAACGGCAACGACGCAATGCGCCCGCAAGCGGCCTTTCCCTTGGGGTTGGGTCGAAATGCGGCGTCTGCTTTGGCGAGCGGCTTGCGAATGGAACCACCATTCGGCAGCGCCGCTCTTCGCGCAGCCATCCGCATTGCGACCCAACGCATCTCATGTTTAAGGGTGGATGCCGCGAATCCCGTGTCATCGGCGCGTGTCCGTTTAACGTTCTATTGCGATACTGCCGCAGTTCATATCAAAAACTTTTAGTGTGGAGAGCTTCGATGTTCACTAAGCGCCGCCAACTACTGGTCGCCGTCGCCGCATTACCTGCCGTTGGTCTGGCACAGACGGCACGACCGCTGCAGGAGAACAAAGACTTTCGTCCGGTGACGCCGCCACAGCCTAGCGAATCCGGCAACAAGATCGAAGTCCTCGAATTTTTTCAGTATTCGTGTCCGCACTGCATGTCGTACGACCCGGCGCTGCAAGGTTGGAGAAAAACGCTTGCGTCCGATGTCGAATACCGCCGCATTCCGATTTCATGGGATGACAAGTCGGTGCCGCACGTTCGCATCTATTACACGCTCGAAGCGCTTGGCAAGACCAACGAGCTGCATTCGAAAGTTTTCGAAGCGATTCAGACCAAGCGCATGCCGCTGCTGAAACCCGAAGAAATTGCCGATTTCATGGCAACGCAGGGCATCGATCGCAAACAGTGGCTCGATGCGTACAACTCGTTCTCTGTTGGCGCACGCGCCAATCGAGCCGGCCAGGTGTGGCGCGCCTACAAGATCGACGGCACACCCAGCATGGCGGTCGACGGCAAGTACGTGACGGCACCCTCGATGGCCGGTTCGCGCGAGGCAAGTCTGGTCGTCCTCGACAGCCTGATTCAGCGCGCGCGGGCAGAGCGGAAAAAATAAACGCCAGCGCTTCACGAGGAGCGCCTGCGTTGAACGTTTTCATTACGGGCGCGTCCAGCGGCATCGGCGCTGCACTCGCGAGCGAATTCGCGAAGCGCGGCGCGTGCCTTGGCTTGGTGGCGCGGCGGCGCGATGCGCTGGATGGCATCGCAGCGGCTCTGCCAGGCGCACATCACACCTACGTTGCCGACGTCACCCACAAGGAGGCGTTGATAGGCGCCGCGCGAGCATTCGACGCGGCCGTGGGCGGCACCGATATCGTCATTGCGAACGCCGGCATCTCCGTTGGCGTGAAAACGGAGTTCTACGAAGACCTCGAGCAGTTCTCGCGCGTCTTCGATACCAACGTGATCGGCATGGCCGCGACGTTTCATCCGTTCATCGCAGGTATGAAGGCGCGCCGGCGTGGGACGCTGGTGGGCATCGCGAGCGTCGCCGGTGTGCGCGGACTACCGGGATCTGACGCCTACTGTGCCTCGAAAGCGGCCGCAATTGTTTACTGCGAGAGCCTGCGCGTAGAGATGGCGAAGTACGGCATCAAGGTCGTCACGATTTCGCCCGGTTTCATTCGCACGTCGATGACGAAACGCAATCCGTATCAAATGCCTTTTCTGATGGATGTCGACGCGTTCGCGCAGCGCGCGGTGGACGCGATCATGGCTGGCGTGCGTTACCGCACGATCCCCTGGCAGATGGGCTGGGTGACCGCGTTGCTGAAGCTGATGCCCGGCTGGCTGTTCGATCGAATCATGGCGGGTCGTAAACAAAAGCCGCGCGCCGGCAGCACTTGATTTGACCGCACCTTGAAAGCGGACGCTTCGGTGCGCTGTGTCGATGCCGCCGGCAATGTGCATCCGCGCGCGGACTCAAACGCGCGCATCGTCTCGCTGGTGCCATCGATCACCGAGCTTCTGTTCGACCTCGGCCTCGGCACACAGGTAGTCGGCCGCACCGGATTCTGCATTCATCCGCGCGACGCCGTGCGCAGTGTGCCGAAGGTCGGTGGCACGAAAGACGTCAAGCTCGACGCACTGCGCGAGCTGCATACAACGCACGTCATCGTCAACGTCGACGAGAACGAGCTCATCACATTTCAGAAGATTCAGGAATTCGTGCCGCATGTCATTGTCACGCATCCGAATACGCCGCTCGACAACGTGCCGCTCTTCCGCCTGCTCGGCGAAGTTTTCAATGTCGAAGCGCGCGCCGAACAACTGGCCGTCGAGATGCAACGCGAGCTTGCCGCGTGTCGGTCGACTGCATGGCACGCCGAGCGGGTGCTTTATCTGATCTGGAAAGACCCTTGGATGGCGGTGGCTTCCGACACTTACATTGCGGGCACGTTAGCCTGCGTCGGCTGGAGCGTAACGATTGCACCAGGCGGCTGGTCTGGAGCGGCTCGCTATCCGGTCATATCCGATATCGAAGTTGCATCGCACGCGGTTGATCGCGTATTGCTGTCATCCGAGCCTTTCATGTTTCGCGAGCGGCATGTTGCCGAGCTGCGGAATCGGCTGAGCATTCCCATCGATTTGATCGACGGCGAGATGACGAGCTGGTACGGCAGCCGAGCGATCCGCGGGCTTGCGTACTTGCGCGAATTCCGCGCGACGCGTTCAGCAAGCGCGTAACGCCGCAAAGCCGCGCTTCAGATCGTCGATCAGATCGTCGACGTCTTCGAGCCCCGCCGAGATACGGAACAGCCGCCCTTCATACTTAGATGGCGCCACGCTGCGCTCCGGATACACCGGCACGAGCAGGCTCTCATAGCCGCCCCACGAATACCCGCGGCCGAATACTTCAACAGCATCGACCAGCGCGTTCATTCGCGCGCCGCCTGCGTCTTGTTTCAGCACGATACCGAACAGTCCAGTGGCGCCGCTCATGTCGCGCTTCCAAACGCTGTAGCCGGGATCGCTTTCGAGCGCCGGGTACAAGATGCGCTCGACCTCGGGTTGCGCCAGCAACCATTCAATCAATCTTTCGGCGGTGGCGCGATGCTGACGCAGTCGTGCCGCCAGCGAGCGCAGGCCGCGCAGCGCGACGTAGGCATCTTCCGGGCTGACCACCAGCCCCATGTTGAAAAGTGTTTGCCGGAGCGGCGCCCACGCCGGCTGCGTGCACGTGATCGTGCCCATCAGCATGTCCGAGTGTCCGCAGATGTACTTGGTCGCGGCGTGGACGCTGACGTCGACACCACACTTCAGCGGCTGAAAGTAAAGCGGCGTCGCCCACGTGTTGTCGATCGCGCTGATGATTCCGCGGGTGCGCGCCAGCTCGGCCAGCAGCGGCACATCCTGCATCTCGAACGTCAGCGAGCCGGGCGATTCGAGCCAAAGCATTTTCGTGTTCGGGCGAAACTGCGCTTCGAGCTCGCGCCCCGCCGTCGGCGCGTAGAAGCTCGCCTCAACACCGTAGCGCGGCAGCGTCTCGATGCAAAAGCGGCGGGTCGGCCCGTACGCGGAATCCGACACCAGCACATGATCTCCCGCGCGCAGAAATGCCAGCATCGAGACTGTGCACGACGCCAGACCCGACGGCACCGCCCAGCTTTTGTAGCCGCCTTCGAGCTCGCTCAGCAACTCGAACAATGCATGGTGCGTCGGCGTGCCGTACAGCCCGTAGTTGATCGCGCCCGGCTCATCGGTTCGATAACGGCGCGAGCGCTCCTTCATGTCGGCCACGCTGGCGTGCAACACCGTCGACCCGCGCACGATCGGCGGATTGATGAAGTCGTGGCCAGCGATCGCGGCCTTTCCGCCGTGTGTCAGCACCGTCTCGGACTTGCGCTTCGCCATCTTCGTTTTGATCCTCTCGCCGTTGGCGGGATTCTTGCATGGCAAGTGGCGTTTGCGACCAGCCACTATTCTCACCGGTCATGAAGCTCAAGCGGCTCATCCTTCCAATCCTCGCTTCCGTCGTTCTGACCGTGCTGGTGACGCTGCTGGTGCTGAACCTGCGCGCCGAGAAAAAGATCGACGTGCGACCGGTGCATCTGTATCCGGTGGCCGACCAGCAGTTTCTGCGATCGATGAGCGTGCTGCTCGGACCGCCGCTGATCGAGGGCAACCGCGTCGAGACCTTGCTCAACGGCGACCGCATCTTTCCTTCGATGTTGCAGGCGATCTCGGGCGCGAAACAGACGATCGATTTTGAAACGTACATTTATTGGTCCGGAGAAATCGGCAAGCGCTTCGCCGACGCGCTCGCTGAGCGTGCACGCGCCGGCGTCAAGGTCAACGTCCTCGTCGACTGGCTCGGCAGCCAGAAGATGGATGACGATTCAATCAAGACGATGACCGATGCCGGGGTCGACTTTCGTAAATACCGGCCGCTGCGCTGGTACAACCTCGGCCGCGTGAACAACCGCACGCATCGCAAGCTGCTGGTCATCGATGGGCGAATCGGTTTCACCGGTGGCGTCGGCATTGCTGACAACTGGACCGGCGACGCGCAGGACCCCGAGCACTGGCGTGACAATCACTATCGCCTCGAAGGTCCTGCAGTCGCGCAGATGCAGGCCGCTTTCATGGACAACTGGACCAAAGTAAGTGGTTCGGTGCTGCACGGTGACCCGTATTTCCCGGCTCAGAAACCTGCCGGCCCGATGTACGCACAGGTGTTTCAAAGCTCGAGTCAAGGCGGCTCCGAAAGCATGCATTTGATGTACCTGTTGTCGATCGCGGCGGCCATCAAGTCGATCGATCTGGCGATGGCGTACTTCGTGCCGGATGAAGTGACGCGCGAGGCGCTCGTGGCCGCGATGAAGCGCGGCGTGCGCGTTCGGCTCATCTTGCCGGGCACGTACAACGACACGGATCTGGTCCGTAACGCGTCGCGCGCGGATTGGGGGCCGCTCTTGCAGGCCGGCGCGGTGATTCACGAGTTTCAGCCGACGACGTATCACGTCAAGCTGCTGATCGTGGACGGACTATGGTCGTCGGTCGGCTCGACCAATTTCGACGCGCGCTCGTTTCGCTTGAACGACGAAGCGAACCTGAACGTCTACGACGCCGACTTCGCGCAGCGGCAAACCGAGACGTTCGAAGCGGATTTGATGCATTCGAAACGTATCACTTACGAGCAGTGGGAAGCGCGCCCGTGGCATGAGAAGCTGAAGGAGCGCGGCGCGGCGCTGTTCTCGTCCCAACTTTAAAGAACGTTCCCTTCGAAGCGCCGCGCGTGTGCGGGTAGTACAAATGCAGAAAGGAAAGTTAGGTCGCTGTGAAGCGGTACACGTCGCCATCTATCTTGCGCTCGAGCTTGCCTTCGTACCACAGGGCGTGCAAGTGCGCTAGCGCTTCACCGAGCGCAAAAGTCATCTGATGCAAATCGAGCTTCCGCTTGAACAGCACCGGCACAATGCTCGCCGCTGTCTGCGGCATGGCGCACGCCTCGAGCACTTCATCCAGCCGCTCCGCGTGATGGCGATGCTGTTGTCCAATACGCTGATGCAGTCCTATGAATGGCTTGCCGTGCGACGGCAGCACCAGCGTGTCGGCCGGCAGCTTCAGAAGCCGATCGAGTGAACGGAGGTAGAGCGGAAGCGGATCGGCCTCGGGCTCAAGGTCGAATACGCTGACATTGGTCGAGATGCGCGGCAGCACCATATCGCCGGCCACCAGCAGTCGATCATCCTCGCAAAATAGCGATGCATGTTCCGGTGCGTGACCGAAACCGACAATGATGCTAAAGATGCGCTTCATGTGCGCCGGCCCGATCGCGATCTCATCGCCGTCATGGATCCGATGAAAACTGCGGGGTACGGCAGGCACGAGCCCAGGGTAATAGCCCGACCCGCGCTCGCGTACCTGCTGCAGCGCTTCGCCGTCGCTCAATCCGTTGCGCGCAAAGTGCTGCGCGGCGGATTCACCGCTGATGTTGTCGCCGCCGCCCGCCGACAGATAGCGTCCAAAGGCATACTCGGTGGCGGTCATCCACAATCGCACTGTCCAGCGCTGACGATCACCACCCGCAGTCAGCCAGTGCGCGAGGCCAAAATGATCCGGATGAAAGTGCGTGCATACGACGCGCAGCAACGGCTTGCCGGCAAATGAGCCGTCGAACAATTGCTCCCACGCGTGCTTCGTGGCCTTACTGGTGATTCCGCAATCGATCAGCGTGTAGCCGACGCGCCCGTCGATCTCGTCGTCGAGTACCCATAGGTTGATGTGATCGAGAGCGAACGGCAGCGGCATGCGCACCCAATGCACGCCGGGGCGCAACGTCTGCCAACTGCCGAGCTCGGGCACGTCAGCCCATGGATATTGAAGTTCGTGTTCGTTTGGATTCATTTCAGGCGCGAGCCGCGAGTTGTGCGAGCAAACTTTCTCCGTAGCTTGCCAGCTTCTTTTCGCCGATTCCGGAGATCGAGCGCAGTTCGCCAAGTGATCGAGGTCGCACCTGCGCAATCGCCCGCAAGGTGCCGTCGTGAAACACGACGAACGCCGGTACCCCGTGTTGTTTCGCCACCTCCGCACGCCAGGCGCGCAACCGCTCGAATATCGGATCGTCAGCCGCCGCGCCCATCGCACGCTTCTTCGCCGCGCGTCGGCGGGGCTGCGCAACTTGCTGTCTCAATTCGATCGGGCGCTCGCCGCGCAGCACCGCCCGGCTGGCATCGGTCAGCCGTAGCACGTTG
>CAVSMM010000012.1:0-175636 GCA_963729165.1 uncultured beta proteobacterium
TCGTTGATGAAGCGACGCTTCATCGGAAACGCCAGCAGAACCCCGATGATCGAGACCACGCACATCCACACGACCATGTGCCACCACGGAATGATCCTGCCTGTCACCAACATGTACGCGGCGAGGCTGGAGACCAGCGGTGCCGTCATGTAGCCGGCGGCGGTCGCGATCGATTGCGTGCAGTTGTTCTCGAGGATCGTGAAGTCCGAAGCGACCCCCATCGCGTGCATGATTCGATACAGCGCGAACGCCAGGATCACAGAAGTGAGGCCGACGCCAATCGTGATGCCGGTCTTTGCGCCGATGTACAGCGCGGTGGCCGCCAGCACAGCACCGAGCAAAGCGCCGGTCAGCGCTGAGCGAATCGTCAGCTGCGGCATGTCGCCGCGGAAGACGTTCTTAAACCACCACTCGTCCTTCTGCGCCCGAGTCCAGGTCCGGATCTGTTCTTCTTCTAGCTGTATCAGGGCCATTCAAGCGCGCGAGCCTGTGGCGAGACCAAAACAGGTCGCGCGACCCAATAGCGCGCTATCCGCTGTCACGCGGTTGGCTACTCTGGTAACGCTCCGAATAGGAACGTAGCCTCGGTCACTGCTCCCGGGCGTCCCAATGCACCAAACCAGCGATGGAAGATTTCTCCGATAGCGCCGCTTCGATAAATCTGCGCCAGCGCGCTATTGACCGCCAATCGCATCTGCCAGTCTCCGCGTGGCAGTGTGATGGCATAGGGCTCGAACGAAAGTGCCTCTCCGAGCAGTGCCAGTCCCTTCGGTTCCTTGGCCTTGCCGGCAAGCGCCATCAGCAGCACGCGATCGCTGGCGAAGGCGTCGATTGCGCCGCTTTCCAATTGCACGAGCCCCTCTTCACTGGACTTCAAAGGCACGACAGTCGCGTTGATTACGCGGCGCTTTAGCGCTTCGTTAAGAGCTCGCTCGTTACTTGTCCCGCCGATTACGCCGATTTTCTTGGCACCGAGGTCGCCAAGCGTGTTGGCAGCCAGGCTCGCTTTGACAAGCAGCCCAGTACCGTCGACAAAGGTGAAACTCGAAAAGTCAACGGTCTTCATGCGGCCCAGGGTCACCGTGCTCGAGCCGCATTCCATATCCGCCTGCCCTTTGGCGACTGCATCGAAGCGATGTCTGCACCGTAACAGGCACCCATTTGATTTTCAGCTCGGTCAGGCCGAGTTGGCGCTCGAGGGCGCCCACGATACGGCGGCAGAGGTCGATGCTGTATCCGACAACCTGCTTGTTCCCCTCTTCAAACGAGAAGGGCGCCGCGTCGGTTCGATGGGCAATAGCGATCGACCGTGTCTCGTGAATCTTCTTCAGGCGCCCGTCCAACGCAGGGGCGCTCTGGGCCAACGACATCGAAGGCAGCAATTGCAGAGCGGCGAGAGCAACAGCGAGTAGCTTCATGGTTACCTGTTTTTTCTGTCGTGATGACTCTGACAACGATTTGGTTGTGATCAACTAGACGCCAAACACGCATGCTAGCAATTCAGCTGCAATTCACTGTCATCAGGGAAATTGATAGCTCGCGCTTAGCATGTAGGTTCGGCCGCGGGGATTGTGGAAGTAACCATCGTAGCCACGCCACTGGAAATCAGCCAGCTGGTTCAGAGAACGGCGGATGGTCGTTGAGGACGTTCAAGACTCGGAACCGAACTGTCAGCCCAGGCAACGCGCGCGACGTGACTGACAGATTGGACTGCTGTCGACATAAGCCACAACCGTCGAATGAGTTCTTTCTCAACGACAGACGTGTGTACCATCGCCGCACGAGTGCGCGGTAGCCCCGGACAACAGCCATGGCGGAAAAACCAGCGAGCAGGCGGCGAAAGAAGGCACCCGCGTCGCGTGTCTCCCCGCCTTCTTCCGCGCGCACGCCTGAACTCAAGGCCGAACTGGCCCGAACAACTGCCGAACTCGAGCAGCGCAACGCCGAACTAGCGGTGATCAACAGTATTCAGCAGGGCATCGCCGGCTCGCTGTCGTTCCAGGCCATCGTCGAGTTGGTCGGTGACAGACTGCGCGAGGTGCTGCGCATCGACACCATCGGCATCCGCTGGTACGACCATGCCACGCGCACGGCACACTTCCTTTACGAGATCGAGCGCGGCACGCGCGTAACGATGGCGCCGGTAACCGCGTCGGAGGCTCGCTGGAAGCAGGTCACATCGGACCGCAGTGTCATCGTCCGCAACACGGCGGCCGAGGTCGCGGCTGCGGGCACTGTGCCAGGAACGGAATGCTCGCTTTCCTCGCTGACAGTGAAGATCGTCTCCGAGAACCGTGTAGTCGGTGTCGTCATCGTCGAAAGCTTCGAGCGCGAGTACGCCTTCGGAGACAACGAAATCAGACTGCTGCAGACGATCGTCGGGAGCATGGGTGTCGCGCTCGAGAACGTGCGGCTCTTCAACGAGACCAAGGAAGCGCTCGAGCAGCGGACTGCGACGGCCGACATCCTGAAGGTGATCAGCGAATCGCCGACCAACGTACAGCCGGTGTTCGATGCCATCGCGGAGCGTGCTCGCGTGCTGTGCAATGCCATCGTCAGCGGCGTGGCCCGCCTCGATGGCGACCAGGTGCAGCTGGTTGCCTACCACGGCGTGTCGCGCGAGGCCGACGAAGCAATGCGCAGCGCGTTCCCGATGCAGGTCAGCGGCAGGACCATCACGGCGCGCGCAATCCGCGAGCGCGCGCCGGTGCAGATCGCAGATGTGCTGGCCGATCCGGACTATGGCGCAAAGGAAGCCGCGCGACTGGCCGGCTACCGCAGCAACATGGCGGTACCGATGCTGCGCGAAGGGAAGGTCATCGGCTCAATCGCCGTCTGCCGAGCCGAGGTTGGGCCCTTTCCTGAGAAGCAGGTCAAGCTACTGCAGACCTTCGCGGACCAAGCCGTGATCGCGATCGAAAACATCCGGCTGTTCAACGAGACCAAGGAGGCGCTCGAGCAGCAAACCGCGACCGCCGAGATCCTGCGCGTGATCAGCAGCTCGCCGGCCGACGTGCAGCCGGTGTTCGAGGCAATCGTGCAGGGCGGCTTGAAGCTGTTTCCGGGCGCCGCGATCGCGGTGGCGCTGCCCGAGGCGGGCGAGGTGCGGCTCGCCGCCATCGCCGAGGCCGATCCCGCGCGCGTGGCAGCCTGGCGCGCGCGCTTTCCGTTCCCGCTGCAGCGCGACTACATGCACGGCGTGGCGATTCTCGACGGCAGGCTGATCGACGTGTCGGATGCGCGCGAGGCGCCGCCCGGGCTGGAAGTGGGCTGCAAGAATTTCCTGCAAAGCGGCTACCGCGCCGCCACCATGATTCCCATGATGCGCGGCGGCGTCGCGATCGGGGCGATCGACGTCCTGCGCCTCGGGCCGGGTGCGCTCAGCGCCAAGCAACTGGCACTGCTCAAGACCTTCGCCGACCAGGCGGTCATCGCGATCGAAAATGTGCGGCTGTTCAACGAGACCCGAGAAGCGCTCGAGCGGCAGACCGCAACGGCCGAGATCCTGAAGGTCATCAGCGAATCACCGACCGATGTCCAGCCGGTGTTCGAAGCCATCGCTCAGCGCGCCCGGCGCCTGTGCGGTGCTCTGATGAGCGGGGTCGCGCTCTACGACGGCAAGCTGGTTCACATGGCGGCGTACGACGGCGCGTCGGACGTCATCCAGACGCGCATGTTGAGCGCGTTTCCCCTGCCGGCCGGGCGCGAAACCATGATCACGCGCGCCGTGGCCGAAGGCCGGCCGGTGCAGATGGCCGATTCGCAGGCCGATCCCGAGTACATCTTCAAGGACGCCTCACGCGAGGCCGGCATCCGCAGCTACCTGGCGGTGCCGATGATGCGCGAAGGGCGAGTGGTCGGCGCCATGTCAGTCGCGCGTCCCGAGCCAGGGCTGTTCCCGGATCGGTTGGTCAAGTTGCTGCAGACCTTTGCCGACCAGGCGGTGATCGCGATCGAGAACGTGCGGCTGTTCAACGAGACCCGCGAAGCGCTCGAGCGGCAAACGGCGACGGCCGACGTGCTGCAGGTGATCAGCGGCTCGGTCGCCGACACGGCGCCGGTGTTCGAAAAGATCCTTGACAGCTGTCAGCACCTGTTCGCAACCGAGCAACTCGGCATATTCCAGGTCCGCGACGATGGGCAGGTCGAAGTCGCCGCTTGGCGCGGCACGGCGCTCGAGGCCGTCGTGCGGACGTTTCCGAAGCCGCTCGAACAGAGCGCATCGGCACAGGTCCTGCGCGACCGCCGCACGCTGCACATCCCGGACGTGGCAGCGGCGACGGATGCACCGCCGACGGTACGCAAGGTCTACGAGCAGATCGGCAACTATTCGGTCGCCTGGGCGCCGATGCTGTGGGAAGACCGCGGCATCGGCACGATCTGCGTGCTGCGGCAGCCGCCGCGAGCGTTCAGCGACAAGGAACTCGCGCTGCTGAAGACCTTCGCCGACCAAGCGGTGATCGCGATCCAGAACGCGCGCCTTTTCAACGAGACCAAGGAATCGCTGGAGCAGCAAAAGGCCTCGGCCGACATCCTGAGCGTCATTAGCAGTTCGGTGTCGGATGCCGCACCGGTGTTCGAGAAGATCCTGGAGAGCTGCAAGCACCTGTTCGGCAGCGACGAAACCGCCGTGTTGTTGATCGACGATCAGGATCGAGGTCGACCTCGGCGCCTACATGCGGGAGGCTGCGCGAGGAGGTGGCCGCAACCTTTCCGGCGCCGCTGGAAAAGTCTGCCATCGCCCGCGCGATCCGCGAGCGGCGCGTCACGCATTACCCGGACATAGTCAACGACACCAGCGTCACGCGCGCGGTGCGCCGCGTGGCGCAACTGGCCGGCTACCGCTCGATGGCGTACGCGCCGATGCTGTGGAACGAACGCGGTATCGGTGCGATCGGCGTGTCGCGCACGAGGAGCGGCGGATTCACCGACAAGGAACTGGCGATGCTGCAGACCTTCGCCGACCAGGCGGTGATCGCGATCCAGAACGCGCGGCTGTTCAACGAGACCAAGGAGGCGCTGGAGCAGCAGACGGCGACCGCCGAGGTACTGCAAGTGATCAGCAGTTCGGTCGCCGATACCGCGCCGGTGTTCGAGAAGATCCTCGATAGTTGCCAGCACCTGTTCGCAAGCACGCAGATCGGCATCCTTCTGGTCGGCGACGGCAAGGTGAATGTCGGCGCGTGGCGCGGCTCGGCGGCAGAGGCGATGGGCCGCGCCTTTCCACGTCCGCTGGAGAATTCCATCACCGCGCAGGCGATACGCGAACGCCGCGCGGTGCACATCGCCGATGTCGCAGCGATGCCGAACCCGCCTTCCGCCGTGCGCCGGGTGGTCGAGTTGAGTGGCAACTGCTCGGTAGCCTGGGCGCCGATGCTCTGGGAAGACCGGGGCGTCGGCGCGCTTTGCCTGATGCGTCAACCGCCCAAGCCTTTCAGCGAAAAGGAGCTTGCTCTGCTGAAGACCTTCGCCGACCAGGCGGTCATCGCGATCGAGAACGCGCGCCTGTTCACACAGACGCAGGAAGCGCGCGCCGCGGCCGAGACCGCCAACGAGGCGAAGAGCTCGTTCCTCGCGACGATGAGCCACGAGATCCGCACGCCGATGAACGCGGTGATCGGCATGAGCGGATTGCTGCTCGACACGCCGCTGAACGACGAGCAGCGCGACTACGCGGCGACAATCCGCGATTCCGGCGACACGCTGCTGACGATCATCAACGACATCCTCGATTTCTCGAAGATCGAGGCCGGTCGCATGGACATCGAGGCGCAGCCGTTCGACGTGCGCGAATGCGTCGAATCCGCACTCGACCTGGTCGCGCCGCGCGCGATCGAGAAGGGTCTCGAGACCGCATACCTGTTCGAAGGAGAGGTTCCGGCGGCGATTAGTGGCGACGTGACCCGGCTGCGGCAGATCCTGCTGAACCTGCTGGCGAACGCGGTCAAGTTCACCGAAGCGGGCGAAGTGGTGCTGATAGTCAGCGCGGGCTCGGTGATCGACGGCTCGGTCGAGCTGACCTTCGCCGTACGCGACACCGGCATCGGGCTCTCGACCGAAGGCATGGGGCGGATCTTCCAGTCGTTCTCGCAGGCCGATTCCTCGACGACCCGCAAGTACGGCGGCACCGGCCTCGGCCTCGCGATCAGCCGACGACTCGCGGAGTTGATGGGAGGCCGCATGTGGGCGGAGAGCGATGGTCCGGGGCTCGGCTCGACCTTTCGCTTCACGATCCGTGCACCGATCGCCGAACTGCCGCCGACGCGCCACCGGGATTTTCTCGGGGCGCAACCGGAACTGGCCGGCCGCCGCGTTCTGGTGGTCGACGACAATGCCACGAATCGCCGCGTGCTGAGCCTGCAGACCGCCAAGTGGGGGATGCAGGCGGCGGAAAGCGCAGCTCCGGCGGATGCGTTGCGTCGGCTCGAAGCAGGTGAGACGTTCGACCTTGCCATCGTCGACATGCACATGCCGGGGATGGATGGCATCGAGTTGGCGCGGCGGATGCGCGCGTCGCATCCGGCGATGCCACTGGTGCTCTTCAGCTCGCTGGGCCGGCACGAGGCCGGCGACAGCGAAGGTCTGTTCAGCGCCTACCTTGCCAAACCGGTGCGGCAGTCACAGTTGTTCGACACGCTGATCAGTCTGCTCGCCGGCAGCTCCGCGATGCGCAAGGCCTCCGCCGCAGCGGCGGACACGAAGCCAAAGATCGATGCCGCGATGGGTGTGCACCACCCGCTGCGCATCCTGGTCGCGGAAGACAACGTCGTGAACCAGAAGCTCGCGCTCCGCATCCTGCAGCAGATGGGGTACCGCGCAGATCTTGCCTCCAATGGCATCGAGGCAGTTGAGTCGGTGGAGCGCCAGCCCTACGACGTCGTGCTGATGGACGTGCAGATGCCCGAGATGGATGGGCTCGAAGCCTCACGGCGCATCACGACGAAGTGGTCGCCCGCCGAACGCCCGCGCATCGTCGCGATGACGGCGAACGCGATGCAGGGTGACCGCGAACTGTGCATTGCGGCGGGCATGGACGACTACATCACCAAGCCGATCCGCGTCGACCAACTGGTCGAGGCGCTGAACCACGTGCCGGCACGAAAGGGAATCCAGAATGCCTGAGTCGGTCATCGACCCGGCCACTTATGGCGAGCTGCAGGCCACCGCCGGAGCCGATTTCGTCGCCGAACTCGTCGACACTTTTCTCGAAGAGGCACCGGGCATGCTGGCCGAGTTGCGCAGTGCGCGTGCCGACGCCGACCCCGATCGTTTCCGGCGTGCCGCGCACTCGCTGAAGTCCAACTGCCACACCTTCGGCGCGCTGGCGCTGGGGGCGCTGGCGCGTGAGCTGGAACTCAAGGGAATGACTGCCGACGATGCTTCACGCATCAATGCACTCGAAGCCGAGTACGCACGCGCAGCCGCCGCGCTGAAGCAATTGCGCCATGGCTGAACTCGGCGCGCGGCTGCTAGTGGTCGATGACAACAAGGTCAACCGCCTGCTGCTGGCGCGCAGCCTCGAACTGCAGGGACACCGCGTGGCGCTCGCCGAAAACGGGCGCATCGCGCTCGAGATGCTGCGGCGCGAGCCCTTCGACCTGCTGTTGCTCGACATCGAGATGCCGGAGTTGAACGGCCTGCAGGTGCTCGAGCAGTTGAAGGCCGACCGGCAGTTGCGCGACCTGCCGGTGATCGTGACGTCGGTGATCGAGGGACTCGACAACGTCGTGCGCTGCATCGAACTCGGCGCCGAGGATTACCTGCACAAGCCGGTCAATCCGGTCCTCTTGAAGGCACGCATTGGGGCAAGCCTCGAAAAGAAGCGCTTGCGCGACCAGCAGCGTGAGCTGGTGCGGCGCTTCGCGACGCCGCAGGTTGCGCAAGACCTCGACGCCTCTGGATTTGCGCTCGGCGGTCATCGAGTGCGCGCGACGGCCATGTTTTCGGACATCCGCGGATTCACGTCGCTCTCCGAGCAGCAATCGCCGGAAGACACGATCGAGTTGCTCAACACCTACTACACGCTGATGTTTGACGCGATCAGCAGTCGGGGCGGAGTCGTCAACCAAATGGTCGGCGACGGACTGATGGCGGTGTTCGGGGCGCCGGTTGCGCTCGCCGATCCGTGCGGCGCGGCAGTGCGGGCCGCGATCGACATGATCGAGATGATCGAGCTCTTTAACCGCGAGCCCGATCGTGTCGGCAAACCGGCGCTGGCCATCGGCATCGGCATTGCGTCGGGCGACGTGATTGCCGGCTACACCGGGACGCAGCAGCGGGCGACCTACACCTGTGTCGGAACGGCGGTGAACCTGGCCGCGCGCCTCGAAGCTCACACGAAGACCGTGCACCGACCCATCCTGATCTGTGGAGACACTCGGGCCGCCGTGGCCACCGGATTCAACATCGAGCCACTTGGGCCGACCCGCCTCAACGGCATGTCGCAACCCGTCGAGGTGTTCTGCCTCGATCGCGCGCCGAAAAGCGCCTAGCCCCTGCCCGATCCGTCTCGCACGCAATCCAGGAAGTAATCGGTGCGACCCATCAATGTCGGTGCGCATCGTCAGAGTTACGCAAACGTACCAATCCCAGTGTTCCAACAACTTAGAGAGTTGCTATTCACAACCAAAACCCTGTTCATCGTCAGAGTTATCCAAACTTTCTGCTTCGCGCACGGTTGGGTTGCTTCCGCTTACGACCCAAAGCGGCCTTAGTTGTTAGGCGATCGGGGCGCTTGCTGCGACGCTGTTCTGCGCTGGAGAGAGAATGGCACTAGCCCAGTTTGGACCGTACCAACAGATGAAGCAGCAAATACGCTTCTGCACCGCAAGGGACGGCGTGCGGATCGCCTTCGCGACTGCCGGGGAGGGCTCGCCGCTCGTGCGCGTCAACAATTGGTTTACTCACCTCGAACTCGACTGGGTGAATCCGGTCTGGCGGCACTGGTCAGAAGTCTTGGCCGATCGCGCAGCCGCCGGACGCGCCGAAGTACTGAAGCGACGATGAGCGACCGGGTCGTTCGGCGCCTCGCCGATCTCCTGATTCGCGCGCGCCGCGATCGGCGTCCGTTCGAGGCCGCGGAGATCGGCGGCGAGCTCGCAGGCGCGGACGAGGCGTATCGCGTACAGGACGCGGTGGCCGCGGCGATGGGCTGGTTCCCGGGCGCACGCCCGACGGCATGGAAGGTGGGCGCAAGCAAGCCCGGCGACACGCCGATCGCCGTGCCGTTGCCGACGCAAGGCGTCGTGTCCAGTCCGGCGCGTTTTCCGGCGGGTAGCTTCCATTCGATCCGCATCGAGTCCGAGATCGCGTTCCGATTCGGCTCCGGCGTCGCTCGCGGCGACGACTGGAAGTCGTGGGTCGACGAGCTCTGCGTCACGATCGAGGTCGTCGACACGCGCATCGCCGACGTGGCGAACGCGTCAGCGCTCGTGAAGCTCGCCGATGCGCAGCAGCATGGCGCCCTGGTCGTCGGTACGGCGATTCCGCGGCGCGATCTCGACTGGGCGGCTCTGCGCGCGATCGTCCGCCGGAACGGCAACGTCGTCGCCGACACGCGCGGCGGGCATCCGCTCGGCGATCCTTCGGTGCTGCTGCCCTGGTTCGTGCGCCATGTCGCCGCGCGCGGTCATGAGCTTCGCGCTGGCGACCTCGTCACGGCCGGCACCTGGGCCGGAATGATTCCCGCGCTGCCGGGCGACGCGGTCGACGTGGAATTCCAGGACGTCGGCAGCGCCGCGGTGACGTTCTAGCGCAGCGGCAGCGGCGGGCCGAGTTCCGCGGCACGCTCGTATTCGCGCGCGAGCGCGAGCACCCCGTCGTCGTCGGCGAACGCGCCGACGATCTGGACGCCGATCGGCAAGCCTTCGCGCGACGGCGCCGACGGCATGCTGATCGCCGGATGGCCGCACACGTTGACCCAGCCGGTGAACACCGCGTGGCCGCGCGGCCCGACGCTGCGTCCGTCGATCGTGGGAGGAAACGGCTCCTCCGCCGGCCACGGCAGGGCGGCCGTCGTCGGCGTCAGCACGAAGTCGACTCGCTCAAACAGCGCGGCCGCTTCGCGGCGGAACGCCGCGACCGCGTCCAGACCCGCGAGGAATTGCGCGGCGCTCGCTCGCGCCCCCTGCTCGGCCATGTCGACGTACTTCGGCGACGCGCCGGCCCGCAGCGCAGGATCGGCATCGAACGCGCGCGCGAGGCCGACCTGCCCGACGAGCGGCCAGAACGCGTTGACCGCGTCGAGCGACAACGGCAACGGTGCCGCTTCGATGCGGTGACCGAGGCGCGCGAACGTGGCAAGCGCTGCCTCGAAGCTCGACGCGACCTCGCGATCGACCGGCGCACCGGGAAACGCGGCCACCGCGAGGATCGTCGCCGGCATCGCTGCGCGAGCGGTTCGCGACACCGCGAGCGAGCTGCGGTCGCGTGCGTCGGGACCGCGGATCGCGTCGAACAACAGCTTCGCGTCCTCGACGCTTCGCGCCACCGGACCGACGACCTCGAAATCGAGCAGCAGCGACGGCAATCCGCCGTCGCGCGCGATCGCGCCGATCGAGGGCTTGAAGCCGACGAGGCCGGTGTGCGCGGCCGGACGGCGTATCGAGCCGCCGCCGTCGGTGCAGAGCGCCAGCGGAAACAGCCCCGCTGCGCACCCGGCGACCGATCCGCCGCTCGAGCCGCCCGGCGTCAGCTGCGGATTCCACGGATTGCGCGTCACGCCGAACAGCGGATTCGCCGTGTACCCCTCGAGCGTGAACTCCGGCACGTTCGTCTTGCCGACGATCACCGCGCCGGTGGCGCGAAGGCGCGCGACCGGCAGCTCATCGTAGTGCGGAACGAAATGCGCAAGGCCGCGCGTGCCCCAGGTCGTGCGGAGGCCCGCCGTGACGAGGTTGTCCTTGACGGCGACCGGAATGCCGTCGAGCGCACCGAGCTGTGCGCCACGGGCGAACCGCGCAGCACTCGCACGGGCCTGCTCGCGTGCGGTGGGATCCGGCGTCGTCAACGCGTTGAGCGTTGGATTGGCCTTCTCGATGCGATGCTCGAGCGCATCGACGACCGCGACCGGATCGAGGCCGCCGCTTCGATACCGGCGAGCGAGCTCGGCCGCCGGCAGCGTCCACGCCGCCGTGCTCAGATCATCTTGCCCGGCAGCCAGGTCGCGAGCCACGGCATCCCCATCAGCAGGAACGTGAACAGGAGCATGATCACCGCGTATGGCAGCGCGCCCCAGATCGCGTCCGCGATGCTGCCCTTGTCGGGTCGGATGCCGTGCACGACGAACAGGTTCATGCCGACCGGCGGCGTGATCATGCCGAGCTCGCACATCAACACGATGTAGATGCCGAACCAGATCGGGTCGATGCCGAGCGCGGTGATGATCGGATAGGTGATCGGGATCGTCGCGACCTGCATCGACAGCACGTCCATGAACATGCCGAGGATCAGGTAGAACAGCGTCAGCGCGAGCAGCATCGCCGTCGCCGACAGTCCGTACGACGTCACCCACTTGGTGATCGCGTCGGCGACGCCGGTGAGCCCGATCGTGAGGTTCAGGATGAACGCGGCGACGATGATCAGCATGATCATGCCGCTGATGCGCGCGGTCTGCAGGAAGCAGGTCTCGAGCACCTCGCGGTTGAGCCTTCCTGCGCGCCAGACGAAGTACATCGCGACCACGACGCCGAGCGCCGCCGATTCGGTCGCGGTGGCGATGCCGAAGTAGAGGCTGCCCATCACGATGCCGAACACGACCAGCGGCGGGATCAGGAAGGTCAGCGTGCGCAGGCGATCGGCGAGCGGCAGCTTCGCCTCGCGCTTGCCCGCGCCGGTAAGAACCGAGCTGCCATAGATGTAGGCCATGAAGCACAGCGTCAGCAGGATTCCGGGAATGATGCCTGCGATGAAAAGCATGCCGATCGAGTTGTTGGTCAGCGATCCGTAGACGATCATGTTGATCGACGGCGGGATCAGGATGCCGAGCGTGCCGCCCGCAGCCAACGTTCCGAGCGAGGCGCGCATCGAGTACCCGCGCGCGTACAGCGGCGGCAGCGCGACGGTGCCGATCGTCGCGGCGGTGGCCACCGACGAGCCGGAGGTCGCCGCGAACAACGCGCACGCTCCGATGTTCGTGTGCAGCAGGCCGCCGGGCAGCCCGCCCAGCCAGGCGGACAGCGCCGTGTACATCCGGTCGGCGATGCCCGAGCGCAGCAAGAGCTCGCCCAGCAGCACGAACAACGGGATGCAGGTGAGCAAGTTCTCGTTCAGCGTGCCCCAGACAACGGGCGCGATCGAGTCGATGAACGGTGCCCCGAAGGCGGCGACGCCACCGGCGATGCCGACCGTGGCCATCGAGACGGCGATCGGCATGCCGACAAGCATCGTCGCCAGCATCAGCAGGAAGATGAGTGCGGCCGGAACGGCGAGCGTCATGCGGCCTCCCGCGGCGTGGACCTGAATTCGGCGGCCGGAGGATTCGCCTGCTGCGCGCCGCTCCGCTGCGCGAAGTCGTCGAGCTCCTCCTTGACTTCCTCCTTCGCGCTCTTCGGCTGGAAGTCGTGGTTGAGCCTGTCGATGTCGCCGCGCGCGAGCAGCCATACGGCGCGCACCGCATAACCGACGGTGACCAGCGCGAACACGACGAGGCCCGCGTACCAGACGCTCTGCGGCCAGATCAGCGGCGTCTGCCATGGCGTCGGCGCGGTGCTCCTGTACGCCAGCGTGTCGGCGACGACTTTGAACGCGACGACCGCGAGCAGCACGGCGAACGCGGCCAGCAGCACGTACGACAGCGTGTTCAGCCACGCCTGCATCCGCTTCGGAAAGTGCTCGTGAAACACGTCGACGCGGATGTGGTTGCGGCCGACCAGCGCGAGCGAGAACGCGATCACCGAGCCGGCGGCGAGTGCATAGCCGCCGAGCTCGTCGGCGCCCTGGATCGAGAAGTTGAAAAGCTTGCGGGCGAGCGTCTCGACGCTCACCACGACCGACAGGGCGAGGAAGATCGCACCGAAGATCCACGCCAGGAGTCGTTGCACGGGGTTCATGACATGGTCCTCCGGTGCCGGATCGGTCCTACTTGACGCCGATCGCGTTGCCGACTGTCGCCTTCCACTTCTGCGAGCAGCCCGGATTGCTCTGGTCGCAGACTTCGGCCCAGGCGGGCAGCGAGATGTCGCGCACCGCGCCCTTGACGAGATCGATATCCGCCTTGGTGACCGGCACGTCGACGAGCTTGAACTTCTTGCCGGTCGTGCACGGGTCGCGGCCGACGTTGCAGTTCACGGCATCCTTGAACAGCTCTTCCGAGTACTTCCACACGTCCTCGGTCTGCGCGTCGAACGCGGCCTGGAGCTTCGCCTGCTGATCGGGCTTCAGCTGATTCCACGACTTCAGCGTGACCGCGTAGGCATTGAGCGCCACCTGGAACGCGATCGGCATCTGGTGCGTGGACACTTCCGGCCAGCCGGCCGAGTTCGCCGAGCTCGCGCCCGTGATCGCGCAGTCGACGACGCCGAGCGACAGCGACTGGTGAGTCTCGGGGAACGACAGCGCCACCGGCGTGCCGCCGAGCGAGGAAATGAACTTCGCGAGGCTCTGGTCGTAGACGCGGACCTTCAATCCCTTGACGTCGGCGAGCTTGGTGATCGGCTTCTTGCAGAACAGCACCTGCGGACCGAACGGCCAGATTCCCAGCAGCTTCACGCCGAACTGCTTCTGCAGGCGCGCGTCGAGCGTGTCGCGCCACGCGTTCGCCGACAGTCGGCCGGTCGCGTAATCGGGGTTCTGGCCGACCAGGTCGAGGCCGAGCAGCATCGGTTCGTCGCGCGAGTTCTGCGACACGCGCAGCGAGACGATTTCGAACAGCCCGGACTTCATCATGCGCAGCTGCTCGGTGTCCTTGACGCCAAGCGTGTCGATCGGCTTGTAGTCGACCTCGATCGGCAGCCCGGTCTTCTGCGCGAGCGACTCGAAGAATGGCTGCTCCTTGTTCTTCTGAATGAGACCGGTCGCGAGCGGCTGACCGATGACCTTGAATCGAATCTTCTCCTGCGCGGCCGCCGGTACGGCGATGCAGGCCGCTGTAAGCGCCGCGGCGAGCAAACGGACTTTCATGACGATCTCCTAAATGCAAATGTGGGACTGCGGGAAAGACAAACGCGACGCGGTTAGGCGGCCGCGACTGCGGGTTCGTATTTCGCTGATGTTTTTGCGCCGGCATCAGCGCATTTTAGTCAACCAGCAGGCTACCTCACGATTTCCCCGAGCCGCCAGGTCTGGTCTGGAAGTCCGCTCTTAGGCTGATCAATGAGAAAGCCGAGCTATGTTGAGCAGCCCACACGCATTTGCCAACTACGACTTCCTTCTTTCAGCACGCGAATTGTCGTGTTCTCTTTAAGCTTGCCTACAGCATCCGCGAATAGCTTCTCTTGGAGTTGCTCCTTGATCCTTGTGTATTCGGACTTGTCTGTCTCCTTCAAACTATTAATTCCGGCAATTAGCTGTTCGACGTTCTCGCGAGTTGGCGCCATGTAGCCCGCCTTGACGGCTGCGATCTTGGCTGTCATTTCCCGGAACTCACTGACTGCCACTCGCTGAGGAGCAGGCCACTGCTCGGGATTCGACCGCGACAGGATTGCTTCAATCACATCGGAAATTCGGCCGAGTTGCCTACCGTACGTTGCAACATCTTCTACGATCTTCGCTTCTAGCCTCTGGCTTCGCAGACGCCGTTCCACTGATATTCACAAAACCTATCTGCCCGGTCCCACTGTTCATCCAGTAAAGCGGGTTGATCATCTGCGCAAGATTGCGTGGTGCAAGAGAGAAGGGATTGGTAAGAAAAGGGTTGGCCATGCGGGCTCCTTTGATTGCATTATTGCGATGAATGATTGCGTGCCTGCTGGGCGCCGACCGTGACGCGCGTGATTGTCACCCGCTTGGATTCCGAATTATTTGGGGAATATCGCAAAGTAGCCCGTCGCAGCACGTCTGCTTTCGGCCAGGAGCGGACGTTGCGAGGCTGCCTAGCATTTGCACACGCCCCCATTGGCGAGGGTGCCTACTGTTCACGCTCAACTAAATCTCGGCGAGCGCAGCGATGCCAAACTATCCCATGAGCTTGATTGAATCAGTACCCTCTCGCAACCACAAAAAGTTGATGCCGTGACCAGTCGCTCAACCTCGACCGAAATGCCGGCAGCAAGTCGCTTGCTCCTGGGCCGCTGCACGCTCGAGCTGACTTCCGGCGAGTTACGCGACGCGGAGGGCGAGCTGGCCGGCCTGCGCAAGCAGGCGCTCGACGTTTTGCTCGTTCTCGGCCGCCAAGCCGGCGAAGTGATCAGTAAGGACGAACTGATGAGCCAGGTGTGGCCGAAGGTAGTGGTGGGCGAGGGATCGCTGACCCAGGCCGTTGCCGACATCCGGCGCGTGCTCGGCGACGACGGGCACCGACTCGTGCGCAACGTCGCCAGGCGCGGCTACATGCTGGTGCCCGACAAGCCCCTCACAGGCGCCGACGAGGCGCGTGTGGAGTTGAGCGCCGACGCTCCTACTGCACGCGAATTTTCCCGACCGCTTCGGCCTTGGTGGCGGCCGGGATTAATCAGTGCGGTGGTGCTCGCGGTGTTAGAGCGGGGGGAGCGTTGCTGACCTGGCGCAGCACGTCATCTACTTGGCGGACACCGGCCGAGCTGGCGAGACCCTTTACCGCGCGAAGTGCCGGCGCTGTCGATCATCGTCCTTCCGCTCACGCTGGAAGGCAAGACGCCCGATGCCGAGTGGCTGGCCGACGCGCTGCATGGCGACCTGGTGATAGCCGTCGCGCAACTGCAGAATAGCCTCGTGATCGCGCGCGACACCGCCAGCACTTACAAGGGCAAGGCCGTGGATCCGCGCCAGGTTGCGCGCGAGATGGGCGTGCGCCACGTGGTGCAAGGCAGCCTTCGCCAGGAGGGCGGCAGGATCAGGCTGAACCTGACGCTTACTGACGGCGAGAGCGGCGTGCAGCGTTGGTCCGAGGCCTTCGACACCGATCGTGCCCAGCTGGCTCAAGCGGTCAGCGACTTCGGGGTTGCGATCGAGCGCACGCTCGTCGCCGAGCTGTACCGATCGACCGGCGAGCGAATAGCCACCTTGTCGCCGACCGAAGTGTCGGCCGACGACCTGGCGATGCAAGGCTATGCGCTGTGGTATCGCGGCGTCACGCGCGAGAACGTGCTCGCCGCACGCGCGTTGTTCGACCGTGCCTTGACCATAAATCCGAACTCGGCGCGGGCCTGGGGCGGCGTGCAGTTTACGACCACCGCCGTTCTGAGCAATGGCTGGGTCGCTGATCGACCCACTGCGATACGCAGGGCCGAAGAGGCAGCAGCCAACCTTCAGCGGCTTGACCGCGACGGCAACTACACCTACAGCTCGAAGACATTCCTGCTCTTCATGAAACGCGATTTCCCGGGGATGCTGCGCACCACCACTGAGTGGAGCGAACGGTACCGTCTTCCGTTGGCATTCGGCGCCCACGGAGCTGCTCTGCTGTTCAATGGGCGGTTTGATGAGGCGGTCGCGGCGCTCGAACGTGCGCTTCGCCTCGGGCCCCGCGATCCCTTCCGCGCGGTAATCGCAGGGCCGGCTGGCGCTCCGCCCCTACGGTGCCGGCCGCTACGAGCTGGCGAGCGAGTGGAGTCAGACCGCAGCCAACACCACTCCGACTCTGGTGTGGCCGCCAATTCACGCCGCCGCGCTGCTGAGGCTCGGCCGCCGAGAGGCAGCCCAACAGGCGTTCGACGAGCACGTGCGCAGCCACCCGGAATACGTAGCCCGCTATTTGGAGGCGCGAATTCCGAACTCCGAAACGGAAGCCGCCGCCCAAATGCGCTCCGGTTGATCGCCAGCCTGCGCGAGCTGGGGATGCGCGACTAGCAATACAGTTACCCACGCGATCCGTCGGCTTCCCCCGCGCGTTTGATTGCGATATGAGATCTCTTTGAGGGTTTCTTCAAGACCCGACCGCGCACGGGCCGGATAGTGACTGCACCGCTGGCGCTTCCGCCCACGGTCCTTTCCACCGCTTGAAGGAGGTTCCGATGAACCCGAACCTGAGTCGTACGTTTTGCTCGCCCGGCGTTCTCGCCGCCATGGCCTTGATTTTTTTTTTTTTTTTTTTTTTTTTTTTTTTTTTTTTTTTTTTTTTTTTTTTTTTTTTTTTTTTTTTTTTTTTTTTTTTTTTTTTTTTTTTTTTTTTTTTTTTTTTTTTTTTTTTTTTTTTTTTTTTTTTTTTTTTTTTTTTTTTTTTTTTTTTTTTTTTTTTTTTTTTTTTTTTTTAAAGCAATAGTGGTGTTGCTGTCGGGCTGTCAATCGTTAGGGGATCAACCGCCTGAAGCGCCGTCCGTCAAGCAGATGTCGGTCAACGGCACCAGCGTCACCTATCTCGAACAGGGCAAGGGCGCTCCGGTTGTTTTCGTGCACGGGGCGATTTCAGACCACCGCGCTTGGGAACCTCAGCGTGAAACGATCGCCAAGCGCTACCGGGTCATCGCTCTCGACCAGCGCTATTTTGGTGTGGCGCCGTGGTCTGATAACGGGACGCAATACTCTCGGGCGACGCACGTCGCTGATCTCGCCGCGTTTATTCGGCAACTCAAGGTGGGGCCGGTGCACCTGGTAGGACACTCGTACGGCGCGGATATCGCACTCCGCGTGGCTGTTGAACATCCCGAGTTAGTGCGCAGCCTTTTTCTGAATGAACCACCCTTGCCTTCAATCCTGACGAATGCCGACGATCAAAAGGTGGTGAGCGACGAAGGCAAGGGCTTCGCGCCGGTCGTCGCGGCGGCAAAAGCCGGCAACGTCGCAGAGGCGGCACGACTCTTGATTGACTATTGCATACGGTGACCCGGGCAACTTCGAGAGACGATCCCAAGCATCAAGATCGATGATATAGGATAATGCGCGAACAACCTGCCGCATTTCAGCGCACCACCTCCCCCGCGCGTGACCTGCGAGCAACTGGGTCAGCTCAAAGTGCCGGTGACGATCACCAGGGGAGAATTGACGCGGCCGTTTTTCAGGGTGCTGTCGGAGGCCGCACATCGTTGCATTCCCGGCTCGCAGTTGATCACCGTCGCAAATGCCCGACATGCCTCGCCGGACCAAGATACCGCGGCCTTCAACGAAGCGTTGCTTAGTTTTCTTGCGCGCAACTGAGTGCGCTTGCCGGTGACCGGCGCCCTGTGGCGCAAGGTTAGGCGCGATGCGTTCGAGCGCATCTGGCCACGATATCTCTGCGCTATGTGGGCTGTCGTACGGACCTGCCCGGTATGTAGCCATAAAATTTTGGCGACAAACCGCCAATGAGCCGGTCATTAACCATTTCGTCCCGTAAAGCTGCAGTTGCGACAGCTGGTGATAGCCAAACGGAGAAGGCCCAATGAACTACATTACGAAGCAGCAACAGTTCGCACTCGTTGTCCTCGCTACATCACTGCTTGCCTGTTCCACAGCGCGAGCAGACGCCGTGTGCGACTGGAACGTCAAGGCGGGCGAAATCGTTATCACGGCGAAAATGGGGCCACCGCCAGCAAGCCGCGCGATGGCCATCGCGCAGACTGCCGTCTACGAAGCCGTCAACACGATTACGAAGCGTTATCCGGCCGGACCATTAAAACTTGAAGCCGCGCCGGGCGCTTCGGTCGACGCCGCGATCGCGGCTGCAAACCGCACCGCACTCGCAAAGTTGCTCCCGTCGCAACAAGCCGCCATCGACACCGCTTATCAAGCGGCGCTAGCGAAGATAGCCGACGGCGCGGCGAAGACGTCGGGTGTTGCTGTGGGCGAGCAAGCCGCTACAGCGATCCTTGCGTCGCGCGCCGACGACGGCGCAAGCGCGGCGGAAGCCTACCGGCCGCAAACGGCTCCGGGTGTCTACGTGCCCACCGTCATACCGGCGGTCACGCAGTGGGGGCAGCGTAAGCCCTGGTTGATGACAAGTCCGGCACAATTCCGCCCCGGCCCACCACCCGCTCTCTCGAGCCAGGTATGGGCGCGCGACTACAACGAGATCAAGGCGCTCGGCGGCAAGAGCAAGTCGCAACGCACCGACGAGCAAACCCAGATCGCCGGCTTCTGGGAAGCGACGTTGCCAGCGATTTACCACGGGATCGTCCTCTCAGTCGCGACGGTTCCAGGGCGCGACGTTACGCAAAACGCGCGCTTGTTTGCCGCTGTGGCGCAAGCGACAGATGACGCGCTGCTTGCTGTGTTCGAGGCCAAGTACCACTATAACTTCTGGCGACCGGTGACCGCGATCCGCAATGGCGATCTCGACGGCAACGACGCGACTGAGCGGGATGCCTCGTGGACGCCATTTATTGAAACGCCCATGCATCCCGAGTATCCCTGCGCGCACTGCATCGTGGCCGGAGCCGTCGGGACGGTGCTGCAAGCCGAAGTCGGCACCGGCACGATGCCGGCCTTGACAACGAGCAGCTATCTGGTCAAAGGCTCGGCCAGGAAGTGGGCAAAGATCGACGAGTTCGTGCAAGAGGTGTCGGACGCACGTATCTACGATGGTGTGCACTACCGCAACTCCACCGAAGTTGGCACCGCCATGGGCAAGCAGATCGGCGCGCTCGCCGTAGGCAAGTTTCTGGCTCGGCGGGATTAGCGACCGTTGACAGGCGGAACTTCTTTTTCCGCTTTGTGCCGGCTACGATCTCTGCAACGGGTCGTAAGTAGACCCTTGCGGCAAAAGCTGACCGCATCAAAGCTAGGCAATAACTTTGATTACGCGAGGGCCTAACTTTGACGATGCGCAAAGAGCACGACCAAACGTCGATATTGCCGGCCGCCAGCGCGTTGGATTCGATGAACTGCCGGCGCGGCTCGACTTCGTCGCCCATTAACGTCGTGAAGATCTGGTCGGCGCCGATCGCGTCGTCGATCTGCACTTTAAGCATGCGGCGTACGGCCGGATCCATCGTCGTTTCCCACAACTGCGACGGATTCATCTCGCCAAGACCTTTGTAGCGCTGGCGCGTGACTCCGCCCTCGGCTTCGCGCATCAACCAGTCGACCGCCTCGGCAAAGCTCGCCACCGTCGCCTGCTTTTCCTTGTCGCCGACGCCGCGCACGATGCGCGCACCAGCTCCGATCATTCCTTTGAACGTGCGAGCGGCAGCCGGCGAGCGTTGCATAGTCGGCTCCATGCACGAAGTCGGCATCGATCGCACTCAGCTTGACGTTGCCGTGATGGCGGCGCTCGATGCGAAGCCGATGCTTGTCGGTGACCGAGTCGTGTTGCGCGTACACATGCACCGTCGAGTTGCCGAGCGCTGCGGTCAAGCGCACCGCGGAAGCCTCGGCGCTGGCCGCATCGTCCAGATCGAGCTCGGTGCCGGCCAGCAATGATTGAAGCGCCGGCCGGTCCATCACTCGCGACAGGCGATCGATCACGGCGTTGGCAACCAGATACTGGCGCGCCAGCGCTTCGAGCGCTTCGCCTTCATTGGCTGCAGCATGCTCCGCCGGAATCAGCTTCGCGTCTTTCAACGCCAGCGTGACGATGTATTGAGCGAGCTCGTGATCGTCCTTGATGTAGCGCTCGTCCTTGCCATGCTTGATCCGATACAGCGGTGGCTGCGCGATGTAGATATGGCCCTGCTCGACCAGCAACGGCATCTGCCGATAGAACAGCGTCAACAGCAGCGTGCGAATGTGTGCGCCGTCGACGTCGGCGTCGGTCATGATGATGATGCGGTGATAGCGCAGCTTGTCGAGGTTGAAGCCATCGGGCGTATCGGGCGCGCCGATGCCGGTGCCGAGCGCAGTGATCAACGTTGCGATCTGCTCGGACGAGATCAGCTTGTCGAAGCGCGCCTTTTCGACGTTCAGCACCTTGCCGCGCAACGGCAGCACCGCCTGAAATTTGCGATCGCGGCCCTGCTTGGCAGAGCCGCCGGCTGAATCGCCTTCGACGATGTAGAGCTCGGACTTCGCCGGATCGCGCTCCTGGCAGTCGGCCAATTTGCCGGGCAACCCAACACCGTCGAGCACGCCTTTGCGCCGTGTCATCTCGCGCGCCTTGCGTGCGGCTTCGCGCGCTCGCGCGGCGTCGACGATCTTGCTGCAGATGATCTTGGCGTCGGCGGGGCGCTCGAGCAGATAGCTTTCTAGCGCGCGTCCGATCGCGTCTTCCACCGCGGGGCGCACCTCGGACGACACCAGCTTGTCCTTCGTCTGCGAGCTGAATTTCGGCTCCGGCACCTTGACCGACAACACGCACGCAAGCCCTTCGCGCATATCGTCGCCGGTGGTTTCGACTTTCGCCTTCTTGTCGAACTCGTGACTCTTGATGTAGTTGTTCAGCACACGCGTCATCGCCGCGCGCAGCCCGGTGATGTGCGTGCCGCCGTCGCGCTGCGGAATATTGTTGGTAAACGCGAGCAGGCTTTCGTTATAGCCGTCGTTCCACTGCATCGCGACTTCGACGCCGACCGGCGTGCCACCCGCGCTCGATTCGGTGCTGACGTAGAACACGTTCGGGTGCAGCACCGTTTTCGACTTGTTGATGTACTGCACGAAGCCTTTGACGCCGCCGGAAAATGCGAAGTCCTCTTCCTTGGCGGTGCGCTGGTCGATCAGCTTGATGTGAACGCCGTTGTTCAGGAACGAAAGCTCGCGCAGTCGCTTCGACAAGCACGTCGTAGTGAAAGTCGATATTGGTAAAGATCGTTTCGTCGGGCAAGAAATGAACTTCGGTGCCGCGCCGGTCGGTCGGCCCGGTGATCTTCATCGGCGATGCTTCGACCGGTCCCTGATCGGTCTGCACCGTCTGCACGATGCGGTCCTGCACTTCACCGCGCCGAAACTCGAGGTGATGCATTTGCCGCCACGCCGGATCGTCAGCCGCAGCCATTCCGATAGCGCGTTGACGCATGAGACGCCGACACCGTGCAGCCCGCCCGAAACCTTGTAGCTGTTCTGGTTGAACTTGCCGCCGGCGTGCAATTCGGTCAGCGCGATCTCGGCGGCAGAGCGCTTCGGCTCGTGCTTGTCGTCGAATTTGATCCCGGTCGGAATGCCGCGGCCATTGTCGACGACCGAGATCGAGTTGTCGGTATGGATCGTGACGATGATGTCGTCGCAATGCCCGGCGAGCGCCTCGTCGACCGAGTTGTCGACCACCTCGAACACCATGTGATGCAGTCCGGTGCCGTCGTGCGTGTCGCCGATGTACATGCCCGGCCGCTTGCGCACCGCCTCCAGCCCCTCCAGGATCTGGATGCTGCTGGCGCCATAGTCGGCCTTGCCGTCGGGCTGTGGCTGGTTCATCGGCGGTTGATCTGGAACTGCTGACATTGGATATAGCTCGCTAGATCCGCATCGGCATCACGACGTACTTGAACTTGTCGGAATTCGGCATCGTGATCAGTGCGCTGCCGAGCGCGTCGCCGAGCGAAAAGCTGACTGGTCGTTCTTCAAATTGGCCAGCACATCCAATAGATAGTTGACGTTGAAGCCAATATCAAGAGGCTCGCCCTCGTAGCCGATCTCTAATTCTTCCTGTGCGTCTTCCTGATCGGCGTTGGTCGAATTGATCTTCAGACGTGCCGGCGGCGAGCAGCATCCGCACACCCTTGAATTTGTCGGTCGTCAGGATCGCCGCGCGCTGCAGCGCGTGCATCAGATCTTCGCGGTTGATCGCAAAAACTTTCGTATTCGCAGCCGGCACGACACGCTGGTAATCGGGAAACTTGCCTTCGACCAACTTCGAAATCAACTCGATGTCGCCAAAGCTGAATTTGGCCTGATTCGCGGCCATCTGCACCCGTACCGGATCGTCGTTGTCTGGCAGCAGCCGCGAGAGCTCCAGAATCGTCTTGCGCGGCACGATCGCCTCGATCTTGCTGTTCGACGCATCCGTCTTGGTGACTTCGGCCAGCGCCAGCCGATGCCCGTCGGTGGCCACCGCCCGCACCGTCGTGCCGTCGACTACCAGCAGCATGCCGTTCAGGTAGTAGCGGATGTCCTGCTGCGCCATCGCAAAATGCACCATGCCAAGCAGGTATTTCAGCGTTGCCGCAGGCAGCGAAAAATCGGCGGTGAATTCGGCTTGCGCCACTGTCGGAAACTCCTCGGCCGCAAGCGTTTGCAGGTTGAATCGGCTCTTCCCGCTCGCGACCGCCATCTTCTTGTTGGTCAGCGATAGCTGCACGTCGGCGTCGGGCAGTGCCCGCAGGATGTCGACCAGCTTGCGGGCAGCGATCGTGGTCGCGGCCGATTCGGTGCCAGTGCCGATATCGGCGCTGGTCTGAATCTGAATTTCCAGATCGGTCGCCGTGAACGACACTCGATCGCCTTCCTTGCGCACCAGGATGTTCGCAAGGATTGGCAACGTTTGACGCCGCTCGACGATTCCGCTGACCACCTGAAGCGGTTTTAGCAACGCATCGCGGTTGGCTTTGACGAGTTGCATTCCTTAATATCCTTTTCATAACTCTTCATATTAGTAACTAGTAAGTAATAGAGCAGCGAAACTGCTGGGGACAAACTGCTTCCGATCCGATACATCAAGCACTTGGTGACGTGCAATGCAGTGGACAAGCCGCTGTTGGAGCATGTGGGTCGCTGTGGACGAAAAGGACAACTTGCGCTCGTGCTGCCCGTGCGCATACCGCCCGCACTATCCCACGAGCACTGTCCACAGGCTTAGCTCTTCACCACATGCTGCTCCACAGGTTGCTCAGCCCTTGAGCGTCTGCTCGAGCACATGCAGCGCGTGATTCATTTCTGGGTTCTTGGTGCGCTCGCCGCCGATCTTGCGGACCGCATGCAAGACTGTCGTGTGGTCGCGGCCGCCGAAAAGCTCGCCGATCTCGGGCAGACTCTTCTGCGTCAGTTCCTTGGCCAGATACATTGCGACCTGTCGTGGAAACGCGATCGCGATTGGCCGACGCTTGCTGTACATGTCGGCGACCTTGATCTTGTAGTAGTCGGCGACCGTCTTCTGGATCAGCTCGACAGTGACTTGCGCGGTCGACGCCGACAGCAGGTCCTTCAGCGCTTCGCGCGCGACTTCGACGCGTCATGATGCGGCCGTGAAACGACGAGAACGCCATCACCTTGCGTAACGCACCTTCGAGCTCGCGCACGTTGCTGCGTAGATTCTTGGCGATGAAAAACGCAACTTCCTCTTTCAGTTGCGCGCCTTCAACTTCGGCTTTCTTCAGCAGAATTGCGACCCGCATTTCCAGCTCGGGCGGCTCGATGGCGACGGTCAGCCCGGACGTGAAGCGCGACACCAGCCGGTCCTCCATATCCTTCAGCTCCTTCGGGTACGTATCGCACGTGATGATGATTTGCTTGCGGCCTGCTACCAGCGCTTCGAACGCATAGAAGAATTCTTCCTGCGTACGTGCCTTGCCGGCGAAAAACTGGATATCGTCGATCAGCAGCAGATCGAGCGAGTGGTAATAGCGCTTGAAGTCGTCAAACGCCTTGCGCTGATAGGCTCGAACCACGTCGCTTACGTACTGCTCGGCATGGATGTAGCGGACCTTGGCTCCACGTGAGCGCGCGAGCACGCGTTGCCGACCGCGTGCGTCAGATGCGTTTTTCCAAGCCCGACGCCGCCATACAGAAACAGCGGGTTGTAAGAGCCGCCCGGATTTTCTGCCACCTGCATCGCTGCGGCACGCGCCAGCTGATTCGCCTTGCCGGTGACGAAGGTATCGAACGTCAAGTTCGGATTAAGCCGCGCGCGCTCGAACTGATCGTTGGCGCTCCGGCGCGGCGCGAACCTGCAGCTGCATCGCCTGCGATCGTTACCTCATCGCGGGCGCCGCCGTTGATCGGAAACCCATACCGCCGACCGTGCTGCCCGCTCCCTCGACCGCGAACACGATCGAAATCGGCCGCTGCATCACGCGTGAAACCGCGCCGAGCAATCTGCTCTGTGAACTGTGAGCGAATCGCGTCCAGCTTCAGGCGATTGGGTGCGCAGATCGTCAAGGTGGCGGTTGACTCGTCGAAATCGAGCGCTTTGAGGGGTTTGATCCAGGCCGAAAATTGTTGCGGCGTGAGTTCGCTCTCAAGAAGCCGCGAACAGTCGTTCCATAGATGCATCATTTGCTTTGCGGCCCCGCGGCTGTCTTTTTATTGTACTGCGAAAGTGCTCATGCTTGGCGCGACCGTGGTTCACGCTTCGGCTTACCGCTTGCCTTCGCCCGATCGCCGGTCGATCGAGGTAGGAACATCCCCTGTATGGCCGACCAGGCCACGACATTGTCGCTACCGCTCCGTTACTTTCAATCACTTCCGGCGAAGCACGAATTCTACCCATCCTGCATCACGTTATCCACAGCTAATCGCGATTGCGTTCAATCAAATTTAGTTGCAGCGCAAGAGTCGGCGGCCACGCGACCGCGGCGCACCTTTTTGACGCTTTTACAGTGGTTTGACAGCGATTCGCCGTATCGCGTCTAATGCTGCGCTTTCGTCGCGCCGATTTATTCGTGCTTCCGCGCGGAGGCGCTGGCGACCTCAAGTTCAAGCTTAAACGTAGAGAGTGTGATGGCCACCAAACGAACGTATCAACCCTCCAAGGTCAAGCGCGCTCGCACGCATGGTTTCCTGGTGCGTATGAGGTCCCGCGGCGGACGTGCGGTGATCGCTGCGCGCCGCGCCAAAGGTCGGGCCCGCTTGGCCGTGTGAGGAAAGCGCTCGCGCGCCTGATCTCACTGGCAAGTGTTGGTACCAGCGGTGATTGCTGCCGCGGATTCCGGTCTGGCAGAGCCCCGGGCGAAGAACGACTGTCGGTTCGGGTCGGAGCGCCGTCTCAAATCATCCGCCGACTATGCAGCGATACAGCGCGTGCCGAGTGGATCAGCGATCCGGGCGGCTCGTCAGTTCCTGTCAGTGACGGCCATACTGGTTTCACGCGATGAATACTCCGTTCGCTTCGGGGTCACGGTGGGCAGGCGAACGGCACGACGCGCGGTGGACCGGGCCTTGATCAAGCGCATCGTGCGTGAGGCATGTCGTCGTCGCGCGAGTACCTTTGAGCGGGGCGCGGAGTCGGGCGCGCTTGGAATCGACATCGCGCTGCGCCTTAAGTCGCCGTTGATCGACAAGTCACGGTCGCTCCCCTTGCAATGACGCAATGGCGGCGCCATTTCGCGCGGAGGCCAACGCTTTGTTACGTGCACGTGTTACCCAGGGCCTGCCGAGCTCTCCGCGAGGAGTGTGTGGCGGATAAAAGTGCTGACGGATGTGATCAAAACTGTATTGCTCGCGGCTGATTCGGGGCTACCGCTATCCTGCTGTCGCCGTGGATCGGCAATGCATGCCGCTACTGGCCGACTTGTTCCGAGTATGCGCAGGAGGCGATCGAACGGCACGGCGCGATTGCGCGGCGGCTGGATGATGTTGACGCGTCTGGCGCGCTGCCATCCATACGGTGCGCGGCGGCGTCGATCCGGTTCCGCATACCAATTCAGCTGGCGTTGCTGGTGCTCGAACGACGCTGGACAACTCGACACCAGGTAATCGCACGTCTCACTCCTGACGTCTTCTCTTCACTCAGATCGAAGTCATGATGGGCACTGACATTCAGCGCACGATCCTGTTGGTCTTTTTCGGCTTCTCGCTGTTCCTGCTGTGGGATCGCTGGCAGGTCTACAACGGCAAGCCGCCGATGTTCGGCCCGCGCCGGCGCCGCAAGACGGCGACGCCACCGCAGGACCGCGTCAGCTCCGGCGCCTCGACGGCGCCGGCGGCAGGCCGCTGTACCCGCAGGCCGTCAGCACGCCGTCAGCGGCGCACCGCGGCCGCACCGGTCGACGCGACGCCAGGTGCAGCGAAGTCGCCGCCAGTCGTCGTTCGAGACCGACCTGATCCGTGCATCGATCGATCCGTCGGTGCAGTGGTGACGCAGGTCGAGTTGCTAGACAGCCGGTCGCGCCCGACTGGACTGCAAGTGGGTTGATTGGCCTGGTCACCGGGAAGCAGCAGGAACGCGGACACGACCACGGTGCTGCTCGATGTCGGTCCGAATCGCGTTTATGTCGCGCAAAGCGGAATCGTCGGCGGCGATTTTCCGAATCATCGGACGCCATTCAAGCTCGTCGAGGGCCGCAACCGAGCTTGCGGACGGGCAGGATCAAGTCGACGTTCGATTCAGTCGCCGAAGCGGGCGGCGTGAAGCGTGATGAAAACGTATACGTTTCACCGCGGGCGCTACGACGCCGAGGTCAAGCACGAGATCGTCAACGTACCGATAAGCCGCTGATCGCCTTCGGTTTACTTGCAGATATGCGCGACGGCAACAAGCCCGAAGGCGAGTCGGCGCTTTACTACGTCTACACCGGGGCCGCGGTGTTCACCGAGCAGGACAAGTTTCGAAAGATCGAATTTTCAGAGATCGAAAAGAACAAGGCAGTCTGCCAAAGCCGGCGAACAACGGCTGGATCGGGATGATCCAGCATTACTTCGTCACTGCCTGGGTGCCGCCGCAGGAGCGATGCGGGAGTTTTACGCCGAGAGGTCGACAAGAACTTGTATTCGATCGGCAGCATAGTTTCGCTGCCTGCGCTCGCGCCGAAGGCGTCGACGAATTCGCAGTCGACGCTTTACGTCGGCCCGCAGGATCAGGAAGCGCTGGAGAAAATCGCGCCGGGCCTCGACCTCGTCGTCGACTATGGTTGGCTGACCTTCTTGGCGAAGCCGATCTACTGGCTGCTGTGCGTTTCTGCACGGGATCGTTGGCAACTGGGGCTGGGCCATCGTGCTGCTGACGGTGCTGATCAAGGCAGCGTTTTATCCGCTGTCGGCGGCGAGCTACAAGTCGATGGCGAAGATGAAGGAAGTCACGCCGCGGCATGATGAAGATGCGCGAACAGTATGGCGACGACCGGCAGAAGATGAACGTCGCGATGATGGAGCTGTACAAGACCGAGAAGATAAATCCGCTCGGCGGGTGCCTGCCGATTCTGGTGCAGATTCCCGTGTTCATCTCGCTTTATTGGGTGCTGCTGGCCAGCGTTGAAATGCGCAACGCGCCGTGGATCCTCTGGGTACAGGATCTGGCGACGCCGGATCCGTGGTTCATCCTGCCGCTGCTGATGATGGGACGATGTGGATTCAGTACAAGCTGAATCCGACGCCGCCCGATCCTGTGCAGGCGCGCGTGATGATGTTGATGCCGTTGATCTTCGGCGTGATGTTCTTTTTCTTTCCGGCGGGCCTGGTGCTGTATTGGCTGACCAACAATATCCTGTCGATTGCGCAGCAGTGGTACGTAACGAAGAAAATCGCAAACGCGAAGCGGCCGGGCTAGCTTCGTCGCCGCTTCGGCGCTGCGCGCAGCAGCAGAAACACCGGCCAGAGCCAGATGCTTGCGACCCAGAGCAGAACGCGCGCGACCGATAGGCGGCCGGCTTCGCCTCGGTGCGCCAGCACGAATACGATCACGGCGCCGAGCACCATCCACAACACGAAGACCTGCGTAAACAAGCGCGCGCGTTTGAGTACTCGCCGTCAATCTGGCCGGCCAGCATTGCCGCCACCAGGACGGACAGCACCACCGCAAGGATGACGCCTGCCAGCGGCGGACCGTACCGCGTCAATGGATCGTCTTCACGGCATCGCGTGATCATTCTGCCCCGACTTGCGCTTCAATTGCGCCGAACGTAAACTCGCGCTCGATGGTCAATACCGCGGCGGCCGATCCGATCGTTGCAATTGCCACCGGGCCCGGCCGCGGAGGTATCGGCATCGTCCGCATTTCGGGTGTGTCGATCGCGCCGATCATCGAAGCGGTTCTCGGCTCGCGCGCGAACGAGTTGGTGCCTCGCTGCGCGCTGTTTGCAGCGTTTCTTGCGGACGATGGCGCTGAGATTGACCACGGTATCGCGCTCTATTTTCCGGCCCCGCACTCCTACACCGGCGAAAACGTGCTCGAGTTGCAAGGTCATGGCGGGCCAGTGGTGCTGCGCATGCTGCTCGCGCGCTGCCTGCAGGCGGGCAGCGCGATCGGGCTGCGTATTGCCGAGCCCGGCGAATTCACGCAGCGCGCGTTTCTTAACGACCGCCTCGACCTCGCTCAAGCCGAAGCGGTGGCCGACTTGATCGATGCGACGACCGAGATCGCGCGCGCGCCGCGGTCCGTTCGCTCGCCGGCGAATTTTCGCGCCGTGCGCAGGCGTTGACGGCGGCATTGATTGAACTGCGCATGCTGGTGGAAGCGACGCTCGATTTTCCCGAGGAAGAGCTCGATTTTTTGCAGCAGTCGGATGCGATCGGCCGGCTGTCGCGCATTCGCAGTGACCTCGACCAGCTGTTGAAGCAGGCGCGCCAAGGTGCGCTGCTGCGCGATGGTTTGAGCGTCGTGCTGGTGGGCGCGCCGAACGTCGGCAAGTCGAGCCTGATGAACGCGTTGGCGGGCGCCGACATCGCCATCGTCACCGCGATTCCAGGCACGACGCGCGACCGCATAGCGCAGCAAATCGATGTCGACGGCATTCCGCTCGAACGTGATCGACACGGCAGGTTTGCGCGAGGCAACCGATGAAGTCGAGCGCCTCGGCATCGCTCGCACGCTGGTCAGAGATCGAACGGGCGGATGTCGTCATGCATCTGGTTGACGCGACGTCGTCCAGCCGACGACAGCGGTTCTGCTTAAGCGCGTGAGCCGAGCGCACCGCCAGGCGCGTCACGGTGTTGACTGTCGTCAACAAGATCGACCTGGTCGTCTGCTGAGCGGCGCGCGTCGAAGGCGACCATGTCTATCTGTCCGCCAAGACCGGCGCCGGCATCGATCTGTTGCGTGACGAGCTGAAGCGCGCGGCCGGTTGGGAGCAGGAAACGTCGGGCGAATCCGTGTTCCTGGCGCGCGAACGGCATTTGCGGGCACTCGCGATCGCGCGCGATCATCTCGCGCTTGCTGCGCACGCATGCTGCGCAAAACGATTCGCAGCTCGACTTACTCGCCGAGGAGCTGCGGCTGGCGGGGAACTCGATCGGTGAGATCACCGGTGAGGTGTCCGCCGATGATTTGCTCGGCGTGATCTTTAGCCGGTTTTGCATTGGCAAATGAGTCGGTAAGTGAATCGGCAAGTCGTTAGCGACTGACCGGACCAAACAGCTCCGGCTCCGCAGCGACGACGCCGCGCAGGAAATCCCATACGACCCGCACGCGGCGCCGCGCAAACATATCCACTGGCGCTGCCAGCCACAGCACGCGCTCGATCCACATTTCGGCCGGCAGCACGCGGATCAGCGGGCTCTCAGGCTGCACCAGATAGCGTGCGAGCATTCCTATGCCGAGGCCGCACCGGATCGCCTCGTACTGCGCCTGCATGCCGGTCGCGGCGAACACTCGCTGCGGATCGAGTCCAAGTTCATCAAGGTAGCGCAGCGAATCGCTCAGCAGATAGTCCTGCACGTAATCGACGAACCGGTGCCCTGCCAGATCCGACCGCTGCTTAATGGGCCGATGCTGTGCCAGGTAGTCGGCCGATCCGTACAGGTCGTATCGCAGCTGTGTGAGTCGCGTGACGTAGTACCGGCCACTGCGCGGAGGCTCGAGCGTGACCGTCAAGTCCGCTTCACGTGCAGCGAGACTCGGAGAACGCGGGAGCAGCAGCAGCTCGATGTGCAGCTCGGGAAATTGCGCCAACAGTGGCGCCAAGCGAGGGGTCAGCACACGCGCCCCGAGCACTTCAGGGACGCCTAGTCGCACGGTGCCGGCGACGATCGCCGGGCCGCCTGCGAGTTCTTCGGCGGCCGCAATGGAGGCAGCTTCCATTGCTTCCGCATGCGCCATCAATTGCCGGCCGGCTTCGGTCGGCTCCCATCCATCACGCGCACGTTCGAGGAGCGGCATACCGTAGTCGCGCGCTAGCCGCTGCAGTCGGCGCGCAACGGTAGTGTGCTCGACGCCGAGCCGGCGTGCCGCCGCGGTATGGCTTCGAGTTCGCGCAGCCTCCAGAAAGTAACGCAAGTCAGACCAATCCGAGACTCTTGGCGGGGTGCGTGAACGCGAGCGGCGGCGCATTGTGCATTTTTGCATAGTGCCGTTGCAGCCTTGCGCCTTTGGCGTACGCAGACCGGTGTAGGGTGTCGTAGTGCTGCGGAAGAGCGGCGACGTGTCAGGGATACAGCTAACAGCGATTCGCAATGAAGCACCCGGTGTTTATTAGCTCCGGCGCTGCCGATCCAACGATCCTTTGCTGTGATGCCTGCCTCACAATCAATTCGTTGAACAAAGGAGACAAATATATGCACGATCATTTGGCGCGCACGCCGGGCTGGAAAATCAGAACGTGGGCTGTTGCGGTGCTAACTGCCGCTACGTTAGCCGGTTGCGGCAGTGATGACGATAATGGCACTGGCGGCGTCGCGCCGTTGGCCTGCGCCGACTTTATCGGGCTAACAGTGCCTGCTTCCGCCGTTGCATTGCCTACAAACGGCGCTGTCGTCACGGCGGCGGTGGTGGTGCCCGCAGGCGGCACGGCTCCCAAGACGTTTGGCGAGTACTGCAGGGTGTCTGCTGAAATCAACCCGATTGATCCGAACGCACCAAAGATACTGATGCAGGTTGCGTTGCCGACCAATTGGAACAGAAAAGCAATGATGCGCGGCGGTGGCGGCTACAACGGCTCGATTCCCAATGTGGGCGGCAGCCTACTGGGTGGGCCGGCCAACCAGCCAGATCCGGTGGGCCGCGGATATGCTGTTTTTGGCAGCGACTCCGGCCACGTGGGCGCCAGCAATACGGCTGCCTTCGGAGTGAACGACGAGGCGCTGCGCAACTTTGCCTTTGAAGCGCTGAAGAAAACCCGCGACACCGCGATTTTCCTGATCAACCGTCGCTATGGCGTTCATTCCGGAGCGCAGTTATTCTCCGGCGACTCTACCGGCGGTCGCGAGGCGCTGGCCTTCACACAGAAATGGCCGAACGATTTCAATGGTGTGATTGCGCTTTACCCGGCGTACAACGCGGCGAGTCTTGATCTGCGATTTGGCCGCATTACTCGCGCACTCGCGGTACCGGGGGCTTATTCCAATCTAGCGAAGCGCAAGGTGTTGTATGACGCGGCCATCGAAGCGTGCGACGGACTCGATGGAGTCGCCGACGGTCTGATTAGCAATCAATCTGCGTGCGACACACTATTCAACCCGGTCGACGGCTACGTTGAACGGCCAGCCGGTGCGATGTGCCGGAGGGGGAGATCTCGGTGACAGCTGCTTATCGGACGCACAGATAGCAGTGTTCAACGTCATCAATACGCCGATAGTGTTCAACTATCCGTTGGCCAATGGCGAGACGAGTTACCCTGGATTCACCACTTGGGGTACGGATTTCGGACGGCCCGGCACCGGAACTCAGGCTCTTGTCAATTGGCTCGGACTTAACACCGTTGCGCCAACCTTTCCGATGCCAGCTCCTCCCGCTGCTGGAACTCCCGGAATCCCATATCACACTGCTTTTTGGGACCAATGGATCAAGTTCTTCGTGACGCGCAATCCGAATTTCAATTCGCTGACGATTGATCCTGAAAATCCCGGCGTCTGGCAAGCGCGCATTAGCGAATTGACGGGCCTGCAAGACATGAATAAAACCGACTTGTCCGCATTCGAAGCGCGCGGAGGCAAGATCCTGATGGCGCACGGCATTCACGACCAGCTGGTGAGTATCCGAGCGACTCAGATCTACTACAACAACATTCGCTCGACCATGGGCGCGGCGCGCACGGACGGCTTTATGCGCTACTACGAGATCCCCGGATACAACCACGCGTTCAGTACGGTATTCAGTGCAGCTTGGGATTCGATTACGACGCTGGAGAATTGGGTCGAGCGAGGCATCGCGCCCGCCAATCAGATCGTGGCAGACACGGTCGGTGTACCGGGCCGGACTCGGCCGCTGTGCGAATATCCAATGTTCCCGCGATACACGGGCACGGGTGATGTGAATTTGGCGTCGAGCTTTAGCTGCGCGCTGATTTAAGAATGCAGCGCACATTTTGACCTGACTCAAGCCTCTACTAACACCGCCGCGTTGCGTAAGCACGCGGCGGTTTTTTTCGCCGCAATGTTCGCGGTCGACACGAGTCGTCCAGCGCCGCACGGTCGTTGCTTTAGCATGCACGGCTCAGTTTCGACGCCGCGGCTTTCGATCCGCGGTTTTACTCCCACCTATTCAGCATGGCTGATCAATCATCTCAGGACGCGCCGTCGCTTTCTCGCCTGGCGATCGACCGTACCTCGGTGGTGCCGCGCCGTGGCCGCGCACTTTGGAAGCGGTGGTGGGTGTGGGCGATTGTGCTGCTCACACTGGCGGCGGTCGCGTTGTTCGTTGGGCGTCGCAACGCCCCACAGGCCGTCGAAATCGCAACCGTTGCCGCTGCGTATCCGTCGGTGTCGGTGTCGGCACTCAACGCGACAGGGCGGGTCGTTGCAGCGCGGCGCGCGTCGGTGTCGTCTAAAGGCACCGGCCGGCTCGAATGGCTCGGCGTGCAGGAGGGGCAGCGCGTTGCCGAAGGCGACATCATTGCTCGCCTTGAAAACCGCGATGTTGCCGCTGAGCGTGAGCAGGCAGCGGCACAGGTGCAGGTCGCGCGCGCCAACCTAGCGCAGGGCCAGGCTGATTTGGAGGACGCGCAAGCGGCGTTCAAGCGCGCGCAGGATCTGGCGCAGCAGAAATTCATCGCTGGCTCCGCGCTCGACACTGCGGAAGCTCGCTACAACAAGGCGCGCGCCGCAATCGATACGTTGAGGGCGCAGATTGCAGTGGCGCAGGCGAACTATCGAGCCGCCGAAGTCGCCTACGACCAGACGCTGATTCGGGCACCGTTCACAGGAATGGTGTTGACCAAGAGCGCGAACGTGGGCGACATCGTGACGCCGTTTTCATCCGCCTCGGGCACGACTGGCGCTGTGGTAACGATGGCGGATATGGAAACGCTCGAGGTCGAAGCCGACGTTTCGGAAGCGTCGATCGCAAAGATCACCGTGGGCCAGCCTGCCGAAATTCAGCTCGATGCGTTTCCTGAGCTGCGATTGATCGGCGAAGTGAGCCGCATCGTGCCGACGGTCGATCGCAGCAAGGCGACGCTGCTGGTCAAGGTGAAGTTTGTTGAGCGCGATCCGCGCGTGCTTCCAGACATGAGCGCGAAAGCCTCATTTTTGTTGCGGCCATTGAAGCCCGACGAGCGCACGCCGGTCGCCGCACTGCGTCCTGATGCGATCGTGAAGCGCGACGGCAAGGACGTCGTCTTCGTGGTCGGCAAGGACGATCAGGTCAAGCTAGCGCCGGTGGCGGTAGGCGACAAGGTCGGTGATTTGGTGCGCGTCGACCTGGCGCCGGGAACCCGCGTCGTGATCGCGCCGACCGAGCGCGTCACCGACGGTGTCACCGTGACGGCAGCGAAGAAGTAACGATGGATGCCGGAACGCCACCGGCGCACGAGACACGTGCGCTGGTCGAAATCGCGCACCTTTCGAAGGGCTACGTGCGCGGCGATCAGCAGGTGCCGGTGTTAACCGACATCAATCTGACGATCAACGAGCGTGATTTCGTGGCGATGATGGGCCCTTCCGGATCGGGCAAGAGCACGCTGTTGAATCTGATCGCCGGCATCGACAAGCCCGACTCGGGAGCGCTACTGATCGCAGGCGAAGACATTACTCAATTCAACGATAGCGAGCTCGCCGACTGGCGCGCGCGCACGGTTGGCTTCGTCTTCCAGTTCTACAACCTGATGCCGGTTCTGACTGCGTTCGAAAACGTCGAGCTGCCGCTGCAGCTGACTTCGCTGTCGCGCGCCGAGCGTCGCGAGCGGGTCGATCTGTTGATGTCGATGGTCGGACTGTCGGACCGCGCCAAACACTATCCGAATGAGTTGTCGGGCGGTCAGCAACAGCGAGTCGCGATCGCGCGTGCACTGGTCACCGATCCGCTGCTGGTGATCGCCGACGAGCCGACCGGCGATCTGGATCGTCAGTCGGCCGCAGACATTCTGAAGTTGCTCGACCGATTGAACCTCGAACTAGGCAAGACGATCGTGATGGTGACGCACGATCCGCGTGCTGCCGAAGCCGCGCATCACCTGATCTACCTCGACAAGGGGCAGCTGACCGATACTGCCCCGAGTCACTGAGCGACGCGCCGATGTTTTTTTTCCTGAATCTCGTTTTCCGCAATGTGTTTCGCGCCAAGTTGCGCACGACGCTGACGATCATCGGGCTGGTGATCGCGACGCTTGCGTTCGGGTTGCTGCAAACCGTCGTACGCGCGTGGTACGCAGGTTCAGACGCGGCGTCGGCGACGCGACTGATCACGCGCAACTCGATTTCGCTGACCTTCGCGATGCCGATTTACTACCGCGACAAGATTCGCTCGGTGCCTGGGGTCACGGCAGTTGCAGTTTCGAACTGGTTCGGCGGCACGTACAAGGATCCGAAGAACTTCTTTGCGCAGTTTGCGGTGGACGCGCCGACGTACTTTCCGATGTACCCGGAATTCGTCTTTCAGCCCGACGAGTTTCAGGCGTTCATGCGCGACCGTCGCGGTGCCGTCGTCGGCCGCCAGCTGGCCGACTTGTACGGCTTCAAGATTGGCGACACGATCCCGTTGAAGAGCGGGATTTACCCGGGCAACTGGGAATTCAACGTGCGCGCGATCTACGACGCGAAAGACGAAACGACGATCACGCGCCAGATGTACTTTCACTATGACTATCTGAACGAGCAGCTAAAAAAGACCGCGCGCAACCGTGCCGATTTCGCCGGCGTTTTCGTGGTCGGCATCGACGATGGCCCGTCGGCCCCAGACATCTCGCGCGCGATCGATGCGCAGTTCAAGAACTCGCTGGCCGAGACGCTGACCGAGACGGAGAGAGCGTTTACCTTGAGCTTCGTCGCAATGGTCGAGACAATCATTACGGCGATAGAAGGTGTCAGCTACGTCGTGATCCTGATCATCATGGCAGTGGCGGCCAACACGATGGCGATGACGGCGCGTGAGCGGCTGTCCGAATACGCGACTCTCAAAGCGCTAGGCTTCAAGCCCGGCAAGGTAGCGGCGATGATCATGGGGGAAGCTTTCTTGCTCGCCTTTGTCGGTGGCGGCATCGGCATGTTGCTGACTCCGGTCGTTGTTCAGCTGTTTCACTCGCTGACGATCAGCGTTTTCGCCAAGATGCCGTTGGTGGCCAACACGTTCTATCTGCAGGCGGCATGCGCGGTTGTCGTCGGCCTGGTGGCCGGCATCGTTCCAGCAGTTCGGGCGGCGCGCGTCAAAATAGTCGACGGCCTGCGGCACATCGGTTGACAGCCGGATGCAAAACTACTGCGCGCCCCGATCTTGCGTCTCCGGTGCTCAGCGTACCTCCGTACGCCTCCGCTCCTCGGCGCAATCTCGGGGCTGCTCGCTACGTTTTTCATCCGGCTGTAGATAAATGCGGGTTCCGTTCAGTTACATACGACGCAACCTGTGGGTACGCAAGCTGACCACCGCGCTCACCGCGGGCGGCATGGCGCTTGTCGTCTTCGTATTCGCTGCAGTGCTGATGCTCGACGCCGGTCTGAAGGCGACGCTGGTGGCGACGGGCTCGCCGGACAACGTCGTGCTGATTCGTCAGGGGAGTCAGACCGAAGTGCAAAGTGGAGTCTTTCGCGATCAGGCAGCGCTGATCGAAACATCGCCCGAGATCGCGCGCGGTTCCGACGGCCAGCCGCTGGTATCGAAAGAAGTCGTCGTCCTGAATTCGCTTCCCAAAATCGGCGATCCAAACAAGCGCAGCAATGTGGTGGTGCGAGGCCTGGCGGAGATGGGCAGGGCGTTGCGACCCCAAGTGCGCATCGTCGAAGGCCGCATGTTCCGCCCCGGATCGTCCGAGATCGTTGTAGGTAGCTCAGTCGCGCGCGGGTTTGCCGGAGTCGAGATTGGCCAGCAACTGACGTTTGCGGGGCGGCAATGGACGGTGGTCGGAGTGTTGGACGGAGGCAAGACTGCGTTTGACTCCGAAATCTGGGGCGATGTGGACGCAGATGATGCAGGCGTTTCGCCGCATTACGTATTCATCGGTGATTGCAAAGCTCGCGTCGCCTTCATCGCTGGCGGCGCTGAAGTCGCGACTCGACGACGATCCCCGGTTAAAGGTCGACGTCAAGCGCGAGACGCAGTTCTACGCGGATCAATCGGCCAGCTTGTCGACGTTCATCACGATTCTCGGCATGGCGCTGTCGGTGATCTTTTCGATCGGCGCGATGATCGGCGCAGCGATCACGATGTATTCGGCGGTGGCCACGCGCACCGCTGAAATCGGAACGCTCCGTGCGCTTGGATTTCCGCGCGCGTCGATACTGCTGGCGTTCCTGATCGAATCGCTGTTGCTGGCGCTGGTTGGCGGACGTTGTCGGGTTGTTCGCCGCCAGCTTTCTGACGGCGATCACGATTTCGACCACCAATTTTCAGTCGTTCTCCGAGCTGGCGTTTGCTTTCACGTTGACGCCGAATATCGTCGTTTCTGCACTCGTGTTTTCTATCGTGATGGGTTTTGTCGGCGGATTCCTGCCGGCGATCAAAGCAAGCCGGATGAAAATCGTCGACGCGCTGCGCGCGGACTAGCGCAGCAGTCTCGTCCGACGCGACTGCGGGTGCCGAAATGGGCAGCGCCTATGGCGCACGCGGTTCATACGCGAATTGTCGCTATACGATGAACACCGCCACGCAGGGCACGGGAAGCTGCACGTTTTCCAATGGCGGGCAGTATCAGTTGCATATCGGCACCTAACAACGGGTTATCCTTGAGCACGCTCGAATTAACAGAGCTTCCAGCAAGAGAACTCAAGGAGACCTCATGAAACGACGCGACTTTTCAATCGCTGCAGCTGCTTCCGTGGCAGCGAGCCAATTTGGCGTTCTCCGCATAGCGAGCGCGCAGCAGCTCGGTACCGTGAAAATGATGATTCCGGCCAATCCGGGCGGTGGTTGGGATCAAACCGGCCGCGCGCTGGCCGCGGCGATGCAAAGCGCGAAGACAGTAGGTTCGGTGCAATTCGACAACAAGGGCGGCGCTGCGGGCACGATCGGACTCGCGCAGTTCGTCAACAGCGCCAAGGGCGATCCCAATGCATTGATGATGGGCGGGATGGTGATGGTCGGCGGCATTTTGTTGAACAAGTCACCGGTCGATCTGTCGATGGTCACGCCGATCGCGCGGCTGACCAGCGAGTACGTCGTGATCGTCGTGCCGGCTACTTCACCGCACAAGACGATCGACGATCTGGTCAAGGCGTTCAAGGCCGATCCCGGCAAGGTTTCGTGGGGCGGCGGCTCGGCGGGCGGTACTGACCATATCCTTGTGGGGCTTGTCGCCAAAGCCGTCGGCGCCGATCCCAGCAAGGTCAATTACGTTCCTTTCAAAGGCGGCGGCGAAGCGATCGCTGCGATTGTCGGCGGTCATGTCACGGCCGGTGTTTCCGGTCTCGGCGAGTTTGCCGAGCAGATCAAGGCGGGGCGCATGCGCGGCACTTGCGGTGTCGGCGCCATCCAAGATCGACAACATTCCGTCGCTAAAAGAGCAAGGGATCGACGTCGTCCTAGGCAACTGGCGCGGCGTATTCGCTGCGCCCGGGATCTCGACCGCGCAACGCGACGCGTTGGTTGCCGCTGTCAAGACCGCGACTGATTCGCCCGCGTGGAAGGAATCACTGACTAAATTCGGCTGGGACGCGTGGTATCTGGGCGGCGATCAATACAAGGCGTTCATCGAAGAGGATGTCAAGCGCATTAGCGCGATCATCGACTCACTCGGCTTAAAAAAATAGATGTCGCGTGGCGCCGGTGGCGCGCGCGCCGAGCTCGCTCTGTCGGTGGGAGTGTTGGCGCTTGGTTCGTTTGCGCTCTACACGGCGCTGCGCTTGCCAACTTCCGGCGGTTACTCCGGCATCGGGCCGAACGCGATACCGATTGCAGTCGCGGGCGGCCTGACGATACTCGGCGCCTGGTTGTTGATCGAAGCATTGGCAGGTGGCTGGCGCGCACGCACGTCGGATGACCCGCACGAGCGCGGCGAACATCCCATTCCATGCGCCAGCGTTTCCGTGGGTGACGGCCGGGCTGTTTGCGCAGATGGCGATGATCCACACGGCCGGATTCGTGCTGGCGGCTGCCGTTTTGTTTGCCGCAGTCGCGCGCGGGTTTGGTAGTGCGCGGCCCGTACGCGACGCCGCGATCGGCCTGGTACTCGGCCTTGCCGTGTTTCTGTTCTTCGTCAAATTCCTGAACGTCGGGTTGCCCGCCGGCTGGCTGACGCCGCTGCTCGGTGGCGCGGGGATATGACAGAGACGATCAATGCGCTGTTGAGCGGCTTCGCGGTAGCACTGACGCCGACCAATCTGTTGTGGGGATTCGTTGGCGTCACGCTCGGAACCGCGGTCGGCGTCCTGCCCGGCGTCGGTCCCGCGCTGACTGTCGCGATGCTGCTGCCTTTGACGGTGAAGCTCGATCCGACCGGCGCGCTGATCATGTTTGCAGGCATTTACTACGGCGCGATGTACGGCGGATCGACCACGACGATCCTGCTGAACACGCCGGGCGAGTCGGCTTCGATCGCGACCGCGCTTGAAGGCAACAGGATGGCCAAGCGCGGTCGAGCGGGACCGGCGTTGGCGACTGCTGCGATTGGATCATTTGTCGCCGGCTCGATCTCAGTCGTGCTGTTGACGCTGTTGGCACCCATCGTGGTCGAACTCGCGCTGCGCTTCAGTCCGGCCGACTACTTTTCGTTGATGGTGTTTGCGTTCGTGACGGTGGCGGCGGTGCTGGGTAGCTCCACTGTGCGCGGGCTGACGACGCTGTTTATCGGGTTGCTGTTGGGATTGGTCGGCATCGATGAGACGACCGGGCAGATGCGGTTTGCCTTCGGAGTCCCGGAGCTGCTGGACGGCATCGATGTCGTGGTGCTTGCGGTCGGTCTGTTTGCGGTGGGCGAGGCGCTGTATGGAGCGGCGTATCAAAGTCGTGTGACTGAAAAGATCGAGCGCCTGTCAGGCTCGCTGATGATGACGCGCGATGATTGGCGCCGCTCGTGGCCGGCATGGCTGCGCGCCACCGGAATCGGATTTCCGTTTGGAACGATTCCCGCAGGCGGCGCTGAAATTCCGACGTTTCTTTCGTACGCGGTCGAGAAAAAGTTCTCTAAACATCCCGAGCAATTCGGTCACGGCGCGATCGAAGGAGTCGCCGGCCCCGAAGCCGCGAACAATGCTTCTTCAACAGGAGTGCTGGTGCCGCTGCTGACGCTCGGCATCCCAACGTCCGCGACCGCGGCGATTCTGCTCGCAGCGTTCCAGAACTACGGCATTCAGCCGGGGCCACTTCTGTTTCAGACCCAGGGCGCCCTTGTCTGGGGGCTTATCGCGAGTTTGTACATCGGCAACGTGCTCTTGTTGGTGCTGAATCTGCCGCTGATCGGCTTGTGGGTTAAGGTTCTCGCGATTCCCAAACCGTGGCTATATGGCGGGATCCTTATCTTCGCAACGCTTGGCGCGTACAGCCTGCATCAGTCGGTGATCGATTTGGTCACGCTGTACGTATTTGGGCTGCTCGGATTTGCGATGCGGCGCTGGGGATTCCCCGTTGCTCCGGCGGTGATCGGCTTGATTCTGGGGCCGCTGGCAGAGACACAGTTTCGCCGCGCGTTGTCGATCAGCCAGGGCGATGCGAGCGTGTTTTTCACCACGCCGATATCGGCGTCGTTGCTGGCGCTCACCGCTGCGTTGATCGTTGTACCGTGGATCGTGCGCATGGTGCGACGCCGGACTCGACAGCTGACATGAGTGATCTGGAACCGCCGCGAGGCGGTCGAGCAAGCGCCGCGCCCCGCGCGGCGTTTTCATTCGTACGGTCGGTCGCTGCGATCGTCGTTGCATTGATCGGCGCAGCGGTGTGCGTTTATCTGCGAACGCCATTGCCTTGGCTGTTGGGGCCTTTGATCGCGGTGGCCGCCGTGAGCATGGCCAACGGCCGGATCAGCGAGCCTCCGCTGGCGCGCGAAGGCGGGCAATGGGCCATCGGCGTCGCACTTGGCTTGTATTTTTCGCCCGACGTTGTGCGCGAGATCGTGCGACTGTCGCCCTGGATTGCGCTGACGGTTGTCTTCTCGATCGCCCTCGGTTGGTTCGGTGCCTGGATGCTGCGCAAAGCGGTTCGAGTCGACGCACCCACATCGTTCTTCGCGATGGCGATCGGCGGTGCGCCCGAGATGGCCGCCCAGGCGCAGCGCAATGGAGGTCAAGTGGATAGGGTGGCCGCCGCGCACGCGCTGCGCATCATGCTGGTCGTGTTGATCGTTCCGTTCGCATTCAACGCGATGCAGGTGCACGGGCTTGATCCCTATGCACCCGTGGCGAAAACGTTTTCGTGGAGCGGCTTCATTGTGCTCGTTGCGATCACCTTGGGCGCCGCGGCGGTGATGGAGCGATTCAGATCGCCGAACAGTTGGATGATCGGGCCGTTGCTGGCCGCTGCGCTGATTACCGCGACCGGTCATAGCTTTTCCACCTTCCCGTCAGTGGTCGTCAACGCCGGTCAATTGCTGATTGGCATCTCACTTGGATCGCGCTTCACGCCGGAGTTCTTTGCCGCCGCACCGCGGTTTTTATCGGCGGTGGCTGCGATCTCGATGTTGTACCTGCTGCTCGCGGCGGGATTCGCAGCACTACTCGCGTTGGGCTCCGGACTGCCGTGGCCCACAGCGACGGTCGCGACCACACCAGGGGGTATTGGCGAGATGGCGTTGACCGCGCAGGCACTGGAGCTCGGCGTACCCATCGTGACGGCGTTTCATACGATTCGCCTGCTTGCGCTGTTGCTGACGGTCGGCGCAATGTATCGGTATTGGAAAAAGTGGACAGTGGGCAGTGCAGATTAAGACACGCACAGAGCAAGGGGCGCTTATATCCGCGCCGGAACTCGAGCTCGCACCGCTCGTTGCCGCGGCCAAGCACGATGCCGCCGAGTTCCTGCAAGCGGTAATCGAGTCGAAGGCAACACTGACGCGCTGGATGCCGTGGTGTCACGCCGACTACGGCGCGGGAGACGTCGAGCGGTGGTTTGAAACGGCAGATCAGATGTGGACCAGTCAAACCGCGTTTCCAATGCTGATCCGGCGCAAGGATCGACGGCTCGCTTCTCGGCGGCGCTGGTCTGCACGACGTGCTGCTCTATGGCAAGCGAGAAGCCGAGCTCGGCTATTGGGTGCGCAAAGGTGCACGCAGCCGCGGCGTTGCCAGTATCGCGATTCGCGCGATGGCCGCGTTCGCGTTCGATGAGTTGAAGCTGGTGCGCGCATCGATGCGAATTCGACTCGACAACACGTCGAGCCGTCGCGCCGCTGAGCGCGCAGGCGCCAGCTTCGAAGGTGTAACGCGGCACGGCATCGTGCACGGCGACGCGCGCTTCGACGCAGCCCACTATTCGTTGCTGCCCGGCGATCTGGCGCGGCCCTGGTCGCTGTAGAACTGGGCCTTGCGCGTCTAGCTTTTTGGGGACCGCTGGTGTAGCGTCAAATCGCAGTCGACTCTCGCTGTGGATCGCTCCATCAAGTCGTTCGATGAATTCGGAAACCATTGCCATCGGCTTAGCGTCAGGCCAACCGGTCCTGTCGCAGTACCTCCTCGTCACCTTGGAAATCCTAACGGTCGCTTGCGCGTCGCGGGCGCTTCCCGTGCATTGCGAGATTGTTAATTTTTTGGAGCTTATGAAATGCCGACGGGCACAGTGAAATGGTTTAACGAAAGCAAGGGTTTCGGCTTCATCAAGCCCGACGACGGCGGGGCTGATCTGTTCGCCCACTACAGCGGCATCAAGGCCAAGGGATTCCGCACGTTGAAGGAAAACCAGAAGGTCGAGTACCAAGTACAGCAGGGTCAGAAAGGCCCGCAGGCGGTAGAAATCGACATCGTCGCCTAACTCCAGGCAACTACGGGGTGGGCTCGGTCTAGAAGCCTCCGATGGGGGCGGCCCAGAGGACCCGCAAGCGCGACAGGCCGGCGGGCTAGAATGGCCGGCCCGGCGTTTGCAACGGACAACGAGCGCTTCGCGATGACGAAGTGACGATTGGAGGCAGGCAATGAGCGCAGTGCTTTCCGGAGCGGTCACCGCTCCGTCGTACGTCAAGAACAAGAAGCTGAAAGCCTGGGTGAATGATGTCGCGCGCCTGACGCAACCCGCTCGGGTCGTCTGGTGTGACGGGTCGCAGCAGGAGTACGACCGGTTATGCGATGAACTGGTGGCGGCTGGCACCTTTCGCCGGCTGAACGCCGCCAAGCGTCCCGGCAGCTTTCTTGCACTTTCCGATCCGCTGGATGTTGCACGAGTCGAAGACCGCACCTTTATTTGCAGCGAAACCAAGGACGACGCCGGCCCCACCAATCACTGGGTCGACCCGGCACAGATGCGGACGACGTTGAACGGATTGTTCGCCGGGTCGATGCGCGGCCGCACGATGTACGTGATTCCGTTTTCGATGGGGCCTTTGGGTAGCCCGATTTCGCAGATGGGCGTGGAAATTTCTGACAGCGCGTACGTCGTCGTCAATATGCGAATCATGACGCGTATGGGCCGCACGGTCGTCGATGCACTGGGTGCCGATGGCGAGTTCGTGCCTTGCGTGCATTCGGTAGGCAAGCCCCTGGCGCCCGGTGACGAGGATGTGCCGTGGCCTTGCAATGCGACCAAATACATCGTTCACTTTCCGCAGACACGCGAAATCTGGTCATTCGGCTCGGGGTATGGCGGCAATGCGCTGCTCGGCAAGAAGTGCCTCGCGTTGCGCATTGCGTCGAATATGGCGCGCGACGCTGCGCAGGCCGATGGGCTCGGATGGCTTGCCGAGCACATGCTGGTCGTCGGAGTGACATCGCCGGAAGGCAAGAAATATCACATCGGCGCTGCGTTTCCGTCGGCCTGCGGCAAGACCAACTTTGCGATGCTGATCCCGCCGCCGGCCTTTTCGGGCTGGACTGTGACTACGGTCGGCGAAGACATTGCGTGGATCAAGCCGGGCAAGGACGGGCGCTTGTATGCGATCAATCCTGAAGCGGGTTTCTTCGGCGTTGCGCCTGGCACATCTGAAAAAACCAATCGCAATGCGATGGCCACATTACGCGAGGAAGTGATTTTCACGAACGTGGCGCTGACCGATGACGGCGACGTCTGGTGGGAAGGCATGGGCCCTGCGCCGCTCGCATCTGATCGACTGGCAGGGAAAAGACTGGACGCCGAAGGACGGCGAGGCGGGGCGTAAGGCCGCGCACCCGAATGCGAGGTTCACAGTGCCGGCGGCGCAGTGTCCGGCTATTGACGATGAGTGGGAGAACCCCGAGGGCGTTCCGCTCGACGCCTTTCTCTTTGGTGGGCGGCGGTCGACTACTGTTCCGCTGGTGACCGAGGCGCGAAACTGGGTCGAAGGCGTCTATATGGCGGCGACGATGGGCTCGGAAACCACAGCGGCACAGGCGGGTGCACAAGGTGTATTGCGCCGTGATCCCTTCGCGATGCTGCCGTTTTGCGGCTACAACATGGGCGATTACTTTGCGCACTGGCTCGCGCTCGGTGCAGGGCTGGCAGCGAAAGGTGCCGCGCCACCCAAAATCTTTACGGTCAATTGGTTTCGCACGGGCGACGACGGCAAGTTTGTTTGGCCCGGTTTCGGCGAGAACATGCGCGTGCTCAAATGGATCGTTGACCGCGTCGAGGGCAAAGCCTCAGGAATCGAGCACGTCTTTGGTGTCTCCCCTCGATACGAGGATATGGAGTGGCAAGGACTCGAGTTCCCACGCTCCAAGTTCGACAGCATTATGTCGATTGATCTTGACGATTGGCGCAAAGAAATTCAATCGCACTCCGACCTGTTTAACAAACTCGCGGGCCGCCTGCCGCGCGAGCTCGAAGACACCAAGTGCAAGTTTGCACAGCGGCTGCGCGAATAAGCACTGGCGTCAGCCCGAGTAGAAGCACGGGGATCGCCGCTCTTGCAACCCCTATGCTTTTTAAAGATACTCGCGCTTCCCGATGAGCGCGCCCGATGTCATTCTAGAAACCCGCGCCCTCACCAAGGAATTCAAGGGCTTTGTTGCGGTCGATGACGTCAATCTAAAGGTCCAGCGCGGCACGATTCACGCGCTGATCGGACCGAATGGAGCGGGCAAGACGACTTGCTTCAATCTGTTAACCAAATTTTTGACGCCGACGCGCGGGCAGATTTTTTTCAACGGCACCGATATCACCGGCGACTCACCGGTTCAGATCGCGCGCCGAGGCATCGTGCGGTCGTTCCAGATCTCATCAGTCTTTCCGCACCTGACCGTGCTGGAGAACGTGCGAATCGCATTACAGCGCGCAACGGACTTATCGTTTCGCTTTTGGCGCAGCGAGAAAGTGCTGCACTCGATGAACGGCCGCGCGATGGAATTGCTCGATCAGGTAGATCTCAGTTCGTTCGCGCACGTTGAGACGGTGTCGCTTCCTTACGGTCGCAAACGTGCGCTGGAAATCGCTACGACGCTGGCGACGGAGCCCGAATTGATGCTGCTCGACGAACCGACGCAGGGTATGGGACACGAAGACGTCGCGCGTGTAACCGACTTGATCAAGCGTGTTGCCGCCGGACGCACCGTGATGATGGTCGAGCACAACATGAGTGTTGTGGCGGGGATTTCGGATCGCATTACGGTGTTGGCGCGCGGCGCGTTGCTCGCCGAGGGGCCGTACGAAGAAGTTTCGAACAACGCCGCGGTCAAGGAAGCGTACATGGGTACCGCTCAAGCGGAGCTCGAAGGAATCGGGCACTAGTTTCATGACGGCCGCGCTCGAAATCAAAAACTTGCACGCGTGGTATGGCGAGTCGCACATCCTGCACGGCGTCGATTTGAATGTGAGCAAGGGCGAAGTCGTGACCTTGCTGGGTCGCAACGGCGCGGGGCGCACGACGACAATGCGATCGATTTTGGGACTGACAGGTGCGCGCAAGGGTTCGATCCAGGTCGACGGTAAGGAAACGATCGGCTTGCGCACGTACCGGATTGCGCATCTGGGAATCGGCTACTGTCCCGAAGAGCGCGGCATCTTCGCCAGCCTGTCGTGCGAGGAAAACCTGATGCTGCCGCCGCCGGTTGGAACCAAGGGAGGGGGCAGCAACGGCGGTATGAGCATCGACGAGATTTATGCAATGTTCCCGAACCTGAAGGAACGCGCGAAATCCCAAGGCTCTCGACTTTCTGGCGGCGAACAGCAGATGCTTGCAGTGGCGCGCATACTGCGCACCGGCGCGCATCTGTTATTGCTGGATGAAATTTCAGAAGGCCTGGCACCGGTCATCGTCAACAAGCTGGGAGAGATGATCCGGACTCTGAAAGCCAAGGGCTACACCATCGTGATGGTTGAACAGAACTTCCGCTTTGCGGCGCCTTTGGCCGATCGTTTTTATGTCATGGAGCACGGGACTATCGTCGAATCGTTCCCCGCCGCCGAGTTGCGCGCTAAGGAAGCGACGTTGCACGAGCTTCTTGGAGTTTGACCACGCAGTTTTTTACTTGCTAGACACAAGGAGACGTAATGAGACTTAACAAGATATGCGCTGCTCTCGCGGCGTGCGGCCTGGCCTTTGGCATGTCTGCCGCCAGTGCGCAAAAACTTTCGGACGACAAGATTGTGATCGGGTTCGTTACCGACATGTCGTCGCTGTATTCCGACATCGACGGCCCGGGCGGAGTCGAGGCGATCCGGATGGCGATCGCCGATATGCAGAAGGAGTTCCCCGGCAAGAAGATCGAAGTCGTGTTCGCCGACCATCAGAACAAGGCAGATATCGCCTCGGCGAAGGTACGTGAATGGATCGATCAGGGCGGTGCTGACGTCATTATCGGCGGCACCAACTCATCGACAGCGCTCGCCGGCGCGAAGGTGGCGACCGAGAAGAAGAAGCCGTACATTTCGGTGGGCGCTGCCAGCTCGCGGTTGACGAACGAGGACTGCTCCCCGTACATCGTCCACTACGCCTACGACACAGTGGCGTTAGCGAACGGTACCGGTGCCGCAGTGGTTAAGAGCGGTGGTAAGAGCTGGTACTTCCTGACTGCGGACTACGCTTTCGGACATTCGCTCGAAAAAGACACCGGCGATGTGGTCAAGGCCAATGGCGGCAATGTAGTCGGCGCGGTTCGCCACCCGTTGTCCGCATCGGATTTCTCGTCGTTCCTTCTGCAGGCGCAGAACAGCAAAGCGCAAATTCTCGGACTCGCGAACGCCGGTGGCGACACGATCAATTCGATCAAGGCCGCCAACGAGTTCGGCATCACAAAGAACATGAAGCTGGCCGGGCTGTTGATGTTCATCAATGACATTCATAGCCTGGGTTTGCCGACAACGCAGGGCATGTATCTGACAGACGGCTGGTACTGGAATCAGTCGCCCGAGACGCGCGCATGGGCGCAGAAGTTTTTCGGCAAAATGAAGCGCATGCCGTCGATGCTGCAGGCGGGTGACTACTCGGCCGTGACTCAATATCTGACTGCAGTGAAAGCGGCCGGCACCGATGACGCCGATGCAGTGATGGCGCAGCTGAAAAAGCAGAAGATCAACGATATGTTCGCCAAGAACGGCTATATCCGTCAGGACGGTCGCATGATTCATGAGATGTACCTGATGCAGGTCAAGGCGCCGGCGGAGTCGAAGGAGCCGTGGGACTACTTCAAAGTCGTTCAAACGATTCCGGGCGAGCAGGCCTATCTGCCGCTTGCGCAGTCGAAGTGCGCGCTGGTGAAGAAGTGATATCCGAAGTAAGCTCGCCGGGCGGTGATGCTCGCCGGGTGAGCGGACTCATTGCCGCTGACGGCTCTCAATATGACCGAACTTTTCGGCATACCGCTGCCCGCGCTGCTGAGCCAGCTGCTGCTTGGTCTCGTCAACGGCTCGTTCTACGCAATCCTGTCGCTCGGCCTGGCAGTGATTTTCGGATTGCTGAACGTCATCAACTTTGCGCACGGCGCTCTTTACATGATGGGCGCTATGTTCGCCTGGATGGGCCTGACTTACTTTGGCCTCAACTACTGGGTGATGCTGGTTGTGGCGCCGCTGCTGGTCGGCATCTTCGGCGTCATCATCGAAAGACTGTTGCTGCGACATCTGTACAAGCTTGATCATTTGTACGGCCTGTTGCTCACATTTGGCCTGACGTTGCTGATCGAAGGGTTTTTTCGATCGTTCTACGGCGTTTCAGGTTTGCAGTACTCAGTGCCCGAGCAACTGGCCGGCGCGCGCAACCTGGGCTTCATGATCCTGCCCAACTATCGCGCTTGGGTCGTCGTCGCGTCATTGATCGTGTGCTTCGGCACGTGGTACGTGATCGAACGCACCAAGCTCGGCGCGTTGCTGCGCGCTGGCACCGAGAATGCGAAGCTCACCGAAGCATTCGGCGTCAACGTGCCGCTAATGGTGACGCTGACCTATGGCTTCGGCGTTGCGTTGGCTGCGTTTGCCGGCGTGTTAGCAGCACCGATCCTGCAGGTGCAGCCATTGATGGGCAGCAACCTGATCATCGTCGTCTTTGCGGTCGTCGTTATTGGCGGCATGGGATCGATCATGGGTTCGATCCTGACCGGGCTGGGCCTGGGCGTCATCGAAGGCTTCACTCGCGTGTTTTATCCGGAAGCATCGGCCACGGTCGTCTTCGTGATCATGGCGATCGTGCTGTTGCTGCGTCCCGCGGGTTTGTTTGGCAAGGAGAAGTAGGTGAAGTTAACCCGCGAGTTCACCATCTTCCTTGCGTTGCTGATTCTGGTCGCACTGCTGCCGGTGCTCGGTGCTTACCCGGTCTTTGTGATGAAAGTGATGTGTTACGCGCTGTTCGCGTGCGCCTTCAATCTGCTAATCGGCTACACCGGATTGTTGTCGTTCGGTCATGCAGCGTTTCTCGGTGGTGCCGCCTACGCAACAGGGCACGCATTGAAAGTTTGGGGAGTGCCGACTGAAGTTGGTCTGTTGGTCGGAGTTCTGTCGGGCGCGGCGTTGGGCCTGGTAATGGGAATTATCGCGATCCGGCGCAGCGGTATCTATTTTTCAATGATCACGCTTGCGTTGGCGCAGATGCTCTACTTCTTTTTTCTGCAGGCCCCGTTTACCTACGGCGAAGACGGGTTGCAGAGCGTACCGCGCGGCTCGCTGCTCGGCTTTATTGATCTGACGAAGGATCTCACGCTGTACTACGTCATCCTTGGCATCTTTGTACTGTCGTTCCTTCTCATTTTTCGCACGGTGCACTCGCCGTTCGGCCAAGTGCTAAAAGCCATTCGCGAGAACGAGCCGCGTGCGACCTCGCTCGGCTATGACGTAGCGCGTTTCAAGCTGCTCGCGTTTGTGTTGTCGGCCGCGCTGGCTGGACTGGCCGGCGCCAGCAAGACGTTGGTACTCGGGTTCGCGACGCTTACCGACGCCCACTGGAGTACATCGGGACTCGTCATCTTGATGGTATTGGTAGGCGGAATGGGAACGATGTTGGGCCCGATTGTCGGCGCCGTCATCATCGTTGCACTCGAAAACAAAGTGGGCGACATCGGCGCATTTCTCGGGCGCACTACGGGCATCGAATGGTTCAACGGACTTGGCGAAGCGGTAACCATCGTGACGGGTTTGATCTTCGTCATTTGCGTGATGGCGTTTCGACGCGGCCTGGTTGGCGAGTTCCAGGCGTGGTGGTCGCGTCGCCGCGCGCCGTTGGCGGTCGCTACCTAACTGCCGCTCGCGTGTTTGTGTCGGGTCGTTGCAAGGGCCCGCAAACAGGGCGTTATCACCTCTTATCAGCTAAACGGAGTCTATAAAGACGCCACCTTCGTCGATACAATCGATCGATCCGGGCTTTAGCCCCGCACGACCAGCGCTTGCCTCGTCGCCCTATAAAGCATGGCGTTAAACGTTTCGATGATGTATCGGCGCACCGACCGCGGCGTGCGAGAGGTCTATGAGAAGTCGCATCAGTTCACGCAAAGCGAGCGGCTGATCCTGATCTTGTTGGACGGCCGTCTGAACGTCGCCGGATTGAAGACGCGTCTGCCGAGTCTGAACGACGAGCGTATCGAGCGTGCGCTTCGCAAGCTACAGGAAGCAAGCCTGGTCGAGCCGATCAGCTATGAAGCAGGCAAGGGCAACGGATCGGTGTCGCCGGACACAGCGCCGCTCGAGCCTGAAGCCGTCGCCCATTTTCTGGAACAGACCGACCTCGATCCGATTACGGTCTTTGGTGATTCCGACGAGGCTGTGGCCGCTGAGATGGTGCGTGCCAGTGTTGAGAGAGCCGCGGCGCAATTGGCACGCGAAGTCACGATTATGGGAAGGCCGGTGGGCTCGCCGGAGCCCGCTCGCAAACCAAAGGCTGGCGCCCGCGAAGAAGAGAGTAGGCGCTCACATAGAAAGCGCAAGCAGCAGGACGTAGTCCCCACGACGTCGTCGCACGGTCTGAATGGTGCGTCGACACACTGGGCGATCACGACGGTCAACGTCCCTGACCGTCTCGATCTGCAGGAAGAGCGCGACCGCGCCGAGGCGAACGAATACTCCGACGGTAGACGGCGCGAGATTCTGCGCGTCTGGATGAAGCGGCTTTTAATGGTTGCGGTGTTCGCCGTTATCGCAGCGGGTATCTACGCCACATTGGCGCCGCTGCGCGAGGAAACTTCTGCAGCGAGCGTCTCGGAACGATTGACGGCGGTGTTCAAACGGCCCGTTCGCGTCGCAGACACTGACTTTAGATTCTCACCGACACCGCGCCTGATCGTGCGTGGCATCGATGTCGGCGGGCAGTTCAAGGCGGACGAAGTTTCGCTGCTGATCAACTGGAAGGATCTCTGGAGCGCGATACGCGGCGGTAATTGGGTCTGGAGCGAAGCGCTGATCGCGCCGTTGGCGGTCACGCCAACACAAGCTGCGTACATCGTTCGCACGCTACCAGGCGGTGCGCGCGAGCTCCCGAGCAAGATTTCTACGATTCGCTTCGCGTCGGTTCGAATCGGAGACTCTCGTCTGTTTCCTGACGCATTCGAAGGAGTTTTGCGCCGGACGACCGACGGCACGTTCGGCCCGCTCGTATTGCGGCCATTGAACGTTGAGGGGACGATGCAGTTGTCGTTTAGGCCGGGACGGTTGCCCGACGGGCGAGAGTCGATCGAGTTCAGGCTAAGCGCCGATCGTTGGATGCCCCCGTTCGGGCCACGCGTGCGCTGGAATGAAATCCAGGCGACTGGGCGTATCTTCGACAACGTGGTGGAAGTCTCCGACTTCACTCTTGCAGGATTTTTCGGAATGACGAGCGGGACCGTCTATGCGGCTACCGACGTCGAGTGGGCGATTACCGGGATCGCGGGCGCCTCGAATATTGATGTCGAATCGGTCCTGCAAGGGCTGCGGCCGGCGGCCCAGGCGGCGAGCGGCGAGGGCCCACCGACGGCGGTGCAGGGTACCGCGACGATGAGTTTGACGATCGCCGGGCGTGGCCCGAGTTTGGACGACGCGATTGGCCGCGCAGCGATCGCCGGGCCGTTCCAGCTTCGCTGGGCGACTTTAAATGGGATCAACCTAGGCCTCGCGGCGTCACAGGGCGCAATGGCGGCGGGCCAGACGCGGTTTACCGAGTTCAACGGGGTGATGGCTGCATCCGCGAATGGCGTGCACTTCGAGGATACCGGTGGTCGCGCCGGAGCGATGGCTGCGCGCGGTGACTTCACCGTTGCACCTGATTTGGCGCTGGCTGGCGGAGTGCGAGTAGAACTCGGGACGCAGCGTGTTCAGGCCCCCGTAAGTTTGCGCGTCCGCGGGACCGTATTGGATCCACGCTTCAGTCAGTAGCCTCGCTGTTTCACGTGGAACACGTCCCACGTCAGAGGTGCGCTGTTTCACGTGAAACAACAGCGGAATTTAGGGCTCGCTGCGTATACTTCGGGCGGCCGCGTGACGCCATTTAACGACGCATTGCCGTTCGACGCGCCGCGGCCTAATTTCACTTGCGCATCGAATGCAATTTCCCGAAAGCTTTGACGTTATTGTCGTTGGCGGCGGCCACGCCGGAACCGAGGCTGCGTTAGCTGCTGCGCGCATGGGCAGCAAGACGCTGCTGCTGACACACAGCCTGGAAACGTTGGGTCAGATGTCCTGCAATCCTTCGGTCGGCGGCATCGGCAAAGGGCATTTGGTCAGGGAAATCGATGCGCTGGGCGGTGCCATGGCGGCGGCAGCGGATGAAGCCGGAATTCAGTTTCGAATATTGAACCGCTCGAAGGGCCCGGCAGTGCGAGCTACGCGCGCGCAGGCCGATCGTGTCCTCTATCGCCAGGCAATTCGTCGCCGGCTCGAGAACCAGGCGAATCTGTGGCTGTTTCAGCAGCCCGTCGATGATCTTCTGCTGGACGGCGCCAGAGTGCGCGGAGCCGTCACTCAGTCGGGTATCCGTTTTCAGGGCGCGACCGTCGTGTTGACGGCGGGGACGTTTTTGAACGGTTTGATCCACATCGGGTTGAACAACTACGCCGCCGGCCGCGCCGGAGACCCGGCAGCGGTATCGCTCGCCGCACGCTTAAAGGAGATGCAACTCCCGCAGGGTCGATTGAAAACGGGGACGCCGCCGCGCATTGACGGCCGCACAATCGATTTTGCGGCGTGCGAAGAGCAACTTGGCGAATCCGATCCGGTGCCGGTTTTTTCGTTTCTCGGATCGCCCAGCCAACATCCGCGGCAGGTGTCGTGTTGGATTACGCACACGAACGAGCAAACACATGACGTGATCCGCGCGAATTTGGATCGGTCGCCGATGTACTCGGGGGTGATCGAAGGTGTCGGGCCGCGCTATTGCCCATCCATCGAAGACAAGATCCACCGGTTCGCCGGCAAGTCGAGCCATCAGATTTTTCTGGAACCTGAAGGGCTCACCACGCACGAGATTTATCCCAACGGAATTTCCACTTCATTGCCATTCGATGTTCAGCTGAACGTCGTGCGCTCGATTGCTGGTTTGAAGCAGGCCCACATCGTTCGCCCCGGCTACGCGATCGAGTACGACTACTACGATCCGCGAGCGCTGAAGAGCTCGCTCGAGACCAAAGCAATCGGCGGGTTGTTCTTCGCCGGCCAGATCAATGGCACCACCGGTTACGAAGAGGCGGCAGCGCAGGGGCTGTTGGCGGGTATAAATGCAGCGCTCACCGCGAGCGGCCGCGATGCGTGGTGTCCGGCACGCAACGAGGCCTATCTCGGCGTGCTGGTCGACGATCTGATTACGCGCGGCGTGGCCGAGCCGTACCGCATGTTCACGAGTCGGGCCGAGTATCGGTTGTCGCTGCGAGAGGACAATGCCGACGTCCGGCTCACTGAGGTCGGGCGGAACCTGGGATGCGTCGACGGCACGCGTTGGGATGCGTTTTGCAGAAAGCGGGACGCGGTGGCAGTTGAAGTCGAGCGGTTGAAATCGACGTGGGTGAATCCTCACTTACTTGAGAACGACGAAGCTGTGCGCGTTCTTGGCCAAACGATCGAGCGAGAGTACACGCTGGCTGACCTACTGAAGCGGCCCGATGCGACCTACGCCGCACTGACGACCCTGCGTCGCTCCGACGGTTCGAATGTCGGCGGTCCGGCCGTGGCTGACGCCGCCGTTGCGGAGCAGGTTGAGATCTCGATCAAGTACGCCGGCTATATCGCTCGGCAACAGAATGAAGTGGCGCGGCTTGAGTCGCAGGAAACGACGCGCATTCCAACATCGTTCAACTACGACGATGTGCGCGGACTTTCGTTCGAGGTCAGCCAGAAGCTCCGCGAGCAGCGGCCGGAAACCATCGGCCAAGCTTCGCGCATCTCGGGCGTTACACCCGCCGCGATCTCGTTGCTGTTGGTACACCTGAAACGGCACGGCAACGGCGGTGGCGAAGGGCGCCTCGCCGCGTAATTGCAGCCGATACTTTGCAGCCGCGCCTTTCGCAGCAACTTTTCGCAGACCCGGTCACCGCTAGCGCCATCAGCAGCGGCGCAGCGCAACTCGGGCTGCAACTTAGTAATTCGCAATCCGATGCACTTGCTCGCTATGCCGCGCTGCTGGTGCGCTGGAACGCCGTGCACAACCTCACGGCGATCGAAACACCCGCCGACGTGCTGAGCCATCATCTACTTGATTCGTTGGCGATCGTGCCTGAAGTCCAACGTGTCACGAGGGATAGTGCGAGTCGAATACTCGACGTCGGTGCGGGTGGCGGGCTGCCCGGCGTTGCGCTTGCGATTGCGGCCCCGAATCTGCAGGTGACCCTCGTCGACAAAGTTCAAAAGAAGATTGCGTTTTTGACGCAGGTGAAGGTCGAGCTTGGGCTCAGCAACGTTGATTGCATTCACTCGAGGGTCGAGACACTGCAAGTCAATTTGCCATTCGATCTGATCGTGGCGCGCGCATTCGCATCGCTGACGAAGCTCGTGAGCTTGACCCGGCACCTGCTTGCCCCGCACGGCTGGTGGCTTGCGATGAAAGGGCGAGTTACCGAGCGACGAGTTGAGCGAGCTAAAGGCTTCGCTGCCCAACGTCAGCACGCGCACGGTTCGACTGCAGGTGCCGCGCCTGAATGCCGAGCGGCACTTGGTGCTGATGCAGGTCGCTCGATAAATGGCGCGCATCTTTTGCATCGCTAATCAGAAGGGCGGCGTTGGGAAAACGACGACCGCGGTCAACCTCGCCGCCGGAATTGCCGCACATGGGCAGCGTGTACTGCTGGTTGACCTCGATCCTCAGGGAAACGGCACGATGGGCAGCGGGATCGACAAGCGCAGCCTTGCCGCCACCGTGTATCAGGTATTGCTTGGAATGTCCGAAGTGCGAACCGCCCGCCAGCATGCAGAGCACGGCGGCTACGACGTACTTGGCGCAAACCGTGAGCTGGCGGGCGCCGAAATCGATCTCGTCGATCTGGATCACCGGGAGACGCGTCTTAAAGGCGCACTTGAGTCCGTAAAGGATCAGTACGAGTTCATCCTGATCGATTGCCCACCTTCGCTGTCGCTCTTGACGCTCAACGGACTGTGCGCAGCACATGGCGTCATCATCCCAATGCAGTGCGAATACTTCGCGCTTGAGGGGTTGGCCGACCTGGTCAATACCATTCAGCGCGTCGCGTCGAATTTGAATCCCGATCTGCGAATCATTGGTTTGCTGCGCGTGATGTTCGATGCGCGCATGACGCTGCAGCAGCAGGTCTCCGAACAACTGGTTGCAAAGTTCGGCGACAAGGTGTTCGACACCATCATCCCGCGCAACGTGCGATTGGCCGAAGCGCCGAGTTACGGGCTGCCGGGAGTTGTTTACGACCGTGCATCCAAAGGCGCACAAGCGTACGTCGCATTTGGTGCGGAAATGATCCGTCGCGTGAGCGTGATGGAACGTGCGGCTTGATGCAGAAAGCTCTGCAGATGTTCGACCCGGTATCGATCCCCGCTGCGCTGCGAGCGCATGGACGGCAGATGAAGTACTCGCTGGCGGCACGCATCGAGGATGCCGCACTGTCAGTTTCGCAGCCGGCGCAGCAAAGCTTCTTTGATGGCTGGCTGCTGCGATACTCGCCGGGAAAAGCGAAGCGCGCTCGCTCAATCAACAGTATCAGCGCCGGCGTGGTGCCGCTCAACGAAAAATTTTCTCACTGCGTTGATTTTTATCGCCAACACAGTCTGCCGTGCTTGTTTCGCATCACGCCTTTTTCACAACCGTACAACCTTGATACCGAGCTAGCCGCCGCCGGTTTCTGCGCGCATCAGGACACCCGCGTGATGTCCGTTGCACTTTCGAAGATTCAGGCAAGCGAGGCGCCGTCGGGTGCGCGATCGGTCGACGCTGAGCAATTCGCGGAAGTGTTTTGCCAGCTTCACGGAATTGATGCAGCCAAGGCGAACGCAGAACGCGACCGATACATTAGAGCTTCCGATCGCAGCGTGTTCGTCGTGCACTGGGATGGCAGCTCGCCAATCGCGTGCGGAAGCGTGGCCATAGAGGGCAAGCTCGCTGGCATTTTCGGCATGGTGACGGCGGCGGAGCATCGTGGCCGCGGGGTCGCCAGCTCGATCGTCGCGAAGCTGTTGCACGACGCGCGTGCCGCTGGAGCCGAAACGGCCTACTTGCAAGTCGAAGCAGACAACACACCGGCACGCCGTGCATATTCGAAATTCGGATTCGAGGACTGCTACGCGTATTGGTATCGCGCTCCATCAGGCGGGGACAATCCATGAACGAACATGAAGCGCAATAAGGGACTCGGCCGCGGACTCGACGCTCTGCTTGGCGGTGAAACCACGCAGAGTGCGGCTTCGACCGGCGTTTTGCCGCTCGATCAGCTACGGCCCGGCAAATACCAGCCGCGCACGAAGATGAACCCCGAGTCGTTGCGCGAGCTGGCCGAGTCGATCAAGGCGCAAGGCGTAATGCAGCCCGTTCTGGTGCGCTCCGTCGGTGATGGCTACGAAATCATCGCGGGTGAGCGGCGTGTTCGCGCTGCTTCCATTGCAGGCCTGCATGAAGTGCCGGTCATCATCAAAGACGTGCCCGATAACGCCGCGCTCGCGATGGCGTTGATTGAAAACATCCAGCGCGAAGATCTGAACCCGCTGGAAGAAGCGCATGGCGTACAGCGGCTGATCCGGGAATTTCACTTCACGCACGAACAGGCGGCGCAAGCGATCGGGCGCTCGCGCAGCGCCACGTCCAATATGTTGCGGCTGACGAATCTCGCCCAGCCGGTGCAGCAGATGGTGTTGGACGGAAAGCTCGACATGGGTCACGCGCGCGCGCTGTTGGCGTTAAGTCCTGCGCAGCAGATTCAACTGGGCAATCGCGTCGCGGCCGAGCAGCTTTCGGTGCGCGCGACCGAAGCAATAGTGGCTCGCGGAGACACGGCAAAAGCTCGCAAGACATCCAAGAAGGCGCCCGCGCGCGCGCGCGACATCGTGCGGCTCGAAGATGAGTTGGCGGATACGCTGGGCGCCGACGTGCGGCTGCAGGCCGATGCGCGCGGCAAGGGCGAACTGACTATCAAGTTCGCCAGCCTGGATCAGCTCGAAGGTATCGTCGCCCGGCTCAGGCGCTGAGGCGGCGCGTTCGGTGCCGCGCTTTGACCCGGCTTATTGCGCCGCAGTACAATGCGCAGCTTTTTTTATTTGCGACTTGCTCTAATTCCCGCTTAGTCAATTCATGTCTTTCGCTCTGAGCCAGCCGATTCGAACGGTGCTCAGGTGGCAACTTCTCGCCACCGTGTTAGCCATTGTTGTGCTCGGTTGGGTCGCGGGTACGCACGGTGCGATCTCTGCGGCGTTGGGTGGCGCGATCAGTATCACGGCCGGACTGGCAGCGGCATGGTATGCGTTGCGCAAGCCGGCGGGCGACCCGGCCACTGCGGTCACCAGTGCATTGATCGCCGAAGGTTTGAAAGTTTTTCTGATCGTCGCCGGATTGGCGGCGGTTTTCATTTTGTACAAGAGTGTGGTGGCCTTCGGCTTTATCGCGACGTTTGCGATAACGACGGTCTTGTTTTCGATGGCCCTTTTCGTCAGAGAAACTTAGCGCCGTGGCGACCGAAGAACAGCTGACACCGACTTCCTACATCGCCAACCATCTGACGTTCAATGCGTCGGGCGAAGGGTTCTGGGCGGTGCATTGGGACACGATCGTCGTGTCGGTGCTGCTCGGTGTGGTCGCACTCGGCTTCCTGCGCTGGGTCGTCAGCGGCGCCACTGCCGGCGTGCCTGGGAAGCGCCAGGCATTCGTCGAGTGGTTGATCGACTTCGTCGACGATCAGGTCAAGGGCATCTATCACGGCGATTCGCATCGCTTCGTCGCTGCCATCGCACTCACCGTGTTCCTGTGGGTGTTGTTGATGAATGCGATGGATTTTCTGCCGGTCGATCTGATGCATCTGTTTCATAAGTACGTGCTGGGGCAGGAACACTTCCGCAACGTGCCCACCGCCGACGTCAATACGACCTTTGCGCTGGCGCTGTCGGTGTGGCTGCTGATGATCTACTACTCGATCGCGGTCAAGGGCCTGGGTGGTTGGATCTTCGAATTGTTTTGCACGCCGTTCGGAAAAAATCCTCTGCTTTGGATTCCAAACCTGCTGTTCAATCTGGTCGAGTTGATCTCGCGGCCGCTGTCGCATTCATTGCGTCTGTTCGGCAACATGTACGCAGGCGAAATCATTTTCCTGCTGCTGTGGACGATGGCCGCAGCCGGGCTGGTCGGCACCGTGGCGAGCATCTTTCTCGCGCTCGGCTGGTCGATCTTTCACATCCTGATCGTCGGATTGCAGGCCTACATCTTCATGATGCTGACCGTGGTCTACATCGCGATCGCGCACGAACATCACTGAGACTTTTAACAAAGCGAACAAAGGGCGAACACTATGGAAAAGCTACAACTGCTGGCGATGGTTCAGGCGTACACCAGCATCGGCATCGGATTGATGATCGGCCTCGGCGCGTTGGGCGCGTGTGTCGGTGTCGGCATCATGTGCAGCCGCTTTCTTGAAGGTGCCGCGCGCCAGCCGGAATTGATGCCGCAACTGCAGGCCAAAGTGTTTCTGTTGCTCGGCCTGATCGACGCGTCGTTCATTATCGGCGTTGGCTTGGCGATGTTCTTCGCCTTCGCGAACCCGTTGCTGACGGTGCTTAACTAGTTCGCGAACGATGAATTTCAACCTGACCTTGATCGCGCAAGCGATCACGTTCGCGCTGTTTATCTGGTTTTGCAACCGGTATGTGTGGCCATTTATCACCCGCGCGATGGACGAGCGGCAGAAGAAGATCATCGCCGGGCTTGCCGATGCAGAGCAGGCGCGTGTGACGCTCGAAAACGCATCCAAGCAGGCCGACGCTTCGGTGGGAGAAGCGCGTCAGCGCTCATCGCAGATCATTCTGCAGGCCGAGCAACGCGCCGCGCAGATGATCGAGGAAGCCAAGACCGCGGCACGCACCGAAGGTGCGCGCGAGAAGGCTGCGGCGCAGGCGGAAATCGAACAGCAGATGGCAAACGCGAAGGATCAGCTCCGCGAACAGGTTGCCCAGCTGGCAGTCGCGGGCGCCGAAAAGATTCTGCAGAAGGAAGTCGACGCGCAGGCGCATTCTGCCTTGTTAAAACAGTTGCGCGAGCAGTTGCGCTAAAGCCTGATGCAAAACTACTGCGCGCCCCGACCTTGCGCCTGCGGTGCTCAACGTACCTCCGTACGCTTGCGCTCCTCGCCGCAATCTCGGGGCTGCTCGCTACGTTTTTCATCAAGCTTTGAAAGGCCGTTGTGGCCGAGAACCTGACGATCGCGCGTCCGTATGCCGAAGCCGTTTTTTCTTCGGCTGACGCCGGCGGCAAGCTGCAGCAGTGGTCGCAAGCGCTGCAACGGCTGGCGATGATTGTCTCCGATCCCGACATGCATAACGCGATCGGCGATCCTAAAGTCGGGCCAGAGGAACTGTACGGGCTCGTCGCGGCGGGAACCGGCGATGCGTTGAACGCGGAAGCGCAGAACTTTGTGCGCGTGCTGATCGAAAACGATCGCTTGGCGGTGTTGCCCGAAATTGCGACGCTGTTCGAGTCCCTGAAGAACGAACGCGAGGGCGTCATCGAGGCGCAGATCGAAAGTGCGTTTCCGGTCGACGACGCGGCGCTGGCGCAACTCGTCGGCGATCTGGAGCGGCGTTTCAAGCGCAAGGTGCGGCCGCAAGTCACGGTAGATCGCGCGTTGATCGGCGGCGCGCTAATTACCGTAGGCGATGAAGTGATCGACGGCACGGTACGCGGCCGGCTGGCCAGCATGGCGTCGGCTTTGCGCACTGAATAAGTCAACACACAGGAAATTCAATGCAACAGCTAAAACCCTCAGAGATCAGCGAGCTGATCCGCAACCAGATTCAGAAGCTCACGCTGACCGCGGACTTCCGGACACAGGGCACAGTCGTGACGGTCACCGACGGCATCTGCCGCATTCACGGCCTGGCCGATGTGAGTCAGGGCGAGATGCTCGAATTTCCCGGCGACACGTTCGGCCTGGCGCTGAACCTCGAGCGCGATTCGGTCGGCGCGGTCGTGTTGGGCAGCTACGAACACATTCGCGAAGGCGATCCGGTCAAGGCAACCGGTCGCATTCTCGAAGTGCCGGTCGGTCCTGAACTGCTGGGACGGGTCGTCAACTCGCTCGGCGTGCCGATCGACGGCAAGGGGCCGATCAACGCAAAGATGAGCGACGTCATCGAAAAAGTCGCGCCCGGCGTCATCGCGCGCCAGTCGGTGACGCAACCGGTGCAGACCGGATTAAAAGCGATCGATGCAATGGTGCCGGTGGGTCGCGGCCAGCGAGAGTTGATCATCGGCGACCGCCAGACCGGCAAGACCGCAGTCGCAGTCGACACGATCATCAATCAGAAGGGCAAGGATCTGATCTGCGTCTACGTCGCGATCGGGCAAAAGGCGTCGACGATTGCGACCGTGCTGCGCAAGCTCGAACAGTACGGCGCGATGGAGTACACGATCATCGTGGCGGCGTCAGCATCGGACTCGGCGGCGATGCAATACATCGCTCCGTATTCGGGCTGCACGATGGGCGAGTACTTCCGCGACCGCGGGCAGGACGCGCTGATCATCTATGACGATCTGACCAAGCAGGCATGGGCATACCGGCAGGTGTCGCTGCTGCTGAGGCGTCCACCGGGCCGCGAAGCGTATCCGGGCGACGTGTTTTATCTGCATTCGCGATTGCTGGAGCGTGCGGCGCGCGTCAACGCCGATTACGTCGAGAAGTTCACTAAAGGTGAAGTCAAAGGCAAGACCGGCTCGCTGACCGCGCTACCAATCATCGAAACGCAGGCCGGCGACGTCACTGCCTTCGTTCCGACGAACGTCATTTCGATCACCGACGGACAGATCTTTCTCGAGACCGATCTGTTCAACGCCGGCATTCGTCCTGCAATCAACGCCGGCATTTCAGTGTCGCGCGTCGGCGGCAACGCACAGACCAAAGTCATCAAGAGGCTGGGCGGCGGTATTCGCCTGGCGCTGGCGCAGTACCGCGAGCTTGCGGCGTTCGCGCAGTTTGCATCCGACCTCGACGACGCGACCCGCAAGCAGCTTGAACGCGGGCGGCGGGTGACCGAGTTGATGAAGCAGCCGCAGTATCAACCGTTGCAGGTGTGGGAAATGGCGGTGACGCTGTTTGCCGTGAATAACGGAGCCTTTGATGACGTCGAAATCAAGGACTGCCTCGCTGCAGAAAGGGCGCTGCGCGATTTCGTCAAGACTAAACATGGCGCGCTGGTCGACCGCATCGAGTCGAGCAAGGATTTGTCGAAGGACGACGAGGCCGAGTTGACGACCGCAATCGCTGAGTTCAAGAAGAGTTCGTAGGCGCGTAGATGCCGAGTACCAAGGAAATCCGCGGCAAGATCAAGAGCGTGCAGAACACGCGCAAGATCACCAAGGCGATGGAAATGGTCGCTGCGTCGAAGATGCGCAAGGCGCAGGAGCGCATGCGCCAGATCAGGCCGTACGGCGACAAGATTCGCAACATCGTGGCGCATCTGGCATTGGCGAATCCCGAGTATCGGCATCCGTTCGTTGTAAAGCGCGAGGGCAAGAAGGCAGCCGGCGTGATCCTGATCACCACCGACAAAGGCTTGTGCGGTGGCTTGAATACGAACATTCAACGTGCGGTGCTGGCGAAGGTGAAAGAGCTTTCGAGCCAGGACGTGCAGGTGCTCGCGACTGCCATCGGGAACAAGGGGTTTGGTTTTCTGCAACGGCTAAATGCGAACGTTGTGTCGCACTACGTTCAAATGGGAGACCGGCCGCATATCGAGAACCTGATCGGCCCAGTGAAGGTGCTGCTCGATCAGTACGCAGAGGGCAAGCTCGATGCGGTGTATCTGGCGTACACGCGCTTTGTCAACACGATGAAGCAGGAGCCGGTGATCGAGCAACTGCTGCCGCTAACAGCGGACCGGCTCGCGCAAACCGAAGAGGAAAAGCGCGCCTACGCGTGGGACTACATCTACGAGCCCGATCCGCGCGCGGTGATCGACACGTTGATGGTGCGCTACGTCGAGGCGCTTATTTATCAGTCGGTTGCTGAGAACCAGGCGTCCGAGCAGAGCGCGCGCATGGTCGCGATGAAGGCGGCGTCCGACAACGCGAAGAAGCTGATCGAAGAATTGCAGCTCGTCTACAACAAGACGCGGCAGGCAGGGATTACGAAGGAAATTTCAGAAATCGTCGGCGGCGCAGCCGCCGTCTCATAGTTGGAGTGACGCAATGAGTTCCGGAACTATTGTTCAGTGTATTGGCGCCGTCGTCGATATCGAATTCCCGCGCGATCAGATGCCGCAGGTCTACAACGCGCTGACGCTCGATGAAGACAAAACCAACAAACTCGTCGAGCAGGGCTTGACGTTCGAAGTGCAGCAGCAACTCGGTGACGGCGTCGTGCGCACGATCGCGATGGGATCGTCGGACGGTCTGCGGCGCGGCATGGCGGTGACCGACACCGGCAACAACATCATGGTGCCGGTCGGCCCCGGCGTTCTCGGCCGCGTGATGGACGTGCTCGGCCGCCCGATCGACGAGCGCGGCCCGATCGAATCGGAGGAGCGCCGCGGAATTCATCAGGAGGCGCCGAAGTTCGATGAACTGTCGCCGTCGGTCGAACTGCTCGAAACCGGCATCAAGGTGATCGACCTGATGTGTCCGTTCGCCAAGGGCGGCAAGATCGGATTGTTCGGCGGCGCCGGTGTCGGCAAGACGGTGACGATGCTCGAGCTGATTAACAACATCGCGACCGAGCATTCGGGTCTGTCGGTATTCGCCGGTGTCGGCGAGCGGACGCGCGAAGGCAATGACTTCTATCACGAGATGTCGGACGCAAAGGTCATCGTGCAGGAAGACCTGGGCAAGTCGAAAGTCGCGATGGTGTTTGGCCAGATGAACGAACCACCGGGCAATCGCTTGCGCGTTGGGCTGACCGGCCTAACGATGGCCGAGCGCTTTCGTGACGAAGGCCGCGACATACTGTTCTTCGTTGACAACATTTATCGCTACACGCTCGCAGGCACCGAGGTATCGGCGCTGCTCGGCCGTATGCCATCGGCGGTTGGTTATCAGCCGACGCTGGCCGAAGAGATGGGCAAGCTGCAGGAGCGGATCACGTCGACTAAGGTGGGATCGATTACGTCGATCCAGGCCGTGTATGTACCCGCCGACGACCTGACCGATCCGTCGCCGGCGACGACGTTCGGCCACTTGGACGCGACCGTCGTGTTGTCGCGCGATATCGCCTCGCTGGGCATCTATCCAGCCGTCGATCCGCTCGACTCAACTTCGCGCCAGATCGATCCGAACGTCGTGGGCGAAGAACACTACGACACTACGCGCCGCGTGCAATCGACGCTGCAGCGCTATCGCGAATTGCGCGACATCATCGCGATTCTCGGCATGGATGAGTTGTCACCCGAAGACAAACTGGCCGTCTCGCGCGCGCGCAAGATCCAACGCTTTTTGTCGCAACCGTTCAAGGTCGCCGAGGTGTTCACGGGCTCGCCGGGCAAATACGTCACGCTGAAAGAGACGATTCGCGGCTTCAAGATGATCGTCGACGGCGAATGCGACGCGCTGCCCGAGCAAGCGTTTTACATGGTCGGCACGATCGACGAAGCGTTCGAAAAGAAAGTGCAGTAATGGCGACGATTCACGTCGATGTGGTCAGCGCCGAGGAAAGTATCTTCGCCGGCGACGCCGAGTTCGTTGCTCTACCCGGCGAGGCGGGTGAGCTCGGCATCTATCCGCGTCACACGCCACTGATCACTCGCATTCGCCCCGGCGTAGTTCGAATCAAGATGCCGGGCAAAGCCGAGGAAGAACAGGTGTTCGTGGCGGGCGGCATTCTCGAAGTACAGCCGAACGTCGTCACCGTGCTGGCCGACACCGCCATTCGCGGCCATGACCTCGACGAGGCCAAAGCGCGCGACGCTCTTGTAAAGGCCGAAGAAGCGCGCAAGAACGCCGGCAGCGAGCTCGAGATCGCAAAGGTCGAGGCGGAAATGTCGGCACTCGCGGCGCAACTGGCCGCGATCCGCAAGCTGCGCGGCAAGTAGCTCAGGATCGCCGGCTAACGTACCGCAAGAAAAGGGCAGCCATCGGCTGCCCTTTTTGCTTGAAGCTTCTACCATCGCGTGAAGTCACACCGATATGCGCCGCCTTTCGCTCGCACTGTTGCTGCCCATCGCTTCCGCCTACGCGCAGGAAGGCGTTCAATCACTGGAGCGTGTTGTGGTGACGGCCACTCGCACCGAGCGCTCGCAGCTCGATGTGCCGGCGTCAACTGACGTCGTCGATCGCGACGAAGTGCGCGATACACACCTCCGAGTGAACCTGTCCGAGTCGCTGGTGCGGGTGCCTGGTCTGGTTGTTCTTAACCGCCAAAATTACGCGCAGGACTTGCAGATTTCGGTGCGTGGCTTCGGTGCGCGCTCCACATTCGGCGTGCGCGGCGTTCGTCTGTACGCCGACGGCATTCCTGCAACGATGCCCGACGGACAGGGGCAGGTGTCGCACTTTGCGTTGAATGCAGCCGATCGCATCGAAGTGCTGCGGGGTCCATTTTCTGCGTTATATGGGAACTCGTCGGGAGGCGTGATCGCTATGACGACGCGTCTGCAGCCTGGTCCGAACGAGTTCGAGATCTCTGGCGCCGCCGGCTCGTACGACACGTGGCGCGCCGGCGTCAATATCAGCGGCGGCACCGCGCCGTACGCGTACGCGATCGACGCCAGCCGCTTTTCAACCGATGGCTATCGGGATTACAGCAGCGCGACGCGCGATGTCCTCAATCTGCGCGCCGCCGCGCTCGACACGCCGCTCGGGCGTTTGCGGATAACGCTGAACGCGCTCGACATCCCGGAGGCCGAAGATCCTCTCGGACTTACGCGGGCGCAATGGCAGGAGGATCCGCGCCAGGCATCGCCGCAAGCGCTGCAATTCAAAACGCGCAAATCGACCGAACAACAGCAGCTCGGCGCACAACTCACAGGAGACATTGCGCCGCACTGGAGTTATCAAGCCGCAGCGTGGGCCGGCCGTCGCGCGGTCACTCAATTTCAGGCGATTCCGGTCGCGGTGCAAGCGCCACCCAACCATCCGGGCGGCGTGATCGACTTCGATCGCACCTATGGAGGCGTCGATGCACGGGTGCAACTCGCTCTCGACTCAATCACGCTGACGCTCGGCGCGAACGTTGAACGCCTCGACGAAGACCGGCGCGGTTATGAAAACTTCACTTTGCAGCCTGCGCTGACGCTCGGAACGTTGGGAAGGCTGCGTCGTGATGAAAACAATATCGTCGAGTCACGCGATGTCTATGGGCAGCTCGAGTCTCGCATCGGACCCGGATGGAGACTGCACGCGGGTGTGCGTGCATCTGAAGTCGAGTTTCGGGGCGAGGATCGATTTTTTGCCAACGGCGATGATTCGGGACGCGCGCGTTACGACTCGATCAATCCCACCGTCGGCATTGTGTATAGGCCTTCGCAGTCGAGCAGCGTGTACGCCTCGTATGGCCGTGGATTCGAGACGCCGACGCTAAACGAACTCGCGTACCGGCCCGACGGTAGCGCAGGGTTTAACACCGCACTCGAACCGGCGCGTAGCAACAACTACGAAGTCGGCGCCAAGGGCGCGGCGTCGCCAACGCTGCGCGGAACAGTCGCCGCCTTCTTCGTGGATACCAAGGACGATATCGTCGTTCGCACCAACGCGGGAGGTCGCTCGACGTTTGCCAACGCCGCGGCCACGCGACGGCGTGGCATCGAAGTGAGCGTCGGATGGGAGCCGCTTAGCGCGTTATCGTTTTATGCGTCGGCAGCGGCGATACGCGCCGAGTTTGCGGAGCCGTTTTTGACGTGCACCGCGGCGCCATGCACGCAGCCGGCGGTGCTCGTTCCGGCGGGCAATCGGCTTCCCGGCATTCCTGCCTACACCTCGTTCATCGAGGCGGTCTACCGTGTTCGCGAGACCGATATCACGCTTGATTGGCGTACGCAGTCGAAGATCAGGGTGGATGACCGCAATACCGACAATGCGTCCGGCTTTGGAACCGTCAACCTGGCTGTAGCCCGTACGTTCGTGGCTGGGCCGGCGAAACTGCGCGCTTTTCTAAGGATCGACAACCTTCTTAATGCGCGATACATCGGGTCGGTGATCGTTAATGAAGCGAACGGGCGCTACTTCGAGTCAGCACCCGGCCGCACATGGTTGCTTGGACTTGATGCGAGGTTTCCTTGAGACGAGCGTTTGAATCCTGCCTACCGCATTGCGCGCTGATAATGACGCTGCTCCTCGGTGCATGCAGCTCGCCCGCGCCGGTTCCTTCGAAGGCGAGCGGCCCGCTGCCGGCGCCGATCGTGACGCCTCCCGTCCAGATGGTTGACATTGCCCCTCACGCGTCTGCATCGCCTTCTCCATCGAAGTTGCGACTGGCAGCACGCGATCCGGCGCTCGATGAATGGAAGCGCGTCGCGGCCGAAAGGGTTTATGCGGTCAATCGCGCTCAGCTGTTCGACGGCCGGCCCGAGCATCTTCTGCGGGCGGTAATCGTGGTTGAGGTTACCGTTGACCGCGAAGGCAAGGTCACTCGCTCCAAGATCCTGCGTTCCCCGGGCATCTCGTCGCTCGACGACGTGGCGCTAACCTCACTCAAGGCAGCCTCGCCGTTACCGGCGCCGCCGACGAAACTCGTCGCTAAAGGACCACTCGTCTTTTCCGAGACCTGGCTGTTCCGGAAGGACGGCCGATTTCAATTGAGAACCTTGGCGCTGCCGCAGGAGTAGCACAAAAGCATCATCGAGCGGTCGCACAACGCTCAGATGGAGCCGTTTTGCCGCTCGAACAGCCCACTTGCACCCCGAATGTGTCAACCCGCGGCCCGCTGCGCCGTTGGAAGCTCCAGAGTCAATAAATCGGCCTTCGTCGGTTCGGCTAATGACTCAGAGCATTGCCTCAATCGAGTCAATTTTCAACTTACCGTTTCGGGGACACAACATGAAAAAACTAGTTGCTGCATTGATCGCTTCGGCGTTCGCGACAGTCGCGTTCGCGCAAGACAAGCCAAAAGCTGCAGATACCAAGCCTTATAGCCCGACCCCACCCGCTACTGCGCCAGCGAAAGATGCAGCGCCAGCGAAAGATGCAGCGCCTGCGAAAAAAGATGCGGCGCCGACAGCCGCCGCCGCACCGGCCGCCAAGACCACGAAAAGCACGAAGGAAATGACGCCGGAAGAACAAAAAGCCGCAAAGGACGCGAAGGCCGCAAAGAAGAAAGCGAGCGCTGACAAGAACCTGGCAGAAATCAACAAAGGCACGACGAAACCGTAACTCGTCGAGCTGTACACAAGAGCAGGCATCGGCCTGCTCTTTTTTTTGTGCCTTCTTGTGTTCCAATAACTTCGTGAGACCACAAAACGACACGTTGCTGCGCGCGCTGCTACGCGAGCCAACCGAATACACGCCGATCTGGTTGATGCGTCAGGCCGGCCGCTATATGGCCGAATACAACGCCACCCGTAAGCGCGCCGGCAGCTTTCTCGGACTGGCCAAGTCTCCCGCTTATGCGACCGAGGTAACCCTGCAGCCGGTTGATCGGTTTGCACTCGACGCTGCGATTCTATTTTCAGACATTCTCACCGTGCCTGACGCAATGGGGCTCGGACTCTATTTCGTCGAGGGCGAAGGTCCGAAGTTCGAGCGGCCGGTTCGTACCGAAGACGATGTCAATCGACTGGCGTGTCCGGATCCGGATAGCGAGCTGCGTTATGTGACCGACACCGTGCGCGAGGTGCGCCGAGCGCTCGGCAATCGCATCCCGCTGATCGGCTTTTCCGGCAGCCCGTTCACGTTGGCGTGTTACATGATTGAGGGCGGAGCCTCCGACGACTTTCGCTTGATCAAGACGATGCTGTATTCGCGGCCCGACTTGCTGCATCGCCTGCTTGAAGTCAACACGCAAGCAGTAACCGCCTATCTGAACGCGCAGATCGAGGCAGGTGCACAAGCGGTGATGCTTTTTGATACATGGGGCGGCGTGCTGGCCGATGGGGCGTATCAAAGTTTTTCGCTCGCCTACATGCGCCGCGTCGTCGACAACCTCACGCGCGAGCACAGCGGAGAGCGCATTCCGTCGATCGTATTTACCAAAGGGGGCGGGCTGTGGCTTGAAGAAATCGCCGCTTGCGGATGCAACGCGGTCGGGCTCGATTGGACAGTCAACCTTGGCGAAGCGCGCCAGCGAATCGGGCAGCGCTGCGCGCTGCAGGGCAACCTCGACCCTATCGCGTTGTTTGCGGGGCAGAAAGAAATTGAAGCCGCTGCAACTGATGTGCTGAACTCGTTTGGTGTACCCCGACGCGCCGACGGCAACTGGGACGGTCACGTCTTCAACTTGGGTCACGGCATTTCTCAGTACACGCCGCCGGAAAACGTCGAGATTCTGGTCAACGCGGTGCATACGGAAAGCCGCAAGATGCGGAGGTGAGCGTTCACTCCGAAATGTCGGTGCGGGCTGTGGCAAAAATTGTTCAAGTGCTTGACTTATGCACAAAAGGCTGGCTCGTGAGAATTGGCGCGGCTGTCCAAGTGGTTTAGCGCGGAAACGCTGATAAAGCTGTCATAACCCTATGATTTTTAATGGGGCCTTGATTACAAGCTGGTGACATCGGTCGCGCGGAGCAGACGAGCTTGGGTAGGCCGCGGCCGGGTCCGCACGGTTTTCCACAAATTTGTCCACAGGGCGACGTGCTCCGGTGCGCCTTCATGAAATCAGGCACTTAATCGCCTTTCTTCACGCTTACCCTGATGAGCAAGTTGTGATTGAGCCTCTGTTCGCGCAGGTTATCGTCGATGTGCCGGGCGTACAGGCTTTCGATTACTCGTTTCCTGCGGACGTTGCGACTCTCGTCGATATTGGGGTTCGATGCGTTGTTCCGCTGGGACGCAACGCTAAGGTCGGCATCGTCGTTGGATTGAATCCGCCGGCCATTGACGCTGCGAAGATCAAGGCGATTACGCGTGCGCTCACAGACGTCGAGCCGCTGAATACACACTGGCTGCAGCTCACGCGCTTCGCAGCGGACTATTACCAGCATGCATGGGGCGAAGTGGCCCTGCCTGCGCTGCCCCGTGCTTTGCGCAATGTTCCCGGGGCACGCCACGCTCAATCGTTATCGAAGCTGCGCGCACATCCCTCGCCGCAGTGGGCCGAGTCTGGGGCGCTGGATCTGACGCACACCGCGCAGCAGACGATGGCGATCGATGCACTGGTGAACGCTGAGGGATTTACGCCGCACCTGCTGTTCGGGGTCACCGGTAGCGGCAAGACTGAGGTGTACCTGAGCGCGATTGCACGCAAGCTAGCGTCCGATCCGACGGCGCAGGCGTTGCTGCTAGTACCTGAGATCAATCTAACGCCGCAACTCGAATCGTTGTTGCGCGCCCGCTTCCCGAGCGAGCAGGTGTCGCGCTGCACAGCAATCTCACCGACACGGAGCGTGCCGCTGCTTGGCTGGCGGCGCACGAGCAGCGCGCACGCATCGTTGTTGGCACGCGGCTCGCTGTGTTCTGTTCGATGCCGCGCCTTTCGATCATCGTGATCGATGAGGAGCATGACCCCTCGTACAAGGCGGGCGAAGGTGTCCGCTATTCGGCGCGCGATCTGGCGGTTAAGCGCGCGCAGTTGCTCGACATCCCTATCGTGCTGGGTTCGGCGACGCCTTCGCTCGAGAGCTGGGCGCTGGCGCGAACCGGTCGTTATCGGTCGCTGCAATTGACTGAGCGAGTTGGCTTGCGCGGTGCGCAACAGCCCCGACCCGCTCTTGAGCTGGTCGACGCGCGCACGCACAAGCCTAACAATGGATTGTCTGCGCCGGTTGCGCAGGCCTTGACCGACGCCTTCGATCGCGGCGAACAGTCGCTGGTATTTTTGAACCGCCGCGGCTACGCGCCGGTCGTGACATGCGAAGCGTGCGGCTGGCTCTCGAATTGCCCGCGCTGCTCGACGTTTGCAGTCTTTCATAAGCTTGACCGCTCACTACGCTGCCACCACTGCGGCTACTCCGCTTCTGTTCCGCGCGCTTGTCCGACATGCGGCAATCAGAACCTGAAGGGCGTGGGACAAGGTACGCAGCGCGTCGAGGAGACGCTGCGCGGATTGTTGCCGGCCGCAAAGATCGCACGCCTGGATCGGGACTCAACGCGGCAGCGGCATGCCGCGAAGAAGGCGCTGGATGCCGTGCACGCGGGTGAAGTTGATGTGCTCGTTGGCACGCAGATGATCGCGAAGGGCCACGATTTTCAGCATGTTTCGCTGGTCGTCGTGCTCAACCCCGACGGTCAGCTAGCCTCGCATGACTTCCGCGCTCCGGAGAGATTGTTTGCGACGTTGCTGCAGGTCTCCGGCCGCGCAGGGCGCGCCGGATTGCAGAGTCGAGTGCTGGTGCAGACGCGGTTTCCGAATCCATCCACTGTTCGCCGCGCTCGCGCGTCACGACTACGCGCAATTTGCCGAAGCGCAGCTCGCGGAACGCCAGGCGGCCAGCATGCCGCCCGCCACGCATCAGGCACTGATGACCGCCGAGGCGCGCACGATGGAAGCGGCGCTCGACTTCTTGCGAACGGCGCGCGAACAGGCGCTCAACGAATTCGCGGCGGCTGCGTCGCGCGTGCGCCTGTTCGATCCGGTCCCGATGTCATTGCAGCGATTAGCGGGCGTGTCGCGCGCGCAATTGCTGATAGAGGCAGACCACCGTGCCCAACTGCACACGCTACTGGGCGCGTGGCTCGCCGCGGTGCGCAACCGGCGCACCGCGTTGCGGTGGAATATCGAAGTCGATCCGCTGGAGTTGTGAAGTGGGCGCCGAAGCGCAGCCAGTTACTTCGCTGCCGCCACCATGTGCTCGACGGCTCCGCGCAATTCGGCGTCGCTCGCATTCGCCACCGCGCCACGCGGCGGCATTGCACCTTTGCCTTTGATAACGGCCGCGGTGAGCCCGTCGATGCCTTGCGCAAGTCGCGGGCTCCATGCGGTCTTGTCACCGAATTTCGGCGCGCCAGCAACGCCGGCCGCGTGACACACGTTGCAACCCGACGCATAGACTTTGGCACCATCGATCTTGCCGGCGACGGCCACTCCCTTTGCGCCGACTGCCCCGGCCGATGGCACCGCCGCAGCAGTGGCCGCCGCAACGTTGACGGCAGGAGCTGCAGTCGGGGCGGCAACCGGCGCTGCACTGCCTGCCGGTGCCGCCGGCTCCTTGAACTTTCCGCCCGACTGATTGCCAATGAAGGCAACTGCACGCGCGACCTCGATCGGATCCAGGTTCGAGTTACCTCCTTTCGGAGGCATTGCTTTGAATCCTTCAACGGCGTGCTTCACCAGCAAATCAAATCCCTGCTTGATGCGCGGCGCCCACGCAGCAGCGTCGCCGGTACGCGGCGCGCCCGCGATTCCTGCTGCGTGACACGAACTGCACGCCGCTGCGTAAACCGCTTCGCCGGTCTGCAAAGATTTTGCACCGCTCGAATCCGCGAACGCGACCATCCCGACCGGCCGCATGCGCTCGGCGATGGCTTTTTCGCCCATCGCGTCCGAGCCTGCACTTCCGCTGGTCGTGCTGCGAACTACATACGTCGCAAGCAAAATAATCAGTATCACCGGCACGACGAACGCCAGCGTGATCACAATAATCAGTTGGCGCGGCGTCTTGATCAGGGAATTGTCGTGTTGCGACATCGAACGCTCCAGTGCGAGGCGCGAAAGTATAACGGCGCGATCGCGGGCGAGCATCGCTGCGCTTCGCCACGCTACCATTGCACACCTATCTGCGCCCGTAGCTCAGTGGATAGAGTACTGGCCTCCGAAGCCAGGGGTCGTGGGTTCGAATCCCGCCGGGCGCGCCACTCGCACGCTGGCCATGGCATCGCACGCACCGACACCGATCAACATCACGCTGCACTCTGCCTCTCGCGTCTTCGAGATCGAGTTCGATGATGGCCGAAGCTTCAAGCTGCCGTTCGAATTCATGCGGGTGCATTCGCCTTCGGCGGAAGTGCGCGGTCACGGTCCGGGCCAGGGCACGCTGCAAGCCGGCAAGCGCGGCGTCACGATCACCGAAGTACAGCCGATCGGCCACTACGCCGTGCAGCCGCTTTTTTCGGACGGACACTCCAGCGGGATTTATTCGTGGGAGTACCTGTACGAGCTGGGCACCAATCAGAGCCGCTTGTGGGAGGAATACCTGGAGCAACTTAAGGCGGCGGGCGCCAGTCGCGATTCGGCGCCGACGTCAAATGCTGCTGCAAAGGGCGCTTCGGGCTGTGGTCATCATGGGTAAGCCGTCCACGACACACTTCGGATTCAGCGAGGTGGACGAGTCGGAGAAGTCGCGCCGCGTGGCGGGCGTATTCGATTCGGTCGCGTCGAAGTACGACGTGATGAATGACGTGATGTCGGCTGGACTGCATCGCGTTTGGAAAGCGTTTGCCGTGCGCGAAGCGAATGTGCGCCCGGGGATGAAAGTGCTGGATATCGCAGGCGGCACCGGCGATCTGGCAAGCGCGTTTGCCGGGCACGCGGGTGCGACGGGTGAAGTATGGTTAACCGATATCAACGCGTCGATGTTGGCAGAAGGCCGCGACCGCCTGCTCGATCGTGGGCAAATGATTCCGATGGCTCAATGCGACGCCGAGCGTCTGCCCTTTGCTTCCAGTTACTTTGACGTCTTGTCGGTCGCCTTCGGGTTGCGCAACATGACGCACAAGGACGCTGCATTGGCCGAGATGCAGCGTGTCCTCAAGCCCGGTGGCCGGCTGCTGGTGCTCGAGTTCTCACGTGTGTGGCCGGCACTCGCCCCCATATATGACGCCTATTCGTTCAACGTACTGCCCTGGCTGGGCGAAAAGATTGCCCAGGATGCTGAGAGTTACCGCTACCTGGCCGAATCGGTGCGCGTGCATCCGCCGCAGGACGAATTGGGCAAAATGATGGAACATGCTGGGTTCGACAGCGTCCAATGGTTCAATCTCACCGCCGGTGTGTGCGCACTGCACGTCGGTACGAGGTATTAGAGTAGTGGAGGTCATATGAAACATTTATTCCCAGCGAAGACACTGGCCGCATTGATGATCGGTCTCGTCGCCGCGACGTTTACGTTTGATGCAGACGCACAGCGCCGCTTTGGTGGCGGCAAGAACCTCGGCCGACAGTCGGCTCCGGTTCAGCAAAGGCAGGCGACGCCGCCGCAGCAGCAGACACCTCAGGCAGGCAACCAACAACAGGCGCCAGCGGCCGCCGCTGCGCCACGTCCGGGCGCCCCGGCTGCAGCCCCGCGTAGTCCGTGGCGTGGTGCATTGATGGGGCTTGCAGCGGGCTTGGGCATCGCTGCATTGGCGTCGTACCTCGGGTTCGGTGAAGCGCTGACGATGTTCCTTACGGTGTTGCTGATCGGCATGGCTTTGTTGATGATCGCGGGATTCGTGATGCGCCGCATGCGGGGCGGCACACCGCAGCCCGCGTATGGAAGCGGTGCCGGCCGCGGAACTGTTCCCAATGCGGCATCGCCGGGTACGTACAAGCATGTCGGCTATGAAAGCGCTCCGGTGCCTGCGCGTACGCCAGAGGTTCAATTTCCGAGGGATGCGCGTCCCGGGTCGGCAATGGATCAGTTTGCGCGCGGCAACGGCGCGTCGGGCAGCGCGCCGTGGGGAATCCCTGCAGGTTTTGACAGCGCCGGGTTTCTGAATGCGGCCAAAGCGAACTACGTCAAGCTGCAGCAGGCTTGGGACAGCGGAGATCTGGCCGAACTCTCCGAGTTCACGAGCAACGACATGTTCACCGCGCTCACGCACGAGCTGAGGGCGCGCGGCGGAAAGTCGGCGACTCAAGTCGTAACGCTCGATGCCGACCTGCTCGGAATCGAATCGAACGCAGATGAACACATTGCGAGTGTCAAGTTCGACGGCACGCTAAAGGTCGATGGCGAGATCGAACGTGTGTCCGAGGTGTGGAATCTGGCCAAGCCGGTGCGTGGCGGCGGCTGGGTTCTGGCAGGCATACAGCAGCTTGCTTAGACGCATGTCGATGCAATTCGGAGGGCGCCGCGGCGCCCTCTTTCACTTCGGCTGTCGATGATTGATCAAATAGCAAGCTCGGCCGCGATCGCGCTGCTTAACCGCATGTTGGCGCACGAACAGTGGGCGCGTGACAAGCTCGCACCCTTCGCGGGCCGCAGCGCCCGCTTCGATGCGGCACCCTTTGGTGTGACGCTGCGAGTGGAAGACGGCGGCACGTTTGGCGCGGCGGACACAAACGAGCCCGCAGTCACGATCGGTGTCGCGCTGTCTTCTTTGCCGCTCGCAATGATGGACCCTCAAGCGGCGATGAAAGACGTGCGGCTCAGTGGCGATGCCGAGTTTGCGCAGGCGCTCGCATTCGTTTTGCAGAATCTGCGCCCCGAGCCCGAGGAAGAGCTGTCGCGCTTTATCGGCGATGCCGCCGCGCAGCGGCTGGTCGGTTTCATGCGCGCGAGCGCAGTTCAGTGGAAGCAGATCGCTGAGAACATGCTCGAGAACACCGCTCACTATGTCGTGACCGAGAATCCGATGGTAGTGGGTCGCGACGATCTCGAAAGCTTCAATCAGGATGTCAATCAACTGCGTGACGCAGTGGCACGGATTGAAAAGCGAATCGATCTGCTCGCGCGTACCTGATATCGAGCTCAGCCAACGGTCACACGCCCTACAATCGCCGCCCATGCGGCTCCTGCGCCTTATTCGCATCCTGGCGGTCGTCTGGCGCTACCGCCTTGATGAAATCGTCGTAACGAGCTTAAAAAATCCGGCGCTGGTGCGTCTGGTCGGTTGGACGACGTTCGGCGCACCGCGCGAGCCCCGCGCCGTTCGACTGCGCCGCGCCCTCGAGGATCTCGGTCCGATCTTCGTCAAGTTCGGGCAGGTGCTGTCGACGCGGCGCGATCTGCTTCCGCCCGACATGGCCGACGAGCTCGCGCGGCTGCAGGACCGCGTGCCGCCTTTTGCGTCCGAGATCGCCATGCGCGAGATCGAGCGCGGACTGCGTCGGCCGATCAACGCTGTGTTTTCCTCGTTTGATCGCGAGCCGGTCGCGTCGGCGTCGATCGCGCAGGTGCACTTCGCGGTGCTGAAGGAAGGTACGCAGGCCGGCAAGGAAGTCGCCGTCAAGGTGCTGCGGCCGAACATGCTGCAGGCGATCGAAAGGGATTTGTCGCTGCTCGATACAGCCGCGCGCCTAGTCGAGCGGCTATGGCGCGACGGCAAGCGCCTGCGGCCACGCGCAGTGGTCAGGGAATTCGACCGCTATCTGCACGACGAGCTTGATTTAATGCGCGAAGCGGCCAACGCGTCGCAGCTGCGGCGCAACTTTGAAGGCTCGCCGCTATTCGTCGTGCCCGAGATGTACTTCGACTACTGCAGCGACAACGTGCTTGTGATGCAGCGCATGAGCGGCATTCCGATTAGCCATATGGATCGGTTGCTGAAAGCGGGCATCGACATCAAGAAACTGTCGCGCGACGGCGTCACCATATTTTTCATGCAGGTCTTCGACCACGCGTTCTTTCATGCCGACATGCACCCCGGCAACGTTCTGGTCGGCACCGAAGGCGATCAGTTCAACAAGTACATCGGGCTCGACTTCGGCATCGTCGGTACGTTGAGCGAGAGTGACAAGAATTATCTGGCGCAGAACTTTCTTGCATTTTTCCAGCACGACTACAAGCGAGTCGCCGAGCTTCATATCGAATCGGGCTGGGTGCCAGAAGATACCCGCGTCGACGAGCTCGAGAACGCTGTGCGCGCATGCTGCGAACCAGTGTTCGACAAACCATTGAAGGACATCTCGCTCGGTCAGGTACTCATGCGGCTGTTCCAGGCGTCGCAGCGTTTCAACGTCGTAGTGCAGCCGCAACTCGTGCTGCTGCAGAAAACTTTGCTCAATATCGAAGGCCTCGGCCGCCAGCTTGATCCCGAGCTCGATCTATGGAAAACCGCGAAGCCATTTCTCGAGCGGTGGATGGAAGATCAGGTCGGCTGGCGCGGCATGGAGGCGAGACTCAAGCGTGAAGCGATGCAATGGACCTACTTGCTGCCGCAGCTGCCGCGATTGATGCACACAGCGTTGACACGTCACCACGACGACGGTGAGCTGATCAACGAAGTGCGGATGTTGCGACGTGAGCAGCGATTGACGAACATTTGGTACGCGGCGGCGACCCTATTGCTGGCCGTCGTCGTGGCCGTGGGAGGTTGGGTCGTCTGGCGCACTTGATGCGCTTGGCGATCGTGCTCGCGCCGCAGGTATTAGGGCATCAGCGGCATTGACCGCGCTCGCTTCCTCGCTATTGTGGTTTGCTACTTCTAGTTGATCCGAAAATGAGCTCACTTGCCGCATTGATTCGCCAGACGCTTGCGGTGCTGCCGGCGCTGGTGCTGGCCGCATGTGGCGGTGGGGACGGCTCGAACACGCCTGCCCCCGCGCCTCCGGCGGTGCCGTCGATTGCACAAACACCAACGTGCACAGGCGGCGGCAGTTTTTCGGTTGTCGCGGATACGAGCGTTGCGGCAGGGAAAGCGGCGGGAGCGGTGCTCGCTGGTTGCACGGGTGCCGTGACGAATGTGCGGTGGACGCAAACCGAAGGTCCCGCGGTCACTTTGATTTCGGACCGGTCGCAGGCCATCAGTTTTGAGCCACCAGTTGTCGGTGCCTACAGGTTCTCGGTGACGTTTATCGACGCCGCTGGTGTACAGCAGACCGCCAGCGTGAGTGTCAGTGCGGTCGCTCCGTCGGCTACGGAAGCGGTATTGGTGCGCGTTGACCACGCTGCCCGCAAAGGCGGCAACGTGTCGCTGCGCGCATGGCCGGCGCTTGCAAGCGGTGAAACCAACACGTGGACGCAGGTCGCAGGTCCACAAGTGACGATTGATGCGAGCGATCCAAACCGTGTGCTGTTCACGGCGCCCGAAGTCGTGCGCGACACGGCGCTTGTCTTTCGCGTTACACGTCACACGACAAGCGGCACGACCGACACGGACGATGTATTCGTGCTGATCGAAAACTACGAGCAGGCGCCATCGGATCCGAGCGGTACCTTGCCGTTCGTGTTCAGCGATCTGTACGTTTCGCGCACGTATGCGTATCGAGCCGGCGGTCCGTTTGCAGGTGCACTGGTGCGCTGTACGTACGAAGCCAATCTGCAATACGCCGGCGGCTCGACCAATTTGTGCCCGCTGTCGACGCTGCCGTTTCTGGACCAGACAACCGGAGGTGCAATCCCAACGGTTGACCAGATCATGGATCGCGTGGTCGTTTCGCACGACTGGATGGGCGAAACATTCGAGCAGCTGCTGCGGGCGCAGGCATCGCAAGACATGCTGCGGCTTTTCAATGGCGTCACCGCGATCGTGATCGGGGCGCAGGTCAGGCCAAGCTTCTACTACGCGCTGACCGGCGCGATTTATCTGGACGCCGAAAATTTCTGGCTGACTGCTGCTCAGCGCGATGTCATTAACGAAGCGCTCGACTTTCGATCCGATTTCGACCGCGATCTGATGTACTCAGGCGTATGGCGCTATACGCAGAACAATCAGAACATTTTTCTATCGTTTCCCGCAACCTCGAGAATATCGCGCGATGTCTCTTATCTGCTCGCCGAAGCAGGGTGGCTGCTTTATCACGAGCTCGCACATGCATCGGACTTCCTGCCTCCTTCGGTACGTCCATCGTTGAACAACTCGCTGTCGGCGTGGGAAAACATCTCGCCGCGCTTTCAGGCGCAGCAGCTGCCGTCCGATCAGATGACGGCGAGCTTTCCGCTGCAATCGGCGCCACTCGCCGGCCTCGCGCAGGTGAAATTCTTCGGTGCAACTGCGGACGCGACGCAGCGTGCGTACACGCCGAACGACGTGGCTAGTTTTTTCGCCGCCGATCGCGCCACCGATGAGTACAACTATTCGACGACGCGCGAAGACATCGCGATGACATTCGAGGAATTCATGATGATGCGCAACCATGCATGGCGGCGTGATGTAGCGATCACCGACAAGATCGGGCCGGCCACGACCAGCAGCAACCTGATCGTGCGTTTCGGCCAGCGCGGACGCATCGGTGAAGTGGCAATCAAGCCTCGCGCTCAATTGGCGGTCCAGGAGCTTGCACCTTGGGTGCTGCAGTCCGATCCGAACGCAGTGGCAAATCTACCGCCACCCATCCCGATGCGAGCCGGCGATTCCTGGGCGAGCAACTTGATTGTTCCTGCTCCACCCGGCGGACTGTTGGCGCCGCTCACGATCCGTACGCCACTTGACGTTGCTTCCGATCGCGCACTGCTAGCACGCGCGCTTGCCGGCGCCCACGGTCATCATGGCCACTGGACCCCGAACGAACGTTGGTTGAATCGAGCGGGTGCTCCGCGATGAGTACGCGTCTTACGATCAAGCGGGGCATCTGGCGCAGTTATGCCGCGTGGTGGCTGTTCAGCGTCGTCAGTTTGCTGACTGCGAGTTGCGCGTCGGCCCAGTCGATACCTTCCGCGGCCCCGTCCGATCGCGGCTTGTTCTGGAGGATCGAAAAGGATGGACGGACCAGTTATCTGTTAGGCACCGTGCACGCCTGGAAGCGCGAGTGGCTGCCGCTGAACCCTACGATCGAGAAAGCGTTTGCCGACTCAAGGACACTGGCTGTTGAGCTCGACCCTGCGAAGGTGGATATGGCCAGCGGCGCGCAGCGGATGCTGTTGTGTTGCAACGAGACTCTCGAAAGGCAGCTCGGACGGTCGCTGTACGAACAAACCAAAGCGGAGACGGCAAAGCTCGGCGTGCCCGACGCAGCGATAGGCAAGATGAAGCCGTGGGGTGTGATGCTTATCCTAGCCGCGACCAAGCTGCAGCAGCTGGGGTTCAGCTCCGACGCCGGCATCGACAACTACCTGATTCAAAAAGCCAGCGCGAGCGGGAAGCGAGTGGTCGAGCTGGAATCCGGCGAACAGCAACTGGCAATGATGGACGGGTTGAGCGTGCGCCTGCAGAGGGCAATGTTGAGTGACTTTCTCGCCAATATGGAAAGTACGCCGCAAATTATCGGCGACATCGTCAGCGCGTGGAAAAAGGGCGACGCTGATGCCGCGTACAGGCTGAATCAGAAGAGCCTCAGCGATCCGGAAGCCAAGCGCGAGTTCGACGACAAGTTTCTTTATCAGCGCGACCTGGCGATGACCCGCAAGATCGAAGAGCTGTTGCGCCAGCCCGGACCGCACTTCATTGCGGTCGGGTCGCTGCATCTGGTGGGACCGAAAAGCATCGTCGAGCAACTCAAGGCGAAGGGTTATCGCGTCGAGCAAATCTGAATGTGCTCGCTCCACCCAAACCTTGCTTCATAATGCGCGCCGTTTTGTCTTGCTCCAATTGACGGCACTGAGGCTATGACACTGCTTGGCTTTATCGCGCTGTATCTGATCGCCTCGATTGGGGTCGGCGTGTATGCCGCCACTCGTGTCAAAAATACCGCGGATTACGCACTCGCCGGACGTTCGTTGCCGCTATTCGTGATCGTTGCCACGACGTTCGCCACGTGGTTCGGCTCCGAGACCGTGCTCGGCATTCCATCCAAGTTCGTCGAAGGCGGTTTTCGCAACACCGTCGAAGACCCGTTCGGTGCCGGCTTGTGCCTGGTCCTGGTCGGCATGTTCTTCGCGCGCAAGCTGTACAAGATGGAGCTGCTGACGATCGGCGACTTTTACCGGCGCCGGTTCGGGCGCGGCGTCGAGATCTTCAGCTCGATCGTCATCATGATTTCGTATCTCGGTTGGGTCGCCGCGCAAGTCACGGCGCTCGGCCTCGTGTTCAATCTGCTATCGGCCGGCGGCATCAGTGTCGTGGCCGGAATGACGCTCGGCACGGTCATCGTGCTCGTCTACACATTGTTCGGCGGCATGTGGTCGGTCGCATTGACCGATACGTTCCAGATGGTGATTATCATCATTGGCCTCTCGCTGATTGCGCTCTTTGCGGCCGATCAGGCCGGCGGCGCAGGGCGCGTGATCGAGTATGCGCAGACGCGCGACATGTTCCAGTTCTTCCCAGATGGCGGCGCGCGCGAGTGGCTGTTTTGGACCGGGGCAGCGATCACGATCATGATCGGCTCGATACCGCAGCAGGACGTGTTCCAGCGCGTGATGTCGGCCAAGGACGCCGACACATCGGTCAAGGGACCGATCATCGGCGGCATCTCGTACATGGTGTTTGCGCTGGTGCCGATCTTCATCGGGCTGTCGGCCTTTCTGGTGATGCCGGATGTGGCCAATGCGCTGCTAAAGGAAGATTCGCAAAAGATTCTGCCAACGCTGGTGATGGAACGCATGCCGGTCTGGCTGCAGGTGGCGTTCTTCGGTGCGCTGCTGGCGGCGATCATGTCTACCGCGTCGGCCACGCTGCTTGCGCCGTCGACGACGTTCGTCGAAAACGTGCTGAAAAATTTCGTCAAGATGAGCGACAGGCAGCAGCTGCTCTACATGCGCTTGACCGTGGTCGCATTCACGGCGTGCGTGCTGATTTACTCGATCATCATGGAAGGCACGCCGATTTACGAGTTGGTGTCCAAGGCGTATCAGTTTCCGGTGGTCGGGGCGTTTTGGCCGCTCGTGTGCGGGCTGTATTGGAAGCGCTCAACCACGCAAGGCGCTCTCTGGTCGATCGTCCTCGGCATGGGAACGTGGAGCTTGCTCGAGTTCACTGCGCTCGGCGAAGCGTTCCCGGCGGTGCTTGGAGGCTTCTTGATGGCCGCAGTTGGAATGTTCGGCGGCTCGCTGCTCTCGGCGCCCGAGCCACGCGCGCAGAGCGCGGCATAAGGCCACTAGCCGTTCTGCGCCGCGAGCGACTTGAAGTCCTGCGCGTAGTCGTTCAGTTTCTTGTCCAGCGCCGCGCGTTGTTCGGGTGTTGCGACATTGATCAGCTGCGCGATCAATTCTGCGCTGCCGCGGCGGTAGGACTCGGCGCGTGCGCGCCGGTCGGCGTCGGGTGCGACATTGAGTTGCGTGAAATAGGTGCGAAACCAGCGCGCGGCAACTTCCTCGGTCGGGCGCTCGGCCTGGACCTTGCGCAGCAAGCTGATGAACTCGCGCTGGCGCCGCTCGCGCTCGTCGATCCACCACGTTTCATGCGTCGGCCGGCTCGCCAATGACTTGCGGATAAGGTCCCGTTGCTCGGCGGTGAGCTTGCCGAACCACGACTCCGCGCGCTCGCCGTACTTTTTGGCTCGTTCGGCGCCGGCGTCCTTCTCGGCACGCACAAACTCGCGGCGCGCTTTGGTAGCGTCACTCGCGATCTTCTTGGCGGCGCGGTCGATCTGCTCGGGCGCCAACGTCAGCGCCAGATGCGCGATATCGGGCGCTGCCTTATCGCCCGCCGTCAACATTCGCGCGTTTAGCTGCTGATTGAATTCCATCACATCGGCAGCGGTTACCGGGCCACCGACCTTCACTCGCATTTTGTCGATGAACGCGGCGTAATCGCGCAACTGTGTGGAGCGATGCCAGGCCAACAGCGCGTTCATGCGCTCTTTGATCAGCAGCTCCTGATCCGGGGTAAGACCGAGATAGCTGTCGAGCTGAAACAATGCCAGCGTGTCGGCGTTGTTGTAGCCGATCTTCATCGCGGCGCAGCTTGCGATTGTCAAGGCAAGGGCCGCGGCGGCCGCTAGTCGGCTGACGCGCGTGATGATGGAAGTGCGGATCGGTGAACTAGAATCGTTGCGCAATCAAGCCTCCGCCAATGACCTACACCGCATGAATGTCGTGATACTTGCTGCAGGCCAAGGCAAGCGGATGGGTCCCGCGCTCGCCAAACCCCGGCCCAAAGTACTGCACCTCGTTGCCGGCCGCCCGATGCTGGCTCACGTGCTCGATGCCGTCGGCGGCGCCACGACCGGAATGCCCGTCAATATAGTGGTTGTCGTCGGCCACGGCGCAAAACAAGTGCAAGAAACGTTCCCTGCCGACCCGACGGCCGATCGCTCCCTGCGCTACGTCGAGCAGTCGCCGCAACTGGGAACCGGCCACGCCGTGCTGCAGGCAGAGCCGCTGTTGGACGACGCTGCGCCCACTTTAGTTCTGTACGGTGATGTGCCGTTGATCCGTCCGTCCACACTGCAACGGTTGTTCTCTGCGGGCGGCGATGTTGCGCTGCTAACGGTGCAACTGGCGCAGCCCACCGGCTACGGGCGCATCGTGCGCGACTGGCACGGCAATGTGCTGCGTATCGTCGAAGAGCGCGACGCGGACGATGATGAGCGAAAGCTGACCGAGGTCAACACCGGAATTCTGATGGCGCCCACCGCGAAGCTGAAGCGCTGGCTCAAGGCCCTGTCGAATGAGAATGTGCAGCGCGAGTACTACCTTCCCGATGTGATCGCGCAGGCCGTCGCAGAGCATTGCCGAGTGGTCGCCGTCGAATGCACAGATCAAGACGAGACGCGCGGCGTCAACAGCAAGGAACAACTCGCGGTGATCGAGCGCATCGCACAGCGCCGAATCGCAAGCGGGCTGATGGCTCGCGGTACAACGTTGGCCGACCCGGCGCGGATCGATGTGCGAGGCAACGTGAGCGTCGGCGCCGACGTCTCAATTGATGTCGGGTGCGTCTTCGAGGGCGACGTTGATCTTGCCGATGGTGTACGCGTCGGTGCCTATTGCGCATTGCGCAACTGCTCGATCGGCGCGGGCACCGAGCTTTTGCCGTTTTCGCATCTCGATGGCGCGACGATCGGTGCTGCGGCGCGTATCGGCCCGTACGCACGCCTGCGCCCGGGTGTGAAGCTGGCCGACGAAGTGCACATCGGCAACTTCGTTGAAGTGAAGGCCAGCACCCTCGGCCGCGGTTCGAAAGCGAATCATCTGGCGTATGTGGGTGACGCGACGGTGGGAGCCAATGTCAACATCGGCGCGGGTACCATCACTGCCAATTACGACGGCGCGCGTAAGCATCGCACCGTCATTGGCGATGACGTATCGATCGGTTCCAATGCCGTGCTGGTTGCCCCGGTCACGATCGGTCCCGGCGCGACGATTGGTGGTGGCTCGACCATTTCGAAAAATGCACCTGAAGGAAAGCTCACCCTCGCGCGCGCCAAGCAGACGACGCTGGATGGCTGGAAACGGCCGATCAAAGAGAAGAAACCCTAGGGCATGAGATAGCCTCTATGTGCGGCATCGTAGGCGCGGTCGCGACGCGCAACATCACGCCGATCCTCGTCGAAGGGTTGCGGCGGCTCGAGTATCGTGGCTACGACTCATGCGGTGTGGCGTTGCTGCAGGATGGCCAACTGACACGGTCGCGCAGCACCGCTCGCGTTGCCGAGCTCGAGTCTCAGATCCGGCAGTCGGCGCTCGCGGGTCATCTCGGTATTTCACACACGCGCTGGGCAACGCACGGCGCGCCGGTGACATCAAACGCGCATCCTCATTTCTCGCGCAACGAAGTCGCGGTTGTGCATAACGGCATCATTGAGAACTACGAATCGATCCGCGCCGACCTAAAAAATGCGGGCTATGAGTTTGTCACCGAGACCGATACCGAGGTCATCGCGCATCTGATTCATCAGTTATATCGCGGCGATCTGCTGGCCGCTGTGAGTGCCGCGGTCGCGCGCTTCCGGGGCGCCTATGCAATCGCGGTGATGCACAAGAACGATCCGCAGCGCCTGGTCGGCGCGCGCAGCGGATCACCGCTGGTCGTCGGGCTTGGCAAGGAAGAGAACTTTCTCGCGTCGGATGCACTCGCGCTCGCGGGCACAACGGACCAGATCATCTATCTCGAAGACGGCGACGTGGTCGATATCGAGCTGAAGCGGGTCCATATCGTCGATGCGTCGGGTGCGCATGTGCAGCGACAGGTGCACACCGTCAAGGCCGTGGCCGGTGGCGCCGAGCTGGGTCCGTACCAGCACTACATGCAAAAGGAGATCTTCGAGCAGCCGCGTGCCATCAGCGACACCATTGAAAGCATCGAATCGATCACGCCGGATCTCTTCGGTGACAAAGCAGCGCAGGTGTTCGCGACCGTCGATTCCGCGCTGATACTCGCATGCGGCACGAGCTACTACGCCGGGTTGACCGCGAAGATCTGGCTCGAATCGATCGCCGGCTTACCGACGCAGGTCGAGATAGCGAGTGAGTATCGATATCGTGAGAGCGTGCCGAATCCGCGCACATTGGTCGTCGTGATTTCGCAGTCAGGCGAGACCGCAGATACGCTTGCGGCCCTGAAGCATGCGGGTGCGCTTGGAATGAGGCATACGCTCGGCATCATCAACGTAGCGAGCAGCGCGATGGCTCGGCAAACCGAGCTGCAATTTTTTACTCGGGCCGGCGTTGAGATTGGTGTTGCATCGACCAAGGCGTTCACGACGCAGCTGGTCGCACTCTTTTTGCTGACGCTGACTCTCGCAAAGCAGCGCGGCCGGCTCGATGCAGACGCGGAGCACAAGCACATCCGCGCATTGCGTCATCTGCCCGCGGCGCTGCAAGCGGTGCTCGCACTCGAGCCGCAGGTCATCGCGTGGTCGCAGCAGTTCTCGCGCAAGGAGCACGCGCTGTTTCTAGGGCGCGGACTTCATTACCCGATCGCGCTCGAGGGCGCGTTGAAGCTGAAGGAGATCAGCTACATCCACGCCGAGGCATACCCCGCCGGCGAGCTCAAGCATGGACCCCTGGCACTGGTGACCGCGGACATGCCGGTCGTCACCGTCGCGCCCAACGATGCGCTGGTCGAGAAATTGAAGTCGAACATGCAGGAAGTGCGGGCGCGCGGCGGCGAGCTCTACGTGTTCGCCGATGCCGACACGCATATCGAATCAGCAGCGGGGATTCACATCATCAAGCTGCCGGAGCACTACGGGCCGCTGTCGCCGATCCTGCACGTCGTGCCGCTGCAATTGCTCGCGTATCACACTGCAGTCGCGCGCAAGACCGACGTCGACAAGCCCCGAAATCTGGCGAAGTCCGTGACGGTCGAATAACCGGCTAAGGGCACGCTGCGCGCTTGCTGATGTAATTGTCCTAGTGCGCACATGAGGTAACGGCTGATCGCCCTTGTTTTCCCTTAGCTCATTTCCGTCCGCAATTCCGAATATGGGACGCTGAGTCCGCGAACGCCGCCCTGCCGAACAAGTCGAATCGTCGTTGCTGTTGCGTATTTTCGCCGAGATGGATGCTGCAGTTCCCGCGGCTCGCAAGTCCGCTGCAAAGCCGATCGATGTCTTGTCATTTCCGCCCGACGCCGTAGAGCTGCGAAGCAGGCAGGCGCACGAGGCGAGACGCTGGCGAGAATTGGAGCGGCGCGCGCGTATCGCGTTGTTCTTCGGTGTTGGAATGTTCCTGGCATGGGCCGCTGATGTCGGCGCTGCGCTTGACATTGCGCACGCGACCGGCTCCGCGTTCTTTGGTGCAGCGAGCATTCCGCTTGCGCTTGCCGTGGTTTTTGCGCATCTGTACGGGCAATGGGCGCTCGAGCGCGCAGCCAGGGGTCTGGCCGAAGTGGAACAGCGCTACTCAGACGTCACGGTCCGCGAGGCGACACCTTTATTGGCGGGAGCACAGAACGATGCCGTCATCGCGCAGTATCTGCGGTGCGTTGGGCGCCAGCAGCGTGCGCTGCTGCGCGTTGAACGCATTGCGCTTTACAAGTGGATGGATGGTGACCGGGTAAGACGAACCGGCGCCGACTAAACTCCGCTGCGGCGGCCGCCTCGCTCCCGGTCGAAACTTACCGTGTGCTTTTCTTGATGTCTTCTTTCACGTCGCCGAATGTCGAACGAACCTTGCCGCCCACCTTTTCAGCAGTGCCCTTCTCTTCAAGATCTTTATCGCCGGTTGCCTTGCCTACTGACTCCTTGATCTTGCCGGTCGCCGTGTTGGTACGCCCTTTAACCTGATCTTTGTTCATATCAGCTCCATGTCGTGTCGGGCTATCCCGATGCCGACGATAATTGCAAGCCGTATGCCCGAGGCGGGCAACTAGGCACGTGACAGCAACTGAGCCGGAACCGTCGCCGGGTAAAGTCTTTCAAGAACATCCACCGTCATCTTCGCGAGGCGGGCCTGCAATTCGGCCGTCATGCTTTCGCGCGGCGTCAGCCCGGGCGTAGCGTCCCATAGGGCGCGGAATGCCGTCTCATGTTGCTTGAAGTGCTTCTCGACTTCGTCGCGCCAGAACGACGGCGCCTCGCCCTCCACATACTTGCCTCGGCCACGCCCAAAGTGCGCGATCGCCAAATACCGCAGCACACTTGAGCGCACGAGCGCGTTCAGAAAATCGGCCGACCAGCGCGCTTCGGGCTGATCGGCTCCCGCCAATCGGTTCATCCCGCGCGCGATGCCTGCGGCACTCAGTCCGCCCAGGACACCACCGACCAGCATGCCGGCGCCCAGCGTCATCCCGCCCGCAACCACGTCCGCTTTCAAGCCCGCCAGCGCACCGGTGACGACGCTGCCCCATAGCGCAGCGCGCGTTTCGTCGACGCGCTCTTGAATGGCAAAGTGGGTGCGCATGCGTTCCAACACGGTGTCAGCGGCTTCGCCTTGCAGTCCGTGCAACTGAATCAAACGATCGGTCACGCCGCGGATGCTCGCGTCCTGCCGCTCTGCAAGCAACCGCATCGAACGGTCGCGCGTCGCGTCCAGACCTTCGCGCTTGATGCCTATCGAATGCATCAACTTCTGCGCGGTGGATGCTGAGACGGGCGCAACAGGTTCAAAGTCGTACGCGGCGCGCGACACATGTTCCGCAATGGCGTGCATCGAGGCGTCAAATCGCTCGACGTTGCGCGTGGTCCAGGTGCCGACCAGGCGCGCGTACGCGGCGCGCTTGTCGGGTGGAAGCCGACGGCCGACAGCGTCGAGCAGGACGCGCTCTTGCACCCAGCAGCGCGCGAACGCATCGAGTGCCAGTACTTCGCTCGCAACCCCCAGCGATTCGAGATGCGCGCTCCAGCGCTGCGCTTCCGCGCGTTCTTCTTCCGCCGGGCGCGGCGGTCCGATCTGATTCAGCAGCACAACCACCGGTTTACCGACCCAGCGCAGCACCTGCGCCTCGAATGCAACGTAACCTGCATCGCGCGGATCTTCGGCAGCATTCACCAGATACAGCACCACATCGGAGTTCTCGCGTGCCGCGCGCACCGCCTGTTGGTTGCACCAAAAGGGCCGATCGCGGTAGCGATCCCACACTTCGCGCAGCAGCCATCCGATCGGGTTGTCGGCAAGCCTTAGGCGCTGCACCAGCCGGGCGGAATCGCCGAAGCCCGGCGTATCCCATAACCGCAACACATCGCCGGCGTCGGTCTGCAGCAGCGTGTGGGCTTCGGCGATCTCGGTCACGTGCGGCGCGTCTCTCACTTCCCCGATGTCGCGGCCGAGCAGCGTTCGCGCGAGCGTGGTCTTGCCGGCATTGGTATGCGAGATCAACGTGATCTCGATCGTTGCAGCGTCCGAAGTGACGTCGTTGCTCATGGCGACGCGGCGGGCGCCGCGAGCACGTGCTCGAAGCTGCGTTGCAGCGCGGATAAATCGGGTGCGGACAAATCCGCAAACACGGCGTCGAGCTCGAGCGCTCGGCAGAAATAACGCCACGCGCTACGCCGCTCTTCAAGACGCGCCTCGGCGCCCGCCTGCGCGCCGAGCCGGCTTCGATAGCCCGATTCGTCGATCAGCACCGCCAGCCGTGACGTCGACGATGCACTGCGCAGCGCTTTCAGAAACGCGCCGTGGTTCTCATTTTCCGGTGTCGCCGCCAGGCTGAACAGCGCCAGCGTCAGCGGTGCCGGCAGGCCGGACGCCGGCATCTGACCCACGCTGTCCTCCGCACCGAACGTTACGGTCGGCTGCAGCACGACTTCAGCGTCATCGCCGAGCAGTGCAACCGCGACAGCGCGCAATCCGTTTAATGCCGCGTCGTCAACGGTATAGCTGTATGGAACCACGCGCAGCCGCGCCGCGCCCGACGTGAAAGATCCGGCCAGGCGGCGGAAATACGGCTCGCTCATATCGAACGCGAAACGTTGCGAGCGGCGATTGACTTGCCACCCTGCGAGCAACGCCAGAATGAGGCGCGGCACGATGACGACAACGCCGACGGTAATCGCATACAGATGAATCCATAGCGCCGCATTGGCGTTGCCCGGCACACCATTGCTAAAGCGCAGCGCGGCGATCTGTTCGACCGACGGAAATGGAACGCCGATCAGCTGCGCGGCGGGCGAAAGGAAGAACGAAAGAATCGCGTGCACCGCAGCCGGGTCGAGAAACGTGCTCTCCCAACCGGCCCGGTACTCGAATACGAGCCCGCGGACGTATAAACCCGCCACGGCGCCCAATGCAAACAGCGCCGCGGCCAGGTGAAGCACGCGTGCAGACCGCGCCGCCATTAGCGGCGCAACGAGTGCGCTCCACTGCGGCACAAAGGTGCTCACTGCTGCGGCTGCTGTTCCGGTGAGATTGCGCACCGCACGTTGAGAGCTCGCGGCCAACCAGCGGCGGAAACCGCGCAGCCCGGGCTCGACACCGCTCGCGCGCATCACCACGCGTAGCAGTAACAGCAGATAAACGACAACGTTCCAGACCACGATGGCCAGCAGCGGGAAGGCGATGATGTTGACGTGTTGCCGATCGGCAATGTGCTCGAGCAATGCGCCGAGCAAGAACGCCAAGGCCGGTAGTGCGATGCCAATCCACGCGGGCCAATCAAACGCGGATGCGGCGCGCGCAATCCCCGGTGCGCGCCGCGGCAGCGTTTCAGCCAGCAGCGCGGCGCGCTGCCCGATAAAGGATTCGGCGGTCGCCGCCTGGCGCCGCTCGCTGGCGCGCCAGCGAGCAAGTTCTGCCGCTGCCCGACTAGCGTGCGTGCGGTCTTCGTTGCTGAAAATAACGCGCTCGGCGTCTGCGCTCTCGAGAGCGCGTACCAGCACTACATCACGGGCGATTTGCTCGTTCACGCCTTATTATCGCGGGGACGGGACAAACGCGACCGTGCCTTCTTAACGCCTGCAAAGTGAGGAGACTGAATATGGCGACCAAGCGCACCACGCATCGGAGCACGTCTGGCAAGAAGCTGTATGCAGTCAGGGATGCGAAAGGAAGGTTCAAAGACATTCAAACATTCGAGCGCGCGCATCGCGCTGACTTGGCTAAGAAGAGTGGCCCCGAAAAGAAAGCAGCAGCCAAGAAAAAAAAGAAGTAACCAGAGTAGTTTCAGCGTTTCAACGAACAACGACTGAGAGGGGTCGATGGACAAGTCACGTTATGTGAATGGCATCAATGGCCACGCACTTGTGCTGGGGGGCTCGGGCGGTCTAGGTGCAGAGATCGTGCGTACGCTGGCGGCAAGCGGGGCATCCGCGGTGTCGTTCACGTATGGTCGCAACAAGAAAGCGGCCGACGAGCTGGTCGCCGAATTGAAAGCCGACGGCGTCAAGTCATTCGCCGCGCCGGTCGACCTGAGCGACGAACCGGGTTTCAACAAAGTGCTGAACGACGCGGTAGCCGCGATCGGCGAAGAAGTTTCACTCGCCGTGAACTCGATTGGCATCTCGCCCAACATTCCGATCGAAGAGCAAACGCTCGACGGCCCCGATGGCTGGCGCCGTGTGTTCGAAATCAATGTGTTCGGCTGCTTCATCAGCACGCGCGCAATTGCCGAGCGCATGAAAGCGCGCGGCGTGCAGGGCTCGATCGTGTTGATCACGTCCACCAATGGCATCAACTCGCAATCGCAGATCTCGACGCACTACGATTCATCGAAGGCGGCGCAGGGTCACATGATGAAGATCTTCGCGGAGCATTACGCGCCCGCCGGTATCCGCATCAACGGCGTCGCACCGGGCTGGATCGAAACCAGCATGAACGACACGCTGCCTGCGGATGAGCGCGCGCATGAGATCAGCAAGATCTGGGCACGGCGCTTCGCCGCACCGCATGAGATTGCATCGTTCGTCGTCTTCGTCGGCGGTCGCGGCGGCTCGTACGCGGTCGGCCAGAATTTCATGGTGGACGGCGGCTATCGCTAATCCGCATTGATGGACGCGCGCCGTGTGTTGCGCAAGCTCGGCGCGGTACCGCGCTGGCTGCTCGGCCTCGCCATCATCGCGGTGTTCGTGGCGATTGCGTTGCTGCCTCAAGGCCGAGAAGGACTGTTCGGCCGGCTCGAAGCGATTGCGTATGACGCGCGGTTGGCGACCACACTGGGCAAAGGCGGCGACCCGCAGGTCGTGATCGTCGACATCGACGAAGCAAGTTTGCGGCAGCAGGGGCGCTGGCCGTGGTCGCGCGACAAGGTGTCGCTTCTGACGCGACAGATTTTCGACAAACATCAGGCGCGCGCGATCGCGTTCGACGTCGTGTTCGCCGAGCGCGACCGCTCCGGCGGTGCCGATGTACTGATCGGCCTCGGGCTCGACGAGTTGCGCGATGTTCCGGGCTACAAGGATGCGATCGAGCGCCTCGCTCCGCAGCTCGATTTTGACGCGCAGCTTGCGAAGGCATTCACCGCACGCGACGTTGTGCTGAGCTTCGGATTTGTGGCCGATCCGATTCGGGTGGGCGCGCTGCCGCTGCCTTCGTTCAGTGAATCGCAACTGGCACAGCAGGGCGCGCAGATACGCATCGCACCTGAGCCGGGATACGTTGCCAATCTCGCGGTTTTGCAGCAGGCTGCCACTGCAGGCGGCCACTTCGATCCGTCTTCGATGCCGATAACGTCGTACGGCGCGTGCCGATGCTGAAGCGCTACGGTGATGGCTACTACCCATCGTTGACGCTGGCCGTGCTCGGAGTGTCGCTCGAAGCGAAAACGATCAAGCCGATCACCGACAGCAACGGCGATCTCGAATGGATCGATGTTGGTGGATTGCGGATTCCGGTCGCACCCGACGGCACGGCACTTGTGCCGTACCGCGGCCCACGCGGAACCTTCAAGTACATCTCCGCCACCGAAGTAATGCAGGACCAAATCCCGGCCGATGCATTTACGGGCGCGATCGTGCTGGTTGGAACCAGCGCCAAAGGGCTGCAGGATCTGCGCCCGACGCCCGTTGCGCCCGACTATCCCGGGGTCGAAATCCACGCAAGCTTGCTGACCGGCATGCTGAACGACGAAATGCTTTCGGTGCCACCGGGCGCCAACGAAGCATTGGCAGTTGCAATGGTGATCGGCGGACTACTCGCGCTCTTTGCACTGCCCTATCGCCGCCCGCTGATCGGCACGCTCGGCGTGCTCGCGTTGATCGCGGTTGCGATCGGTGGCAATTTGTATCTGTGGCATTCATCGCGGGTCGTGTACCCGCTGGCGGCGCTGGTGGTGTTGCTGGTTGCGTTGGGTGCGTTGAACCTGCTGACCGGTTTCGTCCGCGAGGCGAACGCCATCCGCAAGTTGTCTGACATGTTTGGCGAATACGTGCCGCGCGAACGAGTGGAGCAGATGCGCGAGAGCGGTGAGCGCTTCAGCATGCAAGGTGAAAGCCGCGAGATGACGGTGCTCTTTTCGGACGTCCGCAACTTCACCGCGCTGTCGGAAAATCTCGCGCCTGCAGAGCTGTCGGCGATGCTCAATACATACCTGACGCGAATCACCGAGATCATCCACACGCATCACGGCACGATCGACAAGTACATCGGCGACGCAGTGATGGCCTTCTGGGGCGCACCGCTCGCGAACGACAGGCATGCGGCCGATGCGGTCCGCGCTGCGCTGGCGATGAACGTCGTATTGCCGAAGCTGCGCGAGGAATTCACGGCACGCGGCTGGCCTGCGCTATCGATCGGTGCAGGGCTTAACAGCGGCACGATGAGCGTCGGCGACATGGGATCGCAGTTTCGGAAGGCCTACACCGTGCTCGGCGACGCGGTCAACCTTGCATCGCGGCTTGAAGGTCTAACCAAGGTGTACGGTGTTCCGATTCTGATCGGCGAAGAGACTCGCAAGGCAGTGCCCGACATCATCTGCCGCGAAATCGATCGCGTACGCGTGAAGGGACGCGATACGCCGGTGACGATTTACCAGCCGCTCGCAGAATCGCTTACTGCCGAAGAGCGAGCCGAGCTGGACCGCTATGACGCCGCGCTAGTGATGTACCGCGAACGCAAATTCATTCAGGCCGCGGCAGCATTCGCTGTGCTCGCCCAGCAACACACCGAGTGTCATCTCTACGCGCTGTACGCCGAGCGCAGCGCGCAACATGGGCGGCAAGCCCCACCGGACGATTGGGACGGTGCAACGGCATTCGATACAAAGTAGCTAGTGCGCGCTGGGGCGGAGCGGCTTCAGCGTGGCTGCCATACGCTGTTGGACCGCGTTGACTGCCTTCAGCGGGCGGATCATCACTTTGAATTCTGTGATTTGGCTCTCTGCGTTCCATGTGATCAGATCCACGCCATTCACGCTGACTCCGTCGATCTCAGTTTCAAACTCAAGCGCAGCGTCCGACGGACCAACAACCTCGCGGACATAGCGAAAAGTCTCGTTGACGAAAACATCGAGTGCTGCTGTCAGATACCAGACAGTCAGCTTTCTGCCACGCTGCGGCGTGTGGACGACCGGCGAATAAAACACCACGTCTTCGGCTAGCAGTTGGTTCAGGCCCGAGGCGTCGCGCGTCCGAACGATGCGATGCCAGATCGCTAGCGGGCTATTCATGCGAAGGCTCCAGACGGCCCGGCTCGGTAGACCTGGCACACGCTGCGCAGATGCACGAGACGCCTCTGCATGCGAGTGGCACACGGCCGAGCAAATCCGCGCCAATAGAAACGTCCTCGCACCAGCAGCGTTCCTTGAAGCTTCCACTGCTGGCGGGCGCACAGCCATTCGGACCGCCGCACAGCGGACAGGTGAGGCCAGATGGCTCGAGCAAAGCGTCAGAGACGCTGGATTCCATGTTTCTGAACTGGTTGAATTCGACGCCGCAGAAAATCTACGCTCGGTGAAACCAGAACTCGATCTCTGAAGATTCCTCTTCAAATCGGGCCGCGTGTTCTGCTTTGGCCGGAACGTGGTACCACTCCCCGGCGACGAAGCGCGTTTCTTTGCCGGCTACCGTCAGCAGCAGGCTCCCCTTGGTGATGATGCCCACGTTCTCCGAGCCATGCGAGTGAGGAGCGATGACCGTGCCGGCAGGATAGGAGGCAAAGAGCACGTCGCAACCCGCTGCTTGCAACTTGTGGGCGTCGAACGGACCCTCGAACTTCGGCAGATCGCGTATCAACTTTGGAAGATTGGACATTGTCTTTCTCGGGTTCGTCACGTTGACCGCGTCAAGCGAAGCATTAGCCGTCGCTGTGGCCGAAGAAACGCAGCGTACAAAACATTCTAGATGGCCGCGCCTTTATTGGCGCCTGCCGTCACAGCTGCGCTAGCTCGATGCGGCTTCCAAGAGTTCCGCAGAGACTGGATTGTTTTGAAATTGCGCTATTGCCGCCGATATCCGACGACGCCGCGAATGAGATTCGTGAGGCCCGATGACACGTCGAAGCTGTAGCCAAGCCCGACGCCCGTTCCGGTGTTGCCGACTAAAAATCCGTCGAAGCTTCCGCCCTGAATGGCGAGGCAACCGCCGCCGACGCAATTTGTCGTCGGCGCAGCGTCGCTAAATCGTCCCGCGATTAACGAGGCGTTGCCACTCATCGAATAGGTCGCACCTGTGAAGCCCACCTGCAAGCCGACCAGCGATGCTGTAGCTTGCCCGAAATCGACAGCGACCTGTCCGCCCGATACCAGCGTGCCCACCTGTCCATTCAGGCTCATCGTGGGCAGCGTGCCGCCGACCGGGTTGTAGTTCACGCGTCCCGACGCCGGCAAGTTGGTCGCGGCATTGCCGTAGATGTAATGCAGCGGTTCGCCGTTGCGATTGGTGGAGTCACCGACGGGGCCCGTGTCAATGATCGAGCCGGCGCCGGCCCAGCGTCCCCAGTTCAAGTTGCCGGACAGCGCATCGCTGCCGACATCGGCGAGTGTCGCAGTGCCGAGGCTCGCTCTGACGTTTGGATCATTGATCGTCAAGACAGCTCCGGCCTGATTCAGCGTTGCCGTCGCCGTTGGGCTGTCGCCGATCGATGTGCTGGACGAAACCATCACGCCGATCGAACCGGCGAATATTGGCGGTGGTGGTGGCGGCGGTGGTGGTGGCGGCGGCGGCGGTGGCGGTGGCGGCGGTGGCGGTGGCGGTGGCGCGGGTGGAGCTGGAGGCGCCAGCGGCGGGCGATCACGATCTTCGGTTGACTGATAGCCCGTATCACCTGGAAGCGCAGCGGTCGTCGCTTGCGGCTCGGGTACTTTGGGCAGGTTCAACGACGCCAGCACTGTTGTCGGCGCGGACGAATCGACGCGCGTCAGCATGAACTCGGGCGGAGTCAGCACGCGTTGCGGCACGTTGTTATCGGGCACGAGGAAGAATTCGCGTGCACCGAACTCGACCTGTGCACCGAACGCCGTGACCGAAAGCCGCCCGTCGAACACTGCACCATGCACGCCTGCCGGCGCTGTAGTTCCATTCGCGCGCCGACACTGGTCGGGCGCGCACGTAAGCAATTCGTAGTGCGTGCCGCGAATCCCGATCGTCGCTTGCGAAGTCAGCACTTGATACTGATCTCGATTGATGCGGCCGATCTGTCCGGTCACCGTGCGGAAGCCGCCCTTGACGAGTCGGAACACCGCCCGCTCAGGTCCGCTGCCGGGACTCTGGAAGCTGTAGCCGTCGATCTGAAATTCGGAGTCGGGTCGCAGCGCGACCAGCGCTTCATCGGAGAAACGCAACTGCGCATGGCTTTGTGGCCCGGTGACGACGCGATCACCGACGCGAACTTCGGCGCCCTGCGCGAGCTTGACCCGATCATTGGCGCGTTGGACGGCGACATCGCCGACGGCCATTACCACGCGCCCTGCTGTCTGCGCGACTGCCTTCGCAATCGGCAGCACCGCCAACGTCAATCCGATGGCGCCGACGGTTGCAGCTCGTAATCCCATCCAGGTCCTCGACTCGCGCACCTATACACGCGCATCATCAGTTGGCCGAGCGACCGGCAAACGCGCGAAACGACCTGCAATTACCTTCGGTATCCGACCGCGCCGCGAATGGAGCCCGGCAAACTGCCGCTGACGACGGTGAAGTTGTAGCCCAGACCAACACCGGTGCCGGTGTTGCCGACGACAAATCCATCGAATCCGGCGCCCGCAATCACAAGGCAGCCATTTCCAAGGCAGCTTGCACCCGCCTGACTCGTCGAGAACTGTGCGCCAGGCAGCAATGCCGCCACGCCGTTCATCGCGTACACCGCGTTGGTGAATCCGACTTGGAGCCCGGTGACTTGTGCGAAAGCCTGTCCGAAATCGACTGTCATGACGCCGCCGGAGACCAGCGTCCCCACCTGCCCGCCGATCGTCAACGTGGGCGAAGTGCCGCCGACGGGGTTGTAGGTCACGCGCCCGCTGGCGGGCAGATTGGTGGCCGCTGCCCCGTAGATGTAATGCAGCGGCTGCCCACTTAGATTGGTTTGTCCGGCGATGATCGTTGAGCCCGCTCCTGCCCAGCGTCCCCAATTCAGCCCGGCAACTGCGTCCTGTCCGACATCGGCGAGCGTTGCCGTGCCAAGCGTTGCGTTGAAGTTCGCGCTGCTGATCGCTGTAACTGCGCTGTTGCTGTTCAAAGTCACTGAGAGCCCGGGATTAGCGCTTACATCGACGAAGGTCGACGAGCCGGCAAGCGCCCCGATCGTGCCGCTAAACACCGGCGATGGTGGTGGCGGGGGCGGAGGCGGAGGCGGGGGCGGTGGCGGAGGGGCCGGTGGCTGCGGAGGCGGTGGAGGCGGCGCCAGCCGAGGCTGGCGCAGATCTTCCGTCGATTGATACTGATCGTCGTCCGCGGTGCTGTGCTGTTGCGACACGCGGATCCACACCGATGAGTCGCCCGCTGGCTGCCCGATTTGAAGCGACGCGATGTTCTGCCGTGCGGGTGCGGCGTTAACGCGCGTCAGCATGAATTCGGGCGGCAACAACAAGCGCTGTGGCACCTCGTTATCGGGAACGAAGAAGTATTCGCGCGCGCCGTACTCGGCTTGCTCGCCGCGCGCGGCTACAACGAGACGTCCGTCAAAGACACCTCCATACAAGCCCGCGGCCGCCGCCGTCCCATCGCGACGCGTGCATTGCAGCGGCGCGCAAATCAACAGTTCATAGTGCGTGCCGCGAATGCCGATTGTCGCCTGTGTCGTCAGCACTTGATACTGATCGCGATTGACGCGGCCGATCTGGCCGGTCACCGTGCGAAAGCCGCCCCTGACCAGCCTGAACACTGCACGCTCGGGGCCGCTGCCCGGCGTTTGAAAGCTGTAGCCGTCGAGCAGAAATTCGGACTCGGGGCGCAGTGCGACCAAGGCTTCGTCGGAAAAGCGCAGTTGAGCGTGGCTCTGCACGGCGGTCGTGACACGATCGCCGACTCTGACGTCCGAGCCCTGGCTCAGCTTCGCGCGCTCTGCGCCGCGCTGCGCTGCTACGTCGCCGACCGCCATGACGACGCGCGCCGCCGTTTGGGCCACCGCCGCGGCCATCGGCAGCAACGCAAAAGAGCACCCGAGGCCCCCGGCAATTACGTAGCGCAGTCGCATGTGCAACTCCATGGCCAATGTCTATTTGAATTCGAGGCGCAGTTTCGCGATGACAGCGTGCCGATCGAAGCTGAACAGTTCGAGATTCGAATCGTTACGCGCATACGTGTACTCGAGCCGCCCCGACCAGCCGGTGCCAAAGTAATACACGGCACGTGCTCCGGCGCTCCAGTAATCGTCTTCGCGCGTCACTTCGAGCAGCGGTACCGACGCGTCGTAATCGCTGTGGGTGTAGCCGAACGACGCACTCAACGCCCAGCGCGGCGAAGGTGAAACCGCAAGTTCGACGTTGGCACCCGCGAGTGATCGCACCAGGTCGGGCCGATCCGCACGGCTGTGTTCGTCGCCGTAGAAAACTCCGACATTGATCGAAGGCTGCCAGTTGACGAGCCACGCACGCCGATAGTTGACGGCAATCGCGTAAAGATCCGAATCGCGCACGTCATTCGCGCCGGAGTACGAAAGCCGCGCGTATTGCGGAACAACAGCAATGCTTGACACCGGCGATAACGCATGACGCCACTCGAAGCCGGCACCCGTGCTGCGACGATAACCGTCGCCGCCGATTCGCAGATCACCATACGTCAACGAAAGCGCAAAGATATTCTCGCCGCGCTCATAGCTCGCGCCGCCGTTCGCGCTCAGCGCCGCCAGGTTGAAATCGTTTTCGGATTGATAAAACGTTCCCTGCGCGTCAAACGATCCGAACATCGACCAGCCGGGCGCAAACGGTTGATTGATCTGGCCACCGACCGCGGCGAAGCCGAAGCCATCCGATTTCTCGATACCGGTATCGAGAACAGTCACCCGACCCAGCACGGGCAGCGAAATGTCGGCCTGCGCTACACCGCCGTTGACGTTGCTGTCGTAGCCAATACCCGCTTCGACATACAGCAGTGTGCGCCGCCGATACAGTGATTCACGCTGAAAGAGTGCGTCAAGGTAACGATTGATCCCTACCAGCACGTCGGGCGGTGGCTTCATCGCCTGCACCGCCTCGAACTCGGTACGTGCACGCACATCGTCGCCTGCGTGGTAATACGCGCGCGCCAGTTCGAGCCGGCCGCGCGCATCGTCCGGATTCGTGAGCACGTAACGCTCGAGCGCGATCGCTGCCTCGCCGGCGCGCCCGATGTCGACCAGCGCGACGCCGCACCAGAGGTCACGCTGCGGAAACTCGCGCTCGGATTTGCAGAAGCGCTCGTAGGCTTGCGCCGAGCGTCCCGATTCGACCATTGTCCGCAGCTGTGCTGTTTCGCTGTCAGTGACCTGGGCGTACGCCGCTGTTGCCGCCATGGCGAAGCTGGCTGCAAAAAGCGTCGCGCACGTTTTCCCACCCCTCGCAATCGCTCTTGCCATGTTGTTGTCTTCCCCGCCTTAGCCGGATGTTCGAGCGCGGGGCAGACTAGCACTGGCTCTGCAACGGTGACAAGGCTGAAAGCGATGAATAGCCATGCGATTTTTCACCTTTCGGTAGATGCAGCACGTACGTACACTCGCGCGTCATCGCGTGATAACGGCAGCGATAAGCCGTCGCGAACGGGTCGGGGAAAATCGCGCAGTGAGACATCAGTCGTTCTTGCAATACGCGCGCATGCGTTACTTCAAGCTCGCGTTGTTGATCTCGCTGCTGTCGGCGGTTGCTTATGTGGTGTATCGGCCCGCGCAGGGCGCCTATGGCGGAAGCTGGGTCGGCTATACGCTCGGCACGATTGGCGCGCTGCTGATCGTGATGCTGCTGTGGTTCGGTGTGCGCAAGCGCCGCTATCGCTCGAGCGCGGGGCAAGTGCAGGGGTGGCTCTCGGCGCACGTGTACCTGGGCATATCCCTGATCGTGATCGTGACGCTGCATGCCGGCTTCGAGGTCGGCTGGAATGTGCACACGCTTGCGTATGTCTTGATGATGCTCGTGATTGCGAGCGGCATGATCGGCGCGGTGGCGTACCTGCGGTATCCGCGCATGATCACCGACAACCTGCGCGACGACACACTCGACTCGTTGCTGCTTGGCATCGGTGATCTTGACCGGCAGGCGCGTGCGGCCGCGCTTGGCTTGCCGGACGACATCAATGCGACCGTGCTGCGTGCTGCGCAACACACGCGCGTCGGCGGCAGCGCGTGGCGGCAGCTGGCAGGCGACGATCCACGGTGCGCGACCGCGCGTGCTGTCACGCTGGTGGAGCGTGCGTCAAGCAAGTTGCCGCCCGCACAGCAGGCGGCGTCGCAGTCGGTCTATGCGCTGCTGCTGCGCAAGTCGGAGTTGTTGCGCCGTGCGCGGCGCGACATTTCACTGCGCGCGTGGCAGCAGCTCTGGTTGTATCTGCATGTGCCGTTGTCGCTGGCGCTGCTCGCGGCGCTGATCGCGCACGTGGTGGCGGTGTTCGCGTACTGGTAATGAAGATCCGAGTCGCCAGCATTACGCGCAGCAAGAGCGGGCAGCCGGTGCGCGCCGAGCGCACCGTCGAAGCCGACGTCATAACGATCGGCCGCGCCGCCGGCAGCACGCTCTATCTGCCCGATCCGCGCATCGCACTCGAACACGCGCAAATTGCGCGCGGCAGCGACGGCGATTGGCTGACGTTTCTGAAAGACAGTGCCGGTGCGAACCGGATGCGACTGACGCCAGGTGCGGCGATCGATGTCGGCCCGTACTCGCTGGGCGTCGAGCCTGCGCCCGACGGCATCGATCTCGCGTTGACGATCGAACTGGTGCGGCCGTTGCCCGATGACGCTGAGGTGCGCGCAACTCGTACCAGCTTGCGGCAAACGTGGCTGACACAGCGCGTGCCGGCGTTGCTGCTTTTTCTGGCCGTGCTGGCGGCTTTTCTGGCGGTGCCGCTGTTGAACGCGTTCGATCCGGATTCGCGCGCCGCGTTTTCGAAGCAGCCGTTGACGCCCGATCTAGCGTGGAGTCCGGGCGAGCTCGCAGCGCCCCATCACATGTTGAACCGGCGCTGTGAAGCGTGTCATGAACAGCCGTTCGCGCGAGTGCGCGATGAGGCGTGCGCCGCATGTCACACCAGCGTGGCGGGCCATGCGCGCGACGCGCAGTTACAGCACGCGCTGTTTGGCGGCCAGCGGTGTGCAAGCTGCCACGCAGATCACAAAGGTGCGTTGGCGCTGGCGCAGCCGGCCTCCAACGATTGTGTCGAGTGTCACTCTGACTTGAAACGGCGCGGCACCGGTACCTGGGAAGACATCGTTCGCGATTTCGCGACCGCGCATCCAGACTTCAAGCTGACGCTCTGGCGCGGGCCAGGTAAGAAGCCGCACGACTTCGTTCGCGTTGCGCGCGACGATCGCCGCATATTGATCGAGCACTCGGGTCTGAAATTTCCGCACGACGTCCATCTGAAGCCCGGCCTGCAGGGACCGAAGGGCAAAGAGAAGCTCGCGTGCGGTGACTGCCATCAGAGCCAGTCGCGCGAGGCGCATAGCGACTTCAAGCCGATCGCGATGCAGGCGCACTGCCAGCGCTGTCACTCGCTCGAGTTCGAGCCGCTGGTGTCGACGCGCGAGGCGCCGCACGGCGATGTCGCGCGCGCCGTCGCGGCGATTGGCGCTTTCTACGAGAGCGCAGCACTGAATAATCTGCCGGTCGATGCAGCGCCAGCGGCCCCGCTCGAGCGCCCGATCGGCGCCGGCGCGGTGACCTCCGCCGAACGCGCACGCGCATTGGCGTGGGCTCAGCGCAAGACGCGCGCGGTCGCGCAGGATTTGATCGAAGTACGCGCCTGCCCGATCTGCCACGAAGTCACGCGTGCAGCGAGCGGGTCGTGGGCAGTCGAGCCGGTCTTCATCTCACAGCAGTGGATGCCCGGCGCGAACTTCGAGCACACATCGCACGCGGCAACGCCGTGCAGTGATTGCCACAAGGTTGAAAAATCGAAGCGCTCCGAAGACGTTGCGATGCCGGAGATCGCGACGTGCCGCGCGTGCCATGGCGGCAATCAACCGATGCCGAACAAGCTGACATCGTCGTGCCTGTCGTGTCATGTGTTTCACGCGCCGGGACGGCAGCCGATGGTGGTCGAGGGCAAGCCGGTGCGTGCGTTGACCTCGGCACCGCCGATTCAGCCGATCAAGCGCCCGGCGCCGACGACAAAATGACGCGCGCATTCATCATCCTGATCGCTTCGATGCTGGTCAGTTGCGGCAGCGGCAGCGACGGCGCTGGTACCGGCGGTTGCACCGGAAACTGTCAGGCCGCTGCGCCGGTGGTGTTGACCGTCAGCGATGTCGAGCGCGTGATCGCACAGGCCGTCGGCGAAGCGCAAGCGCGCAATACACCGGCGACGATCGCGGTCACTGATCGCGTCGGCAACGTACTCGGTGTGTTTCGGATGGCCGGTGCTACGGCTACCTTCGCGATCCGGTCGGGAAGAAACGTGCAGGGCGGACTCGAAGGCATCGACGTGCTGCCATCTGAGCTTGCCGCGATTGCGAAGGCGGTCACCGGTGCGTACTTGTCGTCGGAAGGCAATGCGTTTTCGACGCGCACTGCGAGTCAGATCGTGCAGGAGAATTTCAATCCGCGCGAAACAGGGCAGCCGTCGGGTCCGTTGTTCGGCGTGCAGTTCTCGCAGCTGTCGTGTTCCGATGTCGTGCGGCAGGCGAGCATCGGAAGCACCGGGCCCAAGCGTTCACCGTTGGGACTGTCAGCCGACCCCGGCGGATTGCCGCTATATAAGAACGGCGTCCTGGTGGGCGGCGTCGGCGTGATCGCCGACGGTCTTTACTCGCTCGATCTCGACATTCAAAACATCGATGTCGACGTCGATGAATTGATTGCGGTGGCGGCCGCAAGCGGCTTTACTGCGCCCGCCGATCGGCGGGCCGATCGCATCACCGCAGATGGCCGCACGCTGCGCTTCACCGACAGCGAAGCGATTGCCAGCAATCCTGCGGTGTCCGCCGCTTTCGCGGTGATCGTCGGCGCCGCCGGCGTGCTCGTCAACGTGCCCAGCTACGGAGGGGCCCCGATCGCGGCGGGTACCGCATTCAACAGCGCCGCGTCAGGCATTCGCGCCGAAAGCGGCGCACCTTTGGCAGCACTGGGCGCGCACGTTCTGGTCGATGCGGCCAACGCAAATCGCTTTGCTCCGCGCGCGGGCACCGACGGCTTGCTGACTGCGGCTGAAACTACGCAACTGCTCGCCAGTGCGCTCGACATCGCCAATCGAGCACGCGCGCAGATTCGCAGACCGCTGGGCTCGCCAGCGCAGGTGACGATCTCGGTCGTTGATACGCAAGGCGCGATCGTCGGCCTGGTGCGAACGCCCGACGCTCCGGTGTTCGGCATCGATGTGTCGGTGCAGAAAGCGCGCGCGGCCGCGTTCTTCTCCAACGTCAACGCTGCGGCACTGTTGTCTGGGCTGCCGCCGGCTGCGTACCTGTCGCCGCCCGCGGTGTCGCCGATTGCGAACTATGTCGCCGCGACGCGCACGTTGTTCGCCAACTTAAACACGTTTAGCGACGGGACCGCATTCAGCGCGCGCGCGATCGGCAACATCGCACGCCCGAGTTTTCCTGACGGAGTCGATTTCGCGAACCCAGGCCCGCTGTCGAAGCCGCTCGCATCCTGGAGTCCGTTCAACGATGGGATGCAGCTCGATCTGGTCTACAACAAGTTGATCGCTTCGCTTGCGGCGGCAGACAACGGCGTCGGCTGCACTGGCATCGCTTCGCTGGCGAACGGTGTCCAGATTTTTCCCGGCAGCGTTCCGATTTACCGAGCAACAGCGGGCGGCAATCAGCTGATCGGTGCGATCGGCGTCTCCGGCGACGGCGTCGATCAGGACGACATGGTCGCGTTTCTCGGCGTCGCGAATGCGACGCGCGCATTGAACACCGGCGTGTCGAATGCGCCGCCTGCGATTCGAGCGGATACGTTAGTGCCGCAAGGCACCGGCACTCGGCTGCGCTACGCGCAATGTCCACAAGCGCCGTTTCTGAACAGTAACGAACAGAATGTGTGTGCAGGAATCTAAAGCAATGCGCGGAACGCTGAGCCTGCACGCCCTGGCCTGGCTCGGCGCAACGCTTACGAACGCCGCTGCCGCGCAGCCGACAACAGTGCCGTCTGTTGCGACGCCTGCGCGCGGACGCGCTGCATCGGCCGAACTCGTGATGCGCATCGACCAGGTGCCGGTCTATGCGCAGCCGTTCGATGTGGCGCAGCTCAAGCGCGAAGTCGACAAAGCCGCGAATGCCCGCGAGCGCAGCGTGATCGAAATGAAGCTGCGGCCACGTCCGATCGCGACGTTGAAGAGCGGAGCGCGTGTAAGAAGCGATTGGCGCGACGGCGATTGGTATCGCGTTCGGCTCGACGACGGCAGGCTCGGCTGGGTGCTTCGCGTCACCGATGCCGGAATTTCGAACTTCGCTGCGGCGTCTCAGCCCGTGCCGCGCATCACGACTCCCGCACACGCTCAGGGCCGCAGCCTTCGCCCACCGACGCGCCATCCACCGTCGCGGTACCCGAGGACAGAGTCACGCAGTCGCGCCCGATGGGCAAGCCGCTAAAAGAAGAAATTCCTCCGATCGATCCGCTGCGAGTCGAGCCGCCGACGGCGCTTGATCCGCGCGAAACGATTCCGCTGCCCGATCGCTGGCGCCTCGCGGATCAATTGAAGCTCGTCACTCCGCGCCTGATCGACCCGTACAACCCCAACGTGCTGAAAGGCGATCGTCCGATCCTCGGCACGCGCGATTGGTTCTTCAACCTCGGTGTCGTGTCGGACACGCTGTTCGAGTTGCGACGATTGCCGACCGGTGTCGGTCCACAGACGTCCGAGCGCGCGCAGAGCAACGACGTATTCGGGCGCGGCTCGCAGTCGACGTTTGCGCAGAACCTGGTGCTGAACTTCGCGCTGATCCAGGGCAATACAACGTTTCGGCCGCCCGACTACGAAATCCGCTTCGTGCCGGTGCTGAACTACAACGTCAATAACGTTGACGAAGTGCGCGCGCTGCGCATCGATCCGCGCAGCGGCACGCGGCGACAGGATTCACACATCGGCATCCAAGAGCTGTTCGTCGACAAGCATCTGCGCGATGTGTCCGATCGCTATGACTTCGACAGCGTGCGCGTCGGCATTCAGCCGTTTCAGTCCGACTTCCGCGGGTTTCTGTTCAACGATGTTCCGCTCGGCGTGCGCTTGTTCGGCACGCGCGCGAACAACCAGTGGCAATACAACATCGGTGCATTCCGCCGCATCGAGAAAGACACCAACAGCGGACTGAACGACATCGGCCGCCGCTTGCGCGACGACGATGTGTTTGCCTTCAATCTGTATCGGCAGGATTTTCCGGTGCTCGGCTTCACGTTGCAGGGTACAGTGGTTCATAACATCAACCGCGAAGACGATCGCAATCACTTCGACCGCAACGGTTTTCTGGTGCGTCCATCGGCGATCGGCGATATGCGCGCACATCGCTATCACGTGACTTATCTCGGACTGAACGGTGATGGACACTTCGGGCGCGTCAACGTCAGCGCATCGACTTACGCCGCCATTGGCCGTGACACGCGCGGCGCGCTCAATGGCTCATCAAATGAGCAGTCGCAGGACATTCGCGCCGCGTTTGCCGCGGTCGAAGCGTCGTACGACTTCAGCTGGCTGCGCACGCGCGCGACCTTGCTCGCAGCGAGCGGAGACAAGGATCCGTTTGACGACAAGGCCACCGGCTTCGATGCGATCTTCGAAAACCCGCAGATTGCCGGCGCCGATACCAGCTACTGGATCCGGCAGGGAATTCCTCTAATCGGCGGCGGCGGAGTGAGCCTGTCGGGGCGAAACGCCGTACTGCCGTCGCTGCGCTCGTCGAAGGATCAAGGGCAATCGAACTTCGTCAATCCGGGATTGCTGCTCGCGGGTGTCGGCGCCGACGCCGATGTGCTGCCGACGCTGCGCGTGATCGGCAACGTCAACTATCTGCGCTTTCTGAATACCAGCAGCGTCTCGGTGCTGCGCAATCAAGGCACCGTAGATCGTGAGATCGGCGTCGATGTTTCGGCGGCCGTTCAATACCGGCCGTTTTTTAACCAGAACATCGTGCTGAACGCGTCGGTTGCTGCGTTGGTGCCCGGGCGTGGGCTGAAACAGCTTTATCAGACCGATCGCACGCAGTACTCGGTGCTGTTCAACGTGTTGCTGACCTACTGATGCGCTCGCGGCTGCACTTGATCGGACTATCGCTGGCGACAGCACTGCTTGCGCCAGGCAACGCCGCGAACAACGAAGCTCCGGTCAAGCGCAATTACGTTGCACACGCGGCGGCACCCGACCGGCAAACGCTGGCGGAAGCCGAACAAAAATCGGCTGGCTGCACGACGTGTCACGAAAAGACCGATGCGCCGACGATGCACGCGAACACCGCCGTCATTCTCGGTTGCACCGATTGCCACGGCGGTGATGCTTCGATTAAGCGTCCAGTCGCTACACAGCCCGCTGATGCGGCGTATCGGCAAGCGCAGGAGCTCGCGCACATCCTGCCGCGGCTGCCAAAGAGCTGGGGCTATCCCGCGAGCGCCACGGTGCCGCGCACGTACACGCTGCTGAACAACGAATCGCCCGAGTACGTCCGCTTCGTCAACCCGGGCGACTATCGCGTCGCGCGCGAGGCGTGCGGAGCGTGTCACCTGCCGATCATTCAGGCAGCGGAGCGCAGCTTGATGTCGACTTCGGCGATGCTGTGGGGCGGCGCGTCGTACAACAACGGCATCCTGCCGTTCAAGCGCTACCTGCTGGGCGAGGCGTACACGACGAAGGGCGAAGCAGCGTCGATCAAGAATCCGATCGTGCCGACGCAGAACATGACCGAGCGCGGCATCCTGCCATATCTGTATCCGCTGCCTGCGTGGGAAACGGTTCCGCCAGCGGATGTGTTTCGCGTGTTCGAAGAGAGGCGGCAAAGTCATCGCGTCGCAGTTTCCCGAGATCGGTCTACCGAATCTCGCCGGACAGATTCAACGCCTCGATGAACCCGGCCGGCCCGACATCAAGGCGAGCAGTCGCGGCGCCGGCACCGGCAATCGCATTGCGGTGCCGCTGATCAACATCACGAAGACGCGGCTGAATGATCCGCACATGTGGTTCATGGGCACCAACGACAATCCGGGCGATTTTCGCGCGTCGGGCTGCAGCGGCTGCCACAGCGTCTATGCGAACGATCGCGATCCGCGCCACTCGGGTCCGTACGCGAAGCATGGTCACCTGGGCTCGCTCGCAATCAGCCGACCCGACGATTCCGAAAGATCGATCGGGCCATCCGTTGAAGCATCAATTCACGCGTTCGATTCCATCGTCGCAGTGCATGGTGTGCCACATGCACCAGCCGAATGTGTTCGTGAACTCTTTCTATGGCTACACGATGTGGGATTACGAGTCCGACGCGCCAGTCGATGTGGCCTGAGAAGCAGCGTTACCCGAGCGACAAAGAAATCCGCGCGATCAACGAGCGCAATCCCGAAGAAGCGGCGATTCGCGGCAAGTGGAGCGATCCGGCGTTTTTGCAACGCGTGTCCGAACTGAATCCGTATCTGCGCGACACGCAGTTCGCCGACTATCACGGCCACGGCTGGAATTTCCGCGCCGTGTACAAGCGCGATCGCAAAGGACGCTGCTCGATAAGGATGGCAAGGCGGTTGCCGACGACGATCCGCAGAAATTCAAAAAGGCGGTGCATCTGTCGTCGGTGCACGTCGACGTCGGCATGCACTGCGTTGATTGCCACTTCGGGCAGGACGCGCACGGCAACGGGCACCTCTACGGCGAAGTCGCGGCGGCGATCGAGATCGATTGCGCCGATTGCCACGGCACTGCGAAGGCGTATCCGACGTTGCGCACCAGCGGCCCGGCCGCGCCGCAGATCGGCAACGATCTATCGCTGCTGAGAGTGCAGGATGGCCGCAAGCGGTTCGAGTGGCGCGAGGGCAAGCTGTATCAGCGCTCGGCGCTCGACGCGAACCGCGAGTGGGAAGTGTCGCTGGTCAAGGATTCGGTGACGCCGGGCCATCCGCAATACAACGAGAAAGCCGCCCGCTCCAAATTAATGGCGCGTTTGAGTCCAGCGGGGTTGCCTATGCGGTGGGGACCGGGCGTCGATGCAAACTTACTTGCGCATGATGACGACAAGATGGCGTGCTACACGTGTCATCTGTCATGGACCACCAGTTGCGCCGGCTGTCATCTGCCGATTCAGGCCAACTGGAAAAGCGAGCGCCTGCATTACGAAGGCGGAGCGACGCGCAACTACGCAACATATAACCCGCAGGTCGCGCGCGACGACATGTTTCAGCTCGGCCGCCACGGCGACGTGAAGAACTACAAGATCGCGCCCGTGCGATCGAGCTCCGCGCTTGTCTTGTCATCGACCGATATCAACCGCGCGCGCATCTACATACAACAGCCGCCGATTTCCGCCGCCGGCTACTCGTCGCAGGCATTCGCTCCGCACTATCCGCACACCGAACGCAAGACCGAGACAAAGACGTGCACCGACTGCCACCTCTCGGAGGCCAATGACAACAACGCAATCATGGCGCAGCTGCTGCTGCAGGGAACCAACTTCGTCAACTTCATCGGCTTCAATGCATGGGTCGGTGGCGAGCGGCCACGTCGGCGCAGTGCAGGTCACTGAGTGGGACGAGCCGCAGGCGGTGATCGGCAGCTACCTGCATCGTTACGCGTATCCCGACTGGTTCGGCACTCACGAGAAGCGCGGGCGCGAGCTGCAGACAGAGCATTCGCACCGCACACGCGATGCCGCGAGCTGCGTGCAGCTGCGTGGCGAGTATCTGTTCTCTGCCGAGGGTTCAGGCGGGTTGCGCGTGTACGACGTCGCAAGCATCGCGAACAAGAACGTATCGCAGCGGATTATCAGCGCGCCGTTTTCTCCGCTCGGCCATGACACGCGAGTCGCATCAAAGAATGCGACGTGCGTTGCGCTGCCGACCAATCAGCCGATCGCCCACGCGGATGGATGCGAATGCCGAGCTGATGCGCAACGTGAACCTGGAGCAGCCGTTTCATCCAATCTACCGGTACGCCACGATCACCGACAGCGTCGAAGGGTTGATCCTGGTCAACGTGGACACGCTCGCGGACGGCAACGCTCGCAACAACCAATTACGGCGCGCCGTGACGTGGAATGGCGGCAGCGAAAAGCCGGGAGTACTGAACGGCGCGCGCCACATCGTCCTCGGCGGTTCGACGCATATATCGCCGGCCGACATCGGCCTCGTGTGGTCGATCTCTCCTCGCCGCTGCAGCCGAGGCTGGCCGCGGTTGTGCCGCTGGCCGGTGCACGCGCCAGTGCGCTGCAGTTCCGCTATCTGTTCGTGGTCGACGCGAGCGGATTGCGCGTGGTTGACGTGACCGTGCCCGACAAGCCACGGCTGACCGGCGCAGCAATTGCGCTCGCCGATGCACGCCGCCTCTATGTCGCGCGCACGTACGCTTACATCGCCGCCGGGCGCGACGGTCTGGCAATCATTGATGTCGAGAGGCCGGAGGCACCGCGCCAGCTGACATCGTTCACGGCAGACGGTCAGCTGAACGACGCGCGCGATGTGATCGTCGGCTCGACCAACGCATCGCTGTTCGCCTACGTCGCAGACGGCGCCAACGGACTGAAAGTCGTTCAACTGACTGCGCCGGATACGCAACCGAAGTTCTACGGCTTCAGCCCGGAGCCGAAGCCGAGATTGATTGCGTGGCGCAAAACGGCGAGCCCTGCGATCGCACTTTCGAAGGGACTCGATCGCGACCGCGCGGTCGACGAAAGTGGCGGGCAGATCGCGGTGTTCGGCCGCATCGGTTCGCGGCCGTTCACACTGCCTGAAATGCAGAAGCTGTATCTGCGGCCCGATCAAAGTGTTTGGAGCGTGACCGATCAAGTGCGCGCAGCAGGATTTCGTGCCGCCTCGGAAGGAAGCGCGATGACACGCGCTGGTCGGCTGATCGCAGCATTTGCGGTGACGCTGGCTGCGCAAGCGCAGCCGCTGCCGTACAACAGCCCGCATCAGAGCGTCGGCGTCGTTAGCTGCGGCAGCACGTTATGCCACGGCTCGATCCGCGTCGTGCCGGGCTCCAACGTTCTGCAAAGCGAATACGTGACGTGGACGCGTCTCGACAAGCATGCGCGTGCGTACTCGATTCTGTTCTCGGCGCAATCGAAGAAGATCGCGAAGAATCTCGGCATCGGCAGCGCGCACGAGGACAGGCTGTGCCTCGATTGCCACGCGCATGCGCCGGCGCCCGCGCTGCGCGGCGAGCGCTTCAAGGTCGACGACGGGGTGTCGTGCGAAGGCTGCCACGGACCTGCGCAGCGTTGGCTTGCCGCGCACGTCGAGCGCGGCGCCACGCACGCGCGCAACATCGAACACGGCCTGTTCCCGACCGATGATGCAGTTTCGCGCGCGCGGCTGTGCCTGTCGTGCCATCTTGGAAATCGCGATCGGCTCGTCACGCATCGCCTGATGGGCGCCGGTCACCCGCGTCTGAGTTTCGAGCTCGACACGTTCACCACCGTCGAGCCCGCGCACTTCAAGGCGGATTCCGATTACGGCAAGCGCAAGCGGCTGTGGGACGGCGTGCAGGTGTGGGCGATTGGCCAGGCGATGGCGGTGTCGCAAACACTGGAGCTGCTCGGCGATCCGAAGATCGGGCGCGACGGATTTTTCCGGAGCTCGTGTTTTTTGACTGCCATGCATGCCATCGATCGATGAAGAGCGGTCGCTGGGCGCCGCGCGCCGACGGGCTCGGCCCGGCGTGCCGCGCTTGAACGACGCCAACTTGCTGATGGTGCGGCAGATCGCGAAAGTGGCCGCGCCCGATCTCGCTGCAGGCATCGGCTCGGCCACGTCGCAACTGCATCAGGCCGTCAGCCGCAAAGGCGGCGATCCGATGCAGGCTGCCGGTGAGCTGCGCGAGCTGATGAAGGCGTTGATCGCCAGGCTCGCGCAGCGCAGCTTCAACGCCGCAGACTTGCGCTCGATCGTGCAGGGGCTGCTCGACGACGGTCGCGCCGGTGTTTATCGCGACTACGCAGGCGCGGAACAGGCGACGCTCGCGATCGGCTCGCTGACCAACTTCATGTTTCAACGCGGCATGCTGAAATCCGCAGCGCCGGCGAATCGCGCGCTGGCACGGCTGCAGGCAGCAGTGGCGGACGATGAAAACTTCAAGCCCGAGCAGTTTCAGACGGCATTGAAGCAAGTGGACGAAGTGTTGGCATCGTCGGTGGCGAAACCATGACCGACAAGGTTCAAATCGCGATCATCGGCGCCGGCCCCGGTGGATTGTCGGCGGCGGCACGCGCAGCCGAGCTGAAGGTCTCGCACGTGTTGATCGAAGCCAGCGATCACCTGGCCGATACGATTTACAAGTATCAGAAGCGCAAGCACGTGATGGCCGAGCCCGGTGTGCTGCCGCTGCGAAGTCCGCTTCCGTTTGCGGCAGGCACGCGCGAAGTCATTTTGGATGGTTGGGACGAAGTCATCGCGAAGCTCGGCGTCAACGTCAGGCACGCGCGCAGCCGTCACCGCGATCACCGGCGCAGCGCCGGCTTTCGAAATCGCGCTGGCCAGTGGCGACAAGATCATTGCCGAGGCGATCGTGCTCGGCATCGGCGTGCAGGGCAATCTGCGCAAGCTCGGCGTGGCCGGTGAAGATCTTCCGTTCGTGCAGTACCAGCTGGACGATCCCGACGAATACGAGGGCGAGACGATCGTGATCGTCGGTGCCGGCGATGCAGCGATCGAAAACGCGCTCGCATTGGCGGTGCAAAACCGCGTGGTGATGATCAATCGCAACGAAGAGTTCGCGCGCTGCAAGGAAGGCAACTTGAAAGCGGTGCTCGCTGCGATCGAATCCGGCAAGATCGATTGTCGCTAGGCGCCGCACCAACCAGCGTCGAGCTATCGGCGGGTGGAGAAACGCGGGCGGCAAGCCAGGCGTTTTCAACGCAAAGACACCGGCAGGACTCGAGCCGATCCCATGTGATCGTGTGATCGCACGTCTTGGCGCGATTCCGCCGCGCAAGATGGTCGAATCGTTCGGCATCGTGTTTCCGAACAATGATCCGGCAGCCGTACCGCAGCTTTCGCCGACGTACGAATCGAATGTGAAGGGGATTTATGTCGTCGGCGCACTCGGCGGTTATCCGCTGATCAAGCAGGCGATGAATCAGGGCTATGAGGTGGTCGGAGCATCCTCGGCCGTGCGGTCGAGCCTGCCGACGAGCCGCTGCTGCGCGAAAAGTTCGCTGGGCTGCGCAGCGCGCGCACCGTCAACGATGCACTGGCACTGATTCAAAACAACGTGCCGCTGCTGGCCGGCATCACGACTCTGCAATTGCGCGAGTTCATGCTCGACAGCGAGATTCGAACGCCGTCGGCAGGCGAGGTGATCTTTCAACGCAACGATTACTCGAACAGTTTCTATTCGATCGTCGAAGGCAGTGTGGAAGTTGAAATACCCGGAGGCGAGCGCTCGGGTCAGAAAATCACCGTGGCGCAGGGCCAGTTTTTCGGTGAGCTCGGCCTGATCTCAGGGCGGCGTCGCGCGGCCACGGTGCGAGCGGGCCGCGACTGTGTACTGATTGAAACACCGCGCCGCGCAATGCTGAAGCTGATTGCGTCGGTCGATAGCGTGCGCAAACTGCTCGATCAGGAAGCGTTGAAGCGCGCGTTGCGGGCGTATCTGTCGCAGGATCTGACCGATGATGATCTGCAGACTCTTGCGGCATCGGCGCAAGTCAAGAAGTACACGACCGGCGCGGATCTGTTTTGCGAAGGTGACGTCGCGGACGGGCTGTATCTGATTCGACGCGGCTCGGTGACGGTATCGCGCATGATCGGCGGCAAGGAGATCGTGCTTGCGTACGTGGCCGCCGGCAACGTCGTTGGCGAAATGGCGTTGTTGAACACTGCACCGCGGATGGCGACCGTGCGCGCCGCGGTTAACGCCGAGGCGATCGTGCTTGCGCCGGATGCGTTCAATCAGGTCGTTGCACGCGACGCGGCGCTGCGCGCCAAGCTGCAGCAGCTGTCGATGTCGCGCATGAAGAAGAACGTTGCGATGGAAGCCGATACGTCGTCCGGCAGCCTGGTCAGCTATCTGATGCAGCAGGGGCTGGGTGAAGCCACCGATGTGTTGTTGATCGACGAAAGCCTGTGCATCCGCTGCAATAACTGCGAGAAAGCGTGCGCCGACACTCACCAGGGAACGTCGCGCCTGAATCGCGAAGCCGGCCCGACGTTCGCCAGCGTGCACGTGCCGACCTCCTGCCGGCACTGCGAGCACCCGCATTGCATGAAGGAATGTCCGCCGGATGCGATTCATCGCTCACCCAACGGCGAAGTGTTTATCGCCGATACGTGCATCGGTTGCGGCAACTGCGTTCGCAATTGCCCGTACGGTGTGATTCAGATGGCGCCTGCCGATGGTCGGCGCGCCGGCGCCGGCGTCTTGATGTGGTTGCTCGGTCTCGGACGCGAACCGGGCAGCGAAGTGAAGAGCAAGAACCCGAACGCCGCGAAGCGCGCAGTCAAATGCGATATGTGCCGCGAACTGTCGGGCGGCCCGGCGTGCGTGCGTGCATGCCCGACCGGCGCGGCGCTGCGTGTCTCGCCCGAGCGATTTCTGGATTACGCAGGTGACTCGCGAAAATAGCCCTTGGGCGGCGGCCGGTCGCGCATCGCTCCGGCAATCGTTTGGCCCAGATTGATGTGAGAAGCGCGCTCATACGCGGCGCGCATCGGAGCCAAGTGAAAGATCGCGGGCCGTGTCATTAGCGTCTGAAAAAACTGCGCGCGCTTGTCATCGAAGAACTGCCAAGCGGCAAGATAATCGTTAACCGCGATCAACGGCCGCTGCTCGGCAAATACCTCCCACGAATAGCGTTCAAAATCGTCCGGACCTGCACCGAGACGCATCAGATCGAGATCGAGCACAGCGGTCGATTCTGAATGGCGCGGTACGTGATCAGTCGTGTCGATAATGATCGCGAACGCCGCGTCGAGAACGGCTATCGCGACCTTCGGCGCATAGACACGCATCAATTGCGCCGACAGGGTTTCGTTGTCGCCGCGTTGTGCTCCTGGAACGTACACCGCGTCGTGCGCAAGCACTGCAAACGTCTGTGCCGGGGAGAGCCGCAGCTCGTGCTGCAGCGCTGCGTCGAACATCTCACGGATGTGCACGCGGTTATGGTAGTAACGATGCGGCTCGTCGTAGAACCGAAGCAGGTGTTCGGCGGCACGCGGTTGCAAGCCGGCATCTAGCGCGGACTTCAGCGCAGGATGGGAAACGTCGATCGCCTTGGCCTTCATGGAACGATCATAGTCACTGATGCGACTTGCCTGATACGCGCGAGTTGATCGTTTTATCGACCTTATTTCTGATCGGTATCTGTGCAGCAGCAAGGCTGACGAGCCGGATGCGCACTCGACGTTCCGCCCGTTGGGTAAAAGCGGGAACCCGGCTTGCTGCGTTTCACGCTCACCTTTGTAGAACAGTTCGAGAGGGATTGATGAAGCACTCGATGTCTACTGGCGTTAGCGGACTTGCCGTTGCCGCGTTGCTGGCTGCTCCGGCCCATGCGATGACCCAGAGCAAAACACCTGGAGCAGCGCTGACAACGATGACAAAAGAGATGCCTGCCGAGGCGATGGCAAAGACCGGTACGAAGTACAAGGCCGATGTCGATATGCAAGCCGTGCTCGACACCTTGGCGAGTTTGAACGGCAAGCCGATTGAAACACTGGGACCCTCCGAGGCGCGCAAGCAACCCACGCCCATCGATGCAGTGAATGCAATCTTGAACAAGCAGGGCAAGGACACCGCGCCGACCGCTCTGGTCCCGGGCGTGACAAGCGAAGACAGGCAAATTCCTGGCGCTGTGGGCCCCTTACCTGCGCGCATCTACACACCCTCTGGTCCGGGACCGTTTCCGGTCATCGTCTACTTTCACGGTGGAGGTTGGGTGATCGCGGATCGCACTGTCTATGACGGTGGTGCGCGCGGTCTTTCCAAACAGGCAAATGCCATTGTTGTGTCGCCTGATTATCGACTCGCTCCGGAAGCGAAATTTCCGGCGGCGTGGGACGACGCGCTGGCGGTGTATCGCTGGGTGGCCGCTAATGCGACCACGATCAAAGGCGATCCGAAGCGGCTGGCACTCGCCGGTGAAAGCGCGGGCGGCAATCTGGCGGTGTCTACGGCAGTGTCAGCACGCGACGCCGGCGTTACGGCGCCGCTGCACATCGTCGCTGTGTATCCGGTTGCGCAGACCGCAAACCTGTCGACTGAGTCGTATGTCGACAGCGCCGCTGCAAAGCCCCTGAACAAGGCGATGATTCAATGGTTCGTCGACAAAGTGTTCGCCAAGCAGGACGACGCGAAAAGCCCGCGGGTCGACCTCGTCAACGCGAACTTAAAGGGTTTGCCGCCGGTCACCATCATCAACGCTCAGATTGATCCGCTTCGCTCGGATGGCGAGTTGCTGGAGGACGCGCTGAAAAAGGCGGGCGTCAAAACGGAGCGGCGTAATTTCGACGGCACCGCGCACGATTTTTTTGGCGCCGCTGCGGTGGTGAAGGACGCGCAGGAGGCCCAGGCCTACGCGGGCAAGCGATTGAAGCAAGCGTTTGGCAACGTCCGTTAACCGGCGTGCATGATGTTCGGAAGCGGGGTTTGAGAATTCTCTAGCCGCCCTTTGGGTGCCAGTTCAGCGCGGCGCTACATCAGATGAACAGTGGCAGCGTCGCCGGCGAAAAGTGCTGCAGATTGGGCAGCACGTCTGCCAGCTGTGCGTCGGAAAGTCCCATCCAGCGCGCGAAGGTCGCCGCGTATTGATCGACCGATGTGCTCGGGATGAGGCGGCCTTGACCCGCGTCATCAGGGGTGCCGATCGCCACGACCGGGAACTGCCCATAGATGTCGCGGCCTTTCACTGCGCCACCGAGTACGAAATGATGCGCGCCCCATCCGTGATCGGAGCCGTCGCCGTTGGACGTCAGCGTGCGGCCGAAATCGGATGCGGTAAACGCCGTCACCTGATTGCGCACGTTGAGCTCGCCCATTGCAGCGTCGAACGCGCTTAATGCGGCCGCTAGTTGTGTCAGCAACGGCGGATGCGTGCCGCTTAGAAACGCGTGGTTATCAAAGCCACCCATCGAGACGAAAATGACTTGCCGCTTGGCGCCGACTCCATTGCGTGCCGCGATCAAGCGCGCCGCCATCTTCAGTTGCGCGGCTACTGCGCCGTCTGGGAACACCGTCTGCAAGTCCGGCATGCCCGCCATGGCGGCGCGCAGGTCCTCGTTGGCGGTGAGCCCGCGCTGAATCAACCGCGTATGGTCGTTTTCGAGCACGTGCGGGCGCTGTTCGGTGACCAGTCGTCGCAATAACTGAGATGCAGTGGCCGAGCCGAACAGGCTCGCGTTGGCGAGCGAATTCACGGTGACTGCGCCGCCCGGGCCGACCTGATATTGCTGAGTCGTCTGTCCCGACGCCCACACGGCGTTGCCCGAGATCGAAATGCTGGTAAAGGTCGACTTGGCGTTAGCGCTCGCCAGTACGTCGCCGATTCGCCCGCCCCAGCCGTACTGCGCACCTTCGGGCACCGATGCCTGCCATACCGACTGTTGATCGTTATGCGAAAACAGCTTCGGAGGCAGCGGCACCGAGCGATTCTGATATTGCGCCTGAGTCGTCGGACGCAGCAGCGGCCCCACGTTGGCAACGATTGCCGCGCGGCCGGCATCGAACAGCGTGGCAATGGGCTGCAATTCGGGAGGCAGCGCGAACTGCCGTCCGCCTAGATTCGAGACCGTCGTCAGCGGCAGCAGCGTGTTGCGCGTGCGCGCAATGCTGCCGCGCGCCTGCTGATATCCCGTGTACGACGCTTGATCATATGGAATGACTGTATTGTGATTGTCATTGCCGCCGTACAGGAAGACGCACACCAGCGCCTTGTAGTCGGTCGCCGTTTGCGCGGACGCAGCGCCGAGCGCGGCCAGGTTCAGCGCGAATGGCGCGCCGGTGCCAAGCGCAGCCAAGCTACGAGCGAATGGCGCTGCAGCGCGGAGCGCCGCCGCGCGTGCGGACCAGCCGAGAAAATTGCGTCGCGACGCGCTGTGTTGAGTGATTGAGGTCATCAGTTTTCTCTCAGCGCTGAACGATGAAGTCGGGGGAGGCCATGGTGAATAGCAGTGCCAAACGCACACGATTGCCGCGCGCGTCGAAGGTGGTCAGCGGAACTGACGAGATGGCGTCGCGTGCCAACGCCTTGGTGTTCGCGCTCATCGTGCCGTACGTAAGACGCTCATCCATGCGGTTTATCAGGGCATCGACGTCGTCAGCGATAGCGCGCTCCGCCTGATAGTCGGCGGTCAAATCATTTAGAAATCCCGCACCGCCAAGTATTGCCATGCCTTCGACAAAATTGATGTAGCTCGATGCACTGGTTTCGCTCGTGATCTGCATCTCGGGCACGACCAGGCCCGCTGTCGCGGCGCCGGTGTTCGGCGGCACGTAACCCGGCCGATAGAAGTTGAACACCGACGGCGAGCGAAACGGTGCCTGGCCGATGCCGCTCGACGGATCGTCGGTGAAGAACACGTTGTAGTTGCCGGAAGTCGATTTGACGTTGAAGGCGCGGATCCATGCACTGAGCCGCAGCACAGGCTCGCGTAGCTTGCCGAAGGTTGGCTCACCGAGCTTGGTGGCGTCGCGCGCCTCCGGGTCCAAGAGCACCGCGCGCCACACCGCGCGCATATCGCCGCGCACGCCCTGGCCATTGTCATTGAACGCAGCGGTGACGCGTGCAACGTACGCCGGGCTCGGATTGCTGGTGACCGTGCGCTGAATCAGCTGTTTGCCGACAAACGGACCGACGTTCGGATGATTGAACAAATGATCGAGCGCCTGCTTCAACGATTCTTGACCGGCGGTTCCGGCGGGGATCGTCTTGCCGAGAAAAGTCTTGACGGATGTTGAATGAAACTGTGGATACAGCTCCATCGGTTTCAGGGCGCGGTCGTCAGTAACGAGCAGACCGCGATTCGCCTGAAACGATGCGTCGTCTTTTGTCGCCGACGACCAGCTCCAGCCGGTGAGTACGCGCGCGAGTCCGATGACGTCGTCATTCGAGTACGTTTCGATCGGTTCGCGCCGCGAATCGAGCTTCACCGTACCGTCTTCGTTGAGCTCGTACAACCCGATCGTGAGCAGCTGCATCACCTCCCGCGCGTAGTTTTCGTCGGGCACACGGCCCAATACAGGATCCTCCTTCTGATTGGCAAGGTGCGACAGGTACAAGCCCATCATCGGGCTCAACGTCACGTCCTCGAGCATCTGCCGATAGTTTCCGAACGCGTTGCGACCGAGCAGATCCATATAGGTCGCAATGCCTTGCGGGTAGCTCATTACATTGTTGTCGACCATCGAGATCACAAACAGCTGCGACAGCGAATACATCGCGCGCTGCCGCAGTTGATCGGGAGCGATCGCAGCCTTGGTCCAGAAACTCGACAGCAACGGAAACTGCCCGACAAATTGCGGCGTGATCGTGTCACCAAACGCGGGGACCGCCGGCAAGTGAAGCGACGCCTGCGAATTGAACTGCTCGTCGAGCCACCCCGCATAGCCAAGCGCCACGACGCGGTCGACATCGGCGGGCGCGGGCCCGAAGGTCGCCTGCGTCAGAAAGCGCGCCGCTTCGTTGCGAGTAGGCGGTACGGTCGGCGTTGTGTTGGGAGGGCCATTGGCCGGAGGTGGAGCGACTCCCTCACTACCCCCGCCGCCGCACGCGCCTAGCGCGACGGTTGAAACCGTTGCGGCAACAACCAGCCAACGCCGCAGGCTAGAGAGTGCGGCGGTACCGATGCGGCGGTGGTGTGCATGTGCACTGGTCATCTGCTGGTCTCCGTGCCTTGTCTTCTAGGACGCATCGTGACGCGGCGCATGCCGCCTGTGGATGTCAATTGATGTCCTTTGTGTCGTTGTTGACACGTTCGATACGCGGTCGCGCGTCAAACATGTAACGTTGCTGCATGACTTCGAACGCCCTCGCCACGGTGTCCGTGTTGCTGATCGACGACGATGTCGAGCTGATGCGGTTGCTCGCGCAAGTCTTCGCGCGTGAAGGGATCGCGCTGCGCAACGCCACCACCGGCGCAGCAGGCCTCGCCGGCTTAAACCCGTTGCCGTCGCTGGTACTGCTCGACCTGATGTTGCCGGATATGCACGGCAAGGAAGTGTTCCGCCGCCTGCGCGAACGTATTCCGGAGCTGCCGGTGATCATGCTGACGGCTAAGGGCGATCCGGTCGACCGCGTGATAGGCCTCGAGCTGGGCGCCGACGACTACGTGCCCAAACCGTTTGACCCGCGCGAGTTGATTGCCCGTGTGCGTACCGTGCTTCGTCGATCACGTGCCGATGTCGACGCGGTGCGAAGTTCACCGGCCACAGTGTTGCAGTTCGGCAAGCTCGTTCTGGACATCAGTGCGCGCACGCTGACCGCGGAGTCGGCTCAGTGGTCAGGTCCGGTGCCGCTGACCAACATCGAATTTCGGCTGCTGTTGGAACTCGTCAGGCATCCTGGTGTTGCGCTGTCGCGCGAATCATTGACGCGTGCTGCGCAAGTCGGCAACTACCGCCCGCTCGATCGTGCGGTCGACGTTCAGATCGCGCGCCTGCGCCGCAAGCTCAGACAAGCCGACGCTGATGCCAAGTGGATCGTTACCGCGCGCGGCGAAGGCTACGTGTGGGCACCGCCAGCGGCGAATAAAAGGAGCGCCGAGACGTGAAGGTGCTGCCGCTGCCGATGTTCGGCCGTATCTTCATTGCGCTGCTGGTGATGACCATCAGCGCGTTGGTTCTGATCGCCGCGACGTTCAGCGACTATCAGGAGCGCGTGACGGCGCAAACACTGGCGCCGATGTGGGCGGCTGCCATCAGGACCGAGCAGGAGCAGCCCGGCGCACCGCGCCGCGAGCTCGATCTGCGCATGCGCCTCGACGTGCTGAGCGGTGCGCCACCGCCGGCGGCCTACTCGATCGCACGCGATCGCCGCACGATCGCATTGACCGATGCGCTCGCGCAATCCGGCATCAGCGTCATCGATACGAAGCTCGACGATACGTCGGAGCTGCCCGTGACGTGGTTGCAGGTTCAACCGCCGCAGGGTGAAGCGCGCTGGGTCGGATTGACCGGCGGCGTGCAGCCGCCATCGTTTCGTATGCGCGCGTGGACCGTGCTCGGCGTCCTGATCTTGGTGATTACCGTAGCGGCTTGGTTTACGAGCCGCTGGGTAGTGCGACCGATGGCGCGCTTGTCGACTCAGGTCGACGCGATAGGCCGTGGCGAAGTGCCAACGGAGATCGTGCGCGGCACGCGCGAGATCGAGAGGCTCGGAATTGCGTTAACGGCGATGGCTCGGCAGCGCGCAGTGTTCGACGAGCAACGGCGTGTGATGTTGATGGGCGTGTCGCACGATTTGCGCTCGCCGTTAACCCGTATTCGCGTCGCGGCTGACCTGCTCGAGCAGCAAGCGCCGCTGCGTGACCTGATCGTGCGCAATATCGAACATGCCGACGCCATTATCGAAAGCTTCTTGTCATACGTGCGAACCGATGCCGAACACGTCACGGACCAGGTGGACCTCAGCGGTGTCGCTCACAGCGCTGCGCGTTTGGCCGCGCTGCCTGCGGCCCAGGTACGCATTGCACCGAATGTGCTCGTGCCCGGCAATGCGACGATGCTGCAGCGCATGCTGACGAACCTGCTTGATAACGCGGCGCGGCACGGCGCACCCCCGATTCTGCTTTCGCTCTCGGTCGATCGCGCTGCGCATCAGGCGATATTGATTGTCGAAGATCACGGTGCGGGCATCGTCGATGCGCAACGAATGCTGCAACCGTTCGAACGCGGCGACGCGAGCCGGGCGCAGGGAGGTGCGGGACTCGGGCTGGCGATTGTCGCGCGTATCGTCGAAAGGCACGCGGCAGCACTGGAAATCGACACGGTCGATGGCGGCGGGACGCGTGCGACGGTGCGGCTACCGCTGACGGACCGACGAGTGTGACCGAACGAAGATGGCTACGAGGAAGCTTTTTTCTTCGGCCCCGGTGCAGTGTCCAGCGGGTCGGACTCGTCGAAGTTACGCGGTGTCTTAGGTACGTCCGGCAGCACTTCGGCCACGCGATTGCGTGCGTCGGTGTCTTGTTGCCCGCTCTTTAAATCGTCGTGGGCTTGTTTGATCGCGCGGCGCGGCGTTGTCAGCTGTTCATCAGCCGATTCGTCGCGCTCATTGGGCTGACGCAACTGGCGAGAGGTGGCGGTCGAGTCATCCGTTGCGAGCACACGCTGAGTACCAGCACGTTCGAGATCAGTGGAATGCTCGCTGGGTACAGCGGGTTTGTCGCGCTCTAATTCTTTTTTTTGTCCGGGTTTCTTCATCAATATTTAAAGGCACGTCATACAAGTCACGCAAAAAAGCCGGCACATCGCAGCGCACGACGTGCCGGCGGTTGGTTCGGATTATCCGCTAGGCAACGTTGACAGAAATGCGCTGGGGTCTCGCCTGTTCTTGTTTTGGGATACGTAACTTCAATACCCCATCCTTAAGCTGCGCCTCAATGCGTCCGACGTCGAGCTCCCGGCTCAAAGTAAAGCTGCGCCGGTAGCGGGGAACGCGAATTTCGGCATAGGTCGCTTCCAGGGCTTGCGGTGTGGCGGCGGAAACAGTTCCTTCAATCAACAGCGCATCATTTTCCACCTTGATCTCGAGCGACTCTTTCGAGACCCCCGGCATGTCGGCCATCAAAGTGATACCGGAGTCGTCTTCGATGACGTCAACTCGAGGCGTCATTGCCTGAGTGTCGCGACGGCTCGCTGCAGAGCGCGCCGCGTCCTGACGCGACGACTCCTGCCCTTGCTGGCCTTGCCGGCTTACCTCCTGGCGGTTGGCCGCTGTACGCGGCGCTTCGGCAACAAAACTGTCTTGCATGATCGATCTCCTAAGTTGCTTGGCTCCTGAGTTATTGAACGGTGATTCGTTTCGGCAGCGCCGACTCACGACGGTTGATGCTCACATGCAAGACCCCGTCGCGATAATTAGCGTTGACCTTTGTCGCGTCAATGTCATCGGGCAGGCTGATCGCGCGTCGGAACGCGCCGCCAAAACGCTCGTTGCCGTAGACATTGACCTTGGCGTCATCAAGCGGCAAGTCCGGCTTGCGCTCACCCGAGATCGACAGCACACCGCGATCGATCGTCAGCTCGATCTGCTTGGGATCGATTCCAGGCGCAAACGCGTAGATTTCAACGCTGGTGGCCGTGTTACCGATATTGATCGCCGGAAATGCACCCGGCGCAGCGGACCGGATACTGGTGGGCAATCCCGACCAGCCGGAGAGTTCGTCGAGTTCCCGGCGCAGCCGATCGAAATCAGCGAATATGCCGGGGTAAGTCACCATCGATGTAAACATTCGCTCATCCTCCTTTCGTTGTTGCACTTGCAAAATGGGTTCGGCTTCTTGAGCCGTAGGGAGCAAGTTCGGAGCCGTCAGGCAGAATTTCAAGAGCCGGCGCGCCGTTTTGGCGGCGCACCGGGTGAGTCTCCCCGGGCCTGCGCGGGCACGCGGCTAGCTTTGGACAAGCTGCTTTGCCTCTAAGGGTCTCCGGGTGGAACAAAAGTGGCCGCAACAGTTGTGGATCGTTCGCCATGGGCAAAGCGCAGGCAATGTCGCCCGTGATTCGGCCGAGGCTGCACGTCTGCCACTGATCGACATTGCCGAGCGCGACATTGACGTCCCGTTGTCGCCTCTCGGCGAGCAACAGTCGATTGCGCTGGGCCGGTGGTTTGGCAGCCTGCCACGGGATCAGCAGCCGAACGTGGTGTTGTGTTCGCCTTACATACGCGCCCGCTCGACTGCCCGGTTGGTATTGGAGGCTGCCGGAATTTCTGCCGATTCTCACATCCTGCACTCTGACGAGCGCCTGCGCGAAAAGGAATTCGGAATTCTCGATCGGCTGACGACGTTCGGCATTCGCGAGCGACATCCGGAGTTAAGCGCGCAGCGCTCGCATGTCGGCAAGTTTTATTTTCGGCCACCAGGTGGCGAGAGCTGGTGCGATGTGATTCTGCGGCTGCGCAGCGTGATCGATACGATGACGCGCGAGTATCGCCGGGAGCGCGTCCTGATCGTCGCCCATCAGGTCATCGTCAATTGCTTTCGCTATCTACTCGAGAGGATGAACGAGGCGCAGATACTCGAGCTCGACCGCATCGCCGACGTTCCCAACTGCGCGGTCATGCAATACGAGTTCGATCCAACGCAGGGCAAGAACGGCAAGCTTGTCACTCGCTTGATTCACTTTGTCGCTCCGCTTGCCGAGGCGGGCACGCCGATTACGACCGAGGCTGACGTGCCGGCGGCGCCCAAGCCATGACGGCACGTGCAGTGACTCACAGTGATCCGGTTGAAGTCGATGAAGAATGTCTGCGCCGCTGGCCGCTTCCGCAGCCTGATGCCGACGGTGACAAGGAACAACGCGGACGCGTATTGATTATCGCCGGCTCGCGTGAAATGCCGGGCGCGGTGATTCTTGCCGCCAACGCCGCGCTGCATGCTGGCGCTGGCAAGCTGACGGTTGCCACTGCGGCAAGCGTCGCAAAACAAGTTGCCGTGATGCTTCCCGAAGCGCGCGTGATTCAACTTCCGGAGACCGGGTCGGGCGGCTTGGCTGAAGGCGCGATCGAGTGCGTACGAGAGGTGTTCTCGCGTGTCGATGCAGTCCTGATCGGGCCTGGCATGCAGGATGAAAACACGGTCTGCAATTTCTGCGAACGGGCAATGCCGAATCTGTCCACGCCGATGCTGGTGCTTGACGCGGCTGCGCTTGGCATCGTCCGGCAAGGAGCGAAAGTCCAGGAGTTCCTCAGCCCAACTGTTCTCACTCCGCACGCTGGCGAGCTTGCTCATTTAACGGATCGCAGTAAAAGTGAAATCACGTCGCAGCCGGACGACTCGGCCGCGAGCGCGGCGCGCCAGTGGAATGCAGTCGTCGCGTTGAAGGGTGCGACAACATTTATTGCGGCTCCGTCTGGATCCTTGTGGCGCCACAAAGGAGGCAACGTAGGACTTGCAATTTCCGGCTCAGGCGATGTACTGGCCGGAATCGTTACCGGCCTGGCGTCACGCGGCGCGTCAGCCGCGCAAGCAGCAGTGTGGGGTGTTGCGTTGCACGCACTTGCTGGTGAACGGCTCGCATCGCGCACCGGACCGCTTGGCTACCTCGCGCGCGATTTGTCGGCGGAACTGCCCGCATTGATGCATAGGTTCGCGCAGTTAGCGAGCGCGCGTAAATAGGCGCGTGTCAGCGGCTTCTCAGGATGCGCGACCCAACATAGTTAAGCGCCAATAGAAAAGCCATGCCTGCGCCAGCACTGACCCACAATGGGCGCGTGGGCGCGGCCACTGTTTGATACGCGATGCTAGGACCTGCTGCAAACTCTTCGCTTCGCGATGGGATTTCGCGCAAGCTTGTGTCCTCCGGCTTCTTAGGCTCATCCATGTTGCGCATCGAGCCGAACTTACGCGCATACACCCAGGTGAACTCGGCACCCAGCAAGAATATTTGAGCCGAGTAGTAAACCCACACAAAGATAATGACCAGCGATCCGGCCGCCCCGAACCCGGACGCGATACCACTTTTGCCAATGTAAAGGCCAATCAGAAAACGCCCGATCGTAAACAGCAGCGCTGTGACGGCAGCGCCGAGCCAGACGTCATGCCACCGGATTTTTACGCGCGGCATGATCTTGTAAATCATTGCGAAGGCCAGCACCGTTACCAGATAGCCGACGAGAAGGTTGACCACCTGAGCCAACGTCTCCCAGCTGCCAAAGGCTCCGCTCCACCATTTTCCAAGCGCGGAAACCGCGGCGCTCAGTACAAGCGAGACGATCAGCAGAAACGCAATGCCGAGAATCATGCCGAAGGAAAGCAGGCGCGCTCGAATCAAGCCCCACCAGCCACTCGTCTTGTCTCGCTCCGGCGCGCGCCAGATGCGATCCAGCGCGTCCTGCAATTCTCCGAACACCGTGGTGGCACCGATGAAAAGCAGAACGAGTCCCACAACGGTTCCGGTGATGCCTTCGGCCGGCTTGTTGACGCTCGTAAGAATGTCTTCGATTGCCTTGGCAGCGTCGGTACCCATCAGCCCGCGTAACTGGCCGAAGATTTCGCCGCGAGCGGCCTCGGCACCGAAGATCAAGCCGGCAACTGAAATGACGATCAACAGTACGGGCGCCAGCGAGAACACTGTGTAGTAGGACAGAGCCGCACCCATGCTCGGCGCGTAATCATCTATCCAGGCGTTAACGGCGTCCTTGATCAGTGGCCACCAGTTTCTGACATGCCAGCTCATTGACCACCTCCTTGAACGGACGAGCTTACTTAAGCGCTGCGTGGCGTCGCCGTGGTGCGGGCGTTACGCAATCTGTATGCCAGGAGAAGCGCGGCGCGTTCTTAGCGACAAGCCGCAGCGCACGCGCTCGTACTAACATCGCGCGAATGGTGAACTTCGACACGATCTCGGATGTTGAGGCATGGGCCAAGCAACACGGAGGGCTGGTCGCCGTCAACGAGGCTTTAGCGCGCGGCGCGTTTGGCGACGACGCGCAGTCGATTCGTACTGCGATTCGTTATGTCGAGCGCGAAGAATTAAAAATCGCCGAGCGGTTGGGTATCGAGGATCGGCGTGGGCGGGCATCGACTTCCGCCGAACAAGCCGCTCACGCAGCACTGCAAAGCGCAAGGCAGGCGTCGATCAGCCGCTGGGTAGCAATCATTGCTGCGGTAGTCGCCGTGGCAGCCACAGCATGGCCGATGATCCGCTAGCGGCGAAAGCGCACTCGTCGTTGTCTGCTTGGAGCACGTGTGGATCGCTGCGACTGACAGGACGCACTTCGCTGCGTCCCTTCAGATAAATTTCTGACGTCTCGTCAAGGCAAGCTTGAGTGGCCGAATTATTTCGGCGCGTTCTGCTCACGCGGGAATATTCCTTGCAGCTCAAGCACGCCGTCTATTCGTTCGAAAATTCGCAACGGTAGAGACGAATGTAAAACTTTCGATAGGGATGAAAAATATGACACAGCGAGACGAAGGAAAGCGTGGCCAGGAGCGCGATAACGAACAGGATCGCAACTCGCAGGCACGCGGTGAAGATCGATACGGTTCGCGCTCTAACGAGCGCGAAGGTTCAGGACAAGGCGGCGGTTCACGCGGCGGCTCAAATGAATATGGAGGCTGGCAAGGCGGCCAGTCGTCCCAAAGTGAATTTGGTGGATCGCAGGGCGGCTACGGCTCACAAGGGTCGCAAGGCTATGGGTCGCAGGGCGCCCCGGGTTACACCTCGCAAGGTGGTTATGGTTCACAAGGCGGCTCGCAAGGCTACGGCTCGCAAGGTGGATACGGTGGACAGTCTTCGCAATACCGCGGGCAAGGTGGTTCACAGGGGGCTACGGTTCACAGGGCGGCTACGGTTCGCAGGGCGGCTATGGTTCGCAGGGCGCATACGGCGGACAAAGCTCGCAGCACAGCGGACAAGGTGGATTTGGTTCGCAGTCGCAGGGTGGATACGGCCCACAAGGTTCGCAATACGGCGGGCAAGGTGGATACGGTTCGCAGTCTCAAGGTGGCTACGGTTCGCAGGGCGGTTACGGCTCACAAGGTTCGCAGTACGGCGGACAAGGCGGATTTGGCCAGAGCGGATCGCAAGGTGGCATGGGTCAGAGCGGCATGCAAGGCGGCTACGGCTCACAGGGATCCGGCTCGTGGGACTACGGTTCACAGGGCGGAGCTTCGCAAGGTCGCTATGGTGAGCAGCGCAACTTTGGGAGCGGAAGCCAAAGTGGCTACGGCGGCAGCTCAAGCAGCGATGCAGGAATGGGCGGCTATTACACCGGCGGTGGCATGGGCGCCGGTCAAGGGTCCTCGCAGCAGCATCACGATCCTGAATATCATCAGTGGCGAAGCGAGCAGATGAGTCAGTTGGATAACGACTACCGTGACTGGCGTCAGGAGCGTTATCGGAAGTTCTCGGACGAATTCAGCGACTGGCGCAATAAGCGCAGCGCCTCGAAGCCAGGCTCGTCATCCGGTAGCGGACCAGGGTCCGAGGGAAGGTCCGGGTCCAGCGGACGATCTGGTCTAAGTGGAGGCTCCAGCTCCAGCGAAGGCTCGGGGTCGAGCGGAGGCCAGGGATCCGCCGGAAGCTTCGGAACGGGGAGCTCGAGCGGTTCCGGTACAAGCGCAACGGGCTCAAGCGGGAGCACCAGTGCCGATACGGATACCAGTTCAACCAGCGGCAAATCGAAGAAGTAAGTCTCTCTGAGCAGTAAAGAAACGGACCGATGTCGGTCCGTTTTCTTTTTGAGGTTCGCTTTACGTGAATGAGTGCAAAGACAGGCACTTCGTTTGCCGAAGGCATGCCGATGCGCCACATCTACTGAAATGTGAGCTCCCGTGACCCAGTCCTCGTCGAAGTCGCTTGAACTGGATGAAGATCTGCGCTTTCAGCGCAGACAGTGGCAACTGGAGCGAGTGGCCTGGCTGGGGATGGCAGGACTTGTTGCCTATTCGCTTGCCGGTGGTCTCGGTGGCGGTGGCCCGCTTTCGAGTACCAACACTGTCAGCGCGGATGGCAGCGTGCGCGTGCACTATGAGAGGTTTGCGCGCCAGCTAACTCCCAACAGCGTCGAAATTACGATACGGCAGCCGCCTGACGGGCGGCCCGCCCAAATTCATCTCAGTGGCGATTACTTGAACGCCGTGACGGTGAGGTCCACCATTCCTCAACTCGATACAGGCACTGCCGCCGAAAACGGATATCTATTTGCATTCAAACGTTTACCCGGCGTGGTCGAAACCAAGGTTGCACTACAGCTCGAGCCTCAAAAGATCGGATCGGTTGAAGGATGGCTTGCGGTGAATAACGGAGAAAGGCTCGCAATAAAACAGTTCGTTTTCCCCTAGGAACGCCTATGGACTCCGTACTGCGTGCAGTCACGATTTACGTCGCGTTGATGCTCATCATGCGCGTGGCGGGGAAACGCTCGCTTGCGCAGATCACCACGTTTGATTTTGTTTTGTTGCTGATCATCGGCGAGGCAACGCAACAGGCGCTTCTAGGCCAGGACTTTTCGGTGACCAACGCCATCATCGTGATCGTCACGTTGGTTGGGTTGGACATCGCGCTGTCCTTGATCAAGCGTCATTCGAAAACAATCGACAAAGTCCTCGACGACGTACCGCTGGTCATCGTGGAGGACGGCGTAGCGCTGAAGGACCGAATGGCCAAAGCAAGAGTCGACGAGCAAGACGTTTTGAATGCTGCACGGCATTTGCAGGGTCTCGAGCGGCTCGATCAGATTCGCTACGCCGTGCTGGAACGCAGCGGCGGCATATCGATCGTGCCCAAAAAGACCGCCTGATAGCTGGAAGCCGCTCACTCGCCTGTTGCCCCCGGCCGGCGAAGTTGAATCTTGCAGGTTGTGACGCGCGGTACGAGGTTTGCTCAGCGCCTATGCGACGTAGGTAACGCCGACCTTGGCATGAGCTCACGCCGCTTTACGAGCCTATTACCTAAGGAGTGAAAGATGGCAAGTCGAAATAATTCTGCGGCAAAAAACGAAATCATCGAAGAGCTGAAAGAGGATCACAAGCGAGTTAGGCAAGCGTTTCGGGAGGCGGAAAAGCTTGACGCCGAAGAAGACGGCGAAGAGCTGAAAGAAATCGTCGACCAGACCTGCGCCGAGCTCGAAGTTCATGCACAACTCGAAGAAGAACTGTTTTATCCAGCGGCGCGTGAGGCATTGAAGGAGGCCGACCTGGTGGATGAAGCTGAAGTCGAGCACAACTCAGCGAAGGCACTGATCGCTCAGTTGCGCGAAATGAGCCCCGAGGACGAAAAATACGCTGCGACGTTCAAGGTGCTTGGCGAATACGTGAACCATCACATCAAGGAAGAGGAAAACGAGATGTTTCCCGGCCTGCAGGGGCGCTCTGGAGCGGCGTGGGAAGAAGTGCAACAACAGATGGAGGTACGGCGCGAGCAGCTGATGTCCGAAATGGGACTTACGCAGCAGGCTGACGAAGCCGACGAGACGGAGGAAGAGGCGAGCGAACACAAGCAGTCGATCGGGCGCAGCCCGCGGTGGCCGTTCATCATCACGCGGCGGCAGAGCTGAAGAAAGACCGCAGGCGGCAGGGCGACGCGAAAAGACGAAAAAGTAAGCTGTAGAAGTAATGTCCTGACTGATAGGCTGTCGACGTGACAGCCTATCGCCATTCTCAGGCGTGGGCACCCGGCCTTGCCGAGCGTGCATTGCATGTCTAACCGGTCCCTTGGTGCCCGCAACCCCCCGCCGCAAGTTCAGATCGCCGGCGATCGGCTGGTAGTTCAGCTTTACCTCCCTGATGCTGCATCCGGTTTCTATCAAGGCACGCGGTTTGACTGGTCAGGCGTTGTGGCTGGCTTGCAGTACCTCGGTCATCAGTACTACGCGCCTTGGTACACGAAGCGGGTGGCGACCGTCTACGATTATGTCGACGATGGCGTGGACATCATTGCTGGCAGGCAAAGCGCTGTTACCGGCCCTGCCGAGGAATTCCCGCAGCCGCAGGGATTCGAAACCGCCAGAGTGGGCGAGACCTTTGTTAAGTTGGGAGTTGGGTCGTTACGAAAGGCGGCCGAAGCCCCGTACAGCTGCTACGAATCCTACGAAATCGTCGATCCCGGCACCCGATCGGTTCGCGCGACACCAACGTCTGTCGAATTCACTCACCAGCTCGCTGACGCGAGGACGGGCTTCGGATACGTTTATCGGAAAACCGTCAGCGTTGACTCGGCCCATCCTGACCTGCATATCGAGCACATGCTGCACAACACGGGCCAGGTGGCGATTAAGACCGAGCAGTACAACCACAACTTTCTAACACTCGACAGTGCGCAAATCGGCCCTGCCTTCCTGATCACGCTGCCATTCCATGTGCGTACGTCATGTCCGCCGGATCCCAACCTTACGGTCGTTCGGGAAAACGAGGTCCACTTCATGAAAGCGCTGGCGCCGCGCGAAGTGGTCAGCTTTCCGATGCTGGGGTTTGGTGACGGCCCGAACGACTACAACATCCGGATCGAGAACACGCAGACCGGGGCGGCAATGCGGATCACGGGGAGTCGGCCTCTGAGCAAGCTGGCGCTTTGGTCGATCCGAAGCGTGCTGTCGATGGAACCTTTTGTCGACGTCAGTACCGAACCGGGCGGCAGCACGATGTGGACATATAACTACACCCACTATGTCGTCGATACGTGACCTTCGGCGTTACTCAATGCAAGAATTAAGGTGGGGTTGCGGGCATTAACCAATAGGCCGGTTCACCAGCAAACGCTTATCTTGCGCCGCATTCATTGTTGACGATGTAGCGAGGAGTTGTTTTGGATTTTGCTTACCCGCGGCCGCAGCTGCGCCGCTCGCAGTGGACATCGCTCAACGGCGTCTGGCGTTTTCGGTATGACGATCACCGGGAGTTCTCACTTCCTTCCGACATCACCGAGTGGCCGATGCAGATCGTCGTGCCCTTTCCTCCCGAGTCGAAGGCCAGCGGTATCGGCGATCGCGGATTTCATCGCGCGTGTTGGTACGAACGCGACTTCGATCTCTCGCTTGCCGAGGAGCGCGTGATCCTGCGCTTCGGCGCGGTCGACTATGCCGCGCGCGTATGGGTCAATGGTCGTCTCGCGATGACGCACGAGGGCGGACACACACCGTTTTGGGCCGACATCACCGACTTGCTCGACAAGAAGTCGGCAAAGCAGACCGTGACGGTTTACGTCGAAGATGACCCGCACGATTTGACGAAGCCACGGGGCAAGCAGGATTGGCAGCTCGAGCCGCATTCGATCTGGTACCCACGCACGACAGGGATTTGGCAGACGGTTTGGCTCGAGCGGGTGGCGCGGACCTATGTCGAGAAGATTCGCTGGACGCCTCACCTCGAAGCGTATGCGCTGCAGTTCGAGGCGCGCGTCACGGGCGATCCCTCGGACGACCTCGCGATCGAAGTCGTTTTGTTCCACGGCGAACGAATGCTTGCGAAGGATCGCTATCTCGTCGTCAATCGCGAAGTCGATCGAATGATCGTGCTTTCGGATCCGGGTATTGACGATTTTCGCAACGAGCTGCTGTGGAGTCCGGAGCGTCCGACGCTGCTGGATGTAAAGGTGCGGCTGTTGCGCAACGGTGAAGTGATCGATGAGTTCGAGTCATACACGGCGCTGCGGTCGGTCCACATCCTGCGTGATCGATTCATGCTGAACAGTCGGCCTTACATGCTGCGCATGGTGCTCGATCAAGGCTACTGGCCCGACACATTGCTGGCAGCGCCAAGCGACGATGCGCTGAGAAAAGACGTAGAGCTCGCGAAGGCGATGGGATTCAACGGCGTGCGCAAGCACCAGAAGATCGAAGACCCGCGCTATCTCTACTGGGCCGACAAGCTGGGATTGCTGGTATGGGAGGAAATGCCGTCGGCATATCGCTTTACGCGCACCGCGATCAAGCGCACCGTTCGCGAATGGAGCGAAGCGATCGAGCGCGACTACAGCCATCCTTGCGTGTTCGTCTGGGTGCCGTTCAACGAGTCATGGGGTGTGCCCGATTTGACGGCGAAGCATTCACACCGGCACGCCGTCGAAGCGCTTTATCACCTGACCAGAACGCTCGATTCGACGCGCCCGGTGATTGGCAACGACGGCTGGGAAAGTAGCGCGACCGACATCATCGGCATCCATGATTACGACGCGAACAGCGAACACATCCGGCAGCGCTACGGTCCTGAGATCAAGCCCGAGCAGCTTTTCGATCGTCGTCGCCCCGGCGGCCGAATCCTGACGCTCGATGGGTATCCGCATCGCGGCCAGCCCATCATGCTGACCGAATTTGGCGGTGTCGCGTTTTCTGCCGACGGCGAAAACGAACGGCCAGAAAACGTGGGGCTACACGATGGTCAACAGCGAAGCAGAGTTCATTGAGCTGTTCAATGAGCTGTTGCACACCGTGATTCACACCGCGCTCTTCAGCGGCTTTTGCTACACGCAATTCACCGATACGTTTCAGGAAGCCAATGGCCTGCTGTATGCCGATCGCACGCCGAAAGTTCCATTGGAGTTGATCGCTGAGGCAACGTCGGCTTCGGCAACACACGTACGCGGAGTCGTGTAGGTGCACCGTCTGCAATTGGTGAAGCCCGATGGACGGGGCTTGACGCTCTACGCCCATCATCCGCTTGACGACAACATCACCAGCGCCGAGTCCGTTTGCGGAGCCACTGAAAGCAAGCCCGCATCTGCGCTGGCACCCGCTGCGCGGCGAGTGGGTGACGTACGCAGCGTATCGACAGGATCGAACGTTCTTGCCGCCACCTCAGTACGACCCTCTGGCTGTGACGACAGACCCGACGCAGCCAACCGAGCTTCCCGATGGCAAATGGGATATCGCCGTATTCGATAACCGTTTTCCATCGCTGACATCGACCGGCAAAGCAGTTGAAGCGTTACCCGAGCTGATCGTTCCTACCGCGCCGGCATCGGGGCAGTGCGAAGTCGTGGTGTTCGGAAGAGACCAGATACCGCTGGGTTCAAAGCCGCTCGCGCATATCGAACTGTTGCTGCGAGGTGCTCGCCGACCGAACCCGTGTTCTTGCGCAGCGCTCCGACGTCAACTACATTCTGCCGTTTGAGAATCGCGGGGCCGAGGTGGGCGTGACGTTGCATCATCCGCACGGTCAGATTTATGCGTATCCGGTCGTGCCGCCGGTGCCGGCGCGCATGCACGAATTGGCGACCGAGCATTACGCGAAAACCGGTCGCGGCGTGCTGCAGACAATGATCGAAGCTGAACGCAGTGCCGGTAGTCGCATGCTCTACGAAGGCACGCATGCGGTCGCGTTCGTGCCGGTGTGCGCGCGTTACCCATACGAAGTCTGGGTCGCGCCGGTTGCAGCCGGTACAGGATTTCACCGAGTTGTCGGAACGAGCAGCGTTCCGATCTCGCGCGCGCGCTGAAGACGGTTCTGATGAAATACGACGGCCTTTGGCAGCGACCGTTTCCCTACGTGATGGCCTGGTATCAGGCGCCCACCGACGGCAAGCGATATCCGCAATCGCATCTGCACGCACAGTTCTTTCCACCGTACCGTACGCGCGACCGGCTGAAGTATCTGGCGGGTACTGAGATCGCGGCCGGGTTTTTCGCGATGGATGCACTGCCTGAGGACAAGGCGCGCGAGTTGCAGCAGGTGGAAGTCATCTTGCAGTGAAGTCTTTCGAAGCAGTATTCGGTGGCGTGCGCAGGCAAGTCGAGGGATGCGCCCGGCCGCGTAAACCTGCTCGGCGAGCACACCGACTACAACGAGGGCTATGTGCTGCCGATCGCGATTCCGCAGCAAACCCAGGTTGCGCTTCGCCGAAGCGCCAGCGAGGCTTTACGGCCTATGCGGCAAATCTCGATCGCACGGTGACTTTCAATTTGGATGCGCCGCCATCGGACGGCTTCGCGACGTATCTATACGGCTGCGTTTTCGAGGCACGCGCCGAAGGATTCGATGTGCCGCCGCTCGATATTCATGTGTCATCGAATGTTCCGATCGGCGTAGGACTGTCTTCGAGTGCAGCGCTCGAAGTCGCGATGCTGCGTGCATTGCGAACCTTGCTGCGTGTGCCGCTCGACGATGTCCGGCTGGCGCAGATTGCACAACGCGCTGAAGTGCTGCATGCCGGCGTGCGCTGCGGAATCATGGATCAGATGGCGGCTAGCCTGGCTGATACAGAACAAGCGCTGTTTCTTGATACGCGAACACTGCAGCGACGCCTATTGCCGCTGCCGCCGCAGTCCGCAGTGCTGGTAATCGATTCCGGGATCAAGCGCGCGCTGGCGACCAGTGCTTTTAATCAGCGCCGGGCCGAGTGCGAAGAGGCGGCGCAACGGCTTGGCGTGCAAGCGTTGCGAGACATCGGCATCAACGAATTGTCGAAACTGGACAAGCTTGATGACCGATTACGCAGGCGGGCGCGCCACGTTGTCACTGAAAACGATCGTGTATTGCAAGCCGTCGGAGGTGCGGACGCCGTGAAGTTCGGCGCGCTGATGAACGCGTCGCATGCCAGCTTGCGCGATGACTTCGACGTATCGGTGTCCGCACTTGACCGCTTGGTCGCGTTGCTGCAAGCCGATTCGCAGGTTTATGGGGCACGGTTGACAGGCGCAGGGTTTGGCGGCGCCTGTGTTGCGCTTTGCCAAGCGTCCGGAATTTCGCGAATTGGAGCCCAGGTACTCAATCAGTACGCGAACGATGGCTTCATGGGCGAAGTCCTGGTGCCTTCAGCATAAAACGCCCTATGCACCGCCCAGTGTTGCGCTGGCTTCAGCAGTACGACGTGTCGGCAGGGCAATTTCCTGCGTTTGCTGCCGTTCGTGGCGCTCGCGTAAGCGTTTGAACGCTGTCAACGCCTGCGCTACGACCTGGTCCATGTTGTAGTACTTATAGGTTGCTAGTCGTCCTACAAACGTGACATCGGCCTGCGCGTCTGCTTCGGCCTCGTAGCGTTTATATAGAGCTGCGTTCTCGCGCGTCGGCACCGGATAGTAGGGATCGCCGTCCGCTTGCGGATATTCGTAGACGACCGATGTACACGGATGGCTTTGCCCGGTGATGTGCTTGAACTCGCTGATGCGTGTGTAGGCGTAGTCGTTCGGATAGTTAACGGTGCCGACCGACTGAAAGCGCTCAACCGGCAGCGTGACGTGCTCGAACTGAAGACTGCGATACGGCAGCTTGCCGAACTTGTAATCGAAGAACGCATCCACCGGACCCGTGTAAATCATGTGCTTCCACGGAATCAGATTGACGATTTCGCGATAGTCGGTGTTCAGCATCACCTTGATATTCGGGTGATTCAACATCGCCTCGAACATTCGCGTGTAACCGCGCAGCGGCATTGCCTGGAACGTGTCGGTGAAGTAGCGATCGTCGCGGTTGGTGCGAGTAGGGACGCGCGCGGTGACACTCGCGTCCAGCTCGGAGGGATCCATCCCCCACTGCTTGCGCGTGTAGCCGCGGAAGAATTTGTTATAGAGATCGCGACCGACCTTGCTGACGACGACGTCTTCCGATGTCTTGGCGGTCGCTACCTTTTCCGCGACGGATTCGAGAAACTGCTCCATCTCGAAAGTATTCAAGCTCAGCCCATAGAGGCTGTTGACGGTGTCGAGGTTGATCGGGATCGGAACGAGTTGACCGTCGACGCTGGCAAGCACCCGGTGCTGATACGGCCGCCATTGCGTATAGCGCGAAAGATAGTCGAACACGTCTGCGGAATTGGTGTGGAAGATATGTGGGCCGTAGGGGTGAATCAACACGCCCGCATCGTCATGGCGGTCATAGGCATTGCCACCGATATGCGGACGCCGTTCTACGACCAATACGCGTAGATCGAGTGCGTGCGCAAGCCGTTCGGCCAATACGCTTCCTGCGAAGCCGGCACCGACGATCAGGTAATCAACGCCACTGAAAGTGGTCGCCGCAGTTGAAGCGGTTCGAAAACTATCTGGTTTCATGCCCGCGCTTAGTGCAAGCGGCGAGCCTGCGTGGGCAGGCACAGCGACCTTACCGGGCGTGGTCCGTATGGGTACGAGGCTTGCTGAAGTGGCCCTGCGCGCATGCTTGCGAATCCTCATCGAAGCGGCGGCAATGCCTGTTCGATGTTCCGATTCCGAAGGTCTTATGCAAACGCTGCTCGTTTTTTCTCATCTACGCTGGGATTTTGTCTACCAACGCCCTCAGCACCTGCTTTCTCGTTTGGCGAAACATTATCGAGTCTTGTTCTTTGAAGAGCCGCTTCGCGGCAATCAAACACCATTCTTACAGCGGCTAGCGCCTTCTGCGAACGTGGAAGTTCTGCGGCCGCATACGACCGTGGATGCGGTCGGGTTTCATGATGATCAGTTGCCCGAGCTGAAGCAGCTGCTGGCTGAATATCTGGCGGACTTTTCGATCGATGATTATCTCGTTTGGTTCTACACGCCGATGGCCCTGCCGCTGTTGGCGGAACTAACGCCGCAAGCGGTGATTTACGACTGCATGGACGAGCTGTCGGCTTTCAAGAACGCGCCGCGGCAGATGATTCAGAGGGAAAATGCGCTTTTAAAGCGTGCGCAACTCGTGTTAACAGGCGGGCCTAGTTTGTACGAAGCTAAACGCCGGCTGCACAACAGTGTTCATTGTTTTCCGAGCGCTGTGGATGCCGATCATTTTTCGCCGCGCCGGGCGGTGGCTAACGGACGTTCACTCGGTGTGAGCTCGCCTCACGTCACGATGCCTGTCATGTCGACCTTGCCCGCTACCGATAGCAAGCGGAGCCCATTCAAAGAAGACGCCGGGCGGTTGCACGCTTCTATCGCTTATCCACGCCTCGGTTTTTTCGGCGTTATCGACGAGCGCTTTGATGCCGAGTTGATCACTGCTGTTGCGGACGCCGCTCCTAACTGGCAATTGGTCATGGCCGGCCCAGTAGTAAAAATCGATCCCGCCACGCTACCCCAGCGCGCAAACATTCACTGGTTAGGTCAGCAGCCGTACGAAGTGCTGCCGCACCTTGTTGCGGAATGGGACGTATGCCTGCTGCCGTTTGCACGCAACGAATCGACGCGCTTCATCAGTCCGACGAAAACGCTTGAATACATGGCCGCAGAAAAACCGATTGTCAGCACGCCGATTCATGATGTGGTGAGCCTGTACGGCGATTGCGTATCGGTCGCGGCCACGGCTGGGGAATTCATCGCCGCGTGTGCGCTCAGCCTGGCCGAAACTGCCGCCGAGCGTCAGGTGCGTCTTGAACGCATGCGCAGTCACGTCAATCGTTGTACCTGGGACCGCACCGCGCGCGAGATCCATCAGGAAATCGAAGCCATGCTGCAAACTCAGCACGCCGCAGCGATGATCGACGCCGAGGATGTGCGACGTCCTTCTGCGGCACGCAACGCCGAGACGGTCCGTCTGCAAGCGATCGACAGGCTCAGTGCTCGAGCAACCAATGAGGCCGTGATGCCTTCGATCGCCGCTCAATAGCGTATCGGTGAAGGTGGCGCGGTCGAGCGTTGCTTTCACTCGCCATTTCCCGTAAACACGATGGCTTCGCTTCAGCTATGGGCCGGCCCGGAATGCACCGTTAATCGCCTAGGTGATCGGTATCGCGATCAACTCGAGCTGACTGGGTTTGCAAACCGTATTGACGACCTCGATCGTATCGCCGATTTGGGCGTCAGGTGCCTTCGCTTTCCATTGCTGTGGGAGCGCACTGCGCCCGTTGAGCACGGTCAGTACGACTGGGACTGGAGCGACCAACGTCTGGGCGGCTTCGTGAGCTTCAATTGACACCCATCGTCGGTCTGATGCATCACGGCAGCGGACCGCGCTACACAAACCTGCTCGATCCGCACTTTCCCCACCTTCTCGCTGAATACGCGCGCGCGGTCGCGGAGCGCTATCCGAATGTCGAGGCGTACACGCCGGTTAACGAGCCCGTCACGACCGCGCGCTTTAGTGCGCTCTACGGCTTGTGGTACCCGCATCGCCGCGACGACCGAAGCTTTGTACGTGCCGTGCTGAACCAGATGTCCGGTACGGCGCTCTCGATGAAGGAGATCCGCAGGATCAACCCTCGCGCGCGACTAATACAGACCGACGACCTCGGTTACATCACAACGCCGCCTGAGCTGCGTTATCAGGCGGACTTCGAGAATGTTCGTCGCTGGCTTTCGTTCGATCTGTTGGCGGGACGCGTTGTCGCGGGCCATCCGCTGTGGCGATATCTGATCGACAACGGCGCAAGCCCGCGCGAGCTTGCAAGGTTTATCGAACAACCATGTCCCCCGGACATCGTAGGAGTCAACTGTTACGTCACCAGCGAGAGATTCCTCGATGATCGCTTGTCTTTGTATCCACGCGATCGGCGTGACGGTAACGGGCGCCATCGCTATGTCGATGTGGAAAGTGTGCGTGTGCTCGGGCCGCTGATCGGTGGCTTCGAAGCGCGTTTGCGTGAAGCGAGCGAACGCTACGCGCTTCCCATCGCTATCACTGAGGTGCACATGGGTTGTACACGCGACGAACAGTTGCGCTGGCTGTATCAGGCATGGAAGTCTGCTGAGAAGCTGCATTCCGAAGGTATCGATGTTCGCGCGGTCACGGCATGGGCCACGTTCGGCACCGTGGATTGGAACAGCCTGGTGACTCGCGACGAGCGTCACTATGAGGCTGGCTTATGGGATGTCAGTGGCGGCATTCCGCGACAAACTGCGCTGGGAACACTGGCCCGCCAACTCGCTCTCGGCGTGACGCCGGATCATCCCGCGCTGTCTGGCGTCGGTTGGTGGCAACGCGACGTGCGGCTCTGCTATCCGCCGCAAGGAGAGGTCACTGCGCTTCCAGCCACGGGTCAACCCTTGCTGATCACCGGAGCGACCGGAACTTTGGGTCAGGCATTTGCGCGTTTCTGCGCAGTGCGCGGCTTGCCTGCACACGTGCTGACGCGCGCGGAGCTGGATATCGCATCGCGAGAGTCTGTCGATGCAGCTCTAGAGCGATGGCGCCCATGGGCTGTGATCAACACTGCGGGGTTCGTGCGTGTCGATGCCGCTGAGCATGAGCCGCGACAGTGGCGAGAGAACGTCATTGGTCCAACGATTCTTGCGCGAGCATGCGCAAGGCAGGATGTGAGGCTTTTGAGTTTTTCAAGCGATCTTGTGTTCGATGGCGACAAGCCCACTCCATATGTCGAAAGCGATCAGCCGCGGCCGTTGAATGCGTATGGACGCAGCAAGCTCGAAGCCGAGCGCCGCGTTCTGAAGCTTGCGCCAGGTGCGCTGGTGATACGCACTGCCGCTTTTTTTGGTCCGTGGGATCGCCATAACTTCGCTGCGCAGGCCGTGCGGGCTTTGCAACGCGGTGAGCGCTGGCGTGCCGCGAATGATCAATTGGTGTCGCCGACTTACGTCCCGGATCTGGTGCAGGCGGCGCTCAATTTATTGATCGACGGCGAGTGCGGTTTGTGGCATCTGACAAATGACGGCGCAGTGAGCTGGGCTCGATTTGCGCAAATGGTGGCGGAAGCTGCGGGTCTTGATGCAGGGTTGGTAGACGCTGTCCCCGGTGCGATGCTGGGCCAAGTTGCGGTTCGCCCTCGCTATTCGGCACTGCAAAGCGAACGGGGTCTGAGGATGGCGTCACTGCAGGATGCCGTCGAGCAGTTCCTCGCCGAAGTGGAACCGGCATGGTCACAGCACGCTGAGCCAAAACTCCCCAGCGCAGTCAACGACGTTATCTTTGCTGGTGGCGATGAGAGCAGATCCGAACGGCGCGCGGTTTAGATGTACGCATCACAGCGAGCAAGCCCACAGCGCCGGCTGAGACGCAGCGTTTGTTCGTGGTATCGGAATTGAGCGCGTCAAGTCGTCCGTAAAGCGGCCGTCGATACGAATACTGAACGAAGACCGACTGTACCGTCAGTGCCATGAAACTGATTTACCGTATCGAACCAGGCACTGTACGACTCAACATACAGCTTCTCTCCAGTCTTGTGATTCAGCAGATAAAAAGGTTTGGTTCGATTGGTCCGGAGCCAGATGAAGTGATGGCAAAGCCTGGATTCATGTGATCGCGATGCGCCGGAACGGGCAGGCGCCGTGGCGCCCAAAGTCCTCGAATGCCCGATGAATCTGTGCACTGATAGTCAGTGCGGTGTGGGAAGCCAACTGCTGGTGCGCTAGAGAACGACGAGTCCGATGCCTGCCTATCAAAAGTTTCAAACCACAGCTTTAGGCAAGCGTCATACCTGGCTTGCACTGCTAAGAAGCGCGATTGCACCAGGTCGGCGCCAAACCATCTTGCGCTACAAAGGTGTGCCGGTCGCGAGCAGTTGCCGCGAAGCTCGCGCATCGCGCACTGCTGAGACGATCACGCTGACTGCGTAAATACTGAGAATCGGCGACACGATGCCGTGATTCGTGAGTTGCAATCCGGTCGGGGCGTCGATCCAGTCCGTTGAAGCGTGATACGCCGTGAGCGCAATGTAGGCGCCGGTGGTGCCGCCCAGAATCATATGCACGAGTCGCTCGGCGCGTGACAGGCGGCGTGTGCGGTCCTCCACCACGGCATCAATCAACGTGACCGCGTATTCGATCGCGAAGATTGCGAACAATAGCCACGCGAACGCACCGTGCCATTCGAACCAGGCCAAGCCGATGAAGATGACGGCGTACAGAAATGATCGCGTCGAATGCAGCTTCAATTCGCGAGCTGCCCACGGTTGCCCGGGAAGTCTCGCCTGCCACTCGTGGCAATAAAGCGTGTCAAACCCACCCAGCGCGCCATGGACAACGAGAACTACCAGCGCGGCGTCAAGCGACGACATCAGATGCGATCATAAACTTTTGACCTCACATCATGATGGCTTCGCGACCATCAGATAAAACACAACTACCAGGGATATAAAAGCGGGTATGCCCAGCAGCACCCAGATGCGCTCATAGCGCCAGTATTGGCCCGGCAGCGTTACGGCACCTGTCTCAACCGCTTCGCGCGCGAAGTTGCGCAACTTCATTTGTATCCACACCACCGGTAGCCAGCACGCCCGGCCACGAAGTAGAGCGCGAACGACACCCATATCCAACGTGCGGTCAGCGGTATCCCCGCCAGGTGCATCATCATCAACCCCGACAGCGGCTGAAATACGACAGTGGTCGCCGTGAACATCCAGTCGGCGATCACTACGTAGCGAGTTACGACGGCAATCGCTCGCACATCGCCGCTGCGGTTGGTAAAGAACATAAAGAACGCGGTGCCGAGGCCGGTACCGAACAGAAGTGTTGACGACAGGATATGAAGCCACTTCCAGATCTGATATTCCATCAACGCTCCTCGACGAGCGCGAGCAGCAGCAGCGCTGCGAGTATCGGCAGATTTTTCAGCACCGGACCATAAGGATGCGACCAGAACTCGGGCAGCCATACACTGATGACCGCTGTATAGCCAACGATCAACGCAATCTGCAACCACCACAGCAAGCGCGAAGGCGCCAGTAGCGTCGCAAAGCCGAGCGCGATGTCCAGCAGCGCGGCACCAATCAGCGCAAACGTCGCGAATGTTCCGGTTATTCCCGTTCTCGCGAGCAAGGCGTAACTGTCAGCGACCGGATAGACCGCGATCGAGACGATCCCGGTGACGATCCACATCACAGCAACGGTCAGACGCAGCAACGGCAACAGCCAGCTGAGTTGCGCCTGGCGACGCGCAAGCGATGCACACCTACGCGGGATGAAGTCAGCTATTGACCGTGGCGTTGCACCGAGGATTCGCTGCGTGTCAGAAACGTCGGCCACATTTCCTCGTTCGAGCATCGCTAACGTCTCGGTATCGAGGATCGCTGCAGGCGTTACTTTTCCAAGCGATGCTGCCGCTCGCATCCATGAGATCGGAATTCGTAGGAAATGGACGTGCGAGCGGCCAAGCGCTCGAGCGAGTGTTGCAAGATAGTCGCGCAGCGTCGTCGGTTCAGCGCCAACGAGTGCAACGCGTCCCGTGCGCCAGCGATCACGCTCGAGCAGCGCGACGACGCAAGCAACGAGGTCGTCAAGATGGATCGGCTGGATGCGCTGCATGCCGTCGCCGGGCACCGGGGTCAACGGCAGTGATGCAAGGGTGTTAAAGAGCCGCGCGCTCTGCCCGCCTGTTCCGTAGACCAACGATGGCTGAACGATCACCGAAGAGATCGACTGTGTCGCCAGGAACTCGTCTGCCCGGCGCTTGCTGATGTGATAAGCACTGCTCGCATTTTCATCCGCACCGAGCGCAGAAATTTGAATCACCCGCGATATTCCTACTTCGGCGCATGCTGTAAATAAAGCGCACGGCGCCCGCACGTGCAGCGCATCGAATGTTTGGTTTCCGCGTTCACGCAAGATCCCCACTGCGTTGATGACCGCGTCGACACCGCGAAGTTTGGCGCGCCATGTCACCGGATCGAAGTCGCGTGTGAAATCGACGGCGACGGTGTCTTCACCACGCGACGCGTTCCGGTGCGTGCCTTCAATCACGCGGTGTCCATTGGCGCGCAGCGCGTCAACGATCGCGCTGCCGATAAAACCGCTCGGGCCTGTTACCAAGACGATCATCCGGACTCGCTGAAGAGCCGCGCTATTGGCGCGCAATGATCGCAACGGGCACTTTTTATGCCACGCGAAATCGAGCTCCGGAGGAACGATGATGGTGTCATGGAAACGCGCGGTCAGTCGAGGTGTGCTGTCGGGCACATGCGCCAGCATTCTGTCCACACTTGCACTGGCGGTACGCGGTAGTCGGGAAAACGACAGCGCGGTGGCGCCGATCAATGCGGTCAGTCATTGGTACTGGGGTGACCGCGCGACGCACGTCGATCAACCGAGTTTTAAATACACCGTGCCGGGTTATCTGACGCACCATGCCACCTCGGTTTTCTGGGCAATTCTTTTCGAGAGGATTTTCGGCGGTGGGTTACGCGGAAGACCAGCGCCTACCACCGCCGCAAGTGCAGTCACGGCAGCGGTCGCGTGCTTCGTGGATTATCAGATGACGCCGAAGCGGTTTACGCCCGGCTTTGAACACCGGTTGTCCAAGAAGTCGCTATGTCTCGTGTACGTGTTATTCGGTGCCGGCCTGGCGGTCACCGAAATCGCGCGTTCAAGCCCGTCTCGGAGGAGACGACATCCACGCTAGGAGCGCATCAAGGAACATGCGCCGCACTTCCGAGGCGCCAACCAGGCTGGGTTCGATGACTTGGGTGAACCATGAGGGATTGCCGGTCAGAAAATGTGCATGCAAATCAACCAGGCGGCCGTAACGTGTTGCCAAGGTTGCAATGATGTCGTTGACGCACCGATGGTTGCCGCGTGCGATTCGCGCGTCGACGCCCAGAAAATTTTTCGAGTCATCGCCAAACGTCGGGTCGTAAACGTTGCCGAGGAACACCGGCCGAATTGGAAGTTTTCGCAGGAATTGATTCAATGCCGACTCGAATGATTTCACTCTCGCGCCGGTATCGCGTGCCAGACCGAGCAATAAATCATTACCGCCGATCGTCAGCAACGCCAGTGATTCGCCGACGGGGCTGATCCCGTCGGCCTGCGACGGCAATCCCGCGACGGTCGCTCCGTCGCGTGCACGATGCTGAAGTCGAGCCATACGATGCGATTGCAGATCACGTCCTGAGAATTCCGGAAACAACGCATCATCGTTGCGAACCAGCAGCTGGCCAGGGTGCACACCGAACGCGTTGTAGCCGGCACAGTCGAGAATTGAATCGCCGAACGTGTAGAGCGTTAACCCCGATGGACTTGTGTTTGATCCGGCGGACCGGCCTGGAAGAATCATCGCGGGTACAGCCGCCAACAAACTTCGACGTCGAGCGAATCGGATACTCATGAGCGTTGTCACCGCATGGCAAATTGCGTACGACCGGCGCCTCTACTGCGGCGGTTAGTGTCTATCGGCGCCTAAATTGAGCCGCAGGCACGTTGATGGCTGCAAGGCCGCATGACCCTGACCTCGCGATACGCAAAGGCAACACCTGCGCCAGTCACGATCGCACCCGCGATTCTCCTAGGAATCGGACTGGGCGGTTTCGTTGACGGTATCGTCCTGCACCAGATGCTCCAGTGGCACAGCATGCTGTCAAATGTCGTTCGGCCTTCGACGGTCGAGGCGATACATCTGAATATGTTTTGGGACGGCGTATTTCATGCGGCGACCTGGATCGTTACTTTTACGGGCGTGATGCTGTTATGGCGCTCAGGCAAGCGTGGTAACAGTCCTCCGCTGAGCATTTTTTTGGGCGCAATGTTGATGGGTTGGGGCGCTTTCAATCTGGTCGAAGGCTTGATCAATCACCAGTTGTTGGAGTTGCATAACGTCCGCGAGGTCGCCGAGCCGATGGTATGGAACATCACGTTTTTGGCCCTGAGCGCAACGATCCTTCTGATCGGTCTCGCGTTGACCTTTAAGCTGCCGCGCGCGAGAGAGCTCCAAGGGCGGACAGCACAAGCCGGCGACAGTCCAGCGCGGTATCAGTAAGGCAGTTAGCTATACCCAATTGCGCAACGATGCCCCCTGTCGCCATCAGCGCTTGATTTCGATTGAACCTTCCGCACATCGCTTCAGGCGAGAGACCGTTCGTCGATGCATTTGTTATTCGGTATGCGTGTCGGGTACGGCCCGTGCCAAAGCCGTGACACAACTAGTTTCTGGGAGATACACGATGCAACCACCTATTAAAGCCTGCCTAACCAGCATTGCTGCCGCGCTCTCGCTCGCTGCCTTCGGCTCTGCCTTCGCACAGACGCCCGCCGGTGCGCCGACGACTCAACCGGCAGGGCCTACGACGCCGGCAAGTAAACAGACCATGGCGACATCAAGATCGAACACATCGCTTCCCGCGGGTGATCGCGATTTCATGATGAAGGCTGCGCAGAGTGACGTTGCAGAGATCCAGGGCGGTCAAGTCGCGAAACAAAAGGCGTCCTCCGACGCTGTTAGGAAGTTCGCTGATCAGATGGTTACCGATCACACCAAGACCAGCGGGCAGATGAAGACGATGGCGGCGAGCCGCAGTGTTGCGCTGCCGACCACGCCTTCAGCGAAAGACGAGCGAGACATGAAGAAAATGTCGACGCAGTCAGGAACGGACTTCGATCGCGCCTACATGGCTTCGCAGGTCCGCGCGCATCGCGACGCTGTCGCACTGTTTCAGAAGGAATCGAAGTCAGGCAAAGATGAAGAGCTGAAGTCGTTCGCGGCCACGACGCTACCGGCGCTTCAGGAGCACTTGAAAATGGCGACGGAGCTTGAGAAGGCCACGAAGGCAGCACCTCGCCAGAATCCCGCGCCTAGCAAGTAGACAGACAACGCAGTGCGCTTAGATTGGACTCGGTGCTGACGCCCGAGCGTGCTCGTGCTGCACGAGCACGCTCGTCAGCGCATCGACGTCAACCGGCTTGACGAAGTGATAGTTAAAGCCGGACGCCTTTGATTTTCGGCGATCCTCTTCCTGGCCCCACCCGCTGAGCGCTATCAATAACAGTCTCTCGTTTTGCCGTAACGCTCGAATTCGCTTTGCCACTTCGTAGCCGCTCATCTGCGGCAGTCCGATGTCGAGCAAGGCAGCGTCCGGGCACCACGATTCCGCTGACGTCAAGGCGGCCAGGCCGTCGTGCGCCGTGCGAGTCTCGTAGCCCAACATGCTCAAGCATTGAGAGAGGCTTTCAGCGCTGTCGACGTTGTCGTCGACGACCAGCACTCGAATGTTCTTTGATGGATACCTGTCGCTGCCTTTTGCAGTGCGGGTCTCTCAGCTACAGCAGAAGACATCGGGCGGTTTCGCGCCATCCTGAACTCTCATCATTGGTTGAGCTCCAGTTTACGGCGGCCGTCAGATGCCGGAATTGGTCAAGAGTCACGGCGGCAGGCGAAAGCGCTAAAGCATTTCTTCGCGCGCTTTTTCTGCGTGTGCTGCGCCTAGCGCCGTCTTCACCTTTCTTTCTTCTTCCGGTGGCGGTAATACCGCCGGCATGCCAAGCGACTGAATCCACAACTCGCGGCACCAGCCTTTGCTGTGATAGATGTGCTCGTCCTCCTGATCCTCGACTTCTGCGACAGCGGCCGTCAGCGCCTGCTTCTCGGTGTCGCCGCATTTCTGCGCAAATTTTGACAGCAGCTCCCAGTTCAGATGGTCTTTGGTCTCGGCAAGGACAACGCACTCGCAGGCGACGAGTTCGGCCGCTTCAGGTTCGCCCCCGCTCGCGAGTGCCATTTGCATCGCCTGTACCAGCGACTCGCCGATGTGCCGCACGACCTGCCGGCCAGGCGTCTGCGCCTCAGCATCGAGTTCCAGGGTAGCGAGCAGTTTTCGCATCACTTCTACGTGTCGCTCGGTCTGCGCCAGATACTTTGTCCACTCTTCCTCGAGCTCCTCATTGACGACGCATTCGAGTGCCGTCGTGTACACCTGCACGCCGCCCAATTCGGTCTCGAGCATTTGATACAACAGTTCTTTCAGTTGTTCGTTCATGGTTGCCTCCATTAAGTTTGAATTGCCTAGACCATCGGCGGATCCATTTGCCGTTCGAAATGCCGATGCCGTGCGATCGCGCGGACGAATGCATCGGTCACGGTTGCGCCGTCCTGCGCCTCCACCACCAGCAGTCCTGGATCGTCGCTGCCGTCGGGTAGCCGAGGTGAAATGTTCGCGCCCTCGAGCAACGCACTCGCTCCTTTGAGCGCAAGGATTGGCTTGCAGTGTCGATACTGGAGTTTCAAGAACTCCATTGCCTGACCGCTATTGCCCAGCGTTTCGATCGCTGTTTTTCCGCTCGGCAACACTAACGCGTCGAACAACACCGCTGGTGCAGTCTCCAGTGTGATTTCGACTTCGATCGCTTCACCGGAAACGGATTGCACTGCGCCCAGACGATGGCCGACATACGCCGCGACCGCACCCTGCGCGGTCAGCGCGTCATATCTTGGTTGCAGCTCGGCCGCATCGACTCCGTCGGCAACGATAAAAGCGATCTTGCGTGTTCGGATTGATCCATCGCCCGGCCGCGAGAACAGCGATAGCGCGCCCGAACTAGTCACCTCGGGAGCTGCAGGTTTCGCAAGCACGCGTGGTAACGGCTTCGGCAGATCGATGCCAAGGCCCTGAGCAACGCGCGACGCAAGATCACGATCGACATTGAGCAAGCCGGCAACCATCCGTGCCCGAACCGCCGGTGTCTGGACCTTCGTCAGTTCGAATCGAAAAGCTTCGACGATATGGTTCTGTTCAACCGCGGTCTGGCTGTTGTAAAAGAGCGTGGCCTGCGTGTAGTGGTCCGCGAACTTTTCCGGCTTGCCGCGCAGTTTGTCGCCTTCGATCGGCTCGGGAAACGACATAAATCCCAACTTTCCGGCTTGGAACGGACACCCTCCGCCGAGGGAGTTCGGTTCGTAGGCGACGCGTCCTCGCGGGATCGATTGGCGGTGAAAGCCGTCGCGCTGATTGTTGTGTACCTGTGCTACCGATGCATTGATCGGGATTTCGTGAAAGTTAGGACCCCCAAGTCGGGTCAGCTGCGTGTCGTGGTAGGAAGAATTGCGACCCTGCAGCAACGGATCGTTAGTGAAGTCGATGCCGGGCACCACATGCTGCGTGCAGAACGCGACTTGCTCGGTTTCGGCGAAGAAGTTGTCCGGATTGCGGTTCAGCACCAATCGGCCAACTGGCCGCAGCGGCACCAATTCTTCGGGGACGATCTTGGTCGAGTCGAGCACATCGAAGCTGAATCCTTCCGCTTGTTGCTCGCTAAAGATCTGCAGTGCCAGCTCGTACTCCGGATACGCCCCGCTGTCGATCGCTTCCCACAGATCGCGCCGATGAAAATCGGGATCGGCACCATTGATCTTGACGGCCTCGTCCCACACCGACCGAATGAGTGCCGAGCAACGGGCTCCAGTGGAACTTAACGAACACCGATTCGCCGCCCGCGTTGACGAGACGGAACGTGTGTACGCCGAAGCCTTGCATCATTCGATAGCTGCGCGGGATCGCTCTATCCGACATGACCCACATCAGCATGTGCGTGATCTCAGGCATCAAGCTCGCGAAGTCCCAGAACGTATCGTGTGCGCTGGCTGCCTGCGGCATCGCATGGTGCGGTTCGGGCTTCACTGCATGCACCAAATCCGGAAACTTCATCGCGTCCTGAATGAAGAACACCGGAATGTTGTTGCCGACCAGGTCCCAGTTGCCTTGATCGGTGTAGAACTTGACGGCAAAGCCGCGCACGTCGCGCGCGAGATCGAACGAGCCGCGCTCACCGGCGACGGTCGAAAAACGAACGAATACCGGCGTTCGTTTTCCGGACTCTGCGAACGGAGCGGCCATCGTCAGATCGGTCAGTGCTTCGTAGCACTCAAAAAATCCATGCGCGCCTGAGCCGCGGGCATGAACGACCCGCTCGGGAATGCGCTCGTGATCGAAGTGCGTGATTTTGTCGCGCAGGATGAAGTCTTCGAGCAGCGTCGGCCCGCGCAGGCCGGCCTTCAGTGAATTCTGGTTATCTGCGATCGCGACGCCCTGATTGGTCGTCAACGCGCGCCCGCCCGAGTCGACGCGAACCCTTTCAAGGGGCGCGTTATTTGGATTCTCGCCGGCGTCGGCTGCATCGCCGGTCTTGTCGTTGCTGTTCGTTTCGGTGATCGTGCTGGCCGAAACATCGGTCGATGGCGGGTCCGCGCTCTGGCCCTGCGGCGGATTCAGCGCACCTTTGCGTCCGAATTCGGCTGGCTTGCTGGCGTTGAAAGGAAACGCTCGGCTCATCTCATCCGTGCCGGCCATCTTTTCTGCAAGCCGGCTCGGCCGCAGCTTCGGCCCGCACATCAGCGTCGCTGCTTTTCATGCCGTCGCAGGAGCGCAGATGCTGCGCGGGATACGAGTCCTTTGCCGCACGTGCGGGGGTTCGCGCCGACGGCCCGCTGACGGTTGACTTATCCGAACCGCCCGAGCCGGTTTGCTTGGTTGCCTTGAGGTAGCGGGGGGAGATTTACTGCCTGAGCGCTTTGTTGCCATCTTCGTTCCTATGTTTAGTAGAAAAAAAGGCGACACATCTGTGCCGCCGTTGGGTTCGGCCGTCGTTCTATACTAGGCCATACCCTTCTTCTGCATGATTTGCGCCTTGCGCTCAGCAATTTGCTCGCCTAGTGCGACAGTTTCGAGCTTCGCTCTGCGGACTTTCGGGAAGATCTCGCCCTCTTCCTCTTCGACGTGATGGTTGATGTATTCGCCGAGCACTTTGACCTTTGCGTCGTAATGGTCGTCGGAAGGTGATGAACCTTCGATCTGCGCGATCAGGTCCTTAGCGCTCGCGTGCTCGACGTCGGCCTCGTCAATCAGGTCGGGCTCGTCGAGCACCGAGCGGGCTGCCGGATAGAAGATTTCTTCTTCGGCAGTTGCGTGCGCGGTCAACTCGGCGCAGATCATTGCAGCCAATTGCTGCTTTTCTCGATCGCCCGCATCAGCGTTTGCGAGCCGGTCGTACTGCTTGAACATCTTCTTGACACGCGCGTGGTCGGCAGTCAGCTGGCTGATAGCCTCGTTCTTCGGCACTTTCTCGGCTTTGCGCGCTGACTGACTTCTTAGCGGATGTTCTTTGCCGCTGACCGCTTGCCAGACTTTTTTGTAACCATGCAATGCTCTCCATCGGAATAAAAAATAAGCCCCGCCGAAGCGGGGCCGTTACTATCAAAAAAGTTTTAATACTCTGTGTCCCAGCCGGCGCGGGTCGCACGTTTGGCTTTTTCCCAACCCAGACGCGAATTGCCTTTGACCTTTTCATAATCGCGCGCAAGCGAGTGTCTCAAGTTCGTCGAAGCTCGAACATTCTCGATTACGCAGACGCGCATCGGCACCTAGCCGATAGCTCGGCGCGTAATCGTCGTATGTCATTCCACTTCGAAATACGGCTCGCGGTGGTAGCGACCTTCCCAATGAGTATCGACAACCGTCGGGTCGATACTCTTCGGCAACGGCTTATCCGCAAGCCCACCTGCAACTGCGCCGATGGCCGCACCGACAACCGTACCCACGGGTCCTGCGGCCAATGTTCCGGCTGCTGCGCCCGCCGCGACGCCGCCTGCCGCTGCGCCAACTGCCCGTACCAACCGGGTGCGAACCCGGCGTGCCGGTCATCGGATCACGATTAGCGTCCATGGGCTCAAGCCGCTTCGGTTTATTGTCTCGATTCATATTGGTATCGCTCCCTAGAGACGTAGATCAAAGTGTATCGAACGCACGTTGCCGCGACGGAACAGATTGACGATCGCAAGCAGAATGATTGCTCCAATCAGAGAGACGACCAAAGCAGCCAATACTGAATGCGTCTTGATTGATCGTTGGTACACCCACCAGCGGGCTGATCAGCCATCCGCCAAGAAGTGCGCCCACAATGCCTACAACGATGTTCAGGAAAATGCCTTGCTGAGCATCGGTCTTCATAATCATGCTGGCGACCCAACCAATCAGACCGCCGACAACAATCCAAATAATGAAATTCATGTTCAACCCCTCTCTGGGCAAGTTGTTTGGGAATAGCGAGGAGCTAAGGCAACGGTATGCCCGACTCCGAACACTTACATAGTGCTTGGGGAGTACACACTTGCGTGCTGACGACCATTGGGACACCATATCATCGGTGGCGGCCCGGCGGGCTTGTCGGCTGCATTGGTTCTCGGCCGATGCTGCCGCCAGAGTCTTGGTTTGCGATGATGGTCAACCGCGCAATCGGGCCGTCAAACAGCATTGCATGGGTTTCTCACGCGCGATGGCATAGCGCCGTCGGAGTTCCTCGAACTGGCTCGTGAGCAATTGCAGCGTTACGAAAACGTGCAGCTATTGGAAAGGTGAGGTCACGGATATCAGGCGCGAACCCGATGGCGTGTTTCGCGTCGTGCTTGACAACGATCGCGCTGAATATGCGCGGAAGATGTCTGATTGCAAGCGGTGTCAGTGGATCAGCTACCCGCGATCGAGCGCATCGAAGAGTTCTGGGGCAAGAGTGTTCATCAGTGTCCCTATTGCGACGGTTGGGAGCTGCGTGACGCGCCGGTGGCGGTGTACGGCAAGCGCGCGCGAGGGCTTGAAATGGCGCGCGCCATGACGGCTTGGACATCGGACATCGCGCTTTGCACCGACGGGCGCGCCGGACTCAGCAACGAAGAGCGCATCAGCTCGTCCGCAACGGGATTGAAGTGTTTGAAGAAGGCATCGCCGAACTTGAAGGAAGCGAAGGGCAGCTCACAGCGGTGGTTTTCGACAGTGGCCGCAGGCTGCCGCGTCGTGCGTTTTTTTCGACACCCATGTGTCGTCGCGATCGGAGCTCGCCAAGCAAGTTGGTTGCCAGATCACTCAAAAGGGCGCGATTCGATGCGGGCAGTATGAAGCGACCAGTGTTCCGGGCGTCTTCGTCGCCGGCAACATCATCAAGGACGTTCAGCTCGCGATCGTGGCGGCTGCGGAAGGCACGCGGGCTGCGTTCGGCATCAATCGGTCATTGACACGCGAAGATTTCGAGCGGCGAGCTACCGGGGCTCAGCACGTCGAGCATCCTCCAGTGCGACGATAAAGACGTCGCGCGGCGTAGGCCGCAGAGTTAGTGGACGAAATCGATGCCTGAGCAGTTGTTGGTGCAGGCGATCAAGGCGCTGGTGTACTACGCGGCGTTGATCGTGATCATGCGTCTGGCGGGAAAGCGGTTAGCGGGCCAGACGACGACATTCGATTTGATCGTGTTGATCACGCTCGGGCGTCGTCATTCAGAGTACCGCGCTGCGAGGAAGGGTGGCTTAACGCGGTGGTATTCGTTGTGACGGTGTTTGCCGTGCATCGCGGCCTGGCAGCGTGATGCGCACATTCGACATGGATTCGTCATCTGGTGCGCGGCAAGCCGAGCGTTCTGGTTCGCGATGGCCAAGTGATGAGCAAGGCGCTGAGTCGTGAAGGGGTCAGCCAGCGAGGAATTGCTGGCGGGTCTGCGCAAGCTTGGCCATGACTCGCCAGAGGCGGTCAAGCTCGCGGTGCTGGAGGAAACGGGCCACATTTCCGCCGTCGGTAGCCGAGAATGCGGCGCGTCCAAGGTCAATCGGAGCGTTGAATCCAACGACTAACGGTTCTGAAACGTCGCTGGCTGGAAGCGAATGCTGCAGAAAAATTCGAGCATCGCCGCAGTCGCATCCGGCCCCTTCGCGTCGGCAAACGAGCCTGCACTATCGCCACCCGACCACGCATGACCGGCGCCGCGTATGACCCAGTGTTCGATGACGCTGACTCCATTTAACGCCGCATGACGTAAGCGATGAACGGCGTGACTGTTTGCGGTGGCATCGATCTCTTGCTCGCTCAGCTGCAACGGGGAGACGGGATTTCAGCAGGCGATACGCATCGACAGGCGTTCCGAACCAGGTGGTCGCTGTTAGCGGGGTTGACCGTTCGATCGGCATCGCCGTGAAGAGCGATCACCGGCACCGCACGATGAGCCGCGGTCACTGCTCCAACGGCCGACGCGAAACTCGCGCCGTGCCGGTCTTCATCACTTTAAATGCGGAGGTCACGTCGTGCGCCGCTCCAGCCGGCAACCCCGAGTGCACGCCGACCGCTGCAAACAGCTCAGGATATTCCCGCGCCATGATGGCCGCCATCGCGCCGCCTGCCGACAGGCCTGCCACATAGACGCGTTGCGCATCGATCGGATACTGATCGATCACCTGCCGCACGATGCCTGCAATGATCGCCGGCTCACCGAGGCCGGCCTGCTGATCGAGCGGCCGAAACCAGTTCCAGCAGCGGTGCGCGTTGGCGCGTTGAATCTGTTCCGGATAGACGACCATGCAGCGCTTGTCTTCTGCCCAACGATTGGCGCGGGTGCCTGTTGCAAAATCGTCGGGCCCTTGCGTGCAGCCATGCAGCATGACGACAAGGGGCAACGGCGTCGTTGCATCGCCGGAAGGTATATACAGCTTGAAATTGCGTGCTCCCGAATGTCCAGCGTAGTGTTGATCGAGAAATTGGCCCGACGCGCTCGGCAGCGTCCATTGTGGTGTTGCGGGTACCGAGTCCGACGGGATGACCGGATCGACAACGATCACGCCTTCCGCGACATCGCTGGTCGCGCGTTGCGGTCGCAGCAGCCCCTGAATGAACCGCGTCGCGGCCACCGGGCCGCGCGTTCGAACCAGCTGCGTCGCCTGCCGCATCGTTTCAAGAAATGATTTATCGGGTTTCAAAGCTCCTCCGGACTATTTAATTCGAGACGCAAGCGCGCGCTTGACACCGGCGCTCGCGTGAAGAGTGCCCAATACGACGATCGATTCAATCGTTTTCAGCGCCAGCGCGGGTGTTACATCCTCGGCAATGCTCGCCAAGCCGAGAACCTGAATCTGCAATCGCTCGCCGCGCGCACGCGCGGCTTCCAGGTCCTTGCGTGAATAGTGATGAATCCCCAGTACCAGACTCCGTCGGCCGACGGTCTGCCGCAGAGCATCTGCGTGCGATGCAATCTGGTTGCGAATGGCAGTCCGGATCAAGTCGGTGCGGTTCGAATAGAAACCTTCGCGTACCAGCAGGTCGATGTGGCCCAGGTCGACGTAACCGACGTTGATCGTGATTTTTTCGGAATCGGATTGCTTGACAGGATCGGTGGTCATTTGCGGAATTATACCATCCGATGACCATCCCGGTGGATGGTAAGCATTTGTGTCCCGAGCGGGGCGTCCTGCGAGTTCGGATTCGCTCAAGGTGGCTGATTGGAAGGCGATCGGATGCACTAAGCGCTGGTTGTGCCCGCGCCCTACAATGCGCGCCTCTATTCGGTCGCGCCCGGCGCACCGTTCCGACATGACCCGCACGAAGATCATCGACGAAGAGCTGAATGCCGTCGCCGCATACTTGCGCGAGCAGCGAGGCGCGATATTGGACGCGTGGCGCGCGGCCGCCGATGCCGATCCGCAGCTGACGACCGTTAATTCGCTGCCGCGCTCGCAATTCAACGATCACATTCCCGAAGTGCTGGATGGGTTCGAACGAAGGTTGCAGGCTTGGCCGGATGATCCACAGCCGCTTAAGGCAGAACAAGAAAGAGATGCCGCATCACATGGCTTGCAGCGATGGCATCAGGGCTATCGGCTGCGCGAGGTCACGCGCGAGTGGGGGCATCTGCAGCTCGTGCTGCTCGATCAGCTGGACCGCTACGCTGCCACGCACGCAGATCGCGCGCCGGAGGCGATGGCGATCGCGCGGCGCGCGCTAAGCGAGCTCTGTGCTGCCAGCGTCAGCGACAGTGTGTCCGAGTATTTCGAACTGGAGAAGCTCGAAGCCGTTGGTCACGTGCGCGACCTGGCGCGAACCCTGAACGAGGAGCGCAGGCTGCAGCGAGACCGCACCGAGCTTTGGCGGCAGGCAGCGCATGACTTGCGCGGCCATGTCGGTACCGTGATGAACGCGACGACCGGACTTAGCTCGACTGCGGCATCGGACGCAATTCGCGAGAAGTTTTTGTTGCTGCTGCAAAGAAGTGCGGCGTCGCTGCACATGATGCTCGACGATGTAATGAACCTGGCGCGATTGCAGGCGGGCCACGAGCAGCTCGAACTCAAAACGTTCGATGCCGCGCGCGTGCTGCACGATCTGTGCGAAGGGTTGCAGGCGCAGGCTCAGGAGCGCAATCTCTACTTGAAGACCGCGGGTCCGGAGACTCTGATTGTGGAAGGCGACGCGGTAAAGATTCGCCGCGTTGCGCAGAATTTGTTGATCAACGCGCTGAGGTACACGCGCGCCGGCGGCGTGACCGTGAGTTGGGGTGACAGTAAAGAGAACGACCAGGAACGCTGGATGTTCTCGGTTCAGGACACCGGTCCAGGGTTTCACGCCGGTCCAGGTGCGCCGATGCTCAACGCTCTAAAGGCAGCCACACTCGCGTCTCACGACATCGACCGCAAGGCCGGCGTCAATCCGGAGGCTGCCGACACTAACCGCTCCGCGATCGACGAGGACGAACGCGAGGTCGATCAGCAGCGAGGCGAAGGCGTCGGCCTGTCGATCGTCAAGCGGTTGGGCGACTTGCTGAACGCCACGATTGAGTTGGAGTCCAGCGCGGAACTGGGCACGGTTTTCCGAGTGATCCTGCCGCGCCGTTATCAGCCGCAGGAGCGATGAAGCATTGGCAGACGCTGCTTGCAGCGCTCGTTCTGAGCGGCATGGCTTCGGCTGCATCAGCGCACGACACGTGGCTGCAACCGCGCCGCACGACGGTGCCGCCAGGGACCATTGCCCAGATCGATTTGACCAGCGGTGACAAGTTCGCAACGTTTGATGTCGCTTTCAAGCCTGACCGAATCGAGGCCGCGCGCGCTCGTCTGAATCGCAAGATCATCGATGTGCAGGCGGGTGCCCCCGAAAAGAAGTCGCTCGAACTAAGGGTCCCTTTGTCCGACCCGGGCATCGCTACGATTTGGTTGTCGCTAGCGCCGAAGGCGATTGAGCTGAGTCGTAAAGAGGTGCAACACTATTTGGATGAAATTGATGCGCCGTCATTGTTAGCGCAGGCCTGGTATGCCGGCAAAGGATCGAAAGCGTGGCGCGAGATCTCTGCGAAACATGCGAAGACCTTTGTTGTAGTGGGTCGTACCGGCCGCACGAAAGCCGACCGTTCCTGGAGTGAGCCGGTTGGCCTGCCGCTCGAGATCGTTCCCGAAAAAGATCCGACGATGTTGCGCGCCGGTGACGAGTTTCCGGTCCGCGTGCTCAGAAACGGCGCGCCGCTCGCCGACTTTTCGCTGGGCATCGTGCGCGAAGGCAGAACGAATCGTTCGTTCAAGAAGACGGATTTCGCCGGGCGCGCGGTCTTTAAGATCTCCCGCGCGGGCAAGTGGCTGTTGCGTGGAACTGAGTTGCGCTCATCGAACAGGCCGGCAACCGATTGGGAGAGCGACTTCACGACCCTGTCGTTCGAGGTGCAGTGACTCTTTAAAGATTGCACGCGACTTGAGCCCATGACTTTCAACCCCCGGATCGCTTACACAACGCTCGCTGTTGTTTCACTGGCGTTGATCGGAATTGCATTGCTGTTGCAGCACCTGGTCGGACTCGACCCTTGTCCGCTGTGCATTTTTCAGCGCATTGCTTACTTTGCTTTCGCGTTGTTTGCCCTCGTCGCGGCGGCGCTCAGTCGGCGCACGGCGGGTCGCTGGTTTGGCGTCCTGATGTTGCTGTCGGCCCTGACGGGCGCTGGCATTGCAGGGTGGCATGTCTGGCTGCAGATGAATCCACAAGGGATGTCGTGCGGTCCGGGCTTGGGAGCGATGCTGGAAAATTTTCCGCTGACGGACGTATTGCCGAAAGTGTTTCGCGGTAGCGGCGACTGTTCGGAGTCCGCATGGACGCTGCTTGGGTTGACGATTGCCCAGTGGTCGTTACTCTGGTTTGTGATTCTGTCGATAGCAACTCTCTATGTCCTGTTCGCGCGGCGTTTTCGGCCGCTTATCGCGGGTTAAGTCCGCTTACATCTCGCAACAATCCTCGCAGTTCGGAAAGAGACGGCAGTAGGCACGCACGCCTACGCTGCCGTTGTGGTTGAAGCGTCATTGAAGACGCTCAATTCAATAACCGAACCGGAGCGAGAGATGAACAAAGTTCTACGACAGGTCACTGACTTTCGCGTTGTCACGTTGGCAGTTGCGAGTGCGCTGGCCGTTGCAGCGGCCAACGCAGATGCACGAGCGGGTGAGGCGCGGACCGCTCAACATAGCGGCGCAAAACACAGCGGGACCACAAGCGTTCAACGCAGCCGTGGCGCCGACGGCGCAGTGGATGCCACACGAACCCACCGAAATGGCGGCGTGACAACGGTTGATCGTTACAAGGATGGCACCGGCACAACCGACGCAACCATCACCGGTCGGCGCGGGGGAGTCACCAATGTCGACCGTTCGCGCGGAGCCGATGGCGTGGTCGACAAGACGGTCATCGGTCCACGCGGTGGCGTCACGACGACGGACCGCTCGCGCGGCGGCGACGGCCTGGTCGACAAGACAGTTACGGGTCCAAAGGGCGGTGTCACGACGGTCGACCGGACACGCGGCGTCGATGGTGCTGTAGACAAGACCGTCGTTGGTCCGAAGGGTGGCGTGACGACAGTTGATCGGTCGCGAGGTGCCGATGGTGCCATCGACAAGACGGTCACGGGTCCGAAAGGGCAGACAACGACTGTCGATCGCGTACGTGGCGCCGACGGCGTCGTCGATGCAAACGTCATCGGCCCGAAGGGAAACGTCAGCACGATCGATCGTAGCCGCGGCGCCGATGGTGCAATCGACAGCGCACGCACCCGCGCCAACGGAAGTACCACGACGGTCGATCGCACGCGCGGCGCCGATGGACTAACGGACAAGACGGTGGTCGGTCCGAAAGGTGGCGTTAGCACGGTTGATCGGTCACGCGGCGCCGATGGCGCAGTCGATTCGGTAACGACCGGACCTAGGGGCGGTACAACAACCGTCGAACGCAGCATCAACGCCGACGGCACCGTCAATCGAACGGTGACCACCACACCGCCGCCCGCGAAGTAATCTCCCTGGCAGCAAGATTGAGCGCGTTCATCGCGCTCTTTTTTTGCCTGCGATCACGTTGTAGATCGCTTCTCTAAACTGGCGCGATGCACATCTGTGTCATCGGCGCCGGCGTCATCGGCTTGACCTCGGCTTATTTTCTGCAAACCGAAGGTCATAGCGTCACGATCATCGAGCGCGAAGCCGCAGCCGGACAGGGCGCCAGCTCAGCTAACGGCGCACAACTTTCGTATGCATTCGTTGCGCCGCTGGCCGATGCATCGGTGCCGCCGCGCCTGCCGAGTCTCTTTCTGACGCGCGATTCGCCGTTGAAGCTGCACTTCCGTCTCGATCCGGTGCAGTGGCGCTGGGCCATTGAATTTCTTCGTCATGCAAACACTGCGGATGCACGCAGGACTACCGCGGGTCTGCTAAGGCTCGCCGAGCTCTCGCGCGAATTCATCGAACCACTGATCGAAGGCGAGGGCATCGAATGTCATTTCACGCGCGGCGGCAAGCTCGTCGTCTATCCGGACGCTCGGTCGCTCGCATCGGCGCAGGCGCAAGTGCTTTACCAGGCGGGCCTCGGCAGCAGGCAGACGGTGTTGACGCGCGCGCAATGTATCGAGCAGGAGCCGGCGCTTGAGGCGTATGCGCAACGTATCGCCGGCGGTGTGTGGACCGCGAGCGACGCAGCCGCGGACTGCGGCGAATTCTGCGTGCAGCTTGCACAACGCATCGTGCAACGCGGCGGTGATCTGCAGTTGCGTCGTTGCGCCACTCGCTTCGATGTTGACGGAACGAGCGTGCGCGCACTGTTAACCGATGAGGGACCGCTGCGCGCCGACGCGTATGTGCTTGCCGCCGGAATCGGCGCGTCGGAGATCGCGCTCACCGCCGGGATCCATCTTCCAATTTATCCGCTCAAGGGCTATTCAATCACGGTACGCCCTGCCGCCGCCGCCGTTCGTTTGCAGACCTCGATAACGGACGCACGCCGCAAAGTAGTTTTCGCACCGCTCGGAGACCGCGTGCGAGTCGCCGGCTTCGTCGAAATCGGCGCGCAAGGCAATGAGATTCCGCCGGCACGGACGAGCGCGCTACTCGATGCCGTGCGAGAAGTGCTTGGCTACGACGTGATCGATGGCGATATTCGTCCGTGGGCTGGCCAGCGGCCGGCGACGCCGAGCGGGCGGCCCATCATTGGCCGTACTCCTGTCGAGCACCTGTACTTGAACGTTGGCCACGGCGCGCTGGGATGGACGCTGGCGGCGGGCAGCGCGAGACTCGTCTGCGACGCAATTGCTGGCCGCACTCCTACAATCGACGTCAAGCCTTACACCTACCAATAACCGATGCATCACGAAACGCACATCCTGCACCGCCAGTTGCGCGGCAATTATCCGGTTGCGGTAAGCGCGCAGGGCTGTTGGATCACCGATAGCGCCGGAAACAAATATCTCGACGCCTCTGGGGGTGCTGCGGTGTCGTGTCTGGGGCACGGTCATCCCGATGTGCTTGCAGCGATGCACGCACAGATCGATCGCATCGCGTACGCGCACACGAGTTTCTTTTCGACCGAAGTTGCAGAGCAGCTGGCGGACATGCTGATCGCGTCCGCTCCCGCCGGCACCTCACACGCGTATCTAGTGTCCGGCGGCTCGGAAGCCATGGAGGCCGCGCTGAAGCTCGCGCGCCAGTATTTCGTGGAAAAGGGCGAGTCGCGGCGCGCGCGATTCATCGCACGCCGCAACAGTTATCACGGCAACACCCTCGGAGCGCTTGCGGTCGGTGGCAACCAGTGGCGCCGCCGGCAGTTCGCTCCGTTGCTGATCGACGTCGAGCACGTCTCGCCCACGTATGCGTATCGCGACCAGCGCGATGGCGAATCGGCCGAGCAATATGGCGAGCGCCTCGCGCAGGAACTGCAGACGGCAGTCGATCGCATCGGCGGTGAAAACGTCATTGCATTCGTTGCGGAGACTGTCGGCGGTGCGACCAGCGGCGCACTGACTCCTCCGCCGGGTTACTTCAAACGCGTGCGCGAGATCTGCGATCGGCACGGCATGCTGTTGATTCTCGACGAAGTGATGTGCGGCATGGGTCGAACCGGCACGTTGCACGCATGCGAACAGGAAGGCGTAGCGCCTGATCTGATGGCGATTGCGAAGGGACTCGGCGGCGGTTATCAACCGGTGGGTGCGGTGTTGATCGGCGCCAAGGTGATCGATGCGATCGGCGCAGGCTCCGGTTTCTTCCAGCACGGTCACACGTACATCGGTCACCCGGTGGCATGCGCGGCTGCGCTTGCGGTCCAGCAGGTTCTCGCGCGCGATAAGCTGGTCGAGCGCTGCGCGCAGCAGGGCGCGCGACTGGGGGTGAGGCTGAGCGAAGCGTTTCGCGAACATCCCTACGTCGGCGATATCCGTGGACGCGGACTGTTTCAGGCTCTCGAGCTGGTGGCCGATCGCGCGACCAAGCAGGCGTTCGAACCCGCGCTCAAGCTCCACGCAAAGGTAAAGAAGGCGGCGATGGAAGCCGGCTTGATGTGCTATCCCATGGGCGGGACGATCGATGGCGCGCGCGGCGACCACTTGCTGCTCGCTCCACCCTTCATCATCTCTGACGATGAGCTCGATCTGTTAATTCAGCGGCTGGGTCAGGCCGTGGATGCAGCGGTGCAGTCGGTCGGGCGTTAGGACACCTTTCTTTAACGGGAAGTGCGGCCGCATACGTTGGTAGGGTTTGCCATGCTGCCTCGTTGCCCACCGCCGGGCCGCTTGGTCTTGCGCCGCGCTGCCGCGACGCGTAACGTGCCCGCTCCTCTGCGGGGAATCTAGGAGACAGACGATGAAGTTCAGAATTTCGATTTGCGCGGCTGCATTTGCGGGCGCATTTGTCACCGCTGCGACGTTGCCGGGCATTGCAGGCGCGCAGCAGCAGCGTTTTATAACGATCGGCACCGGCGGCGTGACAGGGGTCTATTACCCGGCCGGCGGTGCAATCTGCCGCATCGTTAATCGCGATCGCGCCAAGCACGGGATGCGCTGCTCGGTCGAGTCCACCGGCGGTTCGGTTGCGAATGTGAATCTGCTGAAATCGGGCGAGCTTGAATTTGGTGTCGCGCAATCGGACGTGCAGTTTTTGGCGTCAAAGGGCCAGGGCGGTTTCCAGAAAGACGGTGCAGTGAGCGATTTGCGTGCAGTGTTCGCGCTGCATCCAGAGCCGTTCACGGTGCTTGCGCGCAAGGAATCGAACGTCACAAAGTTCGAAGACTTCAAAGGCAAGCGCTTCAACGTCGGAAATCCCGGATCGGGCACTCGTTCGTCAATGGAGGAACTGATCGGTGCGATGGGCTGGAAAATGGGTGACTTTGCACTGGCGTCGGAACTGCGCCCCGACGAGCACGGGTCGGCATTGTGCGATGGCAAAATCGACGGATTTTTCTATGGCGTCGGTCACCCTTCGGCCAACATTCAAGATCCGACCACGATTTGCGGAGCGAAGCTGATCTCATTGACCGGCGCGGCAGTCGATAAGCTGGTTAAGGAAAAACCGTACTACGCGGTCGCAACAATCCCAGGTGGCATGTATCCGAACAATCCCAACCCGACAACAACGTTCGGCGTGCAGGCGACCGTTGTGTCGTCGGCCAAGGTGCCTGCCGATGTGGTCTACACGGTCACCAAAGCGGTGTTCGACAACCTCGACGAGTTCAAGAAGCTGCATCCGGCATTAGCCAACTTGAAGCCGGAGGACATGATCAAAAATGGCTTGTCTGCGCCGCTGCATGAAGGTGCGGTGCGGTATTACAAGGAAAAAGGCTGGATGAAGTAGCGCAAATGCCGACGGGCCTTGCCCGCGGCATTTGCATCGTCGCGTCGAACGGACGGCTTTGCCGCCGATCAACGCGACGTAGCTCGACGGGCGGCTTGCCGCCCGTCTGTGCTTTGGGGGAGCGATGGACCATAAGAAACTGGAAGACAACGTCGCGCCGACTGCAGAGATGCAGCTGGGCGAATTGGATAAAGTCAAACAGCTCGTCGTCGATGCCGACCTGGGCGGGCGCTCGACCGTCGGAGTGCACGGGAAGGTCATGCTCGGCGTCGGCCTGGCTTGGGTGATCTTCCAGCTCTGGTACGCATCGCCGCTGCCGTTTGTGATTCGCTTCGGCGTGTTCAACGACACCGAGGCGCGCTCCATCCATTTGGCGACGGGGCTGTTTCTCGCGTTTCTTGCGTTTCCGGCGAGCAGGCGCTCGCCACGCGACCACGTGCCGGTGCTCGATTGGATCTTCGCTTTTGCGGGGGCGTTTGCCGCGGGCTATCTTTATTTGTTCTACAACGAGCTCGCGACGCGGCCCGGTGCGCCCACTCAATTTGACGTGGTCGTTGGCGTGGTCGGCATTCTGTTGCTGCTCGAAGCCACGCGGCGCGCAGTCGGCTTGCCGATGGCGGTGCTGGCAGTGATTTTTCTTCTGTATGTACTCGGCGGCGCGCATCTACCCGATGTGATCGCGCACAAAGGCGCGTCGATACCGCGCACGATTTCTCATATGTGGCTCGTTACTGAAGGCGTCTTCGGTATCGCGCTAGGCGTATCGGTGGCGTTCATCTTCGTCTTCGTGTTGTTCGGCACGCTGCTCGATCGTGCCGGCGGCGGCAACTACATGATGCAAGTGAGCTTTGCACTGTTGGGACATATGCGTGGCGGGCCGGCAAAAGTCGCGGTCGTGTCCTCCGCATTGAACGGTCTGATCTCGGGCTCATCGGTGAGCAACGTCGTATCCGGCGGCATCTTCACGATTCCGCTGATGAAGAAGGCCGGCTACGGCGGCGTCAAGGCGGCCGCGATCGAAACGTCGTCATCGGTCAACGGGCAGATCATGCCGCCGGTGATGGGCGCCGCGGCCTTCCTGATGGTCGAGTACGTCGGGATTCCTTATTCGGAAATCATCCGGCACGCCTTCATTCCTGCGGTGATCAGCTATATCGCTCTGTTCTACATCGTGCATCTTGAGGCGATGCGGCTCGGCATGGAGCCAATGGCGAAAGTGCGCGAGCGGACCGCCGGCGCAGCACTGCTCGCGTGGGCGCTTGGGCTGGCGGGAACGATCGCTGCGATCGGCGCGATCTACTACGTTGCGATCGGCACGCAGATGGTCTTCGGTGCTGCGGCCCCTTGGATTCTTGGCGCCCTGCTGCTCGCGCTTTACATCTACAGCACCTGGGTTGCCGCGCGTGAGCCCGATCTGCCGCTCGATATCGATATCGACAACCCGGTGTTGCCGCCCGCGTGGCCGACGGTTAAAGCCGGGATGCACTTCCTGATTCCGATCGGTGTGCTGCTGTGGTGTTTGATGGTGGAAGAGCTGTCACCGGGTCTGTCTGCGTTCTACGCGATCGTCGCGCAGGTCCTCTTGATGACGACACAGCGTCCGATGATCGAGTTCTTCAGGGGCAAGAAAAGCTTCGGCACCGAATTCAAGCGTGGAGTCGGTGAGGTTATCCACGGTTGCAACGATGGCGCACGCAACATGATCGGCATCGCGGTCGCCACCGGCTGCGCCGGCCTGATCGTCGGCGCGATCACGTTGACGGGGCTGGGTTTGCGCATGACCGACTTCGTCGAGCTCGTTTCAGGCGGCAACGTGATGGTGATGCTGCTGTTTACCGCGTTTGTCTGCCTGGTGCTTGGCATGGGCGTGCCGACAACGGCCAACTACATCCTGGTCGCGACGCTGATGGCGCCGGTGATCGTCGAGCTCGGCGCGCAATCCGGTCTGGTAATTCCGCTGATCGCGGTGCATCTGTTCGTCTTTTATTACGGGATCATGGGCGACATCACTCCGCCTGTGGGTCTTGCCAGCTTCGCGGCGGCCGCGATTGCAAAGGAGGATCCAATTCAGGTCGGCATCCAGGGTTCGGTCTACGCGCTGCGCACCGTTCTGCTGCCGTTCATTTGGATTTTTAACCCGGCGCTGCTTCTGATCGACATTCATGGCTGGTGGGAAGCCGCGCTGGTCGCATCGACGGCGACGATCGCGTCGCTGACGTTCGCCGCCGCGACTCTTGGGTGGTTGCGTACCAAGTGTCGATGGTGGGAGGTCGTGCTGCTGCTGATCGCCACTTTCATATTGTTCCGCCCCGACTGGTTCGCCGACCTCATCGCACCCGAGTACACGGACGCACCCGCCGGCCGCTTCTACGAGATCGCCAGCAGCCTGGACACAGGTGATCGGCTGGTTTTCGTGATCAAGGGGCAGACGATGGAGGGTGAGGATCTGAACAAGACCGTCGCTGTGCAGCTCGGTCCACGCACTGGCGATGGAAAGAACCCGGCGGTTGATTCGCGCAAGCGATTGGCCGACGCGGGTTTAACCGTCAGCGGCTTGGGTGAACAACTGCAAGTCAGTGCAGTGCGGTTCGGCAGCCGCGCCGCGAAGGCGCGAATTGAGCAGGGCTATGACATCGTGTCGGTCAAGGTGCCAAACGAGCGCATCAGCGCGCACTGGTTTTATTTGCCCGGCCTGGCGATTGCGATACTTGTCTGGCTGATGCAAGGCTGGCGCATGCGTCGGCAGCTAGCACTTCAGCCGGTGTGAGTCCGAAAGAATTCCTTGCTGGTTGAACGCACCTGCTCGTTCTAACGAAAGTCAAAAGACCTTATGGCAACTCGTCGAAGGCGCGCTCAATCGTCACTCGCGGTCAAGGCAGCAGAACTTGCGTTTGCGGTGCCGCAGGTCGTCGCGCACCGCGTCACTCGCATGGCGCTTTCGGGTCGCACGCCTTCCGCCCGCGACCGCACGGAGTTTCAGCGTATGGTGGCCGAAAAGAACGCGGCGTTCGTTGAGTCGTGGAGCGCAATGGCCGTGCAAGTCGTGCTGGCAAACCAGGCGCTGGCAGCCTCGTTCTTCAAGTCCTTTTTGGGCGTCACGCGCGGCAAGAAACCGTCTGCCGCTCGATCGGCAGCACAGTTTCAGCGCGCTGCGCTTGGCGTTCTCGGCAAGGGGCTCGCACCTGTGCACAGAACGGCGACTGCCAACGCCAAGCGTCTTGGTCGCACAAAACTTCGCTAGAAAAGAGGTTGATCATGGCAAGCAATGCTGTCGGTTGGTTTGAAATCTATGTGCAAGACATGAATCGGGCCAGAGCGTTCTATGAGTCTGTCTTCAAGGCTCAATTGCAGAAATTAGAGAACCCCGGCGGCCTCGAGATGTGGGCTTTTCCGATGCAGCCCGAAGCCAACGGTGCAGCGGGGGCTCTGATCCAAATGGAAGGCTTTCCATCAGGGGGCAACAGCACGATTGTGTACTTCATCTGCGCGGACTGCGCGGTCGAGGCGAAGCGTGCTTCAACGCAAGGCGGCAAGATTTTCAAAGAAAAATTTTCTATCGGGCAGCACGGCTTCATCGCCTTGGTGACCGACACCGAGGGCAACATGATTGGCCTGCACTCGATGAGCTAGAGGTTGCGTCTGGCATCCGCACGATGAAGACATCCGACTGGTCGGTGCGACGCCTGCACGCGCTCGATGACGCTCAGATCGATCAGCTTGCCGCCGTGTTGAGCGATTGCGTTGACGGTGGTGCGTCGGTGAGTTTCATGCGTCCATTGACGCACGAGCGGGCCGTTGCGTTCTGGCGTGGCGTTGCGCAAGGCGTTGCCGCCGGCGAGCGAGCGCTGCTGGTTGCCGAAGATGCAGATGGAATTTGCGGCACCGTGCACCTCGTCCTCAACCAGCCCGAGAATCAGCCGCACCGCGCAGAGCTGTCGAAGATGCTGGTGCATCGGCGCGCCCGCTGCCGCGGTGTCGGGGCCGCGCTATTGCAGGCGGCCGAAGACACGGCGCGCGATTGCGCAAAATCGTTGCTGGTGCTCGATACCGCGAGTGACGAAGCCAAGCGCCTGTACGAGCGGCGGGGCTGGACCCGTGTCGGTGTAATTCCCGGTTATGCGCTGCTGCCCGAGGGTGGGCTCTGCGCCACGACGCTGTACTACCGCGATCTCGGCGCTTAGCGCAGCGCGATCGCTTCGGGCACTGCGCCGTGCAGCGCGTACGATCCACACGATGCTGAAGATCGATATTGCGCAAGTCGAGACGGCCGCCAAGGAGCTGTACGTGCGGGCGCTCAAGCAGTTGCCGCCGGACATCAAGGCGGGATTCGCACGCTTATCCGCGAGCGAAACGGAGTCGACCGCGCAGCGGGTGCTCGGCACGATGGTGTCGAACATCGCGGTAGCGGAGCGGACCGATAACCTGCTGTGTCAGGACACCGGCATTCCGATCTACAACGTCACGATCGGGCGCGATGTCGCGGTCGACGGTGCGCAGCTGAAGCAGGCGATAAGACGCGGCTGCGAGCGCGCCACACGCGAGCTACCGTTTCGCTCGTCGATCGTGCATCCGATCACTCGCGTCAATGAGCAGACCTCGTGCGGGCCCGGCGTGCCGGTGATCCATTTCGATTTCGATGCGAGTGACGAGCTATCGATCGAAATGATTCCGAAGGGCTCCGGGTCGGAGAACAACTCATTTCTGAAGATGGCGATTCCGGCAGACGGAGTCGATGCGATCAAGACCTTCGTGATCGACTGCGTGCTGAATGCCGGCGGAAGGACATGTCCGCCGACGATCGTCGGTGTCGGTATCGGCGGCACCGCCGACCTGTGCGTGCATCTCGCCAAGCGTGCGGCCGTACGCGCGCTGGGTTCGACGTGCACAGATCCCGAGGGTGCGAAGCTCGAAGCGGCATTGACCGGCGCGGTGAACTCACTCGGCGTCGGGCCCCAGGGGCTCGGCGGCGACAGCACGGCCTTCGCAGTGCATGTCGAGCTTGCGGCCACACACATCACGATGAATCCGGTGGCGGTCAACATGCAATGTCATTCCGCTCGGCGAGCGCGTGCCACGTTCAGCGCTCGCGGCGTCGAGTACGGCTTTTGAGCATGGCGCACTACGAGCTCACTACGCCGATCACCGAGCAGCAGGCCCGTGCGCTGCGCGTCAATGACACCGTCACGCTGCAGAAAACACTATTTGGTCTGCGCGACGCGACGCTGATTCACCTGTTCGATCGCGGGCGCACGACGCGTTTAGATCTGCGTGGACACGCGGTGGTTCACACCGCGCCCAACGCGAAGCAGGTGCCGCGCTCGGACGAACATCCCGCCGGCTATGCGCCGTTGTGCATCGGCACGACAACGTCTGCGCGGATGGAGCGCTTCACGCACGGCCTGATGTCGGCGCATGGCGTGCGCATCATCATCGGCAAAGGTGGCATGGGCAATCAAACACTCGCCGCCTTCAGCGAAATGGGGGGCGCGTATCTGGCGGTTGTCGGCGGCGCCGCCGCGCTCCAAACGACGTGGATCGAGCGCATTGAAGACGTCGATCTTGACGATCTGAATCCGGAATCGCTGTGGCGCTTCGCGATCCGCGACTTCGGGCCGTTGCTGGTCGCAATGGACAGCCACGGCGCGAGCCTGTACGACGCGATAGCCAGCGATGCGCAAGCGCGGCGCGCGGACGTGCTGCGATCACTCGGCGTGAAGGCCTGAGAAGATTGACGCAGAGCCGTAGTTTGCGCAGGTTACAGACCGACATCCTGATTCTCGGCTCCGGGGGCGCGGGATTATTCGCTGCCTTGCATGCCAAGCAGGCCGCACCGGAGTTGTCGGTCACGGTCTCGGTCAAGGGCCTGCTTGGAAAATGCGGATGCACGCGCATGGTTCAGGGCGGCTACAACGTTGCCCTCGCCGCCGACGATTCGGTCGAACGCCATTTCATGGACACGATCGAGGGTGGAGCGTGGCTGTCCAACCAGGACTTGGCGTGGACACTCGTATCGACCGCGCTCGAGCGAGTGCGCGAGCTTGAAAACGAATTGGGTTGCCTGTTCGACCGCAATGCAGACGGCACGATTCATCAGAAAGCGTTTGCCGGGCAAACCTTCGATCGCACGGTTCACAAAGGGGATCTCACCGGCATCGAAATCATCAATCGCCTTGCCGAACAGGTGTGGGCGCGCGACATCCATCGACTCGAAGAGCATCGAGCGATCGAGCTGATCAAAACGGCGGGCGGCGATGCGATTGCGGGCGTGCTGCACATCGATATGCGCACCGGTGAATACGTGTTCGTGCAGGCGCGCGCGGTACTGCTCGCAACGGGCGGCGGCCCAACGATGTACAAATATCACACGCCGTCGGGTGACAAGAGCTGCGACGGATTGGCAATGGCGCTGCGCGCAGGCCTGACGCTGCGCGACATGGAAATGGTGCAATTTCATCCGACCGGGCTGCTTGCCGGAAGCGACACGCGCATGACCGGCACCGTGCTGGAGGAAGGATTGCGTGGTGCGGGCGGTTATCTGCTGAACGCTGCGCGTGAACGCTTCATGCAGCAGCACGACGCCCGCGCCGAGCGTGCAACGCGCGACATCGTGTCGCGTGCGATCTTTGCCGAGATGCGCGCTGGCAACACCACACCGAACGGCGGCGTGTATTTGACGTTGAGCCACCTTGGCGCAGACGAAGTGCGCAAGGCGTTCAAGGGAATGGTCGAGCGCTGCGCCGATTGTGGATTCGATCTGGCCGGCGGCATGGTCGAAGTCGTGCCGACCGCTCACTACATGATGGGAGGCGTGCTGTTTAACGGCGACTGCAGCACGTCGTTGCCGGGGTTATTTGCCGCCGGCGAAGACACCGGTGGTGTGCACGGCGCCAATCGCCTCGGCGGTAACGGCGTTGCAAACTCGACTGTGTTCGGCGGTATCGCGGGCGATGCAATGGCGGCGTGGGTGCGCGCCGAAGGCGTATGGCGCATCCCTGACGAAGCAACGCTGCAGGAAGCGATCGCCATCGCCGAGGGGCCGTTCAATCAGAAAGCCGGCAATGTCGAAGAAATTCGCGAAGGATTGCTCGAGTGCATGTGGGAAGACGTCGGCATCGTGCGCGATGCCGAGGGATTGATGCGCGCCGAGCGACGCTTGAACGAGCTCGACGATCAACTCAACACGCTCGGCATGGCAAGCAACGAGCGCGCCTTCAATCTGACTTGGCATGACTGGCTGAACCTGTCGAACCTGATTCTTGTCAGCCGATCGATTCAGGCTGCTGCGGCAAAGCGTAAGGAGTCGCGCGGTGCGCATTTCCGCCAGGACTTTCCGCAGCGCGGTTCACTGGAAGACTCTGCTTATGTCACCGTGCGCCTCGATGAAGATTGCTTTCAGCTCAGCGAGCAACCCGTGCGCTTTTCGCGCGTCAAACCTGGCCAAACGCTGTTGACATGATGATCGTGATTAGCGAGTTCATGGATGATTCGGCGGTGCAGTCGCTGCGCACGGATTTCGACGTCTTGCACGAATCTTCGCTGGTCGATCGTCCGGCCGATTTGTATGCGGCGATGAAGCTTGCCGATGCGCTGATCGTGCGCAATCGGACGCAGGTCGATGCCGCATTGATTGCCGGCGCACCGAAATTGAAAGTGGTGGGCCGGCTCGGTGTCGGGCTCGACAACATCGATACCACCGCGTGTTCCGCGCGTGGCATCGAAGTGATCCCTGCAACCGGCGCCAATGCCGTGTCGGTCGCCGAATACGTTGTCACGACGGCAATGATGCTGTTGCGCGGCGTTTACCGCTCATCGGATGCAGTCGCTGCCGGTCGCTGGCCGCGCACGCAGCTGTCGCACGGCCGCGAGCTTCGCGGCAAGACGCTAGGGCTGATCGGATTTGGCTCGATCGGCCGCGTCACTGCGCGTCTCGCGCAAAACCTTGGAATGAACGTCGCTGCGCACGATCCGATGGTTGCCGCCGATGATGCAGCGTGGCGCAAGCATGATGTCGCAAATCGAAGCCTCGAGGCCCTGCTCGCCGAAGCAGACGTTGTTTCACTGCACGTGCCGTTGCTGGCGCAGACGCGCGGAATGTTGAATGCTTCGCGGATTGCGCTGATGAAGCGCGGTGCAATCGTAATCAACTCTGCGCGCGGCGGCATCGTTGAAGAAAGCGCGGTGATCGACGCGCTGCGTGCGGGCGCGCTCGGCGGCGCTGCGCTTGACGTGTTCGAGCACGAGCCGCTTGCGGCGAACGCTGCGTGGGCTGACGTTCCGAATCTGATTCTCACGCCGCACGTCGCAGGAGTCACCGTTGAGGCGAACGCGCGCGTTAGCGAGATGATTGCGCAGCGAGTAGCCGCTGCGCTGCACGCGCTTGCCAAGCGATAAAGACACGATGGCGACCGTTTCGCTGCAGCATCTCGAATCGATGATCGAAGATGCGCTCATCACCGCGGGAGCGGGTCGCGCGATGGCATCGACCACTGCGCGCGCGCTGGTGGCCGCCGATGCGCAGGGCTTGCCTTCGCACGGTAGTGCACGCGTCACGCAATACGTAGCTCACTTGAAGAACGGCCGCGCGAACGGCAAGGCCGTGCCACGAGTCGTTCAGCAAAAACCCGCTGCATGCCTTATCGATGCGGAAAATGGCCTGGCCTTTCCGGCGTGTGCGCTGGCGATCGAGGAAGCGGTCACGCGAGCACGAACGCAAGGCGTTGGATTCGCGGCGGTCACCAACAGCCACCACTTTGGCGTGGCTGCTTATCACTTGAGCGCGGCGGCTGAGCAAAGCATGGTCGGCCTTGCATTCAGCAATTCGCCCGCCGCAATGCCGGCATGGAACGGTTCGCGCGCGCTGTTCGGTACCAATCCAATTGCCGCAGTGTTTCCGCGCAAACATGCGGCACCGTTGGTAATCGACCTGTCGCTCTCGGAGGTTGCGCGCGGCAAGGTGATGGTCGCAGCACAGCAAGGCAAGCCGATTCCGCTCGGATGGGCGCTCGACCGTGCCGGAAAGCCGACCACCGACGCGAAGGCAGCACTCGACGGCATGATGCTTCCCGTCGGCGGCGTCAAAGGCGCAATGCTCGCACTGGTGGTAGAGCTGCTTTGCACGTCGCTGACTGGCGCGCACTTCGGCTATGAGGCCGACTCGTTTTTTGTCGACGCCGGTAACCAGCCGCGGTTGGGGCAGGCCTTTCTGGTCATCGATCCCGCGGCACTCGCAGGCACGAACATCTATCACTCCCGAGTCGAGGCGTTGATCGAGGCAATGTGCGCAGACGCCGACGTGCGATTGCCGGGAGCACGCAGAGCGCAACTGGCGCAGCGCGCATTGACTGAGGGCGTGGAAATTCCGGATGCATTGTTGGCGCGATTGACCGAGCTGGCCGAATCACAGTCGAGGTCAGCATGAACGGCATCATCCTGCTCGCACACGGATCCCGTGACCCTCAGTGGGTGGCGCCGTTCGAGCAGATTCGCGCCGGCGTCGAGAGCCGCAAGCCCGACTGCGCCGTCGCGCTGGCGTACCTGGAACACTCGCCACCCGACTTCGCAGGCGCCGTCGAAGATCTGGTGGCGCGCGGAGCGACGTTGATCAAAGTCGTTCCGTTGTTCCTTGGTCCGGGTGGCCACGTGCGCCGCGACGTCCCGCAACTGATCGAGCGTGCGAGCGCCAAACACCCGCACCTGAAGTTCGACGTGAGGCCGTTCATCGGTGATGCTCGCACCGTGCTCGATGCGATCGCCGATTACGCGGCCGCACGTTCAACGGCAGAAAAGCTAGCTGATTAGGGCTATGAGCACTGCCGACTGATCGCTTGCTTGCTTCAGACCGCTTACGACCCATGCGGAATCAATCGTCTTGCAACGGTCAGCACCGCGAACGCGCCAAAGATCCGGTACATACTAAGCAGGCTGCAATCAGCGGCTCGATGGAGGACGTGAATGCCCGCGCAATCCGGTCTCACCACCTTCGAGACTCTGCTTTCCGGGGGCGGGGTCCACGTCATCGGCGCAGGACCCGTGGGTCTGCTGTTGACGGCACTGCTCCAGTCGACCGACCGGTTCTCCGTCCGCCTCTATGAAAAGCGACGCGACTACACGCGGACTCGGATGGTCCAACTCGCGCCGTACCTCGTGGCGGATTCGATCCCGAGCTACTGTATCGACTACATTGATGGAGAGAGCGTCGAGGCCATCTTTGAGCCATCGGAGCTCGAGGAGGGCCTCGCGTTTCGGCAGTCCATTCCGCCGGACCTGATGGGACTGTTGCAGGGATGGACGCTGGGGTTCTGCCCGCTCAACGCGATCGAGCGCTCCCTCAGCGATCTCATCGATGCGCGTCAGTCGCATCCGGTACAGCGCACCGCGGTCGTTGTCACGGCGCAGGACGCGATGTCGATGGTTCAGCCGGGAGACGTCCTGATCGACTGCACCGGCGCCAACTCGCTGCTCCGGGATCAGCTGGTGCCAAGCACCCGTGCGGCGGATGGAGAGGCGAATACGTTCAAGCTCCGCCTCGAATACGCGCTCGTCGTCACCTTCCTGTATGGCCAAGCGTACGACTGCAACGAGTATTGCAAGTACTACAAGAACATCGAGAACGCCTACTACAAGTTCATTCCGGCGGTCCACCGGACGTACTGCGACGGCAGCATCACGCACGTGACGGGTATCGTCAACATCCCCGCCGAGGACTACGAGCGGATGCCGTCACGGTTCGACGGTGAGTGGCTTCGCAGCAACTTCCCTCATATCGCCCAGTCGATGGACCACTTCATCGCCAAGGTCAAGACGGAAACCAACGGCGCGATAGTCGGCGACCTGGAGATCATCCGGATCCCGCTGGATCTGTACCGGGCCCGCAATGCGACCAGCCGGCAGTTGCGGCGAGCGGGAACCGATCACCCATTCGCAAGCTCGCCGGTGTTCCTGGTCGGCGATTCGGCCATGGGCTCACCCTACTTCCAGTCGATCTCGCTCGGCTTCGAGTGCGCGATGTTCCTGGCGGGACTGCTGGCGCAGCGCGACCTGCCGCTGATGGACATGTTGGATCGCTATGAGCAGTACATCTACAAGCAGTGGCTTCGGGTGTACATGCGCAGCAAGATGATCAAGCACAACAAGGACCTGTTCGAGTGCGTCGGTGATACCTTCGCACTGCTGGAGAAGCTGCACATCTATTGACCGGCGTGCCTGGCGCGCCCTGAACGCCGCCTCAGCGGAAAGCGGCGTGCTCCTTGGTCTCCCAGGGCACGTCCTTCCCCTTGTCCTTCGGCCGCCCGAGGGTCGCTTGCCCCGGGGTCCAGTTGGCAGGGCACAACTCCCCGCACTGGAGCGCCGCGAGGACCCGCAGCACTTCCCCGGTGCTCCGGCCCACGCTCAAATCGTTCACGCAGAGCCACCGAATCTTCCTATCCTGGTCGAGGAGGTAGGTTGCCCGAAGCGGGACCTTCTCGATCGGATCCAGAATCCCGAGAGCTTCGGCCACCTCCTTGCCCGCGTCCGCCACCATTGGGAACTCGAGATTGCGAAGGGCCGGGTTCTCCTTGCGCCAGGCGAGGTGCGTGTGGTGGCTATCTCCACTCACACCGAACACCCTCGCGGCAAGGGCGCGAAACTCCCGAAGCGCGCGGTTGAACTCCACCAGCTCGGTCGGACACACGAACGTGAAATCGAGGGGCCAGAAGAAGATCGCAGTCCACGTTCCCTCCAGCTCGTGCGAATCAACAATGCGGAATTCTGACCCGGGTTCGGCCGAGACGCAGGCCTGCAAGGAGAACTCCGGGAACCGCTCGCCCAGGCCGAGCAGTCGTGACATAGGGCCCTCCGATCTGTTCAAATTAGAAAAGGTGATAGCGGCGCTGCTGTGTATGTTAGATGCAGCGGACGCGCACACCGACTGGATTTGGCCAGCGGTGCACGCGCAACTGTGAGACGACAAGTTCAAAGACGTGCGTTAAGAGCGATACCGAAAAAAGTCGCGTCGGGCGGATCGACGCGTGTTTCGCTGCCATCGCGCAGTTGATAGCGCAGCGTGGTTTCGAAGACCCGGCCCACCTGGACTTTTACCCCAAGCAAGTCGAACGGCTGCCAGTGCAGGCTCAAGGCGGCACGCCACGAACTTAACCGCACGATCGAGTGTCGCTCGAGGGTGGGGTCGCGGACGCGCCAACGACCGCCATCGGGAGCAACCGCGAGTTCCGATTGCAGTCGGGGCGCCCACTGCCATCGCCACGACGATTCCGGAAAACCCAGACGCACTTCGTGCGCGGGCGTTGGCTGCAGAAACAGTTCGAATCCCGGATACACGCGGAAGCGCCCGAAACTATCGTCGGCGCGCAGAGCGACCCGCCACGATTCGCCAAGCCGCTGCTCGAACGCGCCCGCGAAGCGCACGTCTTCTGCTTCCAGATCGCTCGCATGTTTAAGCGCATTCGATGACACCGCCAATCCTGCCGTCAGCCAGTATCGGCGTTGATGCGTGTCCGCCCGCCAGCCGACTCCGAGTTGATGAACGTGGCCGTTACTATCGGCCGGGACACCTTCTACCGCCGGAAGGTCCAGTGCGCGGTAGTCGTGCCCAAATCCAGCGCGCATGTTCTCTGCAATCCGCCGTTGCAGCGCGAAGTTGGATTGAGTAGGTTGGTACGATTCCCCGGCAACAAACTGTTCACGGTTTTGGTTGTAGGCCCATTGCAAAGACCACGCCTTTTCATCGTGCGTGCCTTGCGGCGGCGCAGCCATCAGGCCCGCAAAACCTACGAGCGCGACACCTATCATGGTCAAAGAATAGCTAGAGCACGTCCCTGCTTACTTATCTAGACAGCGCATGTCGCGATCTAGCGTAAACACGGTCGCCGACACGCTTGACGATTTGCAGTTTAAGGCGAATTATTAAGTCCAATCGTTGATCATCACCGGCAAGTTTCCGAAAGTAGCCGGCAAGCTAAACAACGTGTTGTTAGTTCGCGCACCGATGCACAAGCCAGTAGTAGCGCTGGCGCTAGTGGCCGCAACACTGCCCTGTACGGCGCAGTTGCGACTCGATGTGATGCCCGAAACCACCCTCGTGCCGCAGCATCAAACGTCGGCGCCGGGCACTGCTTCATCATTGCAGGGGGGTTCGAACTCGTTACAAGCGTTTGGCACGAGCTCGTTTTACGGAACGTCGGCGAGCGATTCGACCTGGCTGGGTTCAGCAATCCGGATTGAAGCGCCGCGCGCGACGGCCACCGGTCAATACACGAAACCGAAAGTCATTTTCGGCCTGCCATCCGATTCGATGCGCAATTTCATGAACTCGGTCGGTTTCACCACCGAAAGATGCATGCTGCCAACGTTGAAAGCTCGCGCAAAGGTCGGCGCAGGTGGCGACGTTGACGGTGGCACATTTTGGGTTAGCGCACGCTGCACGTTCTTCTGACGTCTGGGGCTCTCCAGCGGACGCCCAGACCTGGCGAACCTGCTACGCAGCTTGCGCGATCGCGCTGCCCCATTCGCTCGAACGGTCGAGCGCGCCGCGCAGCGCTTCTCCGATCAGCAGCATCACGGGCCCGGTGCCTAGCTCCGGCGGCGAGACGGCTGCGGTGGCGAGCGTTCCGAGCCAGTGTTTCGAATCCGCGAGGCTAACGCTTTCAAGAATCGCTATCGGCGTCGCCGCAAGCCGGCCATCTCGCATCAGCCGCTGTGCGGTCGCAGAGATGTGTCGCCCTGCCATATAGACACCGAGCGAGCCCCCGGCTCGTAGGCTGTCGATCGCGGGATCCCAGATCGCGTCGTCATGCTCGTCGCATACGCAAGGCGTCAGAAACGTCACCGCGCGAGCGATGCCGCGCAACGTCAGAGACGCCTGCAGCTCGGCAGCCGCTGCGCTGGCAGCGGTGATTCCCGGAACGACTTCGAAAGCGATTCCGGCGGCGCGCAACGCCTGCATCTCTTCGTCAAGCCGGCCGAAAACGGACGGGTCGCCGCCCTTAAGCCGCACTACGCAGGATGATTTGCGAGCGCAATCGACCAGTGTCTTGTTGATGAAGCGCTGCGCGGTCGAAGGCCGCTGCGCGCGCTTGCCAACGGCAATGCGCTGCGCGCGCGGCGCGAGTTCGAGCACCGATGCTTCGACCAGCGCGTCGTGCAGTACGAATTCGGCGCTCGCGAGGATGCGTGCTGCGCGCAGTGTCAGCAGATCCAAGGCGCCCGGGCCGGCTCCGACGAAGTAGACGCGCGGCGCTGCGGCACGCAGTTCGCTCATTTGTCGTGCTCCGCTAGCTCGCGGGCGTTCGGTCGCGAATGACGCCGGAACGCCGGCAGCGGATTGTCCGCAGCGCCCTGGTACGCGTCTGAAAAAGTTCGCATCTTCGCGGCAGCTTTGACGTGGTCTTGATCGGCCCGCAGCAGAAACGACGTGAACCCGACACGGCGCAGAAAGAACAGTTGATCGATCAACACATCACCGATCGCACGCAGATCGCCGCGGTACTTATAGCGGCTGCGTAGAACAGCTGCTGTGGAGTAACCGCGCCCGTCGTTGAACACCGGAAAGTCGATCGCAATCAACGGCACCGAACCCAGGTAGGGAAGGAGCACGGCCGCATCGTCGGTGGGCGACAGGCACACGCCGTGTGCCGACGACGGCGATTGCGTCAGATACAAAGGCAGCGGCAGCAGCATCGCGTTGCCGTTGTTCGCGAAGGCATCTTCCCCGCCGCGCACGATCGACCAGTCGTCTGCAATCCAGGTGCCTTCGTGAGTCAACACCGGTGCGCGATTCATGCGCCCACCTCTTCGCCGCGTCGTTCGTGCCTCAGAGCGCCTTCGCCATAAACGCGTTCCTTGAACGGAACAGGTCCTACGCGCACGACAGTGTCGATGAAGCGCTCGCCTTCGTCGCGCAGCGTCACAAACGTATCGATCAAGCGCTCGATCACGTCGGGCATCTGATCGGCTTTGAACGAGGGCCCGATGATGCGCCCGATCGCGACGCGTTCGCTGCCCGCAGACGAGCCATCGGCTCCTCCCAGCGAAACCTGGTACCACTCATCACCGTCCTTGTCGACGCCGAGGATGCCGATATGACCGACATGGTGATGCCCGCACGAGTTGATACAGCCGGAAATATTGATGTTGATTTCGCCCAGGTCGTGCACATAATCGAGATCGTCGAAGCGACGTTGGATGCCTTCGGCGATGGGAATCGACTTCGCGTTCGCAAGCGAACAAAAATCGCCACCGGGGCACGCGATGATGTCGGTGAGCAATCCGATATTCGGCGTCGCCAAACCTGCAACCTTTGCTTCTTCCCACAGCGCGCGCAGCCGATCCAGCCGCACATCGGGCAGGATCAGATTCTGTTCGTGCGAAACGCGAATCTCACCGAATCCGTAACGCTCGGCCCAGTCGGCAACTAGATCCATCTGCTCCGCCGTTGCGTCACCGGGAGCGATGCCGGTCGGCTTCAATGACAGCACCACCGAGCGATAACCCGATACCCGGTGCGGCTTAACGCTGCGCTCCACCCAGCGTGCAAAAGCGCGATCGGAAATGTGCAGCACTTGCTCATCGAGCGCTTCATAGGGCGCAGGCGCAAAGTAGCTTGCAACTCGATGCAGCTCCTCGTCAGTTACCGTCGACGGGCCGTCGGCAAACTGCGCAAAGTCGTCCTCGACCTGACGCGCGAACTCTTC